>NZ_CAXTGI010000004.1:0-196221 GCF_964243765.1 Collinsella aerofaciens | reverse complement strand
CATCGCGCCGAGAGTACTGCGGGGCCAGCCCGTGGGAGGCCAGGGCGCCGCTGACCGGTGGACGGCACCGAGCCGTCATCGAGATTGAAGAAGGGGGAGGCCTCGCGGCCTCCCCCTTTTTTGTATCTCGGGCAATTTGTCTCACATAGTAGCTGTGTTTTATAACCCTCGTTTGTCGCATCTTCTGTGAACGGGCTACAATAACTTAGTCTGTGCGATATGGAGGTGAACATGGCTGAAGCTGGTATCGGCGTTGATATCGTCGAGATTTCCCGCATGAAATCAATTCTTGAAAAGACGCCGTCGTTTGCTCGGCGTGTGTTTACCGAAGAAGAGCGTGCGTATTGTGATGCATCGTCGCGTCCCGCTGCTCACTATGCCAGCCGCTTTGCTTCGCGCGAGGCGGTACTTAAAGCTCTCGGCACGGGTTTTAGTCAAGGCGTGGGTCGCAAGGATGTTTCGGTAACGCGTGATAAACTCGGCAAACCGAAGGCTCTGCTTTCTGGTCGTGCTCTCGAAATCGCCCAGGATTTGGGTGTTGTCGAGGTCGCTCTTTCTATTACCCTTACGGGTGACTTGGCTGTCGCTAATGCCATTGCAATCACCGAGGATGCTCGACCTAAGCCTAAGGAAGAAAAGGTGAGCAACAAGAAACGCGTTGCGCAGACATTTAAAGAGGCTCGCTCTGTTTTAGATGAGCTTGAGCAGCTGCAGAATTCAGCATTGACGGAGCACTTGGGCGATGCTTCGCAAGATACGCTAGGAGCATAGATGAAACCGGTTTTGAGTACCGAAGAAGTCGTTCGTCTCGAGGATATCATCGAACGCGAAGGGACTTCGAAGGCCGAGCTTATGGAGCTAGCGGGTGAGTTTGCCGCCAACGAGGTCTTGAAGCTCAATCCCGATCGGGTTCTCGTTCTGGTCGGTTTTGGTAATAATGGCGGCGACGGTTGGGTTGCCGCCGATATCCTGAGCCACAAGGGTGTGGACGTGGATATCGTTTCTCCGGTTGAGCCGGATGAGATTCCTGCTGCTTTGGCACGTCATGTTGCTCGTCGAACTGCCGGCCGCGATGTGCACGTTTGCGTCGGTCCCTCGCGTGACGAACTCGAGGTTTTGATCGATAAGGCGGATGTTGTTGTCGATGCCATTTTTGGTACCGGTTTCCACGGGAATCTGCGTGCGCCGTTCTCCATTTGGATTCCTACGGTCAATGAATGCGCCGATTGTGTCGTATCCATTGATGTCCCCTCGGGCCTGAATGCCGAGACGGGCGTTGTTGATGACGACTGCATTCGTGCCGAGCGCACGGTGACGATGATTGCGCCCAAGATTGGTCTGTATAGCGCTGATGGCCCTGAGTATGCTGGCGATTTGATCTGCGGCAATCTTTACGACCGTCTTGACGAAGTCATCGATGATGTTGACCACGCCGCCGAGATTGTCGAGCCCGGTGACTTAGTTGATTACTTTGCTCCGCTACCATCGAATATCGATAAGTATTCCCGTGGCTCCGTGCTTATTGTCGCCGGATCGGCGCAATATCCTGGTGCTGCCATTATGGCGGCCAAGTCTGCAGCTCGCGCGGGTGCTGGTTACGTGGCGGTCGCGGCTCCTGACGCCTGCGCCAATCTTATTCGCATGGCACTTCCTTCGATTCCCGTCTTTGCTATTCCGTCTGATTCCCGCGGCTCCTTTGGCGCCGCTGCGCGCATGACGGTGTGCGAGATCGCAAAGAAGTACAGCTGCGTACTGTGCGGTCCCGGTATGACGACGTCTGCTGGCGCTATGCAGGTGGTTTCGGGCTTGCTCGAGCTTGATGTACCGCTAATTTTGGACGCCGATGCACTCAACTGCCTTGCTAAGATTGCCATTGACGGTATTGATAGTAACCCCGAGATGTATCGTCGTGAGCAGCCGTTGGTTATGACGCCGCACTATCGTGAGCTTTCGCGTCTGGTTGCCGGTGACGAGGTGAACGACCTTGGTACCGCGATTGCAGCTGCGCAGAAGGTTGTCTGGGCTGCAGGCTCCGACAATCTGGTGGTCATAGCCAAGGGGCCGACGACGGCTATCTGTGGCGTTGAGCGCGTGCTGCTGCCACTCTCGGGTCCGGCTTCTCTGGCAACTGCCGGTTCTGGTGATGTTCTCGCGGGTATTTTGGCCGGCACGCTTGCCACCATGCGCGACGAGATGGATCGTTGGGAGCTGCTGTATTCGTACGCCGTCGCACTTCACAGCTACGCCGGTTTTGCCGCGGCGACGGAGTATGGTGAGAAGAGCGTTATCGCGACCGATCTTATCGACTTGATCGGTCCTGCCATGGAGCTGGCGGCAAAGGATGCGCTCGAAGATCTGGGAATCATGGACGAAGGGTCGGATGACTAATCATGAATAAAGCCGATTTGACGCGCTGGTCCTGGGTCGAGATCGACCGCGGGGCGCTCCGTCGCAACACGAGGGCCTATAAGAACTTGCTGAATCCACGTCAGCGCCTGTGCTGCGTGGTCAAGGCCGATGCTTATGGTCATGGAGCTGTTGAGTGCGCCAAGATCATGTATTCGGCCGGTGCCGACATGTTTGCCGTGGCGACGGTTAACGAGGGCGTTGAGCTCCGACAGGGCGGGATTACGAAACCCGTCCTCATCCTAAGCGAGCCGCCTATCGAGGCTATTCCGACGTTGCTCGAGTTTGATATCATGCCCTCGGTCTATACGTCTGACTTTGCTCTTGCGTATGGCGAATGTGCCGTCGCGGCGGGCAAGGTGGGCAAGTATCATCTCGCCATCGAGACGGGCATGAACCGCATTGGCGTACATTACACGCAGGTGCTCGACTTTGTCCGCGGTATTAATTTCCATCGCGGTATTCAGTGCGACGGCGTATTTACGCACTTCGCCACGGCCGATGAACCTTCGGGCTGGGACTACAAACTGCAGTGTCAGCGCTTTACCGAGGCCGTTCAGGCCATTAAGGATGCGGGCTTTGAGTGCGGTATCGTGCACTGCGCCAACACGCCGTCCTCGATGCTCGACCCCTCGATGCATTTTGATATGATTCGCGCCGGCGTCGGCTTGTATGGCATGCAGCCATGTGAGCTGAGTGGTCGCGTGATGCAGCTTGATCCCGTCATGAGCGTCCACGCGCGTGTGACGCGCGTGGCGCATCCTGCGATGGGCGAGGGCGTGGGCTACGGCTTTACCTACCGCGTACCGCGCACGCGCGTTCAGATCTGCACCCTTCCGATCGGTTATGCCGATGGCCTTTCGCGTACGCTTTCCAATCGTATGGACGTGCTGTATCGCGGCGAGCGTGTGCGTCAGGTGGGCAATATCTGCATGGACCAGTTTATGGTCGCCATTCAGTCCAACCCGGCGCATGAGATTCCCGAGGCCGAGTATGGTGACGAGATGATCATTGTCGGCCGCGATGGAGATGCCGAGATTACCATGGACGAGATGGCGCGCCTACGCGGCACGATTAACTACGAGGTCGCTTGCGGCTTTGGTATGCGTCTCGACAAGGTCTACGTGTAGGAGTCGCTATGGGCGTCATGCACATTCCCGGCCATAGCCATCAGGCGCCGCGTGAGGTCGCACTCGAGGAGATCGAGGCCGTTCTGGGCGATTGTCACCTTTGCCAGCTTTACCAGTCGCGTCACAACATCGTGTTTGGCGTGGGAAACCCCCGCGCTCGCGTGATGTTTATTGGCGAGGCGCCGGGCCGTAATGAGGATTTGCAGGGCGAGCCCTTTGTGGGGGCGGCAGGCGAGGACCTCAACGGCATTTTGCCGCTGGCGGGGCTCAAACGCGAAGACGTCTACATTGCCAACGTGCTTAAGTGCCGCCCGCCGGGAAACCGCAATCCGCGCCCCGAGGAAGTGCTGGCTTGCTCACCGTTTTTGCGCGAGCAGATTCGAAGCATCTGGCCCGATATCATCGTGACGCTCGGCAACCCCGCAACGCACTTTGTGCTCAAGACCGAGATCGGCATTACCAAGCTGCGCGGCAGGTTCCATCAGATGGGGCACTTTGTGGTGATGCCCACTTTCCATCCGGCAGCAGCGCTACGCAATCCAGCGTGGCAGGAGCTGCTGGAGGAAGACTTTAAGATGCTGGGCGACTATCTGGGGCGACATCCCGCACCAGAGGACGCCTCGGAATAATAAGGAGCATATATGTCCCTGGAGCGCCTGGGGGTAGGTACTTACAAAACGACTTGCGCTGCCGATACGGAGTACTTTGGCGAGCTAATTGCACCGTGCCTTGAGGACGGAGATGTGCTCATCCTGACCGGTGGCCTGGGAGTGGGCAAAACTCACTTTACCAAGGGCGTCTCGCGCGGGCTGGGCGATGGGCATATGGTTACGAGTCCTACGTTTGCGCTCATGGCCGTTCACGATCAAGGTCGTATTCCACTGTTTCACTTTGATCTATACCGCCTGGAGCATGCCTACGAGCTCGAGGATACGGGCATTTTCGATGTGCTGGGCTATGAGGGTGCTTGCCTGCTGGAATGGGGCGAACAATTCCAGGACGAGCTGACGGATGAGTATCTTTCGGTGACGCTCAGGCGTGATGAGGGCGACAGCGATGTGCGAACGATAACGCTTGAGGCGCACGGTGACCGCGCAATGGAGCTTTCCCATTTGATTGATAAGGCTGTACAAGATGAGCTTGCATAACGACAACGCGCTGGTGGTGGCGCTCGATACCTCGACCGACATGCTTGCCTGCGCGGCAAGCTGGATTGATGGGCAGACGGGCGAGACGAAGCTCGTGAGTGGCGACCACATGTGTCGCCGTCACGCCAACGTTGAGCTCGTGAATACCGTTGATGGCGTGCTGGCTCAAGCCGGTCTGGATCGCAGCGATGTTGGTTGCTACGTGGTCGGCCGCGGCCCGGGGTCGTTTACGGGTGTGCGCATCGGCATCTCCACTGCCAAGGGCCTCGCGCGTGGTGCCAATGTTCCGCTGCTGGGCGTGTCGACGCTCGACGCTTGCGCTTGGACGGCGTGGAAGGCTGGTGTGCGCGGCAGGCTTGGTATCTTGGCCGATGCTATGCGCGGTGAGGTATATCCGGCGCTGTATATGCTGGTCGATGAGGGTCCCGAGCGTCAATTTGAGCGCGAGCACGTGGTCAAGGCCGCGGTGGCGCTCGATGAGTGGCGCCAAGCAGCGGACTGGGACCAGGTTCAGCTGACCGGTGACGGTCTCGTGCGCTATGGCAAGCTGCTGGGTGAGGACGAGGCCGCCCGCTGCGTGGAGCGCGACCTGTGGTGGCCTTCGGGCGAGGGCTTGCTGCTCGCGCACGCTGCGGGTGACGGCGATCCGGCCCGCGTCCTGCCGATTTACACGCGCCTTTCGGATGCCGAGGAAAACGAGCGCAAGCGTCTTGGTCTTGCCGAGAGTGCGCAGAGCGAAATTACGGGTGTTGCCGATGAGCTCGCCGGTCGTCATCTGCAGTTCCGTCCCATGGGCGCGGCGGATGCCGAGGGCGCGAGCGCGCTGGAGGCTGCCTGCTTTGAAGGTGCCGGACACGAGGCATGGACGCCGGGCATGTTCCTGTCCGAACTGGGCGAGGATGTCGCTGCGCCGCGTAGTTGGTGGGTGGCACACGACGACGGCAAGCTGCTGGGCCTTGCCGGCGGTATGGTCGTGGACGGTGATGTGCAGATTCTGGATGTCGCCGTCGACCCGGCACATCGCCGTGAGGGCATTGCCCGCAAGCTGCTGTCGCACGTGAGCTATGATGCCCAGATGCTCGGCTGCACTACGGCTTCGCTCGAGGTCGAGGACGGTAACGAGGGAGCGACCGCGCTTTATAACGCTCTGGGCTTTACCGAGGCTGGCCGTCGCCGCGGCTATTATGGTGCCGGCAAGGACGCCATCGTCATGACGGCTCCGCTGCCCCTGGTGCTTCCGGTCGACAATGCTTCGCCCGAGCCGACGGCGGCAGAGCAGCGCGTATGGCCGCTGCCTGCGCCTGGGCGCTCCGAGGGGGAGCGTGCCGAAATTGAGCGCCGCCGCCTAGTGCTCGCTATCGAGAGCTCCTGCGACGAGACGGCCGTGGCGATTATCGATGCGGATGGCAATATGCTGGCCAACCAGGTGTCGACACAGATTGATTTTCACGCCCGCTTTGGCGGCGTGGTGCCCGAGATCGCCTCGCGCAAACACGTTGAGGTGATTGTGAGTGTCGTGGATGCGGCGCTCGAGGATGCCGCGGCATCGCTTGGTCTTGAGGGCGGAGCCATCGCGCCGAGCGAACTCGCCGCTGTTGGCGTGACACAGGGTCCGGGCCTGGTGGGTGCTCTGGTAGTGGGCGTCGCCTTCGCCAAGGGCTTTGCCTATGCCGCCGGCAAGCCGCTCGTGTGCGTCAACCATCTGGAGGGCCATCTGTTCGCCAACCTGCTGGCGCAGCCCGATCTCAGGCCGCCGTTTATCTTCACGCTCGTCTCGGGCGGTCATACCATGCTCGTGCACGTGAAAGCATGGGGCGACTACGAGGTACTTGGTGAGACACTCGACGATGCTGTGGGCGAGGCCTTCGACAAGGTAGCCAAGGCGTTGGGTCTGGGCTATCCCGGTGGCCCCATCATCTCCAAGCTGGCCGAGACGGGCAACCCCCGCGCGATCGATTTTCCTCGCGCGCTTAACAGCAGGGGAGACTATCGTTTCTCGCTTTCGGGTCTTAAAACGGCCGTGACGCTCTACATTGAACAGGAGACCAAGGCCGGGCGCACGATTCACCTGCCCGACCTAGCGGCCTCGTTTGAGGCGGCGGTCTTTGACGTGCAGTACAAAAAGGCCAAAAACGCCCTGCACGCCACCGGGTGCAAGGAGTATTGCATCGGCGGTGGTGTCTCGGCTAATCCGCATCTGCGCGAGATGATGATCAAGAAGCTTGGGCGTCAGGGGATCCGCGTAACGGTGCCACCGCTTTCGGCGTGCACCGATAACGCAGCCATGATCGCAGAGGTTGCCCGACGTAAATTCGACCGAGGAGAAATCTCGCCGTTCGACGCCGACGCCGATCCAAACATGACGCTGTAGCTGGTGCGGCGCGGTTCCCGGACGGAGGGGCCGGATATAAGGTTTCCTGCTCTACAGTCCTGCGCAAGACGAAGGCCACATTAAGTGGCCTTCTTTGCGTGCGGAACTCGCGATAAACCTTATATCCGGCCCCTCCGTCCGGGGACCTTTCTGTATCGATATAGCTTCTGAGCTGGTTTGGCGTCGACAACGTCCGGCAAGGTTAGCCAGCTGCGTCGAATTTCCGGCGTGCTTTAGCTGAAAGAAAAAGATGGTGTGCGGAGCTTTGCTCCGCATTTGGGATGGGAGCTCCCGCGGCTCCCGAGGGGCATCTCTCATGCAAAAACTTTTGTCGGGTAAAGTCCGAGGTCAGTGGCATTTTATAACGAGAAATTCAAAAAAGTTGAAAATCCATTACAAATTTGCGTTGACTTTAGGTAACTAAAGTTTCATACTGCGTTTCATCCACTGGGGGATGTGAACCGCACGGATCGTTCGCATCATGATTGAAGAGGATTTCTTAGACATGTTCACGCATCAGCTAAACATTATCAGCGTAGTAATTATCTGATGCGGGTTAGCACATACAGCTAGCCCGTACGATAACGGGCGGCTGATGAAGATGAGGGCCGTCGAGCGCAACCGACGGCCCTCATTTTTTATGTCTGGGAAGTTCTTTTTAGAGGAGGAAATGTAATGAACGGAGTTTTGCTCATGGTTGTGGCCGCGGCGGTGCTCGCCTGCGGCTATCTGGGCTACGGCCGCTGGCTGGCCAACAAGTGGGGCGTTGACAAAAAGGCCCTCACGCCGGCCAAGCGCATGAAGGACGGCAAGAGCTTCTCGCCTGTTTCCGCCTTCACTGCGTTCTCGCATCAGTTCAGCTCGATCTGCGGTGCTGGCCCTGTTACGGGTACGATCGTCGCCATGGCCTTTGGCTGGCTGCCCGTCGTGCTCTGGGTCCTCGTCGGCGGTATCTTCTTCGGCGCCGTCCACGACTTCGGCGCCCTGTACGCTTCGATGAAGAACAACGGCAAGTCGCTGGCTCAGCTCATCGAGAAGTACATCGGCAAGACCGGCCGTCGCCTGTTCCTGCTGTTCTGCTGGCTGTTCTGCATCATCGTCATCGCCGCTTTCACCGACATGGTCTGCAAGACGTTCATGTTCACCTCGGTCGTTGACGCTTCTGGCGCTGCTACCGGTGCCATCGACTTCACCAAGTCCTATGCCGCCGGCTGCGCTGGCACCATCTCCATCCTGTTCACCTTCGTCGCTATCGCCTTTGGTTGGGCACAGAAGAAGTTCAACCTCACCGGTGCTGCCGAGTTCGTCACCGGCGTGGTGCTCATGGTCCTCATGTTCGCCGTCGGCATGCAGTTCCCGGTCTATCTGGACAAGTTCCAGTGGTTTGCCGTCGTCATGGTCTACCTGGTCTTTGCCGGCGCCATGCCCATCCAGATGCTCAAGACCCCTCGCGACTACCTCACTTCCATCATGATGATCGTCATGATCGTCTGCGCCGTCCTCGGCATCGTCGTCCTGGGCGTTAACGGCCAGGCCACCATCACCGCTCCGGTCTTTACCGGCTTTAGCAATGCCTCGGGTATGATGTTCCCGGTCCTGTTTGTCTCCGTTGCCTGCGGTGCTCTCTCCGGTTTCCACAGCCTCGTTTCTTCCGGTACCTCCTCCAAGCAGGTCGAGAAGGAGCAGGACGCCGTCAAGGTCGGTTATGGCGCCATGATCGTCGAGTCCTTCGTCGGCATCCTTGCCATCATCGTCGCCGGCATCATGTTCTCCGACATGAACACCGCCGGTACTGGTGCCCTCAATGCCGGTGTCGCTTCCACCCCGTTCCAGATCTTCGCCGCTGGCATCTCCCGCGGTATGCAGGCCTTCGGT
This sequence comes from Collinsella aerofaciens, assembly GCF_964243765.1. GTDB lineage: Bacteria > Actinomycetota > Coriobacteriia > Coriobacteriales > Coriobacteriaceae > Collinsella > Collinsella aerofaciens_BU. The sequence goes on along the minus strand of NZ_CAXTGI010000004.1, from coordinate 187,291 downwards.
GTTAACGGCACGCTTGCAACCGTCTTCATGACCATGAACGTCTCCGCTCTGGCCCTGACCTCGCTCGATGCCGTCGCCCGCATCGCCCGCACCTCGTTCTCCGAGTTCTTTGCCCAGACCAACGACGCCCTGGCCATCGAGTCCAAGGCCGGCTACATGAAGGTCCTCGGCAACCCCTGGTTCGCCACGGTCGTTACCCTGCTTCCCGGCCTCGCCCTCGCCTTTGGTGGCTATGCCAACATCTGGCCGCTCTTTGGTGCTTCTAACCAGCTGCTCGGCGGTATGACCATGATCACCCTCGCCGTGTTCTGCAAGTGCACTGGCCGCAAGGGTTGGATGCTCTACGTGCCCGTCGCCTTCCTGCTCTGCTGCACCTTCACCTCGCTGGTCCAGAGCGCCATGGGCTGCATGACTGCCGTTCAGCAGTTTGGCTTCTTCGGCACCATCCCGGCTACCGCCACCACGGCTGCCGTCTCCGTCGCCGCTACCAAGGGCCTGCAGCTCGTCTTCGCCGTGCTGCTGATGGTCCTGGGCCTCATCGTTGCCGTCAACTGCCTCAAGGAGTTCTTCGGCAAGGAGGCCGGTTCCATGCCCGACGAGGAGCCCGAGTGGTCCGAGATGGGCAAGGCCGAGTACGGCCGCGCCGCTGCCGCCGAGGCTCCTGCCGACGCCGAGGCTGCCAAGGCCTAGTCAGCTTGATGGACTAACCGTCCCATCCATATGACTCGGAAAGACCGGGTCCGCAACAATGCGGACTCGGTCTTTTTTTCTTGCGAGAATGGGTGATGCAAGGGCGTCCTCGCAGATGTTTTGCGTGGATAGGCTTGCGCGTTGTACCATATAGACGTATATGTGTGCATATGAAAGGGGCCCCGTGGCCAAGACGGTATATTCCGATAACCAACAAAATGTCGATGCTCTGGCTGAGCGTCTGAGCGGACAAACGTCGCTTTCTGCCGAGCGGGCAAAGCTGGTTGCCTACGACCTGCTCTGCCGCAAGGCACTCAAGATTAAGTCGAGCGCGCTGGCACAGATTTTCCGCTCCGTCGATAAGGAATGTGACACCAAGGCGATGCGCGATGAGCTCATCGCGGCAAAGATTGTGACCAAGATCGAGGGCAGCGGCATTAATGGTCGCCCGGCGTTCTATACCATCAATGTCGAGATCCGCGATGCCCAGGAGCAGCCTGCCGAGTCCGTCGAAGATTTTGTCGTCGAGGATTCCGCTGACGTGCCTGCTGTGGAAGAAGCTGCTCCGCGTGAGCATGTCGATACCGATGAGTTGCTCGATGAGAACGTCGTGCGTGCCTTTACGGCCAAGGCAGGACGCGGTGGCTTTGGCGGGGGCGGCAAGCGCGATGCGCAGCGCCGCGCTCAGCAGGAGCGCTTCCGTCGCGCCGTTGCTCAAAAGGATGAGCTCGATACCGAGGCTGCTGAGATCGAGGTCGCTGCCGAATCGCAGAAGCCCGCGAAGGAGCAAAAGCCCGTGGAGGCCCAAGAGCCCAAGCGCCGTCGCGGTGCTCACTTTAAGGCTGCACAGCAGGATGTCGTGCATGAGGTCGAAGAGCCTTCCGAGGTCGCAGACGATGTTGAAGAGTCTGCCAAGAGGGCTCCGGGTTCGTGTCGTCCCGGCCGCGGTTTTGCGGGACGCGCATATCCCGTAAAGCGTCAGGAGAAGGGCGAGCCGGCTTCGACCGCTCAGGCCGAGAAGGCCGAACAAACCGAGAAAACCGTTGAGCCGGCGGCTCGCGAGCAGCAAGCTTCCGAGTCACAGCCTGCGGCTGACACCGAGGTCAAAGCTCAACAGACTGCTGATAAGCAGGCGGGGGAGAGCGCCTCAGGCAAGCCCCGCCGTCGTCGTCACCGCGGCGGTCGTGGCTCAAATGCCGAGGCCGTGGCCGAGAAGGCAGCGACACAAAACGGAGATGAGAAGGTCGAGACCCCGGTGGAGCAGCTCAAGCGCCAGCAGACGAAGGGGGATAAGCCCGAGCGTCCGCAAAAGAGCTCGTCCGCGCCCAAGCAGGAACGCAATACCCGGGCAGATTCCAAGCGTAAGCCCCGTGCACAGGCTGAGCCTGCCGCGGCTGATAACGCGGCCCAGCGGTCTGAGTCGACCGTCCACGGCGAGGTCTCGGCATTTGCCCTGGCCCGCGTACTGGGCAGGCAGCTGCTCAAGGTTGTCCCCACGCCTATGGCACTCTCCAAGATCAAGGAGCAGCAGACCCAGATTGTAAAGGTTGAAGGCAAGGACGGTAAAAAGACGCCGCAGCGCGCTCAGCACAACGAAATGTCCAATCGCAAAATCGCTGAGGAGATTGCGATTATCCAGGCATGGATTGAACAGAACCGCGGTGCCGATACGCCGGTTGCCTCGCGTCGCCAGCGCGCCTATCAGATCTTCAACGATGAGAAGGCCTTCGACGGCAAGCATGGTGAGCGTCTGATCAGGCGCATGACCGAAAAGGGCATCAGCATGCAGGCGATTAAGGTTGCTCCCAACCGTCCTGTGCACTTTACGGGCTTCTTTACGCTGGGCGCCGACAAGCCGTTCATTATGGTCGAGAACCTGGATACCTATGACGAGATCGTCAAGCTCCTGCGCGGACGCAAACATGCCAAGCTCTTTGGTACCAAGGTGGGCGGCGTAATCTTTGGCGGCGGCTGCAAGGCGAGCGTCTCGCATGCACTTGATGATTATCTGGCCGAGATCGGCTATCGCTTTAGCTATGTCTACTACGTGGGCGACATCGATCGAGAGGGCGCGCGTATTGTCGAGCAGGCTCGCAATGCCAACGTCGTTGAGATTCGCCTGCATGCCGGAATGTATCGCGCCATGCTTGCCGAGCATAAGCGTCGCGTGAAGGCGGGCGGCGAGTGCGAGCCCGCGGCGGCCAACCAGGGCGTGCCGCAGAATCTGGCGGCCACGATCAAAGACCTGCCCATGGTTACGCGCGTGCAGTTCCGCAACGTGCTGCGCGAGGGTGGGCGTATTCCGCAGGAGATTCTGATGACCGCCGACTATCGGGATGGCGACTCGGGAAGCTTCGACCGCATGCTGAATAATTAGGGACGTGTGGCCCCGACGGGCCGGGCATTAAGTTTGCTGCTCTACAGTCCTACGCAAGACGAAGGCCACATTAAGTGGCCTTCTTTGCGTGCGGAACTCGCGACAAACTTAATGCCCGGCCCGCCGGGGCCACACGGCACTTGGTTGTCGCAAGCGGCTCGCTTTTCGGAACTGGGCTGATATTTTCTAGATGTAAGGCGCTCTTGGTCCTAATGGGCTTGGGGTGCCTGTCTTTTGAAGGCAGATTTTCTCGTGCTGGACGAGAAGTTGTGTTGCCTTGCGGGTTCGAATCCCTCCGCTTGCCCACGAAAAAGCGCTCCAGGTTCATAAGAGCCTGGAGCGCTATGTTCTTTGGGGCTGGGACGGAGGGATTCGAACCCCCAACAGCCGGCACCAAAAACCGGAGTTCTACCGTTGAACTACGTCCCAATGTGTGGTGTTGCCCAAAAGCAACTCGTCTAGTTTACCTAATCTGCGAGGGCATCGCAAACGCCGTCGAGTAGGCGTACGGCGAGCGTCTGCGCGTCGCTGGCCGTGAAGGTGCCGTTGTAGCGCGTCATGCCCGTGAGCTCAATGCGAATGCGAGCCGGCTTCTGCTGCGCGGCGACATTGGCGGTGCGGATGCGCTGGGCCAGGTTGTGGCACTCGGCGAGGGCAATCGTGGCGCGTGGCGCAGCGTCGGCGGGCAGCTCGTCGCTTGCGATCTCGAGCACCAGGTCAACGTCGGTTGGGACCTCGGAGTCGCAGAGCATCATGCCGCTGTTGTCGGTCGTTGCCGTGGCGATGTTCCACATGCGCGAAGCAACGCTGCGTGCGATGGGGTCCTCACCGATAACGGCGATCTGGAAGCGCTCGAGCACGTTGGCGGCGCGAGCAAAACCGATGCGGGACTCGGCTTCGGTGACCGAGGGCTTGCCCTCCCACACATGGTGCAGGCGGTTGATGTAGGCGTAGGTGTCCTGGAAGGCCATGCCGTCGGCAAACAGGCCGACATTTTCCTGGAACTGCTGCAGGGCGGCCTCGGTATGCGGACCAAAGTAGCCGTCGTCTTCGCCACAGGCAAAGCCCAAAACGTTGAGAGCGCGCTGCAGGGCCTGCACATCGGCGCCATGGAAATTGGGCATGCGCAGATACAGAGTGCGGTCGCCCAGCTTATACGAGGCGTCGACCAGGGCGCTCCAACAGGGGATATCGACGGCATGACCGGCAGCAAGGCCGCTGTCGAGCCTGAAGGTGCTGACGGCCTGCTCGGTGGTGGTGCCAAAGCGCTTGTCGACAACCTCGGCGTCATCGATTGTATAGCCGAGCTGCAGAAGGCGGGACTGAACATCCTCGACGGCTGCTCCCTGCATGCCCGTGGTAATAGGTTCCATGAACGAACCCCTTTCGGCGTACCATTCGTACTATTTTGAGCGTGTGTCGGATAGACAACGCGAGACAATTTATAAACATGCACTCAATAGTGTAGCAACTTGTACCCAAACTCGCTGCCCACAGGTTTTATGACCCCCGCTAGTTAAGACGCTCCACAAAGAAATCTGCCATTGAGAGGAAGAGCTCGCGCGCATGCGGGTCGAGCTCGACGCCTTCGATAGCGGCCTTGGCCTTAGCGGTCAGGTCGAGCGCATAGGTGTGGGCGTAATCGATGGAGCCGGTCTCCTGGAAGATCTCCACGGCGCGTGCGAGCTGCGCAGGGTCCTCGGTGCCCGAGGAAAGGATTGCCTCGATCTCGTCGTGATAGCGCTCGTCTGACAGGGCATGCACGGCAACGAGGGTGCGCTTGCCCTCGGTGATATCGGTGCGGAAGTCCTTGTTGGCGGCCTCCTTGGTGCCGATCAAGTTGAGCAGGTCGTCTTGAATCTGGAAGGCAAGGCCCGTGTGCAGCCCAAAGGCGCGCAGTGCCTCAATCTGCTCTTCGCTGCCGCCGCCGATAATGGCTCCGGCGGCAAGCGGCGTCGCTCCGCTGTAGTACGCGGTCTTGTGCGTCGCCATGTCCAGATAATCGTCGACCGAAATGTCAAAGCGCCCGTCGCGGACCCAGCCCAGGTCGAGCGCCTGGCCCTCGATGGTACGGACGATCATCTCGGTAAGCTCGTGGAGCACGCGAAGCTTCACGTCTGCGTTGAGTGTGGGGTCGTCGAGAACCGTCTTGGTGACCATGGTGAGCGCCAGGTCACCGCAGTTGATGGCAAGACCGGTGCCCTCGGTAAGGTGCATGCAGGGCTTGCCGCGACGAATCTGCCCGTTGTCGGCGATGTCGTCGTGGATGAGTGCGCCCGACTGAAAGTGCTCGATGGCCGCCGCTGCGCTGCGGGCGCTCTCAAAGCTGCCGCCTACCGCAGTGGCGGCGAGCATGCAGATGAGCGGGCGGTGGCGCTTGCCAGCGTTTGCCGTAAATGCCGAGAGCGGGGTATACAGGTAGCGCTCGATATCGGCGGAAGTCGCCTGTCCGTCAAAGAACGTGGCCAGATAGTCGTTAATCTGGTCAAAGTGCTGGGCTAAAAAGCTGGTAAACGGACTGGACACGGGTTCTCGCATTCTTTGATAGGTTGCATCGTTGCATTATGCAGACAACATATTGCCACATTAGGGCGTCGAGCGCGGCGGTTGAAGACGATTGGTCCATGCGGCCGCAAGTGCGGTAGGGGCTTGGCTAGATAAGCCCAAAGTGTTCGAGCGCGGTGACGACGCCGTCGTGGTCGATGCTGTCGGTGACATAGTCGGCCTTTTCCTTGAGGAAGTCCGGTGCGTTGCCCATGGCGATGCCAACGTCGACGGCGTTCATCAGCGAGACGTCATTGCTGGCGTCGCCGATGCCGTATACGGTTCCGTGGTGGGGATCGAGGGCGTCGAGTACGGACTGGATACCCTCGCGCTTGGTGCATTCGCGAGGCGAAATCTCGGTCACTTCGAGCTCGAGCTCGTTAAAGCAGAGCAGCGGCTCAAACGCTTGATCCTGAGCGATGCGGTTGGCAAGCGACGTGGACATTAAGATCTTGTAGGCGCTGTAATGTTGCAGCTGCGTAATTGCATCGCCCACGGTGCGGGCGTATCCCGGGGCGTCGGGCGCATCGGCACTCATGCGAACGACGCCATTGAGTCCCTCAAAACGAATCACTTCGTCCGATTGCTCAAGAATGGGAGCAAGGCGCTGCAGCATGCCGGGCGTCATCGCCAAATCGCGAATCACGTGTCCCTCAAGTTCGACATAGCCACCCGCGAGGCAGACGATGCCGGTCCAGGGCAGCTCGAGCAGCTTTGGATGGATGCAGCTCAGCGTGCGCCCTGTGCAGATAAACGCCATATTGCCCTTGGCGACAAAATCACGGATGGCTTGCGAGACCGCTTCATTGGGATAGGGGGAGAGGTCTCGCTCGCTCTCGGGAAGCTCTTGTGCCACTCGAGGGTCTTGCCAGGCGAGTGTTCCGTCGATATCGAAGAAGCAGATATCGCCGCGCTTATGGGCTGCGCTGGCGGCAGGGGAGGCCGAGGTGGTGGGCACAAATCCCGGCTCGAGGCCCATGATCTGGTCAAAATGCTCTTTAACGCGGGGAACGGAGATGCCAATAATCACCTGGGCGGTCTTGCCCGTAATGATGAGGCCCTTGGCGCCCACCGCGACAAACGACGCATTATCTGCAACGATGGAAGGGTCTGCGACCTCGACGCGCAGGCGCGTGGCGCAGTTGGTTGCGCCCACGATATTGCCAACGCCACCTAAAAGCTGAATTACCCGCTCAGCGAGGACGTGATCTTGATCGGATTGAATACTGACCTCGCCATTGGGAGTTTGCTCTTTGGCAAAGCCGCTTCCCGTTAAACGATCGATTGCCGCGCGATTGGAGGCATGATCCTCGCGGCCCGGCGTCTTAAGGTCATAGACCAAGATGAGTGCTCGAAAACTAACAAAAAAGATGAGGCTAAAGGCAAGACCGATACCGAGCGCCAAAAGGTAGGAGCCGGCATGCATTCGCATGAGTGGGATGAAGTTGAAGGCCGTCATTTCCATGAGACCGCCCGAGAAGATGCCGACGATGCCAAAGAAGTTCATGGTCATGGCAAGGCAGGAGGACAGGACGGCGTAGAGCAAAAAGAGTCCGGGATAGGTGAACATAAAGAGAAACTCGAGCGGCTCGGTGACGCCGCAGACTACCGAGGCGACGATGGCGGGCAAAAGGATGACTTTAAGGCCGGCGCGGCGTTCGGGTTTGGCGGTGAAATAGAATGCTGCCGCGATGGCGGGAAGGCCAAAGAGCTTGCCCCAGCCGGTGGCGGTAAAACCTGCCCAGGGCGCAAGTTCATTTAAAGGGCGCGTGCTATGGGAGAGAATGGGGAGCAGGTTGGTCCACGTGGCGTAAATACCGTCGTGAATGACCAGATTGTCGTAATAGATGGGCATATAGAGCAGATGGTGCAGCCCCATGGGCTCGAGCGCTCGCTCCAAAAACACAAAGATGCCCACGCCGAAGGGGCCGACGCCCGCAAGTGCGTGGCGCAGCGTTTCGGTCACAGCGTATGCGAAGGGCACGATGGCGGCCGAGATGGCGGCAAGGGCAAACACGGCAAAAAAGCTGATGAGGTAGACGAGCGAGGAACCCGAGAACGTGCCGAGCCAATCGGGAACCTTGGCATCGTAGAAGCGGTCATGGATGGCAACGACGGTTGCCGACACCGCCAGCGGGCCGATAATGCCGGTGTCGAGCGTCTTGATGCCGTCGATGACGGTGATGCCGCTGGCGGGGGTTAAAGACGACGGGTACTTAAGTCCAAGGTTGTCGCCGCTCAGCTTAATGATCTCGCTCAAAAAGAAACAGTAGGCAAAATAGGCTACGAGCGCCTCGAGGCAGCAGCGTGCCGGTTGCTTTTGGGCAAGGCCGATGGGCAGCGCTACGGCAAAAAGGAGTGGAAGGCGCTTAAAGACCGTCCACGAGCCGCGCTGAATGATAGTCCAGAAAACGTACCAGGGGGTTCCGTATACGGCGAGGTCGCCGACGATATCCACGGTCGTTGCGAGGGCGGAGATGCCGACCATGAGGCCTGATATAGAAAACAGCATGGCGGGCGCGAACATGGCTCCGCCAAAACGTTGGATTTTCTGCAGCATAATATGCCTTTCGGATGCAACATGCTGTGCGAGCAAGAACGTTTAAACAATGAACTCATTGTAGAGGACTGGCTGCTTGCCGCATTGACGGTTTTGATTCGGTCCGATTTGGGTTTCGGGGGAACCGTCGACGGTAAATAATCCGTGCTTTACCGATAATCGGTTTAAACAACTTTAAGAAATGCTATCGTGCCTAGCCATACATATTCATTAGAGGTGAAATCATGCCAAAAGCGATTTACGAAGGAATCTACCGCGAGATCCGTTCGCGCATCATCAACGGGACCTATGCGTTTCAGGAGATGCTGCCAACCGAAGCCGAGCTGACCGCGGAGTTTGGCTGCACGCGCAATACCGTTCGACGCGCCTTGAGCATGCTGGCCGACCAGATGTTTGTGCAGCCTATACACGGCAAGGGCGTGCGCGTTATTTGGCTTAAGGGCGAAACCGATATGCTGGGCGCACTCGAAGAGGTTGAGTCGTTTGGCGAGTTCGCAAAACGCAACAATGCCGTCGCATCGACCGAGGTCAAGTCTTTTGAACATTTGATTTGCACTGAGCAACTCTCTCGTCGCCTGGGCTTTAAGGTGGGCGAGGAGCTGATTCGCGTCGTGCGTGTCCGAAGCCTCAACGGCAGCGCGCGCCAAGTGGACCACGGCTACTTTTTGGCGTCGATCGCCAAGGGCCTGACCCCCGAGATCGCGGCGGATTCTATCTACGGCTATCTGGAGCACAAGCGCGGCATCAAAGTGATGGCGAGCCGCCGTACGGTGAGTGTCGAGCTCGCCAACGATGAGGACTGCAGCTATCTGGACCTTGGCAAGTACAACTGCGTCGCCGTTATGGAGAGCCAGTCGTACACCTCGGACGGCATCTTGTTCGAGGTCACGCATGCCCGCACACACCCCGAGATCTTCCATTACCGCGTCAATTCCAAGCGATAGCCGGCTAGCTCGCAGCCTGACGAGACTCATGCCCTCAAAGCGAAAACGCCCGGTCAAACCGACGATGCACCGGCTTGATCGGGCGTTTTCTCTGCATTCGATAACAAATAATTGTTTATACAAAACTTGTCAAGTATCAAGTCGAAATTACCGTTCACCGAAGTTTTTCTACCGCTCTAGTAATACTTGTTCAAACAACTAGCCAAATAGCGTATTGTACAAGTCAGCAAAAGGGGCAAAGTCCCCGAGCCAATCTCCGAAGGCGGCGGCAAAGGGTGCCGCCACGGTGTGAAAGGGTGGATTGTAATGAAGAACGAAATGAGCAGAAGGCAGTTCCTGGGCTTTGCTGGTTCCGCGGCTGCGGTTCTTGGTCTGGGCCTCGTGGGCTGCGGTGGTTCTGCCGGCTCTGGCTCCTCTGCTTCTGGTGACGCTGCCGAGGTCTACTTCCTCCAGTTCAAGCCCGAGGTCGACAAGGAGTGGAAGGAGATCGCCAAGGCGTACAAGAAGGAGAAGGGCGTCGAGGTCAAGATCGTGACCGCCGCCTCCAACACCTACGAGGAGAAGCTCAAGTCCGAGATGTCCAAGAGCTCCGCTCCGACGCTGTTCCAGGTCAACGGCCCCACCGGCCTTAAGAACTGGAAGGACTACTGCGCCGATCTTTCCGACACCAAGCTCCGCGGCGAGCTCATCGACGACTCCCTGGCGCTGCAGTCCGACGGCAAGGATCTGGGTATCGACTGGGTTCAGGAGAGCTACGGCATCATCTACAACAAGGAGCTCCTCGAGAAGGCCGGCTACAAGGCCGAGGACATCAACTCCTTCGACAAGCTGAAGGCTTGCGCCGATGACATCCAGGCCCGCAAGGACGAGCTCGGCGTTGACGGTGCCTTCACTTCCGCCGGCATGGATGACTCCTCCAGCTGGCGCTACACCACCCACCTCGCCAACCTCCCGCTCTACTACGAGTTCGAGAAGGAGCACAACCAGGAGGACGACGAGATCAAGGGCGAGTATCTCGACAACTTTAAGCAGATCTTCGACCTGTATATCACCGACTCCACCTGCGATCCTTCGCAGCTTGCCTCCAAGACCGGTGACGACGCCACCAACGAGTTCGCAACCGGTAAGGCCGTTTTCTACCAGAACGGCTCTTGGGCCTACGCCGACCTCACCAAGGCCGGTATGACCGACGACCAGCTCGGCATGCTGCCGATCTACATCGGCGTCGACGGCGAGGAGAACCAGGGCCTGTGCTCCGGCGGCGAGAACTACTGGTGCGTCAGCTCCCAGGCTTCCGAGGATGCCCAGAAGGCCACCGAGGACTTCATGTATTGGTGCGTCACTTCTGACACCGCCACCAGCATCATCGCTGACAAGATGGGTCTGACCGCCCCGTTCAAGAGCGCTAAGGAGACCACCAACGTCTTCTCGCAGCAGGCCGTTGCTATGGCCAAGGACGGCAAGAAGACCGTTGCTTGGGACTTCGTTTACATCCCCTCTGAGGAGTGGAAGAAGAACCTCAAGCAGGCTCTCATCGCTTATGCTGCCGACAACACCAAGTGGGACGGCGTCAAGAACGCCTTCGTCGATGGCTGGAAGACCGAGAAGGCTGCTTCCGAGTAAGCAGTTGCTGCCCAAGCTATCTGATTAGCGACAGGGGGCGGGCAGACGTAGGTTTGCCCGCCCCCTGCATATTGAAAGGACCCTTCTATGGGCAAAGCACTCAAACGCTGGTGGCCGCTCTTTATGCTGCCCACGTGCCTGGCGTTTATGATCGGGTTCGTGATTCCCTTTATCCAGGGTTTCTATCTCTCGTTCTGCCAGTTTATTACCATCAATAACGCGCACTTTGTCGGTATCGAGAACTACGTGCGCGCACTGACCGACCCGCAGTTCTCCACGTCGTTCTTCTTTACCGTGGCGTTTGCCTTCCTGTCGACGGTGCTCATCAACGTGATCGCGCTGGCCATTGCGCAGGCGCTCACTCGCAAGGCGCTCAAGGGCACCAACATCTTCCGTACGATTTTCTTTATGCCTAACCTGATTGGCGGCATTGTACTGGGTTACATTTGGCAGATTCTGATCAACTGCCTGCTCTCCAACGTGGGTGCCCAGCTTATCGCCCTCAACTCCGCCGCTGGCTTCTGGGGCCTTATCATCCTGACCCTGTGGCAACAGGTCGGCTACATGATGATCATCTACATCGCCGGTCTGCAGTCCATTCCGTCTGATTACATCGAGGCCGCCAAGGTCGACGGCGCTACGGCATGGCAGACGTTTTGGAAGGTTAAGATCCCCAACCTGATGCCGACCATCACCATCTGCCTGTTCCTGTCCATCACCAACGGCTTTAAGCTGTTCGACCAGAACCTCGCCCTTACCGGTGGTGCCCCGGCGCACTCTACCGAGATGCTCGCCCTGAACATCTACAACACGTTCTATTCGCGTGCTGGCATCGCATGGCAGGGCATCGGTCAGGCCAAGGCAGTTATCTTCTGCATCCTGGTTGTCGCTATTTCTATGATCCAGCTTAAGGCCACGAGGTCCAAGGAGGTGCAGCAGTAATGAAACGCGATAAGGCTATTAACCGCGCGCTCTCGATCTTCTTTACGATCCTGTCGCTCGCATGGATCTACCCCGTGTTCATGATTGCGCTCAATTCCTTTAAGAAAGCGACCGCAATCAGCACCACCACGGCGTTCGATCTGCTCACGCCCGAGACGTTCAACGGCCTCGCAAACTACGTGCACGCTCTGAACGAGCAGGGCTTTGCCTCGGCGTTTATGTGCTCTCTTATCATCACGGTCACGTCGGTCGTGCTGATTCTGGTGTGCTGCTCCATGTGCGCTTGGTACGTGGTGCGCGTCAACAGCAAGATCTCGAACTTCTTCTATTACCTGTTCGTCTTCTCGATGGTCGTACCGTTCCAGATGCTCATGTTCACGCTGTCCAACCTCGCGGACCGCATCGGCTTTAACACGCCGTTTAACATCTGCTTCATCTACCTTGGTTTTGGCGCGGGCCTCGCGGTCTTTATGTTCGCCGGCTTCGTCAAGAACATCCCGCTCGAGATTGAGGAAGCGGCCATGATCGACGGCTGCAACCCGGTTCAGGTGTTCTTTAAGATCGTCCTTCCCATCATGAAGCCCACCTATCTTTCGGTCGGCATCCTCGAGACCATGTGGGTCTGGAACGACTACCTGCTGCCCTACCTTACGCTCGACTCCACCAAGTACAAGACCATTCCTATCTTGATCCAGTACTTCCGTGGCGGCTATGGCCACGTCGAGCTCGGCCCCATGATGGCCTGCATCATGATGGTCGTTGTCCCCATCGTCATCATGTACATCTTCTGCCAGAAGTACATCATCGACGGTGTGGTGGCAGGTGCCGTCAAGGGCTGATGCCGTAACTGTTTTGCAAGTTTCTGCGGCGCCCCACAGCGTGGCGCCGCGTATCGAAAGGTAGAGACATGGCCGAGATCGTTCTCAAACATGTTCAGAAGGTGTATCCCAACAACGAGTCCAAAAAGAAGGGCTTCTTTGGCAAAAAGAAGAAGACCGAGGAGAAGAAGCACAACCTCAAGGTTACCGAGGACGGTGTGCTCGCTGTAGAGGACTTCAACCTCACCGTTCACGACCAGGAGTTCATCGTCCTCGTTGGCCCCTCTGGCTGCGGTAAGTCCACGACGATGCGCATGGTCGCTGGCCTGGAGGACATCACTTCGGGCGACGTGCTCATCGACGGCAAGCGCGTCAACGACGTGGCGCCCAAGGACCGCGATATCGCCATGGTGTTCCAGAGCTATGCTCTGTACCCCAATATGACGGTGTACGAGAACATGGCGTTTACGCTTGAGCTCAAGAAGGTCCCCAAGGACGAGATCGACCGCAAGGTTCGCTCCGCTGCCGAGATCCTGGGTATTACCGAGTACCTTGACCGTAAGCCCAAGGCACTCTCCGGCGGCCAGCGTCAGCGTGTCGCCATCGGCCGCGCCATCGTGCGTGACCCCAAGGTCTTCCTGATGGACGAGCCCCTGTCCAACCTGGATGCCAAGCTGCGTAACCAGATGCGCGCCGAGCTCATTAAGCTGCGTCACGAGATCAAGGGCACCTTCATCTACGTTACCCACGACCAGACCGAGGCTATGACCCTCGGCGATCGCATCGTGGTCATGAAGGACGGCGTCGTCCAGCAGATCGCCACCCCGCAGGAGGTCTTCAACCATCCCGCGAACATCTTCGTCGCCGGCTTTATCGGCGTGCCGCAGATGAACTTCTTCGATGCCCAGCTGGTGCGCTCGGGCAACGGCTTTACGGTCAAGACCGAGGATATGAACGTGGCGCTCGCCCCCGAGACCTGCGCTCAGCTTGCTCTCAACTGGGACGGCGGCGACGTGAAGGAGATCACGGCCGGCGTGCGTCCCGAGCAGATCCTGCTTGCCGACAAGGACGAGGAGGGTGCGCTCCAGGGCACCGTCGAGGTGACCGAGCTCATGGGCTCGACCGAGCATGTCCACGTGACTGCTCCCGACGGCCAGTTTGTCCTGATCATTCCCGTCGTCGACCTCGAGGCCAAGGGCGCGCTCAAGGCGGGCGACCCCATCTGGTTCAAGTTTGAGAAGAACGCGACCCACCTCTTCGATAAGGTCTCTGGCAAGAACCTTATCTAGGCCCGGTGCAACCAGGCCCTTCCTTTGGGCGACTGCGGCTTTGCCATCCTTTTGCCGCGGTCACATATAAGGCTCCCCTCCCGTCCACTGGGCGAGAGGGGAGCCTTTCTTTGTGTTGGGACTGTCTGACCGGTCGTTTGTCTCGATCTGTAACGGATAGGGCCGATTTCGGACGTTAGATGTTACAGATCGAGACGGTTCCGCTGAGCTAACCATTTCATCTAAATCTGTAACACCAAAGGTGAATTTCAGCTGCTAGATGTTACAGATTGAGATAAACCCAAGGGGAGGGGCCGGTATGTCTCAATCTGTAACAGCTGGGACCGTTTTGGTTGAGTAGTTGTTATGGATCGAGATTGTTTGGCCGAGTCGGGTCACAGGGTAACGTGTGGGCACAAAAAACGGAGCCGTGTTGCCACGACTCCGTTTCTCAAGAGGATGGGTAAGGGAAGCGAAATTAGTTCAGGTGCCAGATCTCGTCGTTGTACTGGGAGATGGTGCGGTCGGACGAGAAGGTGCCAGCGTTGGCGATATTGATGAGCGCCTTGCGCATCCAGGCGTCCTGGTCCTCGTAGTCGGCCAGTACGCGCTCCTTGGTCTGGATGTACTCCTCAATGTCGAGCAGGGCCATAAACCAGTCCTTGCCCTTAATGTCGTCGTGCAGGCGCTGCAGGCGCTCGGCGTTGCCGGTCGCCATAAAGGCGGGGTTGGTGATAAAGTCCACCAGCAGCTTGATACCGGGCTTGCGGTAGAGTGCGCTGGCGTTATAGCTGCCGTCGGCGTAGAGCTGCTCGACCTGTTTGGACGAGGCACCAAAGGTATAGATGTTCTCGTCGCCCACGAGCTCGGCAATCTCCACGTTGGCGCCGTCGAGCGTGCACAGGGTTAGGGCGCCGTTGAGCATGAACTTCATGTTGGAGGTGCCGCTCGCCTCCTTGGAGGCCAGGCTGATCTGCTCGGAGATGTCGGCGGCGGGGATCACGCGCTCGGCGGCGGTGACGTTGTAGTTCTCGATCATGACAACCTGCAGGTAGGGAGCCACGTCGGGGTCGTTTGCAATCCACTGCGACAGCGTCAAGATCAGATGGATGATGTCCTGCGCGATAGTGTAGGCAGGGGCCGCCTTGCCGCCAAAGATGATGGTGACGGGGTGCTTAGGCTTATTGCCGTTCTTGATGTCGAGATACTTCCAGATTATGTAGAGCGCGAGCATCTGCTGGCGCTTGTACTCGTGGATACGCTTGACCTGAACATCGATGATGGCGTTGGATGGGATCGTCACGCCCTGTTCGAGCGCCATGAACTGGCGCATGATGGCCTTGGCCTCGGTCTTGGTGGCGGCCAGGCGCTCAAGAACATTCTTGTCGTCGGCGAACTTGGCGAGTTTGCTCAGATCGCCGGTGCTGCGCCAGTCGGTGCCGATCACATCGTCGAGCAGGCTGGCGAGCGCGGGGTTGGCCCCATGGATCCAGCGGCGGAAGGTGATGCCGTTGGTCTTGTTGGAGAACTTCTCGGGATAGATCTCGTAGAACGGATGAAGCTCGGTGTCCTCCAGAATCTTGGTGTGGAGGGCGGCTACACCGTTGATGGAGAAGCCAAAGTGGATGTCCATGTGGGCCATGTGGACGGTGTCGTGCTCGTCAATGATGGCGACGCGCGGGTCATCGTGCTCGGCTTTCGCGATCTCATCGAGCTTGACGATAATGTCGGCGATGGCAGGGGAGACCTTCTGCAGGCTGACGAGCGGCCACTTCTCGAGCGCCTCGGCAAGAATCGTGTGGTTAGTGTAGGCGACCATGGAGCGTACGATGGTCACGGCCTCGTCAAACTCGATGCCATGCTCGGTGGTGAGCAAGCGAATGAGCTCGGGGATGACCATGGTGGGGTGCGTGTCGTTAATTTGGACCACGGCGTAGTCGGCCAGATCGTGCAGGTTGCTGCCGCGCTCGATGGCCTCGTCGATCAGGAGCTGGGCGGCGTTGCTCACCATGAAGTATTCCTGGTAGATGCGAAGCAGGCGGCCCTGCTCGTCGGAATCGTCGGGGTAGAGGAACAAGGTGAGGTTCTTGGCGATCTCTGTCTTGTCGAAGTCGATGGAGCTGCCGGGGACCAGGCCGTCGTCGACGCTCGCCAGGTCGAACAGGCGCAGACGGTTCTTGGTGGGCTGGCCGTAACCGGGCACGTCGATGTTGACGAGCTTGGAGGTAACGGCAAAATCGCCGAACTCGACGGTGTAGGAGCGGTCGTCGTCGACTAGGATGTCCTGCTCACCGAGCCACTCGTCGGGGACGGCCTTCTGCTGGTTGTCGACAAAGCGCTGACGGAACAGGCCGTAGTGATAGTTGAGGCCCACGCCATCGCCGGTCAAGCCCAGCGTGGCGATGGAATCCAGGAAGCATGCGGCCAGGCGGCCCAGGCCGCCGTTGCCGAGCGACGGCTCGACCTCGAACTCCTCGATCTTGTTGAGGTCGTGGCCTGCGGCGGTGAGCTGGTCCTTAACCTCGTCGTAGATGCCGAGGTCGATCATGTTGTTGATGAGCAGCTTGCCGATCAAAAATTCGGCGGAAATGTAATAGAGCTTTTTCTTGCCGTTGTTGAGCGGGCAGGCGGCGGAGCGCTCCTGCACGAGTTTGACCAGCAGCTTGTAAATGCGACGGTCGTCGAGCTGCTCGAGCGAGGTGCCAAAAGACTGCTCGGCGAGTTCCATGAGGTTAATTTGGGGCATGTTTCCTCCTGTAATGGGTTGATTACATGTCTGCAATTCATAAGAATCCCGCGCGAGGGGATTGGGGTGGCCTCGCGCGGGTAAGCAAGCGCGTCCGCACGGTGGGGAGGGGTCGGGCGCGGTAGCTCCTATTGAGGAAGCTCGATTTCGGCTTCCGACGGGATGCGGAAGTAGGTCTCGGTCCAGTCGGTGAGTTTGTGCTCGAGCTCGCGGGTGATGGCGCCGTCGAGCATGCGCCAGGTCCAGTTGCCGCCCAGCGTGGCAGGGGTGTTGATGCGCGCCTCGTTGCCCAAGTTGAGCAGGTCCTGCATGGTGTAGATGCACGTGTCGCTCACGCTGGCTGCGATGGTTCGGTTGAGCGCGTCGGCGATGGGTTCGCCGGCCTGCTGATGGGTGTACAGGGCTGTCTGCTCGCGCTGACGCGGGGTAGCCGTTCCTTCAAACCAGCCGCGTGCCGTCTCGTTGTCGTGAGTGCCCACGTAGGCGACGGTGTTGGCAATGTAGTTGTGCGGCAGGTAGTACGAGTTGGTGCCCTCAAAGGCAAACTGCAGGATCTTCATGCCGGGGAAGCCCGAGTTGTCGCGCATATCGATGACGCCGGGGGTGAGGAAGCCCAGGTCCTCGGCGATGATGGGCAGCGTGCCGAGCTTTTCCTCGAGCGTCTTGAAGAGCTTGAGGCCGGGACCCTGCGTCCACGAACCGTAGGACGAATCAGGCGAGGAGAACGGCACCTCCCAATAGGCCTCGAAGCCGCGGAAGTGATCCAGGCGGATGACGTCGTACATGTCGAGGGCGGCGCGAATGCGGCCCTCCCACCAGGAGAAGCCGTCGGCCTCCATGGCGTCCCAGTCGTAGATGGGGTTGCCCCAGTACTGGCCGGTGGCCGAGAACTGGTCGGGCGGCGTGCCGGCGACGCTCACGGGATTGCCGGCGGCGTCGATCTTAAAGAGCTCAGGTGTCGCCCACATCTCGACGGAGTCACGCGAGACATAGATGGGCAGGTCGCCGATGATGAGAATGTCGCGCTCGTTGGCATAGGCCTTGAGGCGGCTCCACTGGCGATCGAAGAAGTACTGCGTCATCTGGTGGTAGAGCATACGCGCCGGATGGTCGGTGCAGACCTTGGCGGAAGCCTCGCCGCGGGTGCGGAGCTCCGCGGGCCACTCCCAAAACGCCTTGAGACCGCACTCCTCTTTGACGGTCATGAACTCACAGTAGGGGATGAGCCAGTCCTCGTTGGCCTGGATAAAGTCATCGAAATCGGCCGGCTTGTCGGCAGCAAAGCGCTCGGCGGCGCGGTCGAGAATCTGACGGCGGCCGCCAAAGATGGCACCGTAGTCGACATTGCTGGGGTCGGATCCCAGATACACGCCATCGATATCGCGCTGCTCCAGATACCCTGCCTCGATAAGCTCGGCAAAGTCGATAAAGTTGGGGTTGCCTGCGCGGGCCGAGAACGACTGATAAGGCGAATCGCCATAGCTGGTCGTCGTAAGGGGCAGAATCTGCCAGTAATGTTGTTTGCACGAGGCGAGAAAATCGACGAAGTCGTAGGCATTCCAGCCAAAGCCGCCGATTCCGTATGGTCCGGGCAGAGATGAGACGGGCATGAGGACGCCGCTTGCACGCTCCATGAATGCGCTCACCAACCTTCTTGTTGTGGGGTCGGCCTGCCGATGGGTGTGCAGTCCGCCTCCGATGTTCTGATTCGATACGCCTATTGTAAAACATGTTGTTTAAACATGTACAGGCAAGATAAAAAAGTTGGTCGATTTTCGGCGAATGGCTACATGCCATGAAAAAAAGCCCCGACCTCACAACGTGAGATCGGGGCAAGAACGGTATGTAGGTTTTTGCTACTCGGCGTCGGCGAAGCCGTTGGGGTTGTGGCTCTGCCAGTTCCAGCTATCGCGGCACATGTCCGCGATGTCGTACTGGGCCTTCCAGCCCATCATGCGCTCGGCCTTTGAGGCATCGCACCAGTTGGCAGCGATGTCGCCGGCGCGGCGCTCGCGGATCACGTAGGGCAGCTCCTTGCCACAAGCCTTGGAGAAGGCGGCGACGACCTCGAGTACCGAGGTGCCGGTGCCGGTGCCCAGGTTAAAGATCTCGACGCCGGTTTTGCCGTTCATCCAGTTAAGGGCGGCAACGTGACCAGAGGCCAGATCGCACACGTGGATGTAGTCGCGCACGCCGGTGCCGTCGGGGGTGGGGTAGTCGTTGCCAAAGACCTGAACGGCCTCGAGCTTGCCCACGGCGACCTGGGCGACATAGGGCACCAGGTTGTTGGGGATGCCCTTGGGGTCCTCGCCGATCAGGCCCGACGGATGAGCACCGATGGGGTTGAAGTAACGGAGCAGCACGACGTCCCACTCGGGGTCGGCGGTGTGGACGTCCATAAGGATCTGCTCGATCATCCACTTGGTCCAGCCATAGGGGTTGGTTGCGGGCTTCTTGGGGTCTTCCTCGGTGACGGGCGGGTTGTCCGGGTCGCCGTAGACGGTCGAGGAGCTCGAGAAGATGATGGACTTGCAGCCATGGTTGCGCATGACGTCGATGAGCACCAGGGTGTTCTCGATGTTGTTGTGGTAGTACTCGACGGGCTTGCTCACCGACTCGCCGACGGCCTTAAAGCCGGCAAAGTGGATGACACGGTCGATCTGATGGGTATCGAAGATCTTGTTCATCGCATCGCGGTCGAGCACGTTGGCCTTGTAGAAGGTGAGGTTCTTGGCGGCTTCGTCGCCCACGATGGTCTTGACGCGGTCGACGGCGACGGCGCTGGAGTTGGAGAGATCATCGACGATGACGACCTGGTAGCCACCCTCGAGCAGCTGAACGACGGTGTGCGAGCCGATAAAACCGGCGCCACCGGTAACGAGGACGCAGGTGTCTTTGGGGTCGAGTGCTTTGGACATGTAGTCTCCTATCGAATCAGGAACACTTCTAGAGGGGAGTATAGCGCAGGCGGGGACGCCCAAATGGTGCACTGTAGGAAAAGCAGAGGATTATGTTAACGTACTCATATAAGAGCTTGCTCAATTGTTACCTCAAATTTGACAATTGCTTACGAGCCGCCGACCTTGTAGTTTCCTGCCGTTCGTGGAAATCGTTGGGACGCGCCATATGTACGCTAATATGTATGAGTTGAGCGACATATAAATAAGCATGTAACGGAGTACATATGTCACCAAACAGCGATTCCATCCTTTCCCAGGAGCTCTCGCGCCGCACTGCCCTTAAGGCCCTGTTCGGCGCCGCTTCTGCGGCAGTTCTTTTTGGCCTGCCCACTCGCGCCCATGCGGCGGAGGCTTCCAAAGAAACCACCGATAAATTGAATGCCGCCCAGGCCCAACTCGACGAGGTTCAGGCCCAGCTCGACAGCATCGCAAATGAGTATGCGGCGCTGGCCAACAAGAATGCCCAGACCCTCAACGACATCGAGAATGTCCAGGGCAAGATTGACGACACGCAGGCCCAGATCGATGAAAAGAAGGCCGAGCTCAAGAAGAAGCGCAACGACCTTTCCGATCGCGTGGCCGCCAGCTACAAGTCCGGCGGTACGAATATCCTGTCGCTGCTGCTGGCCTCTGGCTCGTTTGAGGAACTCGTCGCCAACGCGCATTACGTTGAGAAGATCAACAAGAGCGACCGCGATGCCATCGAGGATATCCAGACGATTCAGGCTGAGCTCGACGCGCAGAAGACCGAGCTCGAAGCACAAAAGGCCAACCTGGAGAAACTCAAGGACCAGCAGACGGCTCAGATGCAGGATATGCAGGCCAAGCAGCAAGAAGTCCAGACCGTGCTGAACGGTCTTTCCGACGACGTCAAGGAACTCATGGCTCAGCGCGATTCCGAGATCCTCGCTGCCGCCCAGGCTGAGGAGGCCGCTAGGAAGGCGGCTGCGGCAGCCGCGGCCTCTGCGAACACGGGCTCTTCTTCGGGTGGCTCGAGCTCGGGTGGCGGCTCGTATGCCGGCGGCACCCCGCAACAGACGGGCGGTTCGGGCAAGCAGCAGGCCGTCGTCAATGCGTGCTACTCGACGCCTTCTCCCGGCCAGGGCTGGTGTGCTGCCTGGGTTACCAACGTCTTCCGCAATGCCGGCGTGGGCTATTTTGGCGGCAACGCGTGTGACATGTTCAACGCCTGGTGCTATAGCTCCGACCGCTCGGCGCTGCAGGTGGGCATGATCGTGGCCGATTCCTCGCACAGCGGCACGGGTGCTCCGGGCCTTATCTACGGTCATGTGGGTATCTACGTTGGCGGCGGCATCGTAATGAGCAATGAGGGCGCCATTACGTCTAAGTCGCTTGATTCGTTCATTAGCTTTTATGGTACTGGCTCTGGCGTGCGTTGGGGCTGGCTTGGCGGTATTGCGCTGTCGTAACTGCGGCTTGAAGCTGGTTGGTCCGGGACTGCGGGCGAGGCATAAGGTTGCCTGCTCTACAGTCCTGCGCAAGACGAAGGCCACATTAAGTGGCCTTCTTTGCGTGCGGAACTCGCGACCAACCTTATGCCTCGCCCGCAGTCCCGGACCTTCCGGGTTCAAAGCGCGACACACCGGACTGGTTGTCTGATATAAAGATGGCGAAGGCCCCTTTCGGGGCCTTCTTTTTTATTAGAGGAATTCGCCTACTCGGTGGACTTCGGGTTCTAGGTCTACGTTGAATTGGTCTTTGACGGTTGTTTGGATGTGGCGGATGAGTTCGTCGACATCGGCGGCGGTGGCGTGGTCGGCGTTGACGATGAAGCCGCAGTGCTTTTCGCTCACCTGCGCGCCGCCGATGGCGTGTCCTCGCAGGCCGGCGTCCATGATGAGCTTGCCGGCAAAGTAGCCCTCGGGGCGCTTGAAGGTGGAGCCGGCACTCGGCATGTCGAGCGGCTGCTTGTCCTCGCGGCGCTGGCGGTAGTCGTCCATGTCGGCCTTGATCATCGCGGCGTTGCCCGGGGCGAGATTGAAAGTGGCCGAAAGCACGATGAAACCGTCGTCGGCAATGCGGCTCTTGCGATAGCCCAGGTTGAGCTCATCGACATCGAACTCGATAATGCTGCCGCTACCGCGGGTGCCGTCGTCGAGCATGCGTGCGGGCTTGTAGACGCGCACGGACTCCAGCACATCGGCCATGCAAGCGCCGTATGCTCCGGCGTTCATGTAGCAGGCACCGCCGACCGATCCGGGAATGCCCGAGATGGGCTCCATGCCGGTAAGGCCGGCCTCGGCTGCCGCGGCTGCGACATCGGAAAGCAAGGCGCCGGCTGCCGCCGTGACGTGCGTGCCGTCGACCGTAATGTCGGAGAGGCCCTCGCCCAGCGCTACGACGACGCCGCGGATGCCCTTGTCGCCGACGAGCAAGTCGGAGCCGTTGCCCACGATGGTGAGTGGTAGATTGCAGCGATAGCAGGTATCGAGCGTGGCGACGAGGCCCTGCTCAGTATCGGGCGTGACAAAGACGTCGGCCGGACCGCCGATCTTAAACGTGGTGTGCTCGCGCATGGGCTCGCTCATCAGCACGTTGTCCTCGCCGGCAACGCCAGCGAGCGCGCACAGCAGGTCCTCGTTAAAAAAATCGTTCTCGTGCATACGGATATCCGCCTTTTGGTGGTCGTTGTCATCAATCGATTGCAATATACCCCACCCGGACGGATTTGGTGCGCTGGCGGCGATAAAACAGCCGTCCACCGGATTGGTAAAGTGTTTATCACCGAGGTAGAGGGGTAGTCGCTATACTTTCAAGAGATTGCGCGTAAACCCGGAAGGAGCGAGATGGCCAACAAAGTCACCCTCAAGCAGATCGCCCAGGAGGTGGGGCTTTCCCCCTCGTCGGTCTCGCTTGTTCTCAATAATCGGCCCTGTCGCATCTCGGAAGAAAACCGCAAGCTCATCAAAGAGGTCGCGGCGCGCAACCACTATGTTCCCAACCAGATTGCGCGCAGCCTGGTCATGCGCGAGTCGCGCACGCTGGGCCTTATCGTCCCTAACATCGAGAGCCGCTTTTTTGCCTCGCTCGCCGGTAGCCTGGAAAAGCGCTGCCGCGAGGACGGCTATGCGCTCTTCATTACCAGCTCGGGCGGAAGCGCCGATGACGATCTGGAGCTGCTGCGCCAGCTGGTGACGCGCGGCGTTGATGGCGTCTTCCTGGTGGTGGGTGACGAGTTCTCCGATGACCGCGCCCTGCGCGAAGAAGTCAGCCACCTGCCCATCCCGGCCGTAATGGTCGACCGTGCCATTGAGGGGCTCGAGTGCGACAAGGTGATGTTCGACCACGAGATGGGCGGCTATATGGCCACCCGCTATCTGATCGAGCAAGGCCACCGCCGTATTGCCTGCCTGGTTAATGCCCGCCGTTCCAATACGGGTCGCAAGCGACTTGCCGGCTATGAGTGCGCGCTGCGCGAGGTTGGCCTGCCGATCGACGCGCGTTTGGAGTTTGAGAGCGAGTACTACATTCCGAGCGCATACGAGGCCTCGGAGGCAGTGCTCGCAACTGACGCCACTGCCGTGTTCGCAAGCTCGGATAACATTGCCCTCGGTTTGCTCAAGCGCTTGCACGAGATGGGGAAGAGCATCCCGGGCGATATCTCGGTGGTGAGCTATGACAACTCGGCGGCCGACGTTCTCTTTGAGCCGGCGCTGACCGCGATTGAGCAGGACCCTGGTGTCCTTGCGGAGCATGCTTTTGGCTGCATGTCCAAGCGTCTTGCCGGTAGGGGCGGCAGGCGTGCCGAAGAGGTCGTTCTGGAGCCGGAGCTTATCGTTAAGGACAGCGTGCTCGAGCTTACTAAACACAACTAAACACGTTTACCAATTTGCAGAGACCGAATGTGGAGCACCTGTGACAATCAACGCCGCAGGTGAATGTCGCGTTTTGCTAATCGATGGGATTGATAAGGGTGGTAAAACGTTTTTTCACCATGATAAAACGTTTTAGCAAATATACTGGTCCCAACGAAAGGTTGCCGTATTGGAGGGTGACCGCACAGCGAAGGGACATAAACAATGGCTAAAACACTGGGGACGCCGTGGCAAAAGCTGGGCCACGAGGTGCCGGCTTCCGAGCTCGAGGGCGTCGACCTGTATTGGCGCGCATCGAACTATCTGTCCGTCGGTCAGATCTACCTTCGCTCTAACCCGCTAATGCGCCCCGACTTTGTCGACGAGAAAACCGGTGAGGTGCGCGACTTCGGTCGTCCGGACGTTAAGCACCGCCTGGTTGGCCACTGGGGCACCACGCCCGGCATCAACTTCCTGTTCGGTCACGTCAATCGACTGATCGCCGACCACAACCAGAATGCTATCTTCTTGATGGGCCCTGGTCACGGTGGCCCCGCCGGTACTGCTCAGTCGCTGCTCGACGGCACCTACCGCGAGATTCGCCCCGACATCACCAATGACGAGGCCGGCCTGCAGAAGTTCTTCCGCCAGTTCTCCTATCCCGGCGGCATTCCGAGCCACTTTGCGCCCGAGACGCCCGGCTCCATCCACGAGGGCGGCGAGCTCGGCTACACGCTTAGCCACGCCTACGGTGCCGTCATGGACAACCCGAGCCTGCTGGCCGTGGCCGTGGTGGGCGACGGCGAGTCCGAGACCGGCCCGCTCGCGACCTCTTGGCAGTCCAACAAGCTCGTGAACCCGGCAACCGACGGTATCGTCCTGCCGATCCTGCACCTCAACGGCTACAAGATCGCCAACCCCACCATCCTTGCCCGCGTGTCCGACGAGGAGCTCACCAAGTTCTTCGAGGGTATGGGCTACAAGCCGCACTTCTTTGTCGCCGGCTTTGACGACGAGAGCCATGCGAGCATCCACGAGCGCTTCGCCTCCCTGTTTGAGCAGGTCTTTGACGAGATCTGCGACATCAAGGCCACCGCACAGGCCCAGGCTGCCGCGGGCGAGACCGTGGTCCGCCCGGCCTACCCCATGATCGTGTTCCGCACGCCCAAGGGCTGGACCTGCCCCAAGCAGATCGACGGCAAGAAGACCGAGGACTCCTGGCGCGCCCATCAGGTGCCGCTGGCGAGCGCCAAGGACACCCACGAGCACTTCCGCGTGCTGCGCGAGTGGCTGCGCTCCTACAAGCCCGAGGAGCTCTTTACGCCCGAGGGCCAGGTGCGTCCCGAGGTGACGGCCTTTATGCCGACCGGCGAGCTGCGCATTGGCGCTAACCCCAACGCGAACGGCGGCAAGGTGCGCCGCGAGCTCGAGCTGCCCGATATCCACGCCCACGAGATTCCCGTCGCCGAGAAGGGCCACGGCTGGGGCTCCACCGAGGCTGCCCGTGTCTTTGGTGAGTACACCGCCGACGTTCTGGCCAAGAACATGGACGACTTCCGCATCTTTGGTCCCGATGAGACCGCGTCCAACCGCCTGCAGGCTGCCTACAAGGTAACCAAGAAGCAGTGGGATGCCGGCTTCTACGAGGATGATGCCAACGACGAGCTGCTGGCCGGCTCTGGTAAGGTCGTCGAGCAGCTGTCCGAGCACCAGTGCGAGGGCTTCCTCGAGGCCTACGTGCTCACCGGCCGCTCCGGCGTGTGGAGCTCCTACGAGAGCTTTGTCCACGTGGTCGATTCCATGGTCAACCAGCACTGCAAGTGGCTCGAGGCCACCAAGCGCGAGATTCCGTGGCGCGCTCCCATCAGCGGCCTCAACATTTTGCTGTCGAGCCATGTTTGGCGTCAGGACCACAACGGTTTCTCTCACCAGGATCCCGGCTTTATCGACCTGCTGCTCAACAAGGCTAACGATATGCATATCGTGAATGCTTACTATCCGGCCGACGCCAACATGGCGCTTGCCGTGGCCGAGCGCGTCTATCAGTCCACCGACTGCGTCAACGCCATTTTCTGTGGTAAGCAGCCCGCCCCGACTTTCCAGACGGTTGACGAGGCCTGCGCCGAGCTTGCCGAGGGTGTCGCGACGTGGGAGTGGGCATCGACCGCCGACTCGCTCGCCGAGGCCGACGTCGTGGTCGCCACGTGCGGTGACGTGCCGACGCTCGAGGCCCTGGCCGCAACCGATATGCTGCGCGAGCTGGGCGTTAAGGTGTGGTTCGTCAACGTGGTCGATCTGCTCAAGATCCAAAACGTCTGCGAGAACGACCAAGCTATCAGCGATGAGCGCTGGTCCGAGCTGTTCGGCTGCGGCGAGAAGCCCGTGCTCTTCGCTTTCCACGCCTATGCCGGCACGATTCGCCGCCTGATCTGGGACCGCCCCGGCCACGACGCTTTCCGCGTCCACGGCTACGAGGAGAAGGGCTCCACGACCACGCCGTTTGACATGCTGCGCCTGAACAACATGGATCGCTGGGCGCTGGCCGCCGACGTGCTGCGCATGGTCGACGCCGACAAGTTTGCCGAGCAGATTGATGAATGGGAGGCATTCCGCACCGAGGCCTTTGAGTTCGCGTGCGACGAGGGCTACGATCACCCCGCCTTTACCGACTGGGTCTGGCCCGATGCCGCGGCTGCAACTGCTGCCGACGGCGCGCTCTCTGCAACGCAGATGACCGCGGGCGACAACGAGTAGGTAGGCATCCGGGACGGTCTCGCGCTGGGGCCGCCTCCGGGCGGGGAGACTTTGTCCGGGGAAGTGGGCTTCGCGAACTTCCCGGAGCAAGGCCACCCCGCCGGGCAAGGCCCTCTCGACCGTTTCGATATGCGGGGGCTGATTCTTTTTTATGTAATGGGGACACGGCTGCTACTTCCTTGAAAACCGTGCATCTAACTGTGGTCAGCCAAGATTGCATTGCCGGGGCCGGGGCGCCTGCTTTGTTTTGAGAAGTTCGCGGAGCCCACTTCTCAAAACAAAGCAGGCGCCCCGGCCCTCGTCTGTATGTAATCTCCGTTGAACGAGCCGTAGATGCCACGCACCGATGCGCTAAAGCGGCGACTTGAAATTGGTGCTATATTTAGCTTGAGTTGTTAAATGCTACTACGAGAGGCTGATATGGGGCTGTTCAAGAAGAAAAACCCGCAGGATGCCTTTGATCCCGATGTGTTTACCATCACGGATACGATTTTGGACCCGCCGCGGTTTACGTTTTTGCCGGCTATCTACCAGGATGCCACGCGCCGCAAGTGGGCCGTGCATCAGCGCGGCGGCGAGCCGAAGATTTTTGACTATGCGGACGTGCTGCAGTGCGAAGTAGCCGAGGCGGGCGATCAGGAAGCCGATGAAGCGGTCTCTAAACAGGAATTTGCCCAGCGTATTCTGGCAAATCCCGCTAAGGCGGCAAAAATGAACGCAGCAAAGCGTAATATGTGTCTTGGTATGGGCGTTGTTGTGGCGGTTCAGACGGGAAAAGACGAGGTTTCCAAATTAGAGATTCCCGTTATGACCGACGAAGTCAAACGCGATTCAAGCCTATATAAGTCGTATCGGAATGTCGCCGAGAAGATCAAGGCCGAATTTGATGCCATGGGAGGGCTGGCCTAATTTTGGCGGCTTACGTTTCTGAACGAGGAGTCTGTGCAATGGCAGGCGAATCTTATGCAATTCCCCCCAAGGATCGTGCTGTTGAGGGAATTCTTTGGTATATCCAGCACCATCAGCTTGCCGGCGGCGATCGCCTGCCGGCCGAGCGCGTACTGTGCGAAGAGCTCGGCGTTTCGCGTACGGCGTTGCGCGCCGGTATCACGCGACTCATCTCGTGTGGAACGCTCGAGAGCCGTCGCGGATCGGGTACGTATGTGTGTCCTCCTAAGCCGCTGAACATCTTCCAGGAAACGTATAACTTTTCCGATGCTGTGCGGACTGCCGGTCTGCATCCCTCTTCTCGTCTGGTTTCCACTGAGACCATCGAGGCGGATAAGACACTTGCCGACAAGCTTGGGGTGGCTGTAGGCGCTCCTTTGCTCCGCATGCAGCGCGTTCGACTTATTGAGGGCGAGCCGGCGTCAATCGAGACGGCTCACGTTAACTTGTCCCTGTGCCCCGCGCTTCCCGATCACGATTTTGAGTGTGAGAGCCTTTACGATGTCTTGCTCAAAGAAGGCGGCGTGCGCGTTGAGCATGGGCGTGAGCATATCTCCATCTCGCGTTTGAACGCCGAAGAGGCCGAGCTGCTCCAACAAGAAGAGGGAACGCCGGTGTTCTATGAGAGCACGATAGAATTTGATAAGGACATGCGTTTTGTGGAGCATTGCAAATCGGTGATTTTGCCCACAAAGTTCCGCTTTGCCGATAACGGCGAAAAGAACGGCATGAGGAGCGTGGCAGGTGAACAATGGCTGAAACAGTAGATGCCACCCCGGTTTATATGCGCATTCGACGCCGCATCGAGGAGCGTATCGAGCGCGGTATATATCCCACGGGTTCCATGATTCCGTCCGAAAAAGACCTCGCCGAGGAATTTGGTACGACACGCTTGACCATCCGAAGTGCTGTCGATGAGCTGGTTCGGCGTGGGCAGATTCGACGCGTCCGCGGAAAGGGCGCGTTTGTGGCACAGAAAGTGCCCGTTGCGTACGAGCGAACGGGAGGCTTTCGCGAATCGGTTCGTGCTTCGGGTGGCGAGCCGTCCGTCCGTATCCTCGCGCGTTCCAAGCGTTATGCGGGCCCATATTATGCCAACCTGTTTGGCATTGCCGAGGATGATTTGCTGTATTCGATTCGGCGTTTGAACTGCGTCAACGGCGATCCCGTATCGATTGAGATGGCGTTCATCCCGTGCCTGCTGTTTCCCACAATCGAAGATATTGACGTGTCGGTCTTCAGTTTGTACGAGACCTATGAGATGTTGGGCCGAAAGCCGGTCATGGCACAGGAAAAGCTCGATATCGAAGCGCTGGGCGCGCGAGATGCCGGCTTGCTTGGACTGGAGCAGGGCGATCTTGCCTTGACGCTTGAGTGCGTGAGCTTCGATGCAAGCGGCCAGGCGATCGAGTACGTCAAGTCGTTTAACCGCGGCGATGCGGGTGGATATACCTATACGTACTAGCTGGTTTTTTGCATAACGGGCTGAAAAGCTGACGGAATTTTGATTCGTTGAGCAGACTGCATATACAACCTTACATGGCTCAAAATCGACCGTTCGCCGATGGGGATAAATTAATCGACAAAGAGGTATCAAAAAGCCGTAACCTGTAACTGTGATTGGTATCCAATACTAATGATTTGTTACGAGGTGAGACGATGAAGATGTTCGATTACGTTCAGCTTGCCCATGTGCGTATGGGAGAGAACCTCGAGCGTTCGTCTGAGCTGGTAGCGCAGCTCGTTGATATTTTCCAGTCCGGTTCTTTTAACGCGCTGCGCATCGTTGCTTCGGGCTCGTCGCGCCATGCCGCCGATTGCGCTCGCGATTACCTGCAAGATGCGCTGCAGATGCAGGTGTCCGTTGTGACGCCCGAGGCCTTCGTCGATTTTGAACACACCTATCCGCAGCATGCGCTCAACATTGCCGTTTCGCAGAGCGGCTATTCGACCAATACGATCGCGGCTCTTGATTACATGCGCGCACACGATATGGCTGCAGTTGCGCTCACGGCAAACGTCGAGGCACCCATCAAGGAGCACGCTGACATCGTTCTTGACTACGGTGTGGGCGTCGAGTCGGTGGACTTTGTGACGCTGGGCGTCGAGGTTCTCGTTGAGTACCTGGCGCTCTTTGGTATTTACGGCGGTCAGGCGCGCGGAACGATTGACGCCAAGGGTGTTGCCCAGCGTTTAGACGACCTGCGCGAGGCTATCCATGCCAATGCTGTGATGTGCAAGACCGCCGAGGCATATGTCCAAGACCGCATGCTCGAGCTTTCTGAGCACATGCCCGCCATGGTCGTCGGCAACGGCCCCAACTATGGCGTTGCCGAAGAGGCGGCCCTCAAGCTGAGCGAGACCATCAAGATTCCTGCCATGCATCACGAGGGCGAGGAGTTCGTCCACGGTCCCGAGATGCAGATCGTTCCGGGTTATCTGGTGTTTATCGTCGACGATCCACAAGGGTCGGAGCGTCTTGCGAATATCGCCGATGCGCTATCGAACGTTACGGCAAATACGGTGCTGCTCACGGCCCATCCCAGGGGTAGGGCTCACGAGGTTGCGGTACCTCAGGTGGCTCCGCTGCTCAGCGCAATTCCCAATCTTGTGTTCTTCCAGACGATTGCGGCCATAATCGCCGAGCGTCTGAAGTCATGGGACGTGCACCCGTATCTCGATGCCGTCTCCAAGCAAATGGAGGTCAAGGCAGAGGGCTACGAAGAGTCAGTCAATGCGCTTAAGGCCAAAGCGGCTGAGTGTTACGGGATGTAAGCGGGTTTTGATGCCCGTTGGCATGGGGGGTGTGGAGACAACCCCAGAAAGGAGAGACAAATGAAGGAAACCGAGAAGATCGAGATCATGCATTTCGACCAGGAGGGCTACCTCGAAGACGGCAAGGCGCTCTACGAGACCGGCAAGAAGATGACCGCGCTCGCCGACAAGGTCGCCGACGAGGGCTACGACGCCGTGTTCCTGATGGGCGTCGGCGGCACCTGGGACGAGCTCATGCAGCTCGAGTACCTCATGAACAAGTTCGGCGACCGCGACCTCGAGGTCTACCTGATCCACGCCGCCGAGTGGAACGTCTCCGGCCACAAGCGCATGACCGAGAAGTCCGTCGTGCTCACCGCCTCCGAGTCCGGCACCACCCCCGAGGTCCTCGAGGCCGTCAAGAAGATGAAGGACATGGGCGTGCGCGTCTACGCCATGACCAAGCCCGAGGGCCCCATCGGCCAGGCTGTGGGCGCCGAGAACTGCGTCGCCATGGCTTCTGACCATGGTTCGGGCGGCTGCGAGAAGGGCTACTACCTCGCCGACTGCTTCGGCCTGCGCCTGCTCAACCGCCGCGGCTGCTTCCCCAAGTTCGATCTGTTTATCGAGCAGACCAAGGACATCTGGAAGGACATGCTCGACATCCGCAAGCGCTTCGAGCCGCGCGCCGAGGAGCTCGCCAAGAAGTACGCCCTGGCCCCCTACACCATGTTCATCGGCTCCGGCGCCCTGTGGGGCGAGACGATCCTGTTCTCGATGTGCATCCTCGAGGAGATGCAGTGGAAGCGCACCCGCTACATCACCTCGGCCGACTTCTTCCACGGCACCCTCGAGCTCGTGGAGCCGGGCGTCCCGGTCTTCCTGTTCATGGGCGAGGACGAGAACCGCAAGCTCGACGAGCGCGTCCGCGCGTTCCTGACCCGCGGCGTGACCGGCGACACCGACATCAACATCATCGACACCGCCGAGTTCGCGATCCCCGGCCTTGACGACGAGTTCCGCGTCATCGTCTCCCCGTGGATTCTGACGGTGCTCGTGACCGACCGCCTGGCTCGCTACTACGAGACGGTCACCAAGCACAACCTCAAGTATCGTCGCTACTATCACCAGTTCGACTACTAAAGAAAACGGGTGCGGGAACGTGCCGGGCTATTGAGAGGAACACAGAATGAGACAGTACATCATCGCCAGCCATGCGCACTTCGCTACCGGCATCAAGGAGAGCGTCGAGCTGCTCTCGGGTGCTCGCGACAACGTCCACGATCTTTCGATGTTCGTCGAGGACCGCATGGACGTGGCCGAGGAGGCCCAAAAACTGCTGGCGGGCATGTCTGCTGACGATGATGTCGTTGTCTGCACCGACCTCTTTGGCGGCAGCGTCAACAATGAGTTCACCAAGATCGTCCAGACGCGTCCCCGCACGTACCTCGTTACCAACATGAACCTTCCTCTGCTCATCCAGCTGCTGTTTTCTGACGAGTCGGCGCCGGTTGAGGAGACGATTCGCGCCATCGTCGCTGCGGACGATACGCGCGTGAAGTTTGTCAACGACCTGCTGGTCGATAACGACGAGGAAGAAGAGTTCTAATCCGCAGCGCCTATTGACATGCCGTAAGACGGCGCAAGACCTTTGGGGGGTCACATTATGATTCAGCTACTTCGCGTTGACCATCGCCTGCTTCATGGCCAGGTCGCAGTTTCCTGGGTTCAGGGCCTTGGCTCCAACTGCATTTTTTGCGTGGGTGATAAGGTCGCCAACGACCCGGTGTGGAAGACGACGCTCAAGATGGGCAAGCCTGCCGGCTGCAAGCTCGTCATCAAGGACATGGAGCATGCAATCGAAGCTATCAACTCGGGCGTGACCGACAAGTACAAGATGATCATCTGCGTCGCCACTATCGCTGAGGCAAAGCAGCTTGTTGAGGGCTGCCCGCAGATCAAGTCGGTCAACCTGGGCAACACCAAGCCCAAGGACGAGAAGCGTCCCGACGCTCGTCAGGTCTCTCGTCAGATCTTCCTGACCGCGGCCGAGGAAGCCGATGTGCGCGAGATGCTGGATCGTGGCGTTGAGGTCGAGATTCGACCCCTGGCCGATGACCCCAAGGTTGACTGCGCCAGCGTGCTCTAGGCGTTTAAATTCGAAGAGTCTGAGCTCTTCGTAGTGTCCTATATGGAAAGGGGGATGTATGCTTACCCAAGCAATCCTCATCGGACTTATCGCCGCATTTGGTAAGTTCGACTGCCAGCTCGGTACGCTCTATGCGTTCCGTCCCATCGTCCTGTGCCCGCTCGTGGGCCTGGTCCTGGGGGACCTGCAGTCTGGTCTCGCGATCGGTGCGAGCCTTGAGCTGCTGTTCATGGGCTCGATCTCCATCGGCGCCTACGTACCGCCCGATGAGACGATCGGCGGCGTGCTTGCCTGTGCCTTCGCTATCCAGCTGGGCCAGAGCACCGAGGCAGCCATCGCGCTTGCCATGCCCATCGCAACGCTGTGCCTTGCCATCAAGAACATCCTCAACGCCGCCCTGCCGATCCTGGTTGACCGCGCTGATGTCTTCTCCGGCCAGGGCAACCTTAAGGGTGTCTATGCGATGCACTTCCTGATCGGTTCCACCGGTGTCATCATGGCGTTCCTGCTGTGCTCGCTGTCGTTCTATCTGGGTGCTGACGCCATCCAGGGTATGCTCGACTTCATCCCGCCCTTTGTCCTTGCTGGCTTTGGCGTGGCCGCCAACATCCTGCCGGCCATGGGCTTCGCCATGCTCGGCCGCCTGGTGCTCACCAAGCAGCTCGTGCCCTTCTACTTCCTGGGCTTCCTGCTGTGCTCCTACGCCAACGTGCCCGTCCTGGGCGTCGCCCTGATCGCCATCATCATCGGCATCGACAAGTTCGACCTGCTCGGCCTGGGCGGAGCCCAGCCCCAGCTCTCCGCGGAAGGGGATGAGGACGATGACTTCTAGTCCCGAGAACAAGATCACGCGCTCCGACCTCGTCAAGAGCGCCCTCAACACCGGCGCCCTGGGCATGGAGTTCTCCTGGACCTACTACAAGCAGATGAACATCGCCTTCTGCCTGATGGTCGCCAACATGCTCAAGAAGATCTACGCCGGCCGCCCCGACGACTACGCCGAGGCCCTGCACCGCCACTGCGCGTTCTTCAACATCACCGTGCAGTTCGCCCCGTTCGTCGGCGGCATCGCGATGGCCATGGAGGAGAAGGTCGCCCGCGGCGAGATCGAGCCCGAGAGCGTCAACGACGTCAAGGCCGCCCTCATGGGCCCGCTGTCCGGCATCGGCGACTCCATCTTCCTGTCGACGCTGCGCGTGGTCGCCGCCGCGGTGGGCATCAGCCTGTGCCAGGCCGGCAACCCCTTCGGCCCCATCGCCTTCCTGCTCATCTACAACGTCCCCGGCTTCGCGCTGCGCGTCTGGGGCGCCGTCAAGGGCTACGAGCTGGGCGTGGGCTTCCTGGACGAGGCCCAGAGGACCGGCCTCATGCAGAAGATCATGACCTGCGTGGGAATCGTGGGCGTCATGGTCGTGGGCGCCATGTGCAAGGACATGTTCTGGGCCAGCATCCCGGTGGCCATCGGCTCGGGCGAGGACGCCCAGACCCTCCAGGACATCCTGGACGGCATCATGCCCGGCATGCTCGGCATGCTCGCCTTCTGGCTGTACTACTGGCTGCTGTCCAAGAAGATCAACCCCATGGTGCTGATCGTGGCCACCATGGTCGTGGGCATCGTCGGCGCGTTCTTCGGCGTGCTGGCGTAAGGGCCCGGCCTATTATCTGCCCCCAAGGGAAACGGCGACCCGTTGCGGTCGCCGTTTTTTATTATCGAAAGCTAGCTGGAGGTGCTTCGTGATTCGATCTGACAATCCACCCGATAATGGCGTGAGCGGGGCGATGTATCTATTTGGCACGGCGCTCTTGTGGAGCTTTATCGGCATCCTCGTTCACGCCAATTCGCAGTCAGCTCTTTTGATCGGTGCCGTCACGGCAATATTTATGGCGCTCTTTATCCTGCTCGTCGGCAGGCCTGTCCTCCGCGTCAGCCGTCTTATTGTCCTTGTGGCCGTCTGCAACTTTGTGACAGGCACCACGTTTAACTTTGCCAACCAGCTCACGACGGTCGGTAACGCAATCGTCCTGCAGTACACCTCGATGATTTTCGTTATCGTGTATCAATCGCTCGCAACACACACGTTGCCCTCGCCTGCGAAGATTGCCTCCGTGGTGGTTGCTTTTACGGGTATGGGACTTTTCTTTTTAGGTGATTTGAGTGCCGAGGGCATGCTCGGCAACCTGCTTGCCGTCATTTCGGGCGCCACCTTTGGGCTGTGTTTCTTTTTGAACTCTCGCCCCGATGCGTCGCCCATGGTGTCCTCGCTCATCTCCTGCGGTATCTCGATGCTGCCGATCGTCTATTTTGCCGGCACCCTAGACTCCGTGAGACCATTTGAGTGGGGGCTCATGCTGGTGCATGGCCTTTTTTGCAGTGGCCTTGCGAGCGTGCTGTATGCCAAGGGGATTGCGCGCACTAACGCGTTTGCGGCCAACTTGGTCTGCATGAGTGAGGTCGTGCTCGCTCCCTGCTGGTCGGCGCTCCTCTTTGGCGAGGTCTTTCGCTGGAACGAGTTTTTGGGCGCGGCGATTATCGTTTTGGTGATTGTAGCCAACTTGGCATCTGATGCCTTTGGCGATGGCTTTCTGGTGGCGCTTGTCCGCCATCGAAACAAGGAACATGCCTGATGGGATGCGTTTGCCGTTTACGGTAAAAAATACCCCGCTGGGCGAGTGGTATTAAATAGTAAGAACCTGCATACCTATAATTGGTATCAAATCATTTGTACCTGGCATGGGTGTTAGCAGCACACCAGGTACGCTTCGAGCCGTGTGATCGAACTCCCGGAATTGATATCAACAACGCGCGCGACGGGAGTGACGACGGTTCGATATTCCTTATTGGGAGGAATTATGCTTGTCCAAGCAATCCTCGTTGGCTTAGTCGGAGCGTTTGGATGCCTCGACTACCAGCTCGGCACCCTCTACGCGTTCCGTCCCATCGTCCTGTGCCCGCTCGTGGGCCTGGTGCTGGGGGACCTGCAGACTGGTCTTGCCGTAGGTGCAAGCCTTGAGCTGCTGTTCATGGGCTCGATCTCCATCGGCGCTTACGTGCCGCCTAACGAAACCGTCGGCGGCGTGCTCGCCTGCGCGTTTGCCATCCAGCTCGGCCAGGGTACCGAGACGGCCATCGCGCTCGCCATGCCCATCGCCGTCCTTTCGCTGACGATCGGCAATATTACCAATGCTTTGTTCCCTGTGTTTGTCGATATGGCAGACAAGTTTGCCCTCAAGGGAAACCTCAAAGGCATCTATGCCGTTCATTGGGGAATTGGAATTTGGGGCTGCGTTGAGTACTTCTTGCTGTGCGGCGGCGCCTTCTATCTGGGCTCCGACGCCATCCAGGGTCTGCTCGACTTCATCCCGCCCTTCATCATCGACGGTTGCGGCGTGGCCGCCAACATCCTGCCGGCCATGGGCTTCGCCATGCTCGGCCGCCTGGTGCTCACCAAGCAGCTCGTGCCCTTCTACTTCCTGGGCTTCCTGCTGTGCTCCTACGCCAACGTGCCCGTCCTGGGCGTCGCCCTGATCGCCATCATCATCGGCATCGACAAGTTCGACCTGCTCGGCCTGGGCGGAGCCCAGCCCCAGCTCTCCGCGGAAGGGGATGAGGACGATGACTTCTAGTCCCGAGAACAAGATCACGCGCTCCGACCTCGTCAAGAGCGCCCTCAACACCGGCGCCCTGGGCATGGAGTTCTCCTGGACCTACTACAAGCAGATGAACATCGCCTTCTGCCTGATGGTCGCCAACATGCTCAAGAAGATCTACGCCGGCCGCCCCGACGACTACGCCGAGGCCCTGCACCGCCACTGCGCGTTCTTCAACATCACCGTGCAGTTCGCCCCGTTCGTCGGCGGCATCGCGATGGCCATGGAGGAGAAGGTCGCCCGCGGCGAGATCGAGCCCGAGAGCGTCAACGACGTCAAGGCCGCCCTCATGGGCCCGCTGTCCGGCATCGGCGACTCCATCTTCCTGTCGACGCTGCGCGTGGTCGCCGCCGCGGTGGGCATCAGCCTGTGCCAGGCCGGCAACCCCTTCGGCCCCATCGCCTTCCTGCTCATCTACAACGTCCCCGGCTTCGCGCTGCGCGTCTGGGGCGCCGTCAAGGGCTACGAGCTGGGCGTGGGCTTCCTGGACGAGGCCCAGAGGACCGGCCTCATGCAGAAGATCATGACCTGCGTGGGAATCGTGGGCGTCATGGTCGTGGGCGCCATGTGCAAGGACATGTTCTGGGCCAGCATCCCGGTGGCCATCGGCTCGGGCGAGGACGCCCAGACCCTCCAGGACATCCTGGACGGCATCATGCCCGGCATGCTCGGCATGCTCGCCTTCTGGCTGTACTACTGGCTGCTGTCCAAGAAGATCAACCCCATGGTGCTGATCGTGGCCACCATGGTCGTGGGCATCGTCGGCGCGTTCTTCGGCGTGCTGGCGTAAGGGCCCGGCTGCATAGATTTTCATTGCAACCTGGAAAGGGGATGGAGCAGGTCTATGCCCTCCATCCCCTTTTTGTATAGAAGGAGTTCGTATGTTCGCGAAGGATCGCGAAGCAATGCGCCTGACGCCGGCAGAGGTCAGGCTGATTCTTATTGAGTCCCTGCAGTGGTGCGCCAACAACGCGGTCTACTTTTTGGGGCTTATCGGTGCGGCCACGTATGATCTGGCCGGCACGGCCTTTTTGGTTGCCGCCATTACGCTCATGCGCAATCTTATGACGTCGGTGGGCAATATGGTGTCGGGATCGGTCATCGACCGCTTTGGGCCGCGTCGGACGTCGTTTGTGACGTGCGTGATTACGGCGGTGCTTTCGCTTGGCGTGGGGTTGGCGCCGTTGTCTGTCCCCGGGCTTGTGTTTGCCGCGTGCGTCTTGGGACTTGCGGGCGGCTTTATCAACACCTGCACGCATGCGTTTCCGGGATATCTAGAGTCGACCACCGAGGGCCGTACCCGCGTGAATGGTCTCATGGTGTTTTACAGCAATATCGCCTATACCGCTGGCCCGCTGCTCGGTGGTGCCATCGTGAGCTGTTTTGCCACGCAATCGGTCTATCTGCTCATGGCGGGCATGATGGGTGTGGCGGCCGTGCTCTCCTTGGGCTGTCACGAGCGTGTTGCTCCCCCAAAAGGGGAGAAGCCGAAGGGAGGTATTCTGGGCGGCATGGCCGAGGGTGCGCGACTGACGTTTCGCGACCACGACCTGCGTCTCATCTTTATCTCGGGCTTTTTGGGTTTCTTTGCGTTTGGCGCGTTCGATTCGCTGGAGTCGTTGTTCTATCGCGATGTGCTCAACGTGGATATCGTCTGGCTGGGCTGGCTGTCCTCGGTCGTGGGCCTTACTTCCTCGGTGGGCGCGTTCATCCTGACCAAGCTTTCTGCTCGCCACGTCAACCTGCGATTGCTGCTCGGCGCGCTCATGGCCGTGGGCATTGGGTCCATGGTGTACGTGGGCACCGATATGCTGGGGGTCGCGATTATCGGTCAGGCGATTAACGGTCTGGCCTGGGGGTTCCTGGAACCGCTGCAGATGATTTTGATTCAGGAGCGTGCCGACATCAAATACCTGGGGCGTATTACCGGCTTTGTGCGTTTTGGCCTGATGAGCGCCGGCGTGGTGCCGCTGCTGGCGGCTCCGTTTTTGGCGGAGGCTTTGGGTGTCCAGGCGGTGCTGTTTGGGGCATCGACCATTATTGCGCTGGTAGGAACGCTGTTCTTTGTCACGCAAGGGAGGCACCAGTAGCGTTAGCTATACATCAAATTGTAATTTAATACCACTCACCAGAGAATTTCGACCGTTCACCGAGGATTGGAACAGATTGAAAAGTGGTATTAAAAATACGTTAGGTGTATGTCTATAATTGGTATCGAAAAGAAACGCGATGTATAGATTCGCGTGCAAGACAGAAAGGAAAAGCCATGAAGGAAACCGAGAAGATCGAGATCATGCACTTTAGCCAGGAGGGCTACATCGAGGACGGCAAGAACGTCTACGAGGCCGGCAAGAAGATGACCGCGCTCGCCGACAAGGTCGCCGACGAGGGCTACGACGCCGTGTTCCTGATGGGCGTCGGCGGCACCTGGGACGAGCTCATGCAGCTCGAGTACCTCATGAACAAGTTCGGCGACCGCGACCTCGAGGTCTACCTGATCCACGCCGCCGAGTGGAACGTCTCCGGCCACAAGCGCATGACCGAGAAGTCCGTCGTGCTCACCGCCTCCGAGTCCGGCACCACCCCCGAGGTCCTCGAGGCCGTCAAGAAGATGAAGGAAAAGGGCATTCGTGTCTACGCCATGACCAAGCCCGAGGGTCTCATCGGCCAGGCTGTCGGCGCCGAGAATTGCGTCAAGATGGCTTCCGATCATGGTAACGGTGGCTGCGAGATGGGCTACTACCTCGCCGACTGCTTCGGCCTGCGCCTGCTCAACCGCCGCGGCTGCTTCCCCAAGTTCGATAAGTTCATCGAGCAGACCAAGGACGTTTGGACCCACCTGGTCGACATCCGCAAGAGCTTCGAGCCGCGCGCCGAGGAGCTCGCCAAGAAGTACGCCCTGGCCCCCTACACCATGTTCATCGGCTCCGGCGCCCTGTGGGGCGAGACGATCCTGTTCTCGATGTGCATCCTCGAGGAGATGCAGTGGAAGCGCACCCGATACATCACCTCGGCCGACTTCTTCCACGGCACCCTCGAGCTCGTGGAGCCGGGCGTCCCCGTGTTCCTGTTCATGGGCGAGGACGAGAACCGCAAGCTCGACGAGCGCGTCCGCGCGTTCCTGACCCGCGGCGTGACCGGCGACACCGACATCAACATCATCGACACCGCCGAGTTCGCGATCCCCGGCCTTGACGACGAGTTCCGCGTCATCGTGTCTCCGTGGATCCTCTCCTCGCTGATCACCGATCGCCTTGCCGCTTACTACGAGACGGTCACCAAGCACAACCTCAACTACCGTCGCTACTATCACCAGTTCGATTACTAATCGGCGACAAATTAGCTACTGATCAAGAAGCACCCTGCCCGGGCGCATGCGTCCGGGCATTTTTATGCCGAAGTTCGCAAGAAAGGGGAATCGAATGAGGCAGTTTATCGTTGCATCCCATGCTCATTTTGCGTCCGGAATCGTCGAGAGCATTGGGCTACTCTCGGGCGAGCGCGAGAACGTCCATGCGCTGTCTATGTATGTCGACGGAAACGAGGACCTGGTCAAGGAGGCCGCAGCGATTCTGGACGGCTTTGCCGCGGACGATGAGGTCGTCGTTTGCACCGACCTCTTTGGCGGCAGCGTCAACAACGAGTTCACCAAGATCGTCCAGACGCGCCCCAACACGCACCTGGTGACCAATATGAACCTGCCGCTCCTTATTCAGCTGCTGTTCGTGCCCGACTCCACCCCGATCGATGAGGCCATTCGCCAGATCGTCGAGGCGGACGACACCAAGGTCAAGTACGTCAACGACCTGTTGGGGCAGGCCGAACTCGATGAGTTTTAATCGTTAGGAGCACATCATGATTCAGATGATTCGCGTGGACTATCGACTGCTTCACGGCCAGGTTGCCGTTAGCTGGACCTCGGCTCTGGGTGCCGACTGCATCCTGTTAGTGAGCGACACGGTCCTCAACGACAAGCTTCGTCTGCAGGCCCTGTCCCTTGCAAAGCCGGAGGGCTGCAAGGTCGTTGTCAAAAACACCGAGGATGCCATCAAGGCGCTCCAGAGCGGTGTGACCAACAAGTACAAGCTCTTTGTGGTTTGCGAGACGATTCAGCAGGCCGGCGCCGTCGCCAAGGCGATGGGCGTTAAGAAGATCAACCTCGGCAATGTGGCCTTTAGCGAGGATGCCCGCCAAGTCTCGACGAGCGTGTTTCTTACACCCGAGAACGAGGCATACGTGAAGGATCTGCTCGGCGAGGGCTATGAGCTGTTCATTCAGATGATTCCGGCAGATGCGAAAACTGACGCCGCAAAGGCCATCGGTTAGGGGCTGTCATGGTTATCAAGACAATTCTGATTTTTCTGATCGCCCTTTTGGGCTATTCCGAGTGGCTGACCGGTACGAGTTACCTCCAGCGCCCCATTGTGCTCGGACCGTTGGTCGGCCTTGTCATGGGCGACGTAGTGACCGGCACCATTATGGGCGCCACGATGGAGCTTGCCATGGTCGGCGCCATCTCGGTCGGCGCGTATAACCCGCCCGATACGATCTCCGGTACCATCCTGGGCGTGTCGCTTGCCATGCAGGCCGGTGCGGACGCTTCGGCGGCCCTGACCCTGGGCATTCCCATCGCAACGATCGTCCTGGCGCTCGATACGGCCCTGGGCCAGCCGGTCATGCTGCTGCTGGTGCACCGTATCGACAAAAACGTCGAGGACGGAGACACCAAGGCCATCACGCGCAACATGCTCATTGCCGGTTACGCGCAGAGCTGGTGCGGCCTGCTGATCATTCCCCTGGCATTCTTCTTTGGCGCCGATGCCGTTGCCAGCCTGCTCAACATCATCCCCGATTTTGTTCAGACCGGCATGGATGTTGCCGCCGCCTTCTTGCCCGCACTCGGCTTTGCGATGCTGGCGCAGATGATTATGAACAAAACGGTGGCTCCGTTCTTCTTCGCTGGTTTCTTTCTC
The DNA here is from genome assembly GCF_964243765.1 of Collinsella aerofaciens. Taxonomy (GTDB): domain Bacteria; phylum Actinomycetota; class Coriobacteriia; order Coriobacteriales; family Coriobacteriaceae; genus Collinsella; species Collinsella aerofaciens_BU. The sequence continues at coordinate 146,778 of NZ_CAXTGI010000004.1, read as the reverse complement.
GTCGCCTACTTTGGCATTAGTACGACGGGCGTGGCGATCTTTGCCGCGATCATCGTTGTCGCGATGACGGTTTTGGGTGACAAGAAAAAGGCGGAGCAGCCCGCAGTGGCCACCGAGGATCCTGCGATTGGGAGTGGGTTCGATGAGTTTTAAGTTTGAGTCTTCTTACGACGGGCTGATTTCCCGCGCAGACCTTAAGAAGCTGTTCTGGCGCTCGATTCCCTATGAGCATTCCTGGAACTACGAGCGTATGGGCCATATCGGCTTCATGTGGGCCCTTATGCCGATCCTTCGTAAGCTGTATCCGCAGGATGCGGACTTTAAGGCCGCCCTTAAGCGCCATATGGAGCTCTATAACGTCACGCCGTACATCTCGACGCTCCCCATGTCCATTGCTGCCGCAATGGAAGAAGTCAACGCCACCGAAGATAACTTTGACACGAGCGCGATCTCTAATGTCAAGCTTGCTTTGATGGGACCGCTGTCCGGCGTGGGCGATGCCTTCTACTGGGGCACGCTGCGAATTTTGGCAACGGGTGTCGGCACGTCGCTGGCGCTGCAGGGCTCTATTCTTGGCCCGATTTTGTTCCTGCTCGTGTTCAACGTCCCCCACTACATCATCCGTTACCTGCTGACGTTTGTGGGATATCGCTTTGGCTCGGACATGATCAGCAAGGTCCAGGAATCGGGCATTATGGACACGATCGTCAAGATGGCCTCTATCATGGGTGCCATGGTGATCGGCGCTATGACCATGGAGATGGTCACCGTGGACATTCCGCTCATGATCGGTGCGGGCGATGGCGCTCAGACGCTGGCCGAGCTGCTCAACGGAATCTTCCCGGGCTTTGTCACGTTGGGGCTGTTTGGAATCGTCTATCTCATGCTCAAGAAGAAGATGAATCCGCTGCTCATCATGCTCGTGATCCTACTCGTGAGTATCGCCGGCGCGTTCTTTGGAGTGCTTGGTGTTCAGTAGGGCATCCGTCATAATTAAAACAATGCAAGAGGGGGCGTCGCGCACATTGTGCTGCGGCGCCCTTTTGCCGAAAGGTGGACAAGATGGAGTATCCGCAGCTTGCCGTCATGAATATCAGCCATCGTTATTTTGACCTTGAGGAATTCTTTTCCTCGGCTGCGGCCTCGGGCTACACGTGTTGCGAGCTTTGGACCGGGGCGATGCATCTGTATGTCGATTGCCATGGATACGATTCGCTCGAGCAGGTGTGGGAGCTGTCACAGCGGTATGGGGTTCGGATTGTGGGGCTTTGCCCCGAACAGAACAACCCCAAGCCGTGGAATATCGCGGCGCGCGGGAATGAAGCGCGTGCCCGCACGCTCGCGTACTTTAAGAACGTTGTGGATATCGCGGCGGAACTTGGAGCCGAGCAGGTCATGGTTTCGAGCGGTTGGGCATTTTTGAACGAGCCGATCGAGGACGCGTGGGGTCGCAGCGCCTCGATGCTGCGTGCGATTGCCGAGCGTGCGGGAGCGCGCGGCGTGCGACTGGTGCTCGAGGCTCTACAACCGGTTGAGTCGATAATCGTGAACTCGGCGGCCGACACGAAGCGCATGATTGAGGCGGTTGACCATCCGGCACTTAAGGCGTGTCTGGATATGGGCGCTATGGCGGTGGCGGGGGATACCATCGACGATTATTTCGATCTGCTTGGCGATGATGTCGCCCACGTGCATTTTGTCGATGTTGCGGCAGATGGCACGACGCATCTTGCCTGGGGTGACGGCGACCGCGATATGCGCGCCGACCTGGATAGGCTGGTGGCGCGCGGCTATCGCGGAGTTGTTTCGGCCGAGACCTATGACGGGCGCTATTTTGCCGACCCCGCAGCTGCCGATGCGCAGGTGATGGCAGAGTATCGTCGTGCGATTGGCGCCTAGGTGGGGTCGGGCTGCGGCAACCTACCCTATGTTTCCAGATGAATACGGTGTGAGCGGCTGCGGCGGATTTTCCCCGCAAGCACTCTAGTATGCTAAAGTACCCAGAAGACCGGCGGAGCTATGCCGGTCTTCTGTTCTATATGAAACGCAGCATGAGGAGGCTCACCAGATGACGGCCACACCGTGGGGATTCCGGGACATATTGCCCGAGGAGGCTCAGGCGCGCGAGGAGATCGCATGTACGGTGAAGGGCTGCTTCAGGGAGCATCATTACCTTCCGGTCGAGACGCCGCTGCTCGAGGACAAGGGTTCGCTCGAGGAAGGCGGCCGTATTGCGGACACGCCGTTTAAGCTCTTTGATGACGACGGTCGCCTGCTGGTGGTCCGTCCCGACAACACGCTGCCGATCGTGCGTTTGGTTTCGACCCGCATGCGCGCGGCCGACCTGCCCCTGCGCCTTCGCTACGAGGCGCCGGTGGTTCGCGAGTGTCAGCGCAATGCCGGTGGCTCGCGTCAGTTTACGCAGTTGGGCTTTGAGCTCATCGGTGCGGGAGATACCGCGGGCGATGTTGAGATTGTCTCGCTCGTTGCCGAGGCCGTACGCGAGCTGGCACTTCCCGATGCGCGCATTATCGCAGGCAGCGTGCGTCCTTTTAAGGAGCTGCTTGCGGCGTGCGAGGATCGCGAGCTGGCTGCCGAGGCCCTGCGCTGCGTGCACGCCAACGACTTTGTGGGCCTCGATGCCCGCGTGGCTGCAAGCGCCGAGTCCGATGCCGTCAAGGCCGCCATCAGCGAGCTGCCGCGCCTGCACGGCGGCGCCGAGGTACTCGACCGCGTCGATGCGCTTCTGGCGGCGGCGGGCATTGTCGCACCGCTCACGCGCGAGCTGCGTGCCCTGGTCGAGGGTCTGGCTCCTGAGGACGCCCAGGTGCTGTCGTTCGACTTCTCCATCATGAACTCGTTCGATTACTACACGGGCCTGGTCTTTAAGGCCTATGCCGGCGGCCTGCCCGATCCGGTCGGCTCGGGCGGACGATACGACTCCATCTTTACCGGCGCATTTGGCGACGGCATCGAGGTGCCGGCGGCGGGCTTCGCCTTTTCGCTCGAGCGCCTGGAGGCCGCGCGCACCTCGGCCGAGGATGCCGCTTCCGACGGCGATCACGCCGTGGGCCGTGGCACCGAGGGCCCGCTGCGCATTGCCGTGCCCAAGGGCTCGCTCAAAGCCGACACACTCGACGTGCTCGAGGCTGCAGGCTTGGACGTCTCCGAGCTGCGTGACCCCGGCCGTCACCTGATCGTGCGCGGCCGCGACACGCGTGCCGGTAAGGGCGCGGTCGGCGATATCGAGTTTGTCATCGTGCGTCCCAGCGATGCGCCCGCCTTTGTGGGCTGTGGCGGTGCCGACTGCGGCATCTGCGGTTGGGACTCGCTTATCGAGGCAGACCTCAACCTGCTGCAGCTGGTCGATCTGGGCTACGGCCTGTGCACTTTCATTGAGGCGGAGCCCGCGTGGCGCGCCGGCCAGGCCGAGCGCAACTATGCCCGTCGCGGGTCGCTTCGCGTGGCCACCAAGTATCCGCGCATCGCGAGCGCCTGGTATGCCGAGCGCGGTGTGAACGCCGATATCGTCTCGCTGCACGGTAACATTGAGCTGGGTCCCATCGTCGGCATGACCGATCGCATCGTGGATATTACCGCCACGGGCGCCACGCTGCGCGATAACGACCTCGTTATTACTGGTCGCATTATGGACTGCACGGCCCGCTTCTTTGTCAATCCGGGTGCCGCACGTCTGGATCCGCGCGTACGCAATCTGGCAGATCGCTTGGCGGCAGCCGTGAAGGACAAGCATTTTGAGCCCGTTGCGGGCTCGGCACAATAGCGCGAGCACGCACGGGCGCCCCAACGTACGGGCTGCGGGCCGACTGCCGCCGCCCGGCCTCTCGTTTTTCGAACACTACCTCGACCGATAGGGGATACCGAAATGAAGACCATCAAGCTTGCTCCCGGTGAGCGCCTCGTTACCAACCAGCTCAACCGTAAGGGCGTGCTGCCGCAAAACATCGTCGACGCCGCCCGCGATATCGTGGCCAGCGTGCGTGCTAATGGCGATGCCGCGGTGCGCGACTACTGTCAGCGTTTTGACGGTGTCGAGCTGCAGAGCTTCCGTCTGCCGCAGGAGCAGATCGATGCCGCGCTCGAAGGCCTTGATCCGGCCTTTGTCGCTGCGCTCGAGAAGGCTGCACGCCAGATTCGCGAGTTCCACCAGCGCGAGGTCGAGCAGAGCTGGTTTACCACGCGCCCGGACGGTACGATGCTCGGCGTTAAGGTGACCCCGCTCGCTGCGGCCGGCATCTACGTGCCGGGCGGTCGTGCGCAGTACCCCTCCACCGTGCTCATGAACGCCATTCCCGCCAAGGTGGCCGGCGTCAAACGCGTGGTCATGGTGACCCCGCCGCAAAAGGACGGCCTGATTAGCCCCTATACGCTCGCGGCGGCCAAGCTCGGCGGCGTGGACGAAATCTATATGGTGGGCGGCGCCCAGGCCGTGGCCGCGCTGGCATACGGTACCGAGACCATTCCGCGCGTCGACAAGATCACCGGTCCGGGCAACGCCTTTGTTGCCGCTGCCAAGCAGATTGTCTCGGGCGACGTGGGCATCGATATGGTCGCCGGCCCGTCCGAGGTCTGCGTGCTGGCCGATGCCACGGCCAAGCCCATGGTGGTCGCGGCCGACCTGATGGCCCAGGCCGAGCACGATCCGTTGGCGGCCTGCTATCTGGTGACCTGCGACGAGCAGTTTGCGCGCGAGGTCGAGGCCGGCATCGATATCCTGGTGGCGCAGTCCCCGCGTGCCGAGATCACGCGCGTCTCGCTCGATAACGAGGGCACCATCGTGGTGGCCGCCGACATGGCTGCCGCCGTCGAGGCGGTGAACACCGTGGCGCCCGAGCACCTGGAGCTGCACTGCAAGGATGCGATGGGCCTGCTTGGCGGCATTCGCAACGCCGGCGCCATCTTTGTGGGCGCTTGGAGCTCCGAGCCGCTTGGCGATTACGTTGCCGGTCCCAACCACACGCTGCCGACCGGCGGCACGGCCATGTTCTCCAACCCGCTTTCGGTGGAAGAGTTCGTCAAGCGCTCGAGCGTCATTTGCTATACGCCCGAGGGCCTGCTCTCGGACGCTCCCGCGACGCAGCGCCTGGCCGCGGCCGAGGGCTTGTGGGCGCACGCGCTTTCCGCCGCCCTGCGTCGCCGCGTGCTGGAACAGGGCGAGGATGCCGTGAGTGCCGAGTCGCTGGCCGCGGCCGACCTGACCAAGGTCGCCTGGCCGGGCGATGCCGTGGCGACGGTTGCCGAGGGCGTGGACCTGGCGGCTGCGGGCGCGGATGGCGCTGACGTGACCAGTGGGGAGGCCTAACATGGCCGAGCTGACACCTCGTATGAAGGAGCTCGTCCAGCCCTACTTGGCCGGCATTGAGCCCTACGATCCCAACTTTACGCCCACGCGCATCAACCTTTCGGCCAACGAGAACACCTATCCCGTGCCGGCCGGCGTGCGCGAGGCGATCGACGCGGCGCTTGCCGCCACCCCGCTCAACCGCTATCCCGATCCCATGTCTAACGATCTGCGCGACGAGCTGGCCGCCTGGCATGGCGTGACGCGCGAGAATATTTGCGTGGGAAACGGCGGCGACGAGCTGCTCTATAACTATCTGCTGGCGTTTGGCGGCGCGGGGAGGGCTCTGCTTAACTGCCCACCGTGCTTTAGCGAGTATGCGTTCTTTGCGTCGCTCTGCCAGACCGAGGTGCGCGACGTGTGGCGCGACCCGGCGACCTTTAGGCTCGACCAGGCTGCCGTGTTTGCGGCGGCACCCGAGTGCAACCTGGCAATCGTGACCTCGCCCAACAATCCCACGGGCGACGTGGCGCCGCTCGACTTTGTCGCGGAGCTGTGCGATGCGTGCCCTGGCATGGTGATGGTCGACGAGGCCTACGTGGAGTTTGCCGACGATTCGTTTGGCGCGGCCACCACGGCGCAAGGCCTTATCGCCGAGCACCCCAACTTGGTGATTTTGCATACGCTGTCCAAGGCGTTTGGCGCCGCCGGCACGCGTCTGGGCTATGTGATCGCGGCGCCCGAGGTCGTCGACGTCTTCGCGGCGATTCGCCAGATCTATTCGGTCAACGTGCTGAGCCAGGCTGCAGCACTTGCCTGCGTGCGTGCCCGTGATGCGTACGCGCCCGTGGTGGCGCAGGTTGCATCCGAGCGCGAGCGCGAGCTGTGCGCCCTGCGTGCAATGGCTGCCGAGGGCATGCCCGTGGAGGCGTGGCCGAGCGCGGCGAACTTTGTGCTCGTGCGCACGCCGCATGCCAGACGCGTGCGCGAGCGTCTGCGCGACGAGTATTCGATTTTGGTGCGCGACTTTAGCTACGCGCCGGGGCTCGCGGACTGTCTGCGCATTACCGTGGGTACCCCGCAGGAAAACGACGAGGTGCTGGCTGCGTTTGCCGCGCTGGTGAAGGAGGAGATGTAGATGGACCGTTATGCCGAGGTGTGCCGCAAGACGGGTGAGACCGACATTGTCGTAAAGCTCGACCTGGACGGATCCGGCGTGTGCGATATCTCGACCGGCGTGCCGTTTTTCGACCACATGCTCAACGCCTTTGGCCGCCATGGTCTGTTCGATCTGACGGTGCACGCGGCGGGCGACGTCGAGGTCGACGCGCACCACACCGTCGAGGACACGGGCATTGTGCTGGGCGAGGCGTTTTGCCAGGCGCTGGGCGACAAGGCGGGTATTACGCGCTTTGCCGACGCGGCGATCGCCATGGACGAGACACTCGTGATGGCCGCCGTGGATATCTCGGGTCGCGGGCAGGCCTATTGCGAGCTGCCCGTGCCAACCGAGCGCGTGGGCAGCTTTGATACCGAGCTGGCCGTCGAGTTCTTCTATGCCTTTGCGCGCGATGCCAAGCTCACGCTGCACGTGCGCGAGCTGGCGGGCGGCAACTCGCATCACATTATCGAGGCCGCCTTTAAGGCCGTGGGCCGCACGATGCGCCATGCCTGCGAGCTGGATCCCCGCGTGCAGGGCATCCCCAGCACCAAGGGCTCACTGTAACCTGCCAAAAAGGGACAGGTTTATTTTGGCAGGTTTTATCTGCGGAAATGGTGTCTCATGCAGTGGGTGAACGTTTAACCGACCAAAATAAACCTGTCTCTTTTTGGCAAGTTTTGGACGAAGGAAAAGGGAGGGTCGCGTGGGCGAACCGAAGATCGTGGTAGTCGACTACCACAAGGGCAACTTGTCGAGCGTCGTGCGCGGGCTTGCCCGCGCCGGTGCCGCCGCCTGCACGTCGGACGATCCGGAGCAGATCCGTAACGCCGACGGTCTGGTCATCCCGGGCGTGGGCGCGTTCTATGACGCGATCGCCTTTATGCGCCAGAGCGGCGAGGCGGACGCGGTGCTCGACGCCGTCGCCGCCGGAACTCCGCTGCTCGGCATCTGCCTGGGCCTTCAGCTTTTTTTTGAGCGCGGCAACGAGGGCGTGCCTGCGGACGAGGGCGTGGTCGCCGACGGTAACGCCCCCGAGCAGGCTGACGGCCCCTGGGTCGATGGCCTGGGCATTATGCGCGGTTCGTGCACGCGCTTGGAGTCGAGCCGCCTGAAGGTGCCGCACGTGGGCTGGGACCAGGTGCACATGACGCCTGCTGGCGCGGCCGATCCGCTGCTTGCCGGCTTTGCCGAGGGTGCCAACATGTACTTCACCCACAGCTACGCGGTGGCCGACGACGCCGATGCCGCCGATGTGCTGGCGCGCACGCACTATACGCGGAGCTTTCCGTGCATCGTGCGCCATGGCAACGTGTGGGGCTGTCAGTTCCATCCCGAGAAATCCTCTGCGCTGGGTCAGCGCATTCTTAAGAACTTCGTGAGCATCGTCGAGGAGGTTGGCCGATGATCCTGTTTCCCGCAATCGATCTGATCGGCGGCAAGGTTGTGCGCCTGGAGCGCGGCGACCGCAACCGCTGCAAGATATATTCCGATGACCCCGTGGCCGTCGCCCGCTCGTTTGCCGAGCAGGGCGCAAGCTGGGTGCATGTCGTCGACCTGTCCGCTGCCTTTGGTGAGGACGAGGACACATGCGCTGCCAACTCTGCGGCGATTAAGGCCATCTGCGGCGTCGACGGTCTGTCCGTGGACGTGGGCGGCGGCGTTCGTTCGCTCGCACGCATCGACGAGCTGGCCGGCTATGGTGCTCGTCGTATTGCGCTGGGCACCGTGCTGGTGACCGAGCCGGGTTTTGCCGAGGTGGCAGCCCAAGGCTTTGGCGAGCTGCTGGTCGCCGATATTGCCGCACGCGACGGCCAGGTCAAGGTGAACGGCTGGCGCGATGGCTCGGGTGTGGCGCTCGACGATGCCGTGGCGCAGCTTTCCGAGCTGGGCTTTAAGCACCTGGTGTACACCGACATCGCGCGCGATGGCATGCAGACAGGCATCGACGTGGTGGCGTATCGCCATGTGGCGCAGGTCGCGGGCTTTCCCGTTGTGGCTTCGGGCGGTATATCGACGCTCGACGACATCCGCGCGCTGGCCGCGGTGGGCGAGGGCGCGATTGAAGGCGCCATTACCGGCCGTGCGCTCTACGAAGGCAACTTTACGCTGGCGCAGGCGCTGGCCGCCGCCCGAGGGGATGAGTAGCCCATGCTTACCAAACGCGTAATTCCCTGCCTAGACGTCAAGGACGGCCGTGTGGTCAAGGGCGTCAACTTTGTGAGCCTGCGCGATGCCGGCGATCCGGTGGAGCTGGCGCGTGCCTACGACCGCGAGGGTGCGGACGAGGTCGTGTTTTTAGACATTACCGCCACAAGCGACAACCGTGCGACGACTATCGAGATGGCGGCGCATGCGGCCGAGGAGCTGGCCATTCCCTATACCGTGGGCGGCGGTTTTCGCGACCTGCCGGGCATGCGCACCATGGTTGCAGCCGGTGCCGACAAGGTGTCGCTCAACTCGGCGGCCGTGCGCGACCCGTCGCTGATTAGCCAGGCTGCCGCGGCGTTTGGCAGCCAGGCCGTGGTCGTGGCGATCGATGCCAAGCGCGTGGGGCTTCCCGGGGAACCGGGCGCCGATAAGTGGGAGGTCTTTACGGCGGGCGGCCGCAACGCTACGGGTGTCGACGCGGTGGCGTGGGCCGAGGAAGCGGCTCGTCGCGGCGCCGGCGAGATTCTGCTGACCAGTATGGATCGCGACGGCACCAAGGCCGGTTTTGACTTGGCGCTCATCCGTGCTGTGGCCCGCGCGGTGCCAATCCCCGTCATTGCGAGCGGTGGCGTGGGCACGCTCGAGCATTTTGCCGAGGGTGTGATCGAGGGCGAGGCCGATGCTGTGCTGGCGGCGAGCGTCTTTCACTTTGGAACCTTCAGCATTCGCGAAGTCAAAGAATACATGGCTAGCCAGGGAATACCTGTGAGATTGGACTTCTAACGCTGCGGCTTGCCCAGGCACCCGACCTTCCGGCTCCAACCCTCCTCGCGTACCAAAGTACGCGTCGTCGGGCTTGTCGCTCGGAATCTCGGGCACCTGGACAACCCTCGCCGACCTGTGGGGTTTCGTTTATGACTTGGGAGAAATGATGACTGAGGTAATAGAAGCGTCTGATCTTACGTATGACGCCCGCGGGCTGATTCCTTGTGTGGTTCAGCAATATGACACCGGCGAGGTGCTTATGGTTGCTTGGATGAACGAGGAGTCGGTGGGACTGACGCTCAAGACCGGTACCACGTGGTTTTGGAGCCGCAGCCGCCAGGAGCTCTGGAACAAGGGCGCGACGAGCGGCAACATGCAGGAGGTCCGCGAGCTCTGGGCCGACTGCGATAGCGATACGCTGCTGGTCAAGGTCGACTCGCCGGGTCCTGCCTGCCATACCGGCAACCGTACCTGCTTCTTTAAGCGCGTGGAAGGGGGAACGCGATGAAGGTCGTGACGCCGTTCGAAGTTGCCGACTGCAACGCCGAGCTCCTCCGCGCGGGCGTGCCGTGCCGCGTGCACCTGACCGATGCCTGCGGGGCGCAGTCGCTTTGGCTCGAGGCCGAGAAGGAAAGGCTCGATGAGGCCCATGCCGTTGTCGTCGAGTTCTTTGAGAAAAAGGGCGCAAAGCCTCGGTTCGATGAGACCGGTACCTACTTTACGCTGCAGTAACGAGAGGAAATGACCATGGGAGTCAGAACAGCTAACGTGCAGCCGGGAAACATCGGCGAGACGCTGACGGGACTGGCCGAGGTGATTCACGGTCGTCGCGATGCGTCGCCACAGGAGAGCTATACCGCCCGCCTGCTGACCGATGTCGAGGACGAGCTGCTCAAGAAGCTTGCCGAGGAGGCGAGCGAGGTGATCATGGCCTGCAAGGATAACGATCACGATCACATCCGCTACGAGGCCGGCGACCTGATCTACCACTTGCTCGTGACGCTCGAGCGCTACGGCATCACCCTCGACGAACTGGCCGGCGAGCTCAACGCCCGCCGCCACTAGTCGTTTAAGAACGTCCCTAACGGCTAGTCTTAGGCGAGGGGCGTGGATTCCCATTCGCCGGTGGGGTGGGGGATATCGAAGGTTCGGTAGCCGCAGTCGTAGGCGTGGGTCTGGGCCTCGCGGATATTCCAGCAGATGTCGCAGGCGCGGTGTGCGTCCGAGCCAAAAGTAATCGGCACCTCGGCGTGGGCGAAGCGACGCAAAAGGCCGGTCGCGGGGTAGTAATCGTCGAGCTCCTTGCGCGGTGCGGCTGTCGAGACCTCGACACGGCGACCCGTATCGTGGGCGCATTCGGCCATCTGCTCCCAAAACGGTACCGGGTCAAAGTCGGGCGCAAAGCCTTCCTTCGAAAAGCGCATGACCAGGTCGGGGTGGGCCATCACGTCAAAGCTGAGTGAGCTTTCGCAGGCGCGGCACCAGTCGTCGACATAGCGCTCCCACACGCCGTGTACCCCCAGGTTTTCCCAAACATGCAGGTTGGTATCGTCGTCGATCCAGCCGCAGAGCGAATCGGGTGCATCGGGGCGAGCGACGTCCTTCGTTCCCGCCGTGCCCGCAGCGCCGGCCATGATATCGCCCGGATCGCCAATCCAGTGCACACTGCCCAGACGCACCACGGCGCCATCGGACCAGCGCTCCACCAAGGGCTCGCAGCCCTCGTACCAATCGCATTCAAAACCGTAGATAAAGGCGAGCTCCGGCGCGATTTGCGCGGCGAGCTTGCGGGCGTCCTCAAATGCCAGGCGATGCGCCGTCAGGTCGCCCTCGACAACTTGCACTTCGCAGTTGGCGTCCATGCTGGCGGGCAGGGTGAGGTGGTCAGTCGAGACCATGACGCGGCAGCCGGCCGCAGCAGCGGCGCGGACGTTGTCCTCAAACGAGGCATGGCCGTCCGAAAACGAAGTATGGGTGTGGCAATCGACCAGCGGGCAGGCGGGCATGGCGACTCCTTTGCATTTGGTGAATCCGCTCCATTGTAATGGCGCAGCCCTCAACACGCCGGGCACGCCGGGGGTCGAAATCGATCGGAAAGGCTGCGCGGTGCGCGGTGCGGCCTCGTTTGCTCTCAAAACGTGTACGTCAGCCTCCAAAAGCTGCAAAAAATGACATGTTTGGAGGCTGACGTACACGTTTGAGGCGAGGGGCGGGGCGGGGCGGCGCGTGCCGGCGCCGGCGACTACTTGCTTCGTGCCGCCGCGCGTTTGGCCTGCACTGTTACCATCGCGTGTCTCACGGCGGTGATGGGGCGATAGCGGATCATACGCGGTCCCAACCAACGCATAACCTCGCGGATCTTCTCGCGCATGGCAGGCCGGTAACAATGCGAAGGACATGCCGAGCAAAATGTCTTGGTGCCCATGTGCGGGCAGTGCTCAATGCGCGCGATGGCGTATTTCTGCAGCTCGGCGCATTCGGGGCAGAGCGTAATGGTTCGAAGGCCGAGTTTCACGCGCACGGACTCATCGTCGCCAGCCTGTTCGACCACATGCCCGCCGCCATGATGCCCGCGGCACCACAGCGCAATCATCTGCGACACCATTTGGGCCTCACGCTCACGTTTGCGTGCTAGCTCCGGTGTGTCGACTGGGCGCGCCATTAGCTCAGCCTCCCGTGCTCGACCGAAAGCGAGAAATCGGCAAACGCGCAGGTGCTGGCACGGTGGCTCACGAGCACAATGGTCTTGCCGCGGCGCTTGAGCTCGTCGATTGCCTGCATCACGGACGCCTCGTTGAGAGCATCGAGCGCGCTGGTGGGTTCGTCGAGCAAGATGAAGGGTGCGTCGTTGAGGAAGATGCGCGCAAGGCCGATGCGCTGGCGCTCGCCGCCCGAAAGCGAGTCGCCCAGCTCGGCAACGGACGTGTCGAGTCCCTGCGGCAGACGGTCGATGAGCGTGGTGAGTGAGGCGGAGCGGCAAGCGTCGAGCAGCTCAGCATCGGAGGCACCGGAGCGCGCGACCAGCAGGTTCTCGCGTACGGTGCCGCAGAACAGATGCGTATCCTGCGTCATGTAGGCCTCGTTGTCGCGCAGGCTCGCCGTGTTGATCCGGCGGGCATCGACGCTGCTCACCGTGATGGTGCCGGCTGCGGGGTCCCAAAAACGCATGAGCAACTTAAGCAGCGTCGACTTGCCCGAGCCCGAGCGCCCCATGATGCAGGTCATGGTGCCGGGCGCAAAGGTGCAAGTCACGTCGTCGAGGATGAGACTCGCAGCGGCGTCGTTCGCGACCTGCTCTGTGGCGCCCGCACCGCCCGCGTCCACGCTGCCCGCATAGCTAAAGCTGACATGCTCGGCTGCGGCGCCGGCAAACTCAACGTCCTGTCCATCCGCGACCTCGGCGCACTGGGGCTGCTCGTCGAGCAAATCGAGCACGCGTGCGCCCGAGGCGAGCGTCTCTTGCAGTGAGGCGCCCAGGCGGCTCACGGCCATCACCGAGCCAAACGACGACACAAAGGTAAAGACGGCGACAAACGCTGCGGCAAAATCAATCGTTCCCGCAGACACCAGCTGCAGCGCACGCCCGAGCATTACCAGATTGGCCGCAAGAATAAGCGCATCGGCTACGGCCTCGCTGGCCGCCTGGCGGCGCTTGAGGCGCGCGTCCACGGCGCCGACTTGCTCGGTCAGCTTGCCCAGGGCACGGCTGCGATCGGCGCCACCGGCAAACTGGATAGTCTCGGACGCGCCGCGCAGACTGTCGAGCACAAAGGCGCCCAGCTTACCGGCGCCCTCGCGGCTCTGGCGGCCGGTGGTGCCGCATGCCTTGGCCGAGGCCAGGGGCAGCAGCACGCCCAGGACCGCGTAGGCCACGAGCGCGATGCCCGCGAGCTCGGGGCTCACAGCCAGCAAAAAGCCCTCAAACACAACGGTGCAGACCAGGGCGATGGCAATGGGGGAGATGGTGTGCGCGTAGAAGACCTCGAGCAGCTCGATATCCGAGGTGACCAGGCTCACGAGCTCGCCCTTGCCGCGGCCCTCGAGCTTGGCGGGGGCGAGCTGGCGCAGGGCGCCAAACACCAGGTCGCGAATGTGTGCGAGCAGACGGAATGCGATGTAATGGTTGCAGAGCTGCTCGCCGTAGTGGAGCGGCCCGCGTGCGATGCCGCAGGCGGCGCAGGCCGCGCATGCTGCGATAAGACCAAGCCCCAAGGCGTTGCGGCCCAGCGCGGCCATAAGGCCGAGGGCGCCAAAGGCCGGCACGAACGCGGCGGTGAGCATGCCAATGTTGCCCAGCGCGACGGCTAGTACAAGCCAGCCGGCAAGCGGTCGGACGAGCCCCATCATGCGCCACATGATGGACGGCGCCGAGCGACGGGCGCGGCCGGAGTCAGGCGCCGCGGCAGCGGAAGACGAGCCAGCACCGTTGAAGCTATCGGTGCAGGCGGCGCTGCCGTCAACAGCCTCAACCGCGCCGGCATCCTCGGCATCACCCTCTGCATACGCATATGCCGAGAGCTGCTCCTGGCTGTTCCACATGCGCGCATAGGCGCCCGCGGCGGCCAAGAGCTCGCCGTGAGTCCCGTGCTCGGCAATACGGCCACGCTCCAGCACCAGAATCTGGTCGGCGTCCACGATTGTCGACAGGCGATGTGCCACCACGATTACGGTGTGCTCGCCGGCGAGCGACGCGATGACCTCGCCGATCGCGGCCTCGCTTGCGGCATCGACGTTGCTCGTAGCCTCGTCAAACACATAGATCGGCGAGTCGTGCAGCAGGGCGCGGGCCATGCACACGCGCTGGCGCTGGCCGCCCGAAAGGTTGGTGCCGCCCTCGTTAATCACCATGTCGAGCCCGCCGTTGGCCCGCACAAAGGCCGCCACGCGCGTGCGGTCGAGCGCGCGCAAAAGCTCGGCGTCGGTGGCGTTGGGCTGGGCGAGCAGCAGGTTGTCGCGCAGGGTGCCGGCAAACAGGTAACCGTTGGTGGGCACCAGCGTGACGGCGCGCATGAGCGAGGCGGCCGTGGCATCGCGCAACTCGACGCCGCCAATGCGAACGCTGCCACGGTAGGCACCCTTGCGGCCCGCGATAATCCCCGCGAGCGTGGACTTGCCGCCGCCGCTTTCGCCCACGAGTGCCACGAGCGAGCCGTGCGCAATGGTCGCGCTGGCGCTGTCCAGCACCGTGCGGTCGCCGTATGCATAGCTCACGCCCGCGAGCTCGATATCGCCGCGACCGTCAAGCTCAACATCGCCGCGCTCGGGCTCGGGCGTATCCAAAATGCCAAACATGCGGCGCGAGGCGGCCATGCCGTTCATGGCCGTGTGGAACAGCGATCCCAGGCGGCGCATGGGCAAAAAGAACTCCTGCGACAGAAAGACGATGAGGAAGGCGGCCTCAAAGCCGATCTTGCCCGTGGCGAGCTGCAGCGCGGCTACGATAATGCCGAGCGCGGCGCCCATATAGACGACCAGGTCCATAACGCAAATGGAGCGCAGCTGCATCACCAGCAGGCGCATGGTCGCCGTGCGGAAACGCTCGGACTCGGCGTTGATGCGCTCGTGCCAGCTGCGATCGGCCTGGTAGACCTTAAGGGTGGTGAGACCCTGCACGGCCTCCAGGAACATGCCGCCCAGATCGACATAGCTACCCCAGTACTCGGCACCGATCTTTTTGGCGTTGCGCATGACCATCATGATGGAGATGGGGATGGCCGGAACGCACGCGAGCAGCAGCGCGGCGGGAAGTCCCGCTTGGCCCACGAGCAGTACAAACAGCGTGATTGGTGCCAAGCCGGCAAAGAATGCTCATGTACGGTAAGGAAGCAAGCAACCGAAAACAAGAGATAGACCGCCAGCACTACACTATTCCGAACCAAAGACCAAAAGATAAGCATTGTGGGAAAATCTAAACTTTTGGATTTTCCTACAATGCCAACTACGGCGGAATCCCTCCCACTCCTTATATCTTTCTGTATACATTGAATTTGTATTTAGTAAAATGCAGACAACACCACGGATCGGCTTTTGGTTGGACAATTCCAACCAAACACCACAGCAGACAGCAGAAAACATTCTGAACGCTAGGAAGCCGGTATGATTGTTACATATAAGGGGAAGAAAAATTTCTTTTAGGTACTTGCTTTCCTAAAACTGATGTGATACAATGATTTAATCCAGAAAAGGAGTAAAAAATATGCGGCAAGGTATTCTTAAATAAAATTTGATAATGGGCGCAAAAATGATTGCCCCTTGCAGGGGCTTAGTTTTTGTACCCAATTTAAGAATACTTTTGCCTTTTTAGTAAATATCGTGACGGACAGCGGCTCATGTAAGCCGTCATACTTCTGTTTGTCCGAAGTCATGATCCCCAGCGGTAAAAGTATTAGCCGCTGGGGATTTTTGCGCCCATTTGGGCCTTGTATGGAGGATAGACATGAACATTATCAATATCGGGATTCTTGCCCATGTAGACGCTGGAAAGACAACCTTGACGGAGAGCCTGCTATATGCCAGCGGAGCCATTTCAGAACCGGGGAGCGTCGAAAAAGGGACAACGAGGACGGACACCATGCTTTTGGAGCGGCAGCGTGGGATTACCATTCAAGCGGCAGTCACTTCCTTCCAGTGGCACAGATGTAAAGTCAACATTGTGGATACGCCCGGCCACATGGATTTTTTGGCGGAGGTGTACCGCTCTTTGGCTGTTTTAGATGGGGCCATCTTGGTGATCTCCGCTAAAGATGGTGTGCAGGCCCAGACCCGTATTCTGTTCCATGCCCTGCGGAAAATGGACATTCCCACCGTTATCTTTATCAATAAGATCGACCAGGCTGGCGTTGATTTGCAGGGCGTGTATCAGTCTGTTCGGGATAAGCTCTCCGCCGATATTATCATCAAGCAGACGGTGTCGCTGTCCCCGGAAATAGTCCTGGAGGAAAATACCGACATAGAAGCATGGGATGCGGTCATCGAAAATAACGATGAATTATTGGAAAAGTATATCGCAGGAGAACCAATCAGCCGGGAAGAACTTGCGCAGGAGGAACAGCGGCGGGTTCAAGACGCCTCCCTGTTCCCGGTCTATCATGGCAGCGCCAAAAAGGGCCTTGGCATTCAACCGTTGATGGATGCGGTGACAGGGCTGTTCCAACCGATTGGGGAACAGGGGAGCGACGCCCTATGCGGCAGCGTTTTCAAGGTGGAGTATACAGATTGTGGCCAGCGGCTCATCTATTTGCGGCTATACAGCGGAACGCTGCGCCTGCGGGATACGGTGGCTCTGGCCGGGAGAGAAAAGCTGAAAATCACAGAGATGCGTATTCCATCCAAAGGGGAAATTGTTCGGACAGACACCGCTTATCCGGGTGAAATTGTTATCCTTCCCAGCGACAGCGTGAGGTTAAACGATGTATTAGGGGACCCAACCCGGCTCCCTCGTAAAAGGTGGCGTGAGGACCCCCTCCCCATGCTGCGGACGTCGATTGCGCCGAAAACGGCAGCGCAAAGAGAACGGCTGCTGGACGCTCTTACGCAACTTGCGGATACTGACCCGCTTTTGCGTTGCGAAGTGGATTCCATCACCCATGAGATCATTCTTTCTTTTTTGGGCCGGGTGCAGTTGGAGGTTGTTTCCGCTTTGCTGTCGGAAAAATACAAGCTTGAAACAGTGGTAAAGGAACCCTCCGTCATTTATATGGAGCGGCCGCTCAAAGCAGCCAGCCACACCATCCATATCGAGGTGCCGCCCAACCCGTTTTGGGCATCCATAGGACTGTCTGTTACACCACTCTCGCTTGGCTCCGGTGTACAATACGAGAGCCGGGTTTCGCTGGGATACTTGAACCAGAGTTTTCAAAACGCTGTCAGGGATGGTATCCGTTACGGGCTGGAGCAGGGCTTGTTCGGCTGGAACGTAACGGACTGTAAGATTTGCTTTGAATACGGGCTTTATTACAGTCCGGTCAGCACGCCGGCGGACTTCCGCTCATTGGCCCCGATTGTATTGGAACAGGCATTG
This sequence comes from Collinsella aerofaciens, assembly GCF_964243765.1. GTDB lineage: Bacteria > Actinomycetota > Coriobacteriia > Coriobacteriales > Coriobacteriaceae > Collinsella > Collinsella aerofaciens_BU. The sequence continues at coordinate 129,381 of NZ_CAXTGI010000004.1, read as the reverse complement.
AAGGAATCGGGGACGCAGCTGCTGGAACCTTATCTCTCCTTCATCCTCTATGCGCCCCGGGAATACCTTTCCAGGGCTTATCATGATGCACCGAAATACTGTGCCACCATCGAAACGGCCCAGGTAAAAAAGGATGAAGTTGTCTTTACTGGCGAGATTCCCGCCCGCTGTATACAGGCATACCGTACTGATCTGGCCTTTTACACCAACGGGCGGAGCGTATGCCTTACAGAGCTGAAAGGATATCAGGCCGCTGTCGGTCAGCCGGTCATCCAGCCCCGCCGTCCAAACAGCCGCCTGGACAAGGTGCGCCATATGTTTCAGAAGGTAATGTAAAGATACATAATCGTCAAGACGGCAACAATCAGAAGTTATGGAGGGTAACAATGGAATATAGTAAGGAAGATTTAATGGAAGCAAAAAAGCAAGAGTTGCGGCAGGTAGCCACCAAAGTACACCTGGAGTTGCGTGGCGCCCTCGACGCTGGTCTGGACGGCCTCGGCGGTGGGGACGGTCTCGGTATAGGACGGGCCCAGCGCGGTGAGCTTGTCGTAGACGAGCGAGCGCACGCGACGGACGGCCTCGAAGGCGGCCTTGTCGCCGGAGCGCTGCGCCAGATAGATGGCGGCGGCGCGCACGATGATAGCGGCGGCGAGCGGCAGGGCCGCCTGTGCGAGGGCATCGACGGCGAGCGCGGCGGAAAGGCCGTCCGTGACGATGCCGCTCAGAATGCGTGCAAGGGCCCACATCACCGTGATGTTTGCCATCAGCGCGATCCATTTAAACAGGACGCTCGCCACAATATAGGGCGTTGCCTGCGGAACCAGGGAGAAGAGCCGCTTCTCGAACATGAAACCTCCTATACCGCAACGGTGCCGGGCGGGGTTCTCGGCAGCCGTTTAGTTAGCCAAATGCAACTAGAGTAACATCGTGCAGCGAGTAAGTATGCCGATGGTAATTTTTAGCCGATGAACTGCGTAGAAAGTTCAAAATTGTTGAGTGCGGCGAACTCTGTGGTGAACGGAGTGCGGGCGCAATTCTGATCGTGTGCGACCCCGCTCCAAAACGTGTACGTCAGCCTTCAAAACCGACAAAAAATGACATGTTTGGAGGCTGACGTACACGTTTAGATAGGGGCGAGGGCGGCGACGGACGAAAGTCACGCCTGCGCCACGTCCGATGTGCTAGCGTTTGAGTGAACAAAACGAGCCCGCGCGGAAAGGATTCGGACCGTATGCAACGTGGAAGTACATCTCCGCTGTCCCGCGAGACCGATGCGCCCGAGACCATCGTCAAGCTGGAGTGCGACATCGACGACGCATCGCCCGAGGTGCTCGCCTACGCCGCCGAACGCCTGCGCGAGGCGGGTGCGCGCGAGGTGCACTGGCTACCCCTCTACTGCAAAAAAGGCCGCCCCGGCTGGCAGCTGCAGGTAATCTGCTCGCATGAGGATATCGAGCGCCTGCAGACGATCATCTTTTTGGAGACCACGACCAACGGCATCCGACGCCAGATTATGGAGCGCGTTTGCCTGCCGCGCCGCTTTGAGCAGGTCACGACGCCTTGGGGCGAGGTATCCGTTAAGGTGGCGACGCTGCCCGACGGCAGCGAACGCGCCGCACCCGAGTACGAGGACTGCGCCCGTCTTGCCCGTGAGCACAACGTGCCGCTCCAGCGCGTGATGCAGGCGGCCCAGAGCGCTGCGCTGCGATTTGAGTAGCACGGCCAAGTGACGCGTCGCGCCAACCCCATCAGCATCGCGCTCGAGTGACGCCTTGGCCCCAACCCCATCAACATCGTCCCGAAAGGACCCCCCCATGAAATACCTCATCGCCTCCGACATCCACGGCTCGGCATACTGGTGCGAGCGCCTCGTCGCTGCCATCGAGTCCGAGCAGCCCGACCGCATCGTGCTGCTGGGCGATCTGCTCTACCACGGCCCGCGCAACGACCTGCCGCGCGACTACGCTCCCAAGCGCGTGATTCCGCTGCTCAACGCCCTGGCCGACCGCATCATCGCGGTGCGCGGCAACTGCGACGCCGAGGTCGACCAGATGGTGCTCGATTTTCCCGTCATGGCCGACTACGCCACCCTGTTTGACGAGGCCGGCCGCGAGCTGTTCCTGACGCACGGCCACGTCTTTGGCGCCGGCATGCACAACAGCGTCGACCACGCGCCCGCGCTGCCCGAGGGCTCCGCGCTCGTCTATGGCCATACGCACATTAAGGTCAACGAAGCGAGCGAGGCGCACCCGGGCCTGTGGCTCTTCAACCCCGGCAGCGTGAGCATTCCCAAAGACGGCACGCACAGCTACGGTATCTACGAGGACGGCGCGTTTCGCCACGTGATCCTGGAGGAGGAGTAACCATGTCCGAGCATATGGCTCAGCAAAATGCCGAGGGTTCGCGCGACCTGTCGACGTTGGTAGATGCGTCGGCCGAGCTCCAGCATCTGGTGCAGACTATTTGGCGCCTGCGTCAGCCCGACGGCTGCCCGTGGGACCGCGAGCAGACGCACCGCAGCATTGGCAAGAACATGATCGAGGAGGCCTACGAGGCGCTCGATTGCATCGAGGCCGATGACACGGCGCACCTTCGCGAGGAGCTGGGAGATGTGCTCATGCAGGTCGTGCTGCATGCGCAGATCGCGGCGGACGCCGGCGAGTTTACGCTGGTCGACGTGGCGCGCGATATCGACGCCAAGCTCATCCGGCGCCATCCGCACGTGTTTGGCGATGTGGATGCCGAAAGCTCCGACGAGGTGCTCAAGATTTGGGACGAGGTCAAGCTTGCCGAGAAGGCCGCCAAGGACAAGGCCGTGACGGCAGGCGACCCAGCGCCCGAGGGCCTGCTCGACGGCGTGCCCACGCATCTGCCGGCGCTCATGCAGGCTCAGAAGGTATCGCGCAAGGCGGCTGCCGTGGGCTTTGAGTGGGAGACGGTCCAGGACGTGTGGGACGAGGTCGCCGAGGAGCGTGCCGAGTTTGAGGTCGAGGCTCCCGGCTCGCCCGAGCGCGAGATGGAGTTTGGCGACCTGCTCTTTGCCCTGGTCAACGTTGCGCGCAAGGAGGGAATCGACGCCGAGAGCGCCCTGCGTGCCAGCACGGCAAAGTTCCGCCGCCGCTGGGCCGCGATGGAGCAGATGGCGGCCGACGCCCACGTGGATCTGGCCGAGCTTTCGACCCACGGCCTCAATGACCTCTGGGATGCCGCAAAGGCAGAGGAGTAAGACTGCGGGGGCGACGGGCTGACACGCCTCATCGTTCCCGCTAAGTTTTTCGAAAAACAAGTGTATCCCTCGGCTAACTTAGGGCATAATGCAAAAAGTGCGACATGGCTAACTTACGGAGGCACACCGACGGTGCACGGTCAGCCGGTCGCTTGCATCCACTACGTTTCCAAGTGAGAGGGAGACAGCATGAGTGATATTTTGGACGTCTACGGTCGCGAGGTGCTCGACAGCCGCGGCAATCCCACTGTCGAGGTCGAGGTCGTGCTCGAGGACGGCAGCTTCGGCCGCGCAATGGTGCCTTCGGGCGCTTCGACCGGCGCCTTTGAGGCATGCGAGCTGCGCGACGGCGACAAGGGCCGCTACCTGGGCAAGGGCGTTTCGCAGGCCGTCGAGCACGTCAATAACGAGTGCGCTAACGCCGTCGTGGGCCTCGACGCCTTCGACCAGCGTGCCGTCGATGCCGCGCTGATTGCCGCGGACGGTACCCCCAACAAGACCAATCTCGGCGCCAACGCCATTCTGGGCGTGTCGCTGGCCGTCGCCCGCGCCGCTGCCGAGTCGGCGGGCCTGTCGCTGTACCAGTACCTGGGCGGCGTCAACGCCCATCTGCTGCCCACGCCCATGATGAACATCCTCAACGGCGGCGTGCATGCCGACAATAACGTCGACTTCCAGGAGTTCATGATCATGCCGGTGGGCGCCCCGAGCTTTGCCGAGGGCCTGCGTTGGTGCGCCGAGGTCTACCACACCCTCAAGGGCGTGCTGCACGAGGCGGGCCTGGGCGGCGGCGTGGGCGACGAGGGCGGCTTTGCGCCCAACCTCAAGACCAATGCCGAGCCGTTCGAGTACATTACCAAGGCCGTCGAGAAGGCTGGCTTTAAGCCCGGCGTCGACTTCATGTACGCCATGGATCCGGCCTCGACCGAGTTCTACAACGCCGAGACCGGCATGTACGAGCTCAAGGGCGAGGGCGTGGAGTACACGAGCGCCCAGATGGTTGATTACTGGGAGAAGCTCGTCGACACCTATCCCATCATTTCCATCGAGGACGGCATGGCCGAGGAGGACTGGGACGGTTGGGTTGAGCTTACCCGCCGCATTGGCAACAAGGTGCAGCTGGTGGGCGACGACCTGTTCGTCACCAACACCGAGCGCCTCAAGAAGGGCATCGAGCTGGGTGCCGCCAACGCGATCCTGGTCAAGGTCAACCAGATCGGTACGCTCACCGAGTCGCTCGAGGCCATCGAGACCGCCAAGGAGGCCGGTTACGCCTGCATCGTGAGTCACCGCTCCGGCGAGACCGAGGATTCCACGATCGCCGACCTGGTCGTGGGCGTCAATGCCGGCCAGATCAAGTCGGGCGCCCCGTGCCGCAGCGACCGTATCGCCAAGTACAACCAGCTCATCCGCATCGAGGACGAGCTCGATGGCAGCGCGCACTACGCCGGCAAGGCTGCGTTCTACAACATTCGCTAGATAGACGAGCCTGGTGGGGAGGGGATGGACTCGGCTTCGCCCCGCTCCAGCTAGACGCTACAGAGTTCTGTCGGGCGCTGGGCCATATGGCTCAGCGCCTTTTTTATGTCGAGCAAAGGCTGGCGAAGGCGGTGCGGGCGCTCGTGCTATAACTAAAGGACTTAGCGCAAGCAAACCTCAACCGCACAAGGCGCACATGGATCAGATTTACGACAACAGGTACTATTCCGCCGGTTCGCGCGAGCCGTCGCCTCGCCGTGCGCGCACGGTGCAGCTTGGTGGGTCCGCCTATGCCGGCGCCGACCGCTCCACGCAGCGCCCGACAAGTACCTCGCGCTCCAATGCTCAATCAAATACCTTGGCAGATGGACCGGTGCGCCCGGCACGTTCGTCGCATGCGTCGCGTCCCTCGACTCAGGCACACGACAAATCGAGTAGGCCCTCGAACCGTCTTTCGGGCTCGGACTTTATGCATTACGCCAACGACAACGCGGTGGTCAAGGCGATCTATGACTTTACGCATGGCCCTCTGCGTCCGCTGTTTATCGGTATCGTGGTGGCGCTGGTGCTCGTGAGCCTGTATTTCCCCGTGCGCGATCTGTACGTGGCAAAGCGTTCGAGCGATATCTTGGCCAAGCAGGTCGAGATTCGCCAGCAATACAATGATGAGCTGCAAAAAAGCGTCGACAAGCTGCTCTCGGAGGAGGGTATCAAGGACGCGGCGTCCGAGGACCTGGGCCTGGTGATGCCCGGCGAGAAGAAGATTGACGTGCTAGGCTTGGACGACGATTCGGACTCGTCGTCGAGCAAAAAGTCCTCAAACGCCAAGAAGGCCAGCGAAGTGGCCAAGGAAATCGAAGAAGTCGGCAAGGACGCGCCGTGGTACATCCAGGCGCTCGACATGCTGTTTGGGTTTAACGGCGTCGAGGGTCAAACGGTCGTGTCCAACGGCAAATAGCGCCCGGAGGGGAGCCCGCAATGACAAATTGCAAACGCTATAAGGTGGCCGCGATCGACCTGGGAACGGTGTCGTCGCGACTGGTGTTGGCCCAGGTCGAGGGCGGAGCGATTGTGGAATCGTCCAAGCATACCGAGATTACCGATCTGGGCGAGGGCGTCGACGCGACGGGCCGCTTTTGCGAGGCGGCTGTCGAGCGTGTGCTCGCTGCGTGTCACATGTTTGTGGACGAGGCCCGTGCCTTTGGGGCCGTGTGCGTCTGCACCACCTGCACGAGTGCCGCGCGCGATGCGTCCAATGCCGCGCTGCTGCTGGACGGCCTGCGCGATCTGGGGCTTGAGCCACAGGTGATTCCGGGCGAGGTCGAGGCGCGCCTGACGTTTTTCGGCGTGGCGCACGACTTTGCCGGCGAGCGCATCATTGTTGCCGATTCGGGCGGCGGATCCACGGAGCTCGCGACTGGCGTGTACGCGCCGGAGCGCGGCGTCTTTGCGCTGGAGGGAACGCGCTCGCTGGACATCGGTTGTCGCCGCGTGACGGAGCGCTTTTTCTCCGCGTTGCCGCCTGCGGACGGCGAGCTTACTGCCGCTGCCGGCTGGGCGGGCGAGCAGTTCGCTGCCTATTTTGAGGGCCTGCCGAGCAATTTTGAGCGTGCCGAGCGCCTGGTCGCGGTGGGTGGCACCGTTACCACGCTCGTGGCGCTGGTCCACGAGCTGGAACCGTACGATTCGAGCTTTGTGCACCTGCGCGAGCTTTCGATGGAGCAGGTTTCGGCTGCCATCGAGCGTATGTCCGCGTTGGATGTTGCGGGCATTGCCGCGTTGCCGGGCGTGCAGCCCAAGCGCGCGGGCGTGATCTTGGCTGGTGCCGTGGTGATTCGCGAGCTTATGCGAGCCGGCGGCTACGACACGCTTACCGTAAGCGAGAACAGTTTGCTTGCTGGCATGGCTGCCACTATCAACGAAGTTCTCGACGGCGAGCTACCCACCATCACCTGGACTCCGAGCCTGAGTACCCTCCAATAAGTTGCGGTGAAATACGGACTAAAATCGCCCTTTCGGTCCCCAAACAGTCCCTATTCCACCGCAACTCAACAGCCGGCACTTAGGGACGTTCCTTTTCTGCCGGCACCTGGGGACAGTCCTTGCGGGGCGTCCCCACAGCGCCTATGCCAGCTTGTTGATTTGCCCAATCTCCCAAAGCGGAATATTGACGAGCATGCCCTCATCTCTATATGCCGCCAGGGAGGTCCTCACACAACGCATGAGCTTGAATTTTTCGCAGGCTATTTTCAGGCTCTTTGCTTTGAGGTTCTCCGCCGCCTTGACCTCAAGCGGAAGCACGGTTCCCGCATGGTCGATGGCAAAGTCGGTTTCGGCATTGCCGGAGGTAGAGGACCAGTACGCAGGACTTTTGCCTTGCAACAAGAGTTCCTGTGCGACATATTGCTCGGTGAGCGAGCCCTTAAACTCAGTGAAAACAGCGGATCCGTTTAGGACGATGGTCGGGGGGAGGCTGGAGAGCGCTCCAAGGATGCCGGTGTCAATGCAAAACAGCTTGAAGCCCGAGAGATCCTCATAGCTCGAGAGCGGTGCTCTGAGGGCAGAAACGCGCGGAACCTTATGAACGATTCCGTAGTCCGCGAGCCACTGGAGGCTTTCCTCAAAATCGCGTGCGCGCGCTCCGGGGCGAAGGGCGCCATAGACAAACTTCTTGTTCTCCTTGGCAAGCTGGCCGGGAAGGGATTTCCAAACCAACCTCATGCGCTCGACGATGCGGGCGGGTGCATGTTTGCCAAAATCGGATTCGTAAGCCTCGATGATTTGCTGCTGAAGCCTTCGGGCTTCGATGAAGTCGCGTGTCTCGGCGAAAGCGGAGACAACTTCGGGCATACCACCGACAACAAGGTATTCCTTGAGCAAGTGCTCGAGCTTTTCGGTAACGTTTGCTAGAAGGTTCATGTCTGCGGCAAGGATGGCGTCGGCGAGCGGGTTGCCGTCGACGGCACGAACGAACTCGGCAAACCCCATGGGACGCATGGTGAGCTGGTCGATTTTGCCGACGGGAAATGACTCGTTTTCGCGTCGGAGCGCGAGGCCCATATAGGAGCCGGCTGCTACGATGTGGTATTCGGGTGCAAGTTCGTTGAAGTACTTGAGCGAGGTGATCCCGTGTGGCGCCTCTTGGATCTCGTCGAAGATGATGAGCGTGTCTGCCGGCGTTATGGTTTGGCCACTTAGGAGTTCTATCTGGGAGATGATGCGCTTGGGGTCGAGGTCCCCATCGAACAGCGAACGTGCGCTCGGCTCGAGCATAAAGTCAAAACGAATGACGTTTCGATACTGCTGGCTTGCGAATTTGTTAAGAAGCCACGTCTTTCCTGTCTGGCGGGCTCCCTTAAGCAAGAGAGGTTTGCGATTCGCCCTTGATTTCCAAGCGATAAGTTCACTCATAAGCTGTCGTTGCATATTGCCTCCCAACCCTCTCGGCTAGTATAAGGCCATATGCGCGTTTCTCTTGGAAAATGTGCGAGACAACCACGTTTTTCCATCGAAAAATGTGCGAGACAACCACGTTCTTCCATCGAAAAATGTGGGAGTATCAACCTAAGCTGCGGTGAAATAGTTCTTAAATAGGCTGGTAAACAGCATAAACAAGAACTATTCCACCGCAACTCACCATCTGTATCGGCATCCAAAAGAAACGAGCCCGCATCCCAAAGAGACACGGGCTCGTAAAAGCCAAATGGTAGGGGCGGTGGGACGTCTGCGTATTTGCTGCGCAAATCCGCACCGGCTTCGGCCGCCTGCCGGCGCCCTCGCCGGCTCGCTGCGGACGCTGCGCGTCCGCTTGACGCTCGCCCCCTCGCGGGTTCGAGCCCCACCGGCGTCCGAAAGAAACGAGCCCGCATCCCTGGGGGACACGGGCTCGAAAAATCCATATGGTAGGGGCGGTGGGACTCGAACCCACAATCCTTGCGGCGAGAGATTTTAAGTCTCCTGCGTATGCCAATTCCGCCACGCCCCCGTAAGACTAGAAGTCTAGCACAAGCCGTCCGTTACGCGTTGACGGCCATCGAGTGTTGGCCCGACTTCTCCAGGAACTCTTGGAACTTTGCCTCGTCGCCCTTGTTTTGGTACTGCAGGGCCAACAGGTACTCCAGGCGGCAGCGCTTGACCGGGTCATCGCCGGCATCCTTGAGCATGCGCTCCAGTTCGGGAATGTCGTTGTGGCGTTTGAGGATCATCGTGTCGTACATCAGCTGACACTCGTGTGCGACCGCCTCGGCCTGACCCCCCTCAAAGCCCTTGATCTCGTGCAGAAGCTCCTTGGACTTTTTGCGGTCCTCCTGGCCAACGTAGTAGTTAAAGGCTTTGATCACCAGGTCGACGCGCTGCATCTTGGGCAGATTGAGCCCCAGCAGCAAATCGAACATCTCATCGGCGCGCTCGTGGTCCTCGCGCAGCAGATAAGAGTTCAGGCGCAGGTAGTCGCGGTTGTAGCGCGGGTACAGCATGCTGGTGAGCTTGCCGTCGAGCAAACGATCGAACTCGTCCCACTGTTTGGCGGCCATCAACTGCTGCAGGCGCTTAAACGTGGTGCGTTTTTTGACGCTAAAGAACACCGACACGGCGATGCAGATGATAACGACGGCGGTCCAGAGTGTGCGGGAATCGGGCATATTAGGGTCCTTAGTCACTCATAAAGCGAGCGGTATGACAACACGTACTGGATGTATTATACGCAGCGCGCAAGCAAACTGGCATAAAAGCTCATCGAGGCCGAGTGCTATCGCTCGCTGCGGTACACTTACCTAAAGTAAACCATGAAGGGAGACATTACCTATGAAGAAAATCGTTTTGGCTTGCGGTGCTGGCGCTGCTACTTCCACGCTCGTTGCCCAGAAGGTCGCCACCTTGCTCGACGCCAACGGTTACGCCGACAAGTACGAGATCGTGCAGTGCGCCATCTCCGAGGCCAAGGACTACTGCGACGAGGGCGCCGACCTGCTGATCGCCACCACCGTTGCCCCCGAGGGCCTCACCTGCCCATACGTGAGTGGCGTGCCCTTCATGACCGGCATGAACCGCGTCGCTGCCGAGAAGGCCGTCCTCGACGTTATGGCTCAGTAGGCGCTGGCTGTATGAGTGAGCAGAACGCCAATCCGGTTGAGCTCTTTGGCATTCGCGTTGCCCATGTGGGCATTAACGCTGCCGATCCGGCAGACGCCTTGGAGATCGCGGAGCTGTTCTCGACGATGATGGGCCTGCCCGTCATCGAGACCCCCGTTTCGTACTTTAACGATTCGCTGGTCGAGATCATGAAGCAGAACGGTCGTGGCGCCAAGGGCCACATTGGCTTTGCCGTCAATGACATCGATGCGGCCGAGAAGTGGTTTGCCGAGCGCGGGCTCGAGGTCAACGAGGAGTCGCGCGTGCTGCTGCCCGACGGCGGCACCAAGCTCGTGTACTTTAAGCGCGAGTTCGCCGGCTTCGCCGTGCACCTGTGCCGCGAGTAGCGCACAAGCTGCTATAGCTAGCAAAAAGGGATAGAGCCGCCTGGCCCTATCCCTTTTTTATGCCGAGGGGACGACCTTCTGAAAGGGCCATAAAATCCAGGTCTAATATTTTTCCGAGAAGTGAACGAGCAGAATTGGACCCCTGAAGCATCGACACTTTGAGGATGCCGTTTCCTGCGATTTTGCGGCCAAAAAATGCGGATGGTTCGGGGGTCCAAAAACAGGCGTTCACTTCTCGGAAAAGTATTAGACCTTGATTCGCGCGGGTGCCCCTACCGCGGCAGGCGAATCGTAAAGCGGCTGCCGACGCCCTCGACCGAGGTCACGCCAATGACGCCGCCATGGCTATCGACAATCCACTTGGCAATGGCGAGCCCCAGGCCCGAGCCCTGCGCGCCGGCATCGCGTGCGTTATCGGCTCGGTAGAACCGTTCAAACGCGTGAGCTGCGGATTCCTGGTTCATACCGATACCCTCGTCCTCAACACTTATGTCGATCGTGCCCATGCCCGCATCGGGCGTTATACCAAATGTGACGGTCGTGCCTGCGTCCGAATACTTGGCGGCGTTTTGCACGATCACGCGCAGAGCCTGCTTCGCGAGCGCCACGTCAACGGGCGCGTCGCAGCGCGGGTCGCTGGCAAGCGCGGCGTCGTACTCCAGTCGATACGTGTGCTCGGTATCGATCATCTGCGATTCCTCGCATACCTCGCCGACCAGTGCGGCCAGGTTGGTATTCGCGCGCCGCAGGACCGTGCGCCCGGCATCGCCGCGTGCCAAAAACAGCAGCTGTTCCACGAGTTCCTGCATGTGCTTGCTTTCGGCCTTGAGGGATGCGATGGATTCCGCCAGCACGTCCGGGTCGTCTTTCCCCCAGCGGTCGAGCATGTTTACGTAGCCCTGAATCACCGCGATGGGCGTGCGCAGCTCGTGGCTTGCATCGTTGACAAAGCGCATCTGCTGCAGCTTGGCCTCTTGCATCTGGCGCAGCAGGCGGTTGAGCGCGACCTCGATACTCGCCAGATCGGCGTCGCCGGTGGTGACGCTCGGCGAGTCGACGCTTGCGCGCTCGATGGCCTGCTCGAGCGTTTCCATCTTGCCGCCGGCGAGCTGCATGCGGCCGAGCTCGTCAACGCGCAGGGCCAGGTCGTTGAGCGGCGCCATAGTGCGGCGCACGCGGCGGGCGCCGCCGAGCATGTTGAGCACGCTGATGACCTGACAACCCACAACGACAAGGTAGAGAGGCCATAGCGCGATGAGGTCCTGCGCGAGGGGGAAGGTCTTGGTGGTACGCGCAAACTCGACGGTATAGGTGAGCGTTGTCAGGTCCCAGCCGCGTGCTGGCGTCAGCGACATGCCGTGAACGGTGGCGCCGGGAATCCAGCCTGCGGTAAACGCGCTGTCGGGCAGCGTCTGGTTGTATCCATAGACGAGGATCGCCGCCGCAATCACCATCAGCAGCAGATCGAGCCAGACGTAGCTCATCAAGCGGCGCCACATATAGCCCCAGTTGATGGCGCGGGCGATGGAGGTGACGCGCTTGGCCTCGGTGTTACGCGCGGCAGACATAGCCCACCCCGCGCACGGTCTGGATGATGCGGGCGCTGCCGGCGTCTTCGATCTTGGCGCGCAGGTGCGCAATGTGCACGTCGACGTTGTTGGTGTCGCCCACGTATTCGTAGCCCAGCGCCTCACGCGCGATGCGCTCGCGCGTGAGCACGGTTTCGGCATGCGTCATAAGCAGGGCGAGGACGTCGAACTCGCGGGCCGTGAGCGCGATGGGCGAGCCGCCGACCGTGACTTCGCGGCGGTCGGGATCGAGCGCGACCGAACCCACGGCGAGCGCGGCGGGGGAGGGCGTGGCAGCGGACTGGGCCGTGTCGGTTGCCGGGGACATTGTGGCGATACCGGCGGCCGTGCCGCTCGCTACGCCCGCCCCGGCCCCGGCGCCGCCAACGCCCGAAGCCGCCCGCACGGCCTCCGAGCGCTTCAGTGCCACGCGGATCCGTGCGAACAGCTCCTCAATCGCAAATGGCTTGGTCAGGTAATCGTCGGCGCCGGCATCGAGCCCGGCCACCTTGTCCATCACGGCATCGCGCGCGGTGACCATAATCACCGGCACATCCTTGTGCTTGCGGACACGTCGCAAGACCTCCATGCCGTTGAGCTGCGGCAACAGTACGTCGAGCAGAATCAGATCGTAGTCGCGCTCCAGCGCCAGGTCCACGGCAGTGCGGCCATCGGCGGCGTGTTCCACCTGGTAGCCTTCGTGCTCCAGCTCGAGCGTCACAAAGCGGGCGATTTTCTCCTCGTCCTCTACGATCAGGATCCGTGCCATGCGTGCCCCCGTCTGCGATTACTTGTCGTCGTTGAGATTTTGCTTGATGTCGTCCGCAGCGTTAGCAGCGCTATCCATAAGGTTGTTGATGCTGCCGGGCACGTCGCCGTCGCTGTCGATGCGGTAGCGCATGCCAAAGAACAGGCCAATCAGCATCAGCCATATCGTGGCGCCCCAGGCAAACAGCGCGACGATGGGAATCAGGATGGGGATGTTGAGGATGATCGCATCGCGGCGCGTGGCGATAAACTTGGTGTCCAGACTCAGGCGGAAGAGCTTTTTGAGGTACTCCCACGCGCTGTCCATCTTCTTGGAGAAGTCGGTCTTTTCGCTCGACTTTTCGTAGGCTGCCTGCGCGGCGACCATCTCGGCAGAGGGCTCATCGACTGGCGCGGACTCGGTGGCGGCATGCGCCGACGTGGTCTGGGTCTTGCCCTGCGACTCGAGCCAAATGATGGCATCCAGAACGTTGCCGTCGGCGGCGTCGAGCGCTGCCTTGGCGTCGGTGTAGCTCACGTTGCACTTGGTGCGGATGGTTTCAACTTTTTCGAGGTCGTCCATGACCTGTCCTTTCGTTCGATGGGCGCGACGCCAGGCGATCTGCTCGGGCGCGAGCGTTGCGTTCGGCGGCCTGCGTTGCGCGGTGCCGCCCCGCCCTTGGTCGAACTCTATAGTGCAGGTTATAGATTAAGCGATTCTTGAGCCAAGATTAATGTTGGATGAGTTTTTGGGTGTGTGGAAGGGGATTATTCTTTATGGTTGGCGGCGAGGTCTAATACTTTTCCCGAGAAGTGAACGAGCAAAATCGGACCCCCGAAGCATTGACACTTTGAGGGCGCCGTTCTCTGCGGTTTTGATGCCAGAATCCTGCGTTTATGCCGTTGAAAAATGCGGATGCTCCAGGGGTCCAAAAACAGACGCTCACTTCGCGGAAAAAGTAATAGAGCCCGATAGCGGGGGATGGGGTACCGATGCAAAACGGCGTCAAGGGTTGGTCGAGCAGGCGGTTTCTCCATTGATGTCCGCACGATATGTGACACTTACCCTGCCGCCATGCTCCGTCGCGGCGGCATGCATCTGAAAAAAACGACCCTCTAAGGAGTTCGATATTGATGAGTGGCAACACCAAGCACCTTGCAAAGAAGTGCGTCAAGGACGCAGGGCCGTGTCTTGTGCTGTGCGCGGCCGGCGTGGCGGTCGCGCTGCTGGCTGTTCTGGGACCATTTGACGTGCTCCGAAGTGCCAGTTCTCTGCATGTTTGCATGGCCCTTGCCGGTGCCATGATGACCAGCGGCGTGCTCGATCTGGTTTTTTGGGTGCTTGACCCGTGTGGATGGAAGAGCGAGGGGTAGGTCCTAAAGGATGGAAGGGCTGGAACGGTTGGCTTAGTGATCGTGCAGAATGTGGGCTAGCGACTTACAGGGAAGTGGTAATCCGATGACGGTCTATGTGACGGGCGATATTCACGGCGGCCTCGACATGCAAAAGCTGCGCGATTGGGATCTTGGGGAAAGCCTGACGAGCGACGACTATCTCATCATTGCCGGCGACTTTGGCTTTCCGTGGGATTTCTCTGCCGAGGAGTGCGCCGACATCGCTTGGCTGGAGTCGCGCCCCTATACCGTGCTGTTCGTCGACGGCAACCACGAACGTTTCGACCACTGGGCGGAGCGACCCATGGAGTTGTGGCACGGCGGACTGACACAGCGCCTGTCGGACACCTCGCCCATACGGCGCCTGACGCGCGGCGAGGTTTTTGAACTCGACGGCTCAACGGTCTTTATCATGGGCGGCGCCACGAGCGTGGACAAGGAATACCGCATTCCGTATTCCAGCTGGTGGCCGCAGGAGCTGCCGGACGAGCGCAACTTTGAGGAGGCGCGGACAAAGCTCGACAGCGTGGGCTGGAAGGTCGACTACGTGATCACCCACACCTGCCCTACGCGCATGCTTTCGCCCACGCTTTATCCGGCGCCCGGCTGGAATTGCCCCGCCGTTGATCGGCTTACGGCGTTTTTCGATGAGCTGGAAGATCGCTTGGACTACAAGCGCTGGTACTACGGGCATTTTCATCGTGATGCCAACCCGGCCGAGCGCCATACCGTGCTCTACGACTGCATCGTTCGCCTGGGCGACGAACTCCAGCCTTGGGATGTTGCGTAGGGGGGGTGTATTTGGCTACTCGGCCGTTACAGTGATGTTCTCTCGGTGCGCGCGGATGACGTCCCAGCTAAAGTGCTCGACCAGCCGCTCGGCAGAGCGCGGCGTGGTGTCCGGCGCGATGCCCGTTTGCCCGGCGAGCCAGCCCAGCAGCGCTTCGGGCGTGCCAAAGCGGGCGCGGAGTTCGCCCAGGTCCAGATCGCGGTCTCGTTTGGAAAGGCGGCGGCCGTCCGGTGCCATGAGCAGCGGAATATGTGCGTAGTGCGGCGTGGGCAGTCCCAACAGGTGCTGCAGATAGATCTGGCGCGGCGTGGACCCCAGCAGGTCGCATCCGCGCACGACCTCGGTGACGCCCATGGCGGCGTCGTCGACCACCACGGCTAGCTGATAGGCAAATACGCCGTCGCTGCGGCGGACCAAAAAGTCGCCGCACTCGGTGGCGAGCGCCTCGCATTGGGCGCCGTACGTGCGATCCACAAATTCGATCACGTCGTCTGCGAGGTCGTCGACGGTGGGCACGCGCAGACGTGTGGCCGGGGCGCGCAGGGCGCTGCGGCGGGCCACCTCCTCGGCCGAAAGACTTCGGCAGGCGCCACGGTAGATGGGCGTGCCGTCGCTCGCGTGCGGTGCACTCGCGGCGTGGAGCTCGGCGCGTGTGCAAAAGCAGGGATAGGTGAGGCCGGCGTCTTTCAGCCGGCGCAAGGCGCTCTCGTACAGGTCTAGGCGGTCGTGCTGATAGTAGGGGCCTTCGTCCCACTCCAGCCCCAGCCAGGCCAGGTCGTCAATCAATTGAGCGGCAAGTTCGGGGCGCTTGCAGCGATCGTCCAGGTCCTCAATGCGTAACACGATGCTGCCGCCCTGGCTGCGGGCCGAAAGCCACGCGCACAGGCAGCTGAACACGTTGCCCAGGTGCATGCGGCCCGAGGGTGACGGGGCAAAACGGCCCACGACAGGCGCGGGGGCGGGGACGAGCTTGCTGTTGGTCGCCGTCGACGTGGCCACGGCGGGCGTTGCTATGTTGCATGCGTTGATATCCATGCGGACGAGTATAGCGCGGGGTGAGGTGAGGGGAGGCGTCGTCGATGCTCGCAAGTTGCCGCGGCCGCGCGTTGCGCGTGCCGGACCACCGGCTCGGCACCTTAATCGTCGTCAATCAATCTAGCCCTCAAACGACAGAAACCCCGGCAGCTCTTCGCAACTGCCGGGGTTTCCGCGGAAAAGGGGGACATGATCCTCGAGCGAACGGCAAAGGGGCAAACCATTTTCGCTCAACTGCTTTATGCCCCTCGCTCGCCGGCTTAATCGGCTCACGCCGCGCCCACACAAAGCCGCTACACCTGTGATGGAGCTATGAAGTGGTATCTATTGCCGGAGCGGGCTATGCCAAGGAGTGTCCCAGATTGCCGGCAGATAAGGAACGTCCCCAGGTGCCGGCCGCGGGCGTAACTTTTGTCCTGTTTAATACTCCGCTGGCCTAGATGCTCGTCATGTGCGCCCGTAAACGTGGGACAATAACGCTGTTGGTACCACAGACAAAGGATGTGCCTATGAACGCCCCCGTTGCCCAGCCCTGTCGGCAGCGCCGCCTGTTTGCGCGGTTCGCTTCCGTCTGCGCACTCGTCGCGCTTGCGTTGTTGCTGCTGCCTGCCGCCGCGCACGCCGACGGCTACTCCATGAGCCAAACCTACATCGGTGCCACGGTCGAGGCCGATGGCTCGCTGACCGTTGTCGAGGGACGCCAGTTCGATTTCGACGATGACATTAACGGCGTGTATTGGGATATCAATACAGGCTCTAACCAGCAAGGCGGCTCGGTGGTCGTCAATGTGCTGAGCGTCGAGGAAGACGACACTGCGTTTAACAAGGTCGACAGCGCAAATAAAGGCGACGACGGCGTTTACACGGTGGAACAGTCCGACGACGGCGTAAAGATTAAGGTGTTCAGCCCTCACGAGAGCGGCGACAGCGCAATCTACTACGTGAGTTATTCCATGACCGGTGCGGTTATGAACTGGGCCGATACCGCCGAGCTCTACTGGAAATTCGTCGGCGACGGCTGGTCGGCGGATTCCGATGACGTCGAGATGGAAGTCTACTTTGCAAATGCCGCTGCCGGGACGGCTGCCGTCAAGGGCGATAACTTCCGCGCATGGGGCCACGGCCCACTGACGGGCGACGTGTCGCTCGATGCGGACGAGCCCATGGTCACCTATACCATTCCCTGCGTGCATGAGGGCGAATTCGCCGAGGCACGCATCGCCTTCCCCAGCGACTGGGTGCCGCAGCTTGCCGTCTCGGGCGAAAAGCGCATGTCGACGATTCTGAGCGAAGAGAAGGAATGGGCCGACGAGGCCAACGCTCGCCGTGAGCACGCGCGTGCGGTTGCCGGCGCGATTGCCGTGGTGTGTGTTGTCGTGGCGGTTGCCTATACCGGTGTGATCGTGATGCTTAAGCTGCGCAGGCCCAAGCCCAAGCCGCTCTTCCAGGACGAGTACTTCCGCGATGTGCCCTCGGCCGACCATCCCGCGGTGCTTGCAGCTCTTATGAGCTGGAACGACGTGCCCGATCAGGCATATATCGCCACGCTTATGAAGCTCACCGACGACCGCGTGATCAAGCTGGAAGAAGCGACCGAGACCAAGAAGAAGGGTCTGCTCCGTCGCGAAAAAGAGGAGCAGACGTATCGCATCACAGTGACCGACGAGGCCTGGAAGGCTGCCAAGAAGGACGGCATCGATCGCGATGTGCTCAAGGTCTTCTTCGCCGGCGTTAAGCCCGATAAGGACGGAGTCCGTTCGCGCACGTTTAGCGAGCTGGAGGAGTACGCTAGCGAGCGCACCACATCTGTTGGCGACAAGCTCGAGGACTATCAGAGCACAGTTAAGGGCAAGCTGGAGGCGCGCGAGCTTATTGCATCGGATGGCACTATCGCGATGGTGGCCGGCCTGGTTCTCGGCATCATCATTGTCTTTGGCATTCTGGGCTCTCTGTTCTATACCGACTTTGCGGACGCCAACGTCGGTGCCGCTATGATCTCGATCCCCGTTACGATCGTGGGCTTTGTCCTGAGCTGCACCTTCCGCCGTTACACGCCGGAGGGCGCCGAGGTGGCGGCTCGCTGCAAGGCGCTCAAGCATTGGCTCGAGGATTTCACACGCCTAAAGGAAGCCGTCCCGGGCGATCTGGTGCTGTGGAACAAGCTGCTGGTGATGGGCGTTGCCCTGGGCGTTTCGAAAGAAGTGCTGCGACAGCTGGCCGAGGCCGTGCCTGCGGACCTGCGCAACAGCGACGATTTCTACGACAACTACCCCTGCTACTGGTGGTATTACCATCACTACGGCAACGAGTCCCCGCTCGATTCGTTCAACGATGTGTACCACGAGACCATCCGCGAGCTGGCTTCGAGCTCCGATAGCTCGAGCGGCGGCAGCGGCGGCGGCTTCTCTGGCGGCGGTGGTGGCGGCGCCGGCGGAGGCGGCGGCGGAACGTTCTAGTGAGCGCTTGCTTTGGGGTGGATCTTTCTGGGCGGTTGCCAGGGAAGATTCATCCCTTTTTTGTGCATCGAAACGGGTCAAACTTTCCGCTGAGGACCTTCGCGCAAGGGGCAGTGGACAAAAAATGCCAAATATGAGTACTGTTGCTGCGTTGGTCACATATGTTTGCACATAATAATGGGCTCCTAATGAGAGTACTTCTCATTAGGAGCCCATTTTATTAAACATTTGGGGAGTTACGTCAGCTCGTGCAGCTGGTCGTCATGCCTACAAGCATCAAAAATGCCCCAAATCGCTGCTACTAAAAAGGTAACAGTACTCATATTTGATGTTTTTTGACCACAGCTATTTGCAGATCACCAAGGCTACTCATTGGGGACAGACTTAAATGACTAGGTGTGGCTGCCTGGGCTAGGCTGTTAGGTCGAGTTCGTAGAGAAAGCTTTCACGCGGCATGTCGTGACGGCGCTCTTCGCGGTTGGCGCGGTGCGTGGCCGTGCGCTTAAAGCCGTGCAGCTCGTAGAACTTCCACGAGCAGTTGGAATCGGTATACAGGTGTGCGCTGGTCGCCCCGCACGAGGACAGATGTGAGATTGCGGCGTCGAGCAGCACCGATCCCACGCCCAGGCCGTGGACGTCAGGGTCGACGGCGAGCAGCGTGACCTCATTGTCATGCGGCAGTGGGCTTTTCTCGAGCAGGCGGTTGTTGGTTCGAATGGTGGCGCGCACAAACGAGAGATACTCGGCGCACGACTCGGGTTCTAGCTCACGCATCTGCGACAGCAGTGTACGCTCGGTATCCATCCAATGTTCCTTGACGGTGGCGCCGGAGCTCTGTCCCGCACGCGCGAGCGCAATGCCACGCGCCTGACCGTCGATGACGGCAACCTGCGAAAACGTCGATGACGAAAGGCAATAGGCGAGGTCGCACGCGGCCTCGAGGCGGTTGTACTCATCGTTATCCGAATTGTTATGCCAAAGCTGCTGCAGAATCAGTGCGATGGCGTCGAAATCTTCGGTATCAAACGGTCGGTAGAGAACCCGCGAGACCATGGTGCCTCTTTCTATTGCGGATACATATCGAGCACAGTTCTACCACGCCATTGGCATCTAATTATGGTGCCCCTGTGTTCCATGAACTCACCGTGCCCGATGCCGTGTCCATCCCCTTCGCTCGCAAACTTTTTCTGCACAGCCGTGCGTTGCGGGGTGCATCGATGCGCTCGATGCGCTACATTAAATCAGTATTTTCAATGCCGCTGCGCGAGCGCTGCAGATCGACGTATCACCGACTCACAGAGCACGGCGGCGTACCAGACAGGAGGACTGCATGGGATCTGATGTGAAGATCGCACGCGCGTTGATCTCGGTTACCGATAAGACGGGCGTCGTCGATTTCGCACGGACGCTGGTCGATGACTTTGGCGTCGAGATCATCTCTACGGGCGGCACGGCTCGTGCCATCGAGGACGCGGGCGTTCCCGTAACCCCCATCGAGGAGTTCACGGGCTATCCCGAGATGATGGACGGCCGCGTTAAGACCCTGCACCCCAAGGTTCACGGCGCGCTGCTGGCCCGCCGCGATTCCGAGCAGCACATGCAGGAGGCCGCTCAGCACGGCATTAAGCTGATTGACCTGGTCGTCGTCAACCTGTACGAGTTCGAGAAGACCGTCGCCAACCCCGAGGTCACCTTTGCGGACGCCATCGAGCACATCGACATTGGCGGTCCCTCCATGCTGCGCTCTGCCGCCAAGAACGCTGCGAGCGTTACCGTCATCTCTGACCCGGCTGACTACGACGCCGTCCTAGCCGAGATGCACGAGACTGGCGGCTGCACCACGCTTGCCACCCGTCGCCGCCTGCAGGTGAAGGTCTACCAGACTACCGCCGCCTACGACACGGCTATCTCCCGTTGGCTTGCCGCTCAGGCAAGCGACGTGGCGGACACCTCTGCCAAGCTCGAGATCTCGCTGGAGAAGGTCGACGACCTGCGCTATGGCGAGAACCCGCAACAGAAGGCCACGGTCTATCGCTTTGCCGAGGGCTGCGAGAACACCGCGAGCTCGCAGTTCCCGCTTGTGGGCTCCGAGCAGATCCAGGGCAAGCCGCTCAGCTACAACAATTACTTGGACGCCGATGCCGCCTGGAACCTGGTCCGCGAGTTCGACGAGCCGGCCTGCGTGATCCTCAAGCATCAGAACCCCTGCGGTTCCGCCGTTGCCGAGGACATCACGGCCGCCTACGACCGCGCTTTTGCCTGCGATCCCAAGAGCGCCTTCGGCGGCATCATCGCCTGCAACCGCGAGGTTCCCTTTGAGCTGGTTGAGCACTTTGCCGATCAGAACAAGCAGTTCGTCGAGGTCATCATCGCCCCGAGCTACACCGCCGAGGCGCTCGAGCGCATGGCCAAGCGCCCCAATCTGCGCGTGCTGGCTACCGGCGGCGTGGACCACGGCGCCCAGGTGGAGCTGCGCTCCATCGACGGCGGCATGCTGGTGCAGGAGGTCGACCACGTGACCGAGGACCCCGCGACCTTTACGTTCCCCACCGACCGCAAGCCCACCGACGCCGAGATGGCCGAGCTCGAGTTTGCCTGGAAGGTCTGCAAGGGCGTTAAGTCCAATGCCATCCTGGTCTCCAAGGGCAAGGCCGGCATTGGCATGGGCCCGGGTCAGCCCAACCGCGTTGACTCCGCGTTGCTGGCCTGCGGGCGTGCCGAGGACTTCTGCGAGCGCGAGGGCGTGGAGAAGGGCGGCTTTGCTTGCGCAAGCGACGCGTTCTTCCCGTTCCGCGACAACGTCGACGTGCTTGCCGCGCACGGCGTGACCTGCATCATCCAGCCCGGCGGCTCCAAGCGCGACGACGAGAGCATCCAGGCCTGCAACGAGCATGGTATTGCGATGGTCTTCACCGGAGCTAGGCATTTTAGGCACTAGAGGCTTTCCCAAGCACCCGACCTTGCCCCTCAAACCGTCGCTTGCGTACATTTAGTACGCGGCGCTCCTCTTTCGGGGCAATCTCGGGCACTTGGAAAACCCTTAATGGGATGTTTCTCTATCCCATTAAACTGTTCGGTCGCCTGACCATATCGTCAAAATAATCTCTGCAAAAGACGGCTGCTCCGTTTGGAGGGCCGTCTTTTTGGTATAAGAGGACGGAATGACTAACACGAAAGGTACAACCATGCCCCAGATTGATGATGTCGAGCTGTTTGGCAATGCCGAGGATCAGCGTGCGTACGAGGACTTTTGCGCCAATCAGGAGGCGGTCGAGAAGTTTACGCTCGACAAGCCCGCGCTTGTCTGCCGTTGGCGCATGTCCAACAAAAAGGTGCCCATGCTCAACCGCCACATCCGTGCACTGTCCGAGCGTCTGGTGCAGGGCGAGCCGCTTACCCATAACATGCTCAGCTGGGCCAAGCAGCACGTTGAGTGGTCACTAGCCGAGGGCGATTACACCGCACACGACGGTGTGCTCATGCTGGTGATCGACATCAACGGCAACGCCGCCATGACAGTGGGGGAGTACGAGCCGCTCGCCGATACGTCGGCCAAGGCGCTGCGTGCCCGCTCCGCCGAGGCCCGCTCCGAAGCCGACGAGACCGGCGTGGCGCCCGAGCTGCTCGCCGCCGTCAACAACGGCGAACTCGCCTTTGTGGCGCCGGCGGACGAGTGCCTGTGCGGCACGGCGACGCTCATCGAGCAGCTGGCCCAGACCAAGGGCATCCCGGTCACGCGCGTAGATATTCCCGCGCAGCTTAAGGGCGCGCTGTTCCTGGTGAGCGACGAGCACGGCGTGGTCCCCGCAACCGAGACGGACGCCGCCGAGGCCGACGCCGCCACGGTCGCCTTCTTTGTCGACGGCTACGAAAAGCTTCGCGCCCGCCGTTCCTAACCTCAAGGTGGGGTGGGCTTACTGAAGCGAGCGAGCGCGTTCGATGGCGTAGGCGAGCGACAGCTGCTCCATCTCCGGGGCGCATTTGTAGCTCAGTCCGGTGAGAGCCGTCACCTTATCGAGGCGATATCGAATCGTGTTCGGGTGCTGGCCAGTCTGCTTGGCGGTTCGCTCGATACGTCGGTCGTTCTCGATGAATGCGGCGAGCGTGGATTCCAGCTCGCTGCCATGCTCACTGTCGTGCTCGCGTATCGGCGAGAGAATCGCCTCCGAGAACGATCGCATCTCCGGGGTTTCCGCAAAAGGCATCACGGTTCTCAGGATGCCGAGCTGCGTATAGCGGACGGGACCCTCGGCTCGTTGACAAGATAGGCGCTGTGCGTAAATCGCCTGCGAGATCGCCTGCGCCACCGCCTCGTCTCCAAACAGAATATCGCTGATGCCGAGCCCTTCCGCTCCGCCATCGATGCCGCTAGCCTCGATGAGCTCCGTGAGCGCCTGCACGATTCGCTCCACATCGAGCGTCTGCTCCGAGTCGCTTGTCGCTACGAATAGCAATCCTCCGTCATAGGGTGCCAGCATGTTGTGGCATCCGGCGAGGGTCGATTTTGCACAGAGACGTTCGATTTGCAAAAACGTGCGCGGGTCGAGGGACTCTGCAAACGATGCGAACAGGGCGACCGCTTCGTCCAGAAATGACGGGTTGAGGCCTCGGATGCGTCGGCAGATGGACTCGGGCGATACGTCTGTCCTCAGGGCATCGATCTCGCGCTGTGCGAAGTCGATGGACGCGAGCTGCTCGATATGCCGTTTGACCTCGTAGATGACGCTGTCAAAGAACAGTGAGTCGTCGGTCGTGAGAAAGACCGGGTAGTGCCGCGCGTTGGCGTAGCGGATGGCTTGGTCGGGAATCGGGATGTGCAGGACGTTTTTGATGATGAGACCGCTCGTTCCCTTGGCGACGAGGTATTTCACGGCTTCAGTGATGAGGTACGGGTCGTCCTTCGCATAGAGGAAGGTGCTGAGGACGATCTCGTCTGAGCTGAAGTTGACGCGCTGGTACTTGTTCTTGAGGCCGGGCATGAGTTCATAATCGAGGATCCCGACGCCGGAGACGGCACGCGAGATGCCATCGCTGCCGGCGATTAGACGGACCGACCCCTCATATTCCCGTGAGAAGTCCGAGACGGTGTATAGCATCAACATCACCCTGTAAATCACTACAATAAATACCGGCATAAAAAGGATAATCGCACATCCGTATGCCGTCGATG
This sequence comes from Collinsella aerofaciens, assembly GCF_964243765.1. GTDB lineage: Bacteria > Actinomycetota > Coriobacteriia > Coriobacteriales > Coriobacteriaceae > Collinsella > Collinsella aerofaciens_BU. The sequence goes on along the minus strand of NZ_CAXTGI010000004.1, from coordinate 106,035 downwards.
CGAGAAATAGTTCAAATATCTGCTGATAGAGCAAAAAATCAGATTAAGAATTGTTGTAGATTCCAACAAAAAATGATCCTTGGCGGCATCGTTACTAAACCGTACAGTGAAGCAACGTAAAGCTTTCGCTGAAAGGAGCGATGATGGGGCAGATGGTGGTGCTTTCGGCCGAGGAAGTTTCCAAGGTGCTGACGATCGAGGATGCAATCGCTGCCGTGGAGGAGGCATATCGCCAGAAGGCAACGGGCAAGGGTGTTGCGTGGCCGATGGTATATGAGCAGTTCAAACCCGGCGTGGCCGATATGGATATCCGCTCGGGCGAGTTGGCGGGAAGCGGCCTCTTCGGCCTGAAGCTCACTGCCTGGTTCTCTCAGAATCCCAAAAAGGGGCTCCCCGAGATCTTTGGCACTACGCTGCTGTGCGACAACGCGACGGGCGAGCCGTTGGCGCTGCTCAATGCCTCCGCCGTCACTGGACTTCGCACCGGTGCTGCCGCTGCGCTCGGCGCCAAGTGGCTGGCTCGGGCGGATGCGTCCAAACTGCTTGTTGCGGGTGCCGGCCACATGAGCACCTATATGGTGGCGGGCGTGCTCGCCGCCTGTCCCAAAGTGAGCGAGGTCAAGGTGTGGGAGCCGGTTTCCGATGCCGCGCCCGAGGCTCGCGTCGAGCGCATGCGAGACGAGGTCGCCCATATCTTGGGCGCTTGCGAGCATGCTCGCGAGGCATCCACCTATTCCATCGAGGCGACGGCCGACGGCCAAGGCGCCGCGGCAGAGGTCGACATCATCGTGACGATCACGCCTGCGACCAAGCCCATCATCCCCGATGCATGGGTGCGCCCCGGTGCGCATATCTCCTGCGTCGGTGCCGACATGCCCGGCAAGCAGGAGCTCGCCTCGGCGCTTGTCGCCCGTGCCGCTGTTTACGTCGACGACCGCGAGCAATCGGTCGCGTCCGGCGAGCTGGAGATTCCGGTTGCCGAGGGTGCCATCACACCCGAGGACATCAAAGCGGAGCTCGGCGAAGTCATCGCCGGCACGGCTACGGGGCGTTCGGATGACGAGCAGGTGACGGTGTTCGATACGTCGGGCATCGCCGTTCAAGACCTTTCGGCATCGAAAATTGCCTACGACCGCGCCGTCGAGGCGGGGCTGGGCACCGTGGTGGAACTGTAAGAAAGTCAAGGAAAGGAAACGACAATGCAGATCAAGGATTTCGCCGTCGAGCAGTGGATGAACGAGTGGGAGACCAAGTGCACCCACAACGTTGCGGAGACGTGCGTCTACTCCCTCACGCTCGACCAGCTGTTCGAGCTTACGAACACCGACAAGAAGGCGTGGCTCGATAGCCTGTGCTCGCGCCGATTCACCTACGGAGACATCGAGGGACAGTCCGGCTTCCTCGAGGGGGTCGCGCGTCTCTATAAGACGGTCGAGCCCGGGCATATCGTGCCCACGCACGGCGCGACCGGCGCCAACTCCCTGGTTATTTCCACGCTCGTCGAACCGGGCGATCATGTAGTCTCCGTCAAGCCCACCTACCAGCAGCTTTATTCGATTCCCGAGATGTGCGGTGCGAAGGTCGATATCCTTCAGCTCGATCGCAAGAACGGTTACCACGTCGACGTCGACGCACTCGATGCCTTGGTGACCGACGATACCAAGCTCATCTGCATCAATAACCCGGACAACCCCACGGGCGCCCTGCTCGACGCCGATACGCTCAAGGCGATTGTCGAGGTCGCACGCAAACACGACGCGTGGCTGCTCTGCGACGAGGTCTATCGTCTGCTTACTCAGACGGATGAGTACGCCGAGTCCGTGGTCGACCTGTACGACAAGGCCGTCGCCACCGCATCCATGTCCAAGGTCTGGTCGTTCGCCGGCCTGCGTCTGGGCTGGGCGGTCACCAAGAGCCCGGAGCTCCGTCGCGCGCTGCTCTCGCATCGCGACTACAACCTGATTTCCGCCGGCATATTCAGCGAGTCGGTGGCGGAGCTGATTCTGGGCAACGCTTCCGTGATCCTTGAGCGCAGCCGTCGCATCGTCCGTCAGAACCTTGCTGTTCTGGAGAAGTGGGTCGAGAGCGAGCCGCACCTGTCGTTCGTCAAGCCCGAGGCGGGTAGCACCGCGCTCGTGTATTACGACTACGACATTGACTCCAGGACGTTCTGCACCGACATGATTAAGAAGTCCGGCGCACTCGTCACCCCGGGCGATTGCTTCGAGGAGCCCAAGAGCATGCGCATTGGCTATGCATACTCCGATAATACCGACGACCTGCAGAAGGGCCTGGATGCTATCTCCGCGTACATGCGTACGCTCGAGTAGAGGCTCGAGGTCGAAGCGATGGGGCCGATCGGTTTAGGACCGGTCGGCCCCTATTTTCTCTTAAGGCTACCGAACACTTTTGTCATATTAGGTGCCCACGGGGTCGCATCGCTGCGACGCCGTGGGCATAATGGTGTGGAAAGTGCAAGTTACGAGAAACGGGAGGACACATGGCGCTGATTTATGTCGTTGAGGACGACGAGCCCATTCGTCGTGAGCTTGTCGACATCCTTGCCCGCGCCGGGTTTGAAATCGAGGCCTGCGAATCGTTCGAGCATGTCTCGCGCGATATTCTCGCCGCCGCGCCCGACCTGGTGCTGCTCGACCTCACGCTTCCCGTCAAGGACGGCCAGCATATCTGCCACGAGGTTCGCCGCGAATCCGAGGTCCCCATCATCGTCCTCACCTCGCGCACGACCGAGATCGACGAGGTCATGGCCATGACGCTCGGCGCGGACGACTTTGTTCCCAAGCCCTATAGCGCGCGCGTGCTCGTGGCGCGCATCAATGCCTTGCTACGTCGCACCGCGGCGGCGGGCGAGCGCAGCACACTTGTCCACAAGGGACTGGAGCTCGATCTCGCTCGCTCCATGGTCATCAACATGCAAACCGGCACCAGTACCGAGCTCACCAAAAACGAGCTGCGTATCCTCTCGCTGCTCTTGGGTCGCGCGGGCAAGATTGTCTCGCGCTCGGCCATCATGCAGGACCTGTGGGACTCCGACGCCTTCGTGGACGACAACACGCTTACCGTCAACATCAACCGCCTGCGCACCACGCTCGAAAAAATCGGTATCAAGGGGTATTTGACGACGCACCGCGGCCAGGGCTATTCGGTCTAGGGGCCGGCTATGTCGTTTGCCAAATTCTTCAAAGATGCGCTGCTTCCCGTCGCCGTGTGGACGTGCGGCGTGCTGCTGAGCTGCTTTGTACTGACGGTCGCCGGCGCACCCGTTTCTATCGTGGTCGTGGCGGTCGGCGTGTCCTTTATCTTTGGTATGCTCGGCATCGTGATCGAGTACGCGCGCCGTCGTCGTTTTCTGCGCCAGCTGGAGCGTGCGGTAGGGGAGCTCGAGAGTCCCGCATGGGTGCAGGAGATGGTGCAATGTCCGACCTATGCCGAGGGCGAGCTCGAGTACGAGGTCTTGCGCCGGGTGGGCAAAGCCGCTTGCGACGAGGTTGCCGAAGGCAGGCGCCAGACCGATGACTATCGCGACTATATCGAGAGCTGGGTCCACGAGGCCAAGCTGCCTCTGGCGGCAGCCCATCTGATTTTGGAAAACCTGGACGGCAGCGAAGACGACCTGTCGCGTGTGGATGACCTGGGTCGCGAGCTGGCTCGCGTTGAGCGCTATATCGACCAGGCACTGTACTACGCGCGCTCGGAAGTCGTGGAGCGCGACTACCTGATTCGCCGCTGGGACCTTAAGACCTTGGTGACGGGTGCGATTAAGGCCAACGCGCGCGAGCTCATTGCGGCGCACGTGGCTCCGGTGTGCGAGAACCTCGACTTCGAGGTCTTTACCGACGAAAAATGGCTCGAGTTTATCCTGGGCCAGCTCATTCAGAACAGCATTAAATATGCGCGCGAGGACGGCGCGAAGATCGTGTTTTCGGGCGCGTTACTGGACGAGGGCCTGGCGAGCGAGCGCATCGAGCTCACCGTTGCGGACAACGGCTGCGGCGTGTGTGCGGCAGACCTGCCGCGCGTGTTCGAGAAGGGCTTTACCGGCGACAACGGCCGCACCACCAAGCGCGCAACGGGCATCGGCCTCTACCTGGTGGCGCGCCTATGCTCCAAGATGGGCATCGACGTCACGGCGGCATCCGACTCCGGCGAAGGCTTTGTCGTAACGTTCGCCTTCTCGACGAACAAGTTCCAATACTTTGAGTAGCCGGGCCGTCTTGCGCTGCGGACGGCTATGTTCCCGAACGTGAACTTAGCTAAGGCAACTGGCGTTATGTTCCCGAACGTGAACATAACTATGAGGCTCAAATGGATCTCCCAAAACAAAAACGTGCAGCCCAAACAAAACGTGCCGCCCCAAACGGGGCGGCACGCCATCTTTTATCAGCCAACTCGCTGAAGTAAGGCTGCGAAGGCCGCGAGGCCGGGAGGGGTTTCCTAAGGGCACATCCCGCAGCCGCAACGCGGCGAGGACGTGCCCGTGGAAACCCCGCAGGCCCCGCGGCCGGTGGGAGCAACGCTACTTTACGACCAAAATGTCGCAGTCGGTATTGCGCAGCAGGAACGTCGAAATCGAACCCAGAAGCGCATACTTGATCGAGGACAGGCCGCGAGCGCCGCAGAGCACCAGGTCGGGCTTGACCACGTCGAGCATCTCGTCTTTGAGCGTCTCGCGAATACGACCGGCACGTATCATGACCTCGACCTCGGGAATATCGGGATTGGCCTTGGCCTCTTCGAGCTGCTTTTCGATGGAGTTCTTAAAGGCCTCCTCCAGACCGTTGACCAAATCGACCGGATAGGAGCCGGCGCTCTCGAGCGCCGTGGAATCGATAACGTGGCCGATAATCAGCTTGGCGCCGTTGTTCGCGGCGACCTTGATGGCGCGTGCGAGCACAAAATCCTGCTGCTCAGTACCGTCGAGTGAAACAAATACCTTGGTGTAACCCTCGTTCATGGTTTCCTCCTTGGTCTATCGCACGGGCGCGGGGCTCGTGCGTCGGGCGGGCGCGGGTGCGTTGACCGCCGGACACTTTATCTTGTTGCAGTTATACCCAAGGATTTCGGTTTAACTGCTCGCAATTCTGTGAACGGGCGAGTTTTTTGGTAAGGGTAGGCGCGGTCGCACCGCCAACGGTTGATAATGGGACATCGCCCGCATCGTCCGCAGAACATCTACCGGCGGGTGTCTAACGAGGGGGTCCCTTTGGATATCATCGAGCTTTTAAAATCTGCCTTCATGGGCCTGGTCGAGGGCATCACCGAATGGCTGCCCGTTTCGTCGACCGGTCACATGATCTTGGTGGACGAGTTCGTCAAGATGAACGTGAGCGAGACGTTCTGGAACATGTTCCTGGTCGTGATTCAGCTTGGCGCCATTTTGGCCGTCTGTGTGCTGTTCTTCCATGAGCTCAATCCGTTCTCGCCCAGCAAGGGCAAGGAGGGCCGTCACGACACCTGGGTGCTGTGGGGCAAGATTGTGCTCGGTTGCATTCCTGCGGCGGCGATCGGCCTGCCGCTCAACGACTGGATGGAGGAGCATTTCTACAATGCTCCCGTCGTGGCGCTGGCGCTCATTGTGTACGGCGTGCTGTTTATCGTGATCGAGAACTGGCGCGCGAGCAAGCGCGAGGAAATGGCCGTTGCCGGTTCGTTTGGTTCGCGTGCTGTGGTGTCGGGTGGACGTCCCGCCGGTGCGCACTTTGCGGCGCCCGCCACGGCTACCGCTGAGGATGAGGACGATGACGAGAATCTGGACTTTGGTTCCATCGCCACGCTCGAGGATCTAAGCTGGAAGACTGCGCTGGGTATCGGCTGCTTCCAGGTGCTTTCGCTGGTGCCTGGTACGTCTCGCTCCGGTTCTACCATCATCGGCGGCCTGCTTTTGGGCTGCACGCGCTCGGTGGCGTCTAAGTTCACGTTCTTCCTGGCCATCCCTGTCATGTTTGGCGCGAGTGCGCTCAAGCTGGTCAAGTACTTCATCAAGGGCGGCACGTTCGGCACCAACGAGATCGCCATCTTGGGCGTGGGCTGCGTCGTCGCCTTTGTGGTGTCGCTCATTGCCATCAAGTGGCTTATGGGCTTCGTTCGCCGTCACGACTTCAAGTGCTTCGGCGTCTACCGCATCATCCTGGGCATCGTGGTGCTCGCGTACTTCTTCGTTCTGGAGCCTATGCTCGGCCTGTAACTTGGTTGACGCTGCGCGGCGGCCAGAGCGACAACTTGTCATTCAACGAGGGCGGCATGACCAAAAGGTCTATGCTGCCCTCTTTTTTGGGCGATGGGGTGGGTCCGATGGTGGCGCACGGAGTCGTGGTGTGATTTGCGTCGGTGTCCGCGCGGCTCGGTATACTGGTACGGCTCAAACTATGGCGCTGCCCGCAGGCGCGCCGTCCGTCAGATGAGGAGTCGCCCATGACCCAGCCCCTGCCCTGGGAAAAGAATGCTGCGGTACCCGTGCCGCCCGCGCCGGAACCCGTGCCACTCGATGCATACACCGCCCCCGCTGCGCCGGAGCCCGAGCTCGTTCCGCTCGACATCTACGACGCTCCTGCGCCGGCACCCAAACCCGCCAAGCCGCTCGTCGACATCGACAGCCTTAATCCCGCCCAGCGCGAGGCGGTCCTGACCACCGAGGGCCCGTTGCTGGTGCTCGCCGGCGCCGGCTCGGGCAAGACCCGCGTCTTGACCTTCCGCATCGCACATATGCTCGGCGACTTGGGTGTTAAGCCTTGGCAGGTTCTTGCCATTACGTTTACCAACAAGGCTGCGGCAGAGATGCGCGAGCGTCTGACGGCACTCATCCCCAGCGGCACCCGTGGCATGTGGGTGTGCACCTTCCATGCCATGTGCGTGCGCATGCTGCGCGAGGACGCCGATCTGCTGGGCTACACCGGCCAGTTCACCATCTACGATGACGATGACTCAAAGCGCATGGTGCGTGACATTATGCAGGCGCTCGGCATCGAGCAAAAGCAGTTCCCCATCAACATGATCCGCAGCAAGATCAGCTCGGCCAAAAACGCCATGATCGGCCCCGAGGACATGCTCAAGAGCGCCGATAGCCCCAATGACAAAAAGGCCGCGCAGGTCTACCTGGAGCTGGAGCGCCGCCTGCGCGCCGCCAACGCGATGGACTTCGACGACCTGCTCGTGCGCACGCTCGAGCTGCTGCGCACCCGCCCCGAGGTGCTCGACAAGTATCAAGAGCGCTTCCGCTACATTAGCGTCGACGAGTATCAGGACACCAACCACGTCCAGTACGAGATCGCCAACCTGCTGGCCGCCAAGTACCAAAACCTTATGGTCGTGGGCGACGACGACCAGTCCATTTATAGCTGGCGTGGCGCCGACATCACCAACATCCTGGACTTTGAGCAGGACTTTAAAAACTGCAAGACCGTCAAGCTGGAGCAGAACTATCGTTCTACGGGTCATATCCTGAGCGCCGCCAACGCCGTGGTGCGCCACAACTCGCAGCGCAAGGACAAGCGCCTGTTTACGGCCGAGGGCGATGGCGAGAAGATTCAGGCCTTCCAGGCGAGCGATGAGCGCGACGAGGGTCGCTGGATTGCCGGCGAGATCGAGAAGCTGCATGCCAAGGGCACGAGCTACGACGATATCGCCGTGTTCTATCGCACCAACGCCCAGTCGCGTATTCTCGAAGATATGTTCCTACGCGCGGGTGTGCCCTACAAAATCGTGGGCGGCACGCGATTCTTCGACCGTGCCGAGATCCGCGACGTCATGGCCTACCTCAAGATGATTGTGAACCCGGCCGACGAGATGAGCGTCAAGCGCGTCATCAACACGCCGCGCCGCGGCATCGGCTCCACCTCGATTCAAAAGATCGAGCAGCTGGCGCGCGACAACCGCTGCTCGTTCTTCCAGGCCTGCGAGATTGCAACAGCCGAGACGGGCATGTTTAGCGCCAAGGTGCGCAACGGCCTTTCGAGTTTTGTGGCGCTGGTGCGCGAGGGCCGCCGCATGGACGGCGAGCTCAAGGACGTCGTCGAGATGATTGTCGATAAGACGGGCCTGCTGCAGGCTTTTCGCGCCGAGGGCACCATGGAGTCCGAGAGCCGCGCCGAGAACATCCAGGAATTCCTGGGCGTCGCCGCCGAATTTGAGGAGACACACGAGGATATCGAGGGTACGCTCGAGAGCTTGGAAGAGCTGCGCGCGGCCGGTGTTGCCGACGTGCCGTCCGGCGCCGAGTCCGAGCCCGTCGTGGTGAGTGCGCTCGCGTCCGAGCCGGGGCCGTCCGCTCCGGCATCCTCGTTTGAGGCACTTGTCGGCGCTCGTGACGCCGCGGGCTCCAATCCGCTCGATAGCCTAGCCGCCCCGGCGCTCTCGCCGCAGGATGCCTTGGCCGCCGCCATCGCGGGCAACGCGTATACCGTGCCAACAGAGCTACCGGCGGGTGCCGTGCATGCCGACGAGATCGAGCGCACCTACGGTCCGCTCACCTGTAAGGCGCTGCCGGCACTCATGGAGTGGCTGGCCCTGCGCTCCGACTTGGATTCCCTGGCCGGCGAGACGCATGCCATTACCATGATGACCATCCACTCCGCCAAGGGCCTGGAGTTCCCGGCGGTGTTCGTGGCCGGCATGGAGGAGGGCATCTTCCCGCACGTGCACGACTTTGGCGGCAGCGATGATCCGGGTAAGCTCGAGGAAGAGCGTCGCCTGGCCTACGTCGCCATTACGCGTGCCCGCAAACGCCTGTTCTTGACCTACGCGGCCACGCGTCGTACCTACGGCTCGACTTCTGCCAACCCGCGCTCGCGCTTCCTCAACGAGATTCCGTTTGAGGATATCGAGTTTAGCGGTATCGGTTCTGCCGGTTTTGAGGGCACGGGCTGGGAGAAGCGCGGCGACCGTCACGGCACCTTTGGCTCGGGCATGGGCTCGGATATGTATGGCGGCAAGGTGTTCGGTTCGCATACGCGCTCGACCGGCGGCTCCGGATCGCGCGGCGGATCGAGCTTCGACGATTTCTTTGGCGGCAGCAGCTACGGGACCGAGCGCCATCGCGGGGTCTCGCCCGATGCCGGCCGTGTTGCCTCGACCTTTGGCTCGGGTGCACCGCGAGCCAAAAAGCCGTCGTCCAAGGTGTCGCCGACAGTGGAGCGCAAGGTCGATCGCGCCAGTGCATCGCAGGACTTTGCCGCGGGCGATATCGTGAGCCACAAGACCTTTGGCACGGGTACCGTGATCTCGGTCGCGGGAGACATGATCGAGGTCCAATTCGAAAAGACCGGCCAGACCAAAAAGCTTATGAAGGGCTTTGCGCCTATAGTGAAACTGACCTAGGCGGCTTTCCCAGGCACGGCACCTCGGCCTTCAATCGTCGGGCATGACCTCAAGGTCTATGCCCTCCTCTTTCAGGCCGATCTGCCGCACCTGGAAAACCCGTACATCCGACTAGGCGGGCGTATAGGGCAACATCGCCTGCTCGGGCAGTCCTGCGCAAGGTGGAGAGCACATTAAGTGCTCTCCTTTGCGTGCGGAACTCGCGACCGACGTTGCCCTATACGCCCGCCCAGGTCCTCAGGTAGCGCAGCTTGCGATCGGCGCTCTGCTCGGTCGCTTTTTGGTCTGGAGAGCCGGGTGGGCTGAATAATTAGACATGGCAAGGGGCTCCCCCGTTGATGAGCGGGAGTGCCCCTTGTTGCGTTTGGGTTGTTACCTTGTGGTTTTGGTGATTGAACGTTTTATACTGTTCAGTATAATTTTAGATAGTAACTAAAACGTTGGTGAAATGAAAATGGTGATAGGGAGTGTTAATATCCTGTCCCCCGAAACGCATCTTCTCCTTAGAGCTCGCTATCGATCCAAGGCCGGTAGAGGTGCAGATTCCCCGTATGTATCTCGAGCGGTTTTCGCTTCATTTGGCGCAGCTTGGCACGTCTGAGCAAGGTGGCTTTATTGTTGCCGAGCCAAAAGAGCTGCCCAGTGTTATTTCGGCACGAAACATTGTTGATGCCGTGCGCAAGGTCGATGCTCGTCCGGTGGCAATTTGCTGGGATGCCATGGATTTGGGCTTTATGCATGCGCTGGCTTCGGAGGGAATTGCATATATTCGAGATGGGCAGAATACGTTTCTGCCGTTTATGGGTGCCTTCATTTCTGATGAGATACTGAACGCTCCCTCTGCAGCCCCGCTTTCACCCCAATCCCAGCGAGTCGTATTAAATTACATTGCAGGGCGATGGGTTGACTGTTCTGCCGGCGACCTGGCGCGCCTGTGTGGTAAAAGCGCGGCGAGCGTAAGCAACTATCTTTCAGAAATTGCCGCTATAGCTCCTGGATTGATTGTGCGGGATGGCAAAAAGCGTATATTGCACGACACCGGGTTGTCGACCGAGACGTTGCTAGACGGGTTTGAGGACTACCTTCGCTCGCCAGTTATAGAACGCATCCGGCTTAAGGAGGCAGTCGACAGGGTAGATTTGCGGGCCGTTGATGCGCTGCTTTCCGGCGTGTCTGCCCTTAGCTATATGTCCGACCTTGCTCATGATGGCTCTGCCCCAACCATTGCTCTCGAAAAGTATCAGCTAGAGGCCTTAAAAGAGCGTATGGGTGACAGATGGCTGGAGGCCCAGTGGTACGAATCGGCTGCTATCGAGATTGAGGTTTGGTCGTATCCCGTGGACGAGCCGTCCGATGTTAGCTTTGACACCGCGGGCCTGCAATGCGTTGACCCGTTTTCCTTATATGTTGCCTGCGCGAAAGCAGACTACAAAGACGACCGTCTGCTCGATGCGGTCGAACAGCTCAGGAGGACGATATGCCAAAAGTAAGGGGAATAGAGCGGTTTGCCGCTGCCATGAGCAATTGCGAGGGCGGCTATGTCCTTATTGGCGGAGGAGCCTGCAGCGTTCTATTTGACAGCGAAGGTGATTCATTTAGGGCTACCGAAGATTTGGATGTTGTTGTAATTGTTGATGGAAATAGCATCGAATTTGCCACTGCATTTTGGATATTTATCAAAATCGCTGGATACGAGATTGGAAAAGTCGGCGATGGAAAGTGTACTTACTATCGATTCCGTTTACCCGAAGGATCAAGGCAGGCCTTAGATTATCCCGGCCAAATCGAGTTGTTTGCCCGGCATCCAGACTTTACGCTTGAAGATGAAACGAGCGAAGTGGCTCCTCTATCCTTTGACGGAGCGATATCGAGTCTCTCTGCCATTATTCTCGATGATGGCTACTATGAGTTTATTCGTGATAACGCAACGAACGTAGGGGGCGTCACGTTGCTCGATGCACTCCATATCATTCCCCTTAAGATGCGTGCGCACATTGATATCAACAGAAGTTATGAGGAAGGACGTCGTTGCAATAGCATTGATCGACGAAAGCATCGTTCGGATGTTGCTCGGCTTGCTGGTTTGTTGCCGCCTTCGGCTCGTTTGGAGCTAACAGAGCAAATGAGGATTGACGCAGAGGATTTTTTTGCGGACTTTTCTTCTTATGTAGATCGGCAGACCAACCGTAAGGAAAGGACACGACTTCAGGACACGTTATCGTTTCTGGAGAGGGTCTATTTGTAGGCGTCGTGATTCGTTATACATGGCAAGGGGCTCTCCCGTTTGATGGGCGGGGGAGCCCCTTGTTGCTTTTTGATTGTCGTAACTAGCCAGAGGCTCGCCGGGACGGGCGCGGGGTTTGGCCGATCGCGAGTTCCGCACGAGCCGGAGAGCACTTAATGTGCTCCCCGTGCGAGCGGGACTGCCCGAGCAGGCGACCAATCCCCGCGTCCATCCCGGCGAGCACTCGGGTACCAGTGACCTACAGGTGGCTAATAATCAGTTCCATCTTGCCTTCGAGGTCGATGGAGGTGACGGTGCTGGGGGCCAGGAGGTGGCTTCCCTTGTGGACGGGGTCGCCGCAGACGGTGCCTTCGCCGTCGATGACCGACAGGCACATGAAGGGCCAGCGCTGCTCGAGGGTCTTGCTGCCGTCGACGCGCACGCGATCGACGGTGTAGCAGGGGTTGGACTCGAGCTCGGTCACGCCGTCGACCTCGGGCGCGGTCACGGTGCCGTCGGTCGGCGCCTGAACATCAAAATCGATGCAGTCGAGGCTCTGCTCAATATGCAGCGGGCGCAGCTTGCCGTCGGTGCCGGGGCGGTCGTAGTCGTACAGGCGATAGGTCACATCGCTCGACTGCTGCGTCTCCAAAATGAGCGTACCGGTCTTAATAGCGTGCACGGTACCGGAGTCAATCTGGAAAAAGTCGCCCTTGTGAATCGGCAGCACGTTGAGCATGTCGTCCCAGCGGCCATCTTCGATCATCTGCGCTGCCTCGGCGCGGTCCTTGGCGCGCTGGCCGACGATGATCGTGGCACCGGGCTCGCAGTCCAGCACATACCAGCACTCGGTCTTGCCCAGGCTGCCGTTCTCGTGCTCGGCAGCGTACTCGTCGTTGGGGTGAATCTGGATCGAAAGGTCGTCCTTGGCGTCCAGAATCTTAATAAGCAGCGGGAACTCCTTGCCCTCGCAGTTGCCAAAGAGCTCACGGTGCTCGGCCCACAGCCACGACAGCGTGTGGCCGGCATACGGGCCCTCCGCAATCTGGCAGTCGCCGTTGGGATGGGCCGAGATGGCCCAGCACTCACCGATGGGACCCTCGGGAATGTCGTAACCAAATACGGTTTCGAGCTGGCGGCCGCCCCAGATCTTCTCGTGGAAGATCGGCGTCAGTTTAATCAAATCGGACATGTTCATACCCCCATGGTGTTGTGCGGTTGCCCACTCTAAACGAGCCATAACGAGCGCCCGCATGACTACAAAACTATGCCAACGTTACGTTGTGCAGCTCAAAGCGGTCACCAACGTTGCGCGAGATCGAATGCTCAAAGGCGGTGCCGCTATCCAAAAAGCCAATCTGGTTGAGCTCGAGCAGGGGAGAGCCGGGTTTGGTGTCCAGGCGCTCAGCCTCTTCCTCGGTTGCCGCTACGGCGCGAATGGTGCGGTGGAAGCTCGAAATCTTCAGCCCGCATTGCTCGCGGATGAAGCTGTAGACCGATCCATACAGGTCTTTCTTTTTAAGGCCCGGAATCAGCTCGAGGGGCATGTAGGTGTACTCGATAACGATGGGCTTCTCGTCGACCTGGCGCACGCGCACGATGTGATAGGCAAAGTCATCCTCGGCAATTCCCAGCCGAGTCGCAACCTCTGCCGGCGGATTGACAATCGAGAAATCGTAGACCACCGAGGTTACCTTCTCCCCGCGGTGCTCATACGAAAAGCCCTGGGCGCGGTCGTTCTTGCCCTGGAAAAACGCCTTGTCGGGAAGCCCCGCCGTGTCTTTAACGTAGGTGCCCGATCCGCGCCGGCTGGTAACAAGACCCTCCTCGGTGATCTGCTCGATAGCTCGTTTGACGGTGATTTTGGAAACGCTATAGAGCTCACAGAACTCAACGACGGTGGGTAGCTTGTCGCCCGGTTTAAGAGCGCCATCCTCGATGCTTCGACGGATATCTGCAGCTATCGCCTCGTATTTGGGAATCATGGAACCTCCTTTCCGACATATAAGAATACGCAAGTAAGTATAACCCCCAACGAGGCGCCCATATTACTTTTATATAAGAAGTCCGAGAAAGAAAAAACAAAAAGACGCTTTACTTTAGAAATTAGAGCGCTATAGTCGTATGCAACGAACGGAACCCTGCCGCCGGCAGGGCCGACCGTTTGGGGACGGTTTTGTTTTGGCGGGCTGGATACCCGGATAACCGGTGCGCGCCCGCGCCGGATAACTTGCCAAAGCAAACCCGTCTCCAACCGAAAGCTCTAGACACGAAAGCGAGGACTTTGATGGCTCAGTATCAGCTGCCCCGTGACTTCTTCTTTGGCGCCGCTATGTCCGGCCCGCAGACTGAGGGTCAGTGGAACCAGGGCGGCAAGCTCGAGAATCTGTGGGACACCTGGTCCATCCAGGATCTGGGTTCGTTCTATAACCGCGTTGGCTCTTATGCTGGCAATGACTTTATGGCTAAATACCAGGAGGACCTTCGCATTTTGAAGGACTTGGGCCTGGATACCTACCGCACCTCCATCCAGTGGAGTCGCCTGCTCGATGCTAACGGCAACCTCAATGAGGAGGGCGCCGCGTGGTATCACGAGCTGTTCCGTGCCTCTCGCGAGGCCGGCCTGGAGCCGTTTGTCAACTTGTACCACTTTGACATGCCCACCTACCTCTTTAACCGTGGCGGCTGGGAGAGCCGTGAGGTCGTCGAGGCTTACGCGCATTACGCCGACGTCGCCTTCCGCGAGTTTGGCCAGGAGATTAAGTACTGGTTCACCTTTAACGAGCCCATCGTCGAGCCCGAGCAGCGTTATCAGGAGGGCGTGTGGTTCCCGCAACTCCACGACTTCAACCGCGCTCGCGCCGTGCAGTATCACATCTCGCTGGCACATGCGCTGGCCGTGGCCAACTATCGTAAGGCCTATGACGAGGGCGCTATTCGCGCCGATGCCAAGATCGGCATGATTAACTGCTTTACCCCGGTCTACACCAAGCAGAACCCCAGCGAGGCAGACATCGAGGCCGTGCGTATGACCAGCGGCATCAACAATCGCTGGTGGCTCGACCTTATTACCAAGGGCGAGCTTCCCGCCGACGTGCTCGACAGCCTGGCCGAGGGCGGCGTTAAGCTCCCGTTCCGTGCCGGCGACCAAGAGATTCTCAAGCAGGGTGTTGTCGACTGGCTCGGCTGCAACTACTACCACCCCACGCGTGTTCAGGCGCCGGCGAGCAAGGTCGACCAGTACGGCCTGCCGCACTTTGCCGACGAGTACGTATGGCCCGACGCCGTTATGAACGAGAGCCGCGGCTGGGAAATCTACCCGCAGGGCCTCTACGACTTTGGCATGGACTGCGCTAAGAACTACCCCGATCTTGAGTGGTTTGTATCCGAGAACGGTATCGGCATCATGGACGAATACAAGAACCGTGACGCCGAAGGAACCATCCAGGATGACTACCGCGTCGACTTTGTGCGCCAGCACCTGGAGTGGGTCGCCAAGGCAATCGCCGAGGGCGCCAAATGCCGCGGATACCATTACTGGGCCGTCATCGATAACTGGTCTTGGGCCAATGCCTTTAAGAACCGTTACGGCTTTGTCGAGGTCGACCTCATGGACGGCTACAAGCGCCGCCTTAAGAAGTCGGCGGCCTGGCTCAAACAGGTCGCCACGACCCACGTGGTTGATTAGCGACCGGGCGAACGCCCAGACCGCGCGCCGCCGCGCGCAAAACATGGCACATCTGGTGGCAGAGGGCGACAGACCACCGTGCGCATAGGAAAAGGCCGGATTTGAAAGTTAGGAGCAATCATGGCCAGTGACAACGGAAAGAGCTTCCTCGACAAGTTTGCCGAGGTCTCTGCGAAGGTGGGAAACCAGGTTCACCTGCGTTCCCTGCGCGATGCCTTCGCGACCATCACGCCGCTCTATATCCTTGCGGGTATCGCGGTTCTTATTAACAACGTCGTGTTCCCCCTGTTCCCGCTCGATGCAGCGGGCCTTGCCAACCTTCAGACCTGGGGTTCGGCAATTACGCTGGGCACCCTCAACGTCTCTGCCATTATCTTGGCCGGATTGATTGGCTACAGCCTCGCTAAGAACGAGCGCTTCGATAACCCGCTTGCCTGCGTGGTCGTCGCCATCTCTGCTTTCGTCATCATGATGCCGCAGCAGATCACCGCCACGCTTGCCGCCACGAGCCCGCTGCTCACCGACAAGATCACCTCTGCCGAGGTCACGGGCGCCCTTTCGACTGCCAACACCGGCACCAACGGCCTGTTCGCGGCTATCATCATCGCCCTGCTCTCCGTCACGCTCTTCATTAAGATTTCCGGCGTCGAGAAGCTTAAGGTCAAGCTGGGCGAGGGTGTGCCTCCCGCGGTCTCCAACTCCTTTAACGTCATGATCCCGATGCTGCTCAACCTCTCGATCTTCGCCATTGCCGCGGCTCTGCTCGCCGTGTTTGCCGGCACCGATCTGTGCACCATCATCTCCACGTGCATTTCCAACCCGCTCAAGAGCATCATGAACGCCGGTCCGTGGGCTGTTATCCTCATCTACACTCTTGCGAACCTGCTGTTCTGCGTCGGCATTCACCAGTCCACCATCTCTGGCGCTACCGTCGAGCCGATCCTGACCATGCTCATCGTCGACAACATGGCTACCTTTGCCGCCGGCGGCACCATCCAGCCCGATCACTACATGAACATGCAGATCGTCAACAGCTTCGCCCTTATCGGCGGCTCGGGCTGCACCCTCATGCTCCTGCTCGATACCTTCCTGTTCTCTAAGAACAAGGCTTCCAAGACCGTTGCCAAGATGGCTATCGTTCCTGGCTTGTTTAACATCAACGAGCCGGTCATCTACGGTTACCCCGTCGTGTACAACCTGCCGCTCATGATTCCGTTCGTGCTTCTTCCCGACCTGTTCATCGGCATCACCTATGGCCTGACCTGCGCGGGCATCATCAGCCCCTGCATCGCCCAGGTGCCTTGGACCATGCCTCCCGTCATTAACGCCCTGCTTGCCACGGGCTTTGACTGGCGCGCCGGCGTGTGGCAGGCCCTCGAGCTTGTCATCGGCATGGCTGTCTACCTGCCTTTTATGAGGATCTCCGAGAAGGCCATCGCCAAGCAGGAGGCCCTTGCCGAGCAGAACGCCTAAACGGTTCGTTTTCCCTTCCACCGTTGCGGGCACCGGTACGCGGTGCCGATGCCCGCGGCTCTCCTCTTGTGTGAAGACGCAGGGGGTGGGTACAGTAGCCGCAAGGAATAAAACCAGTTGTCGTCTGCGCGCCGCGCAGTTATAAGGAGGAAACCATGAAGAAGATCATGCTTTGCTGCAATGCCGGCATGTCCACGAGCCTGCTGGTCCAGAAGATGCAGTCCGAGGTCGCAAGCCGTGGTCTGGACATCGAGGTCGAGGCCCGTCCTATGAACGAGGCTCACGATCACCTGGACGAGTGCGATATCTTGCTGCTCGGCCCGCAGATTGGCTACACCAAGGGCGATTTTGAGAAGGAGGCCGCTGGCCGCTTCCCGGTTGAGGTCATCAACATGGTCGACTACGGCCGCATGAACGCTGCTGGCATCATCGACCACTGCGTCAGCGTGATGGGCTAGGTGCAGCGCATGGAGGATATGAACGAGCTGCAGATGACCTGCTTCGAGATCATCAGTTTCGTCGGAACCGCCAAGAGCATGTACATCAATGCCGTGCAAAAGGCCAAGGAGGGCGATTTTGACGCCGCCGAGGAGCTTATTAAGCAGGGCGACGAGGCTTACAACGGTGGCCACGATGTCCATATGGGGCTCCTTAAAAAGGAGGCCAACGGCGAGCGTAACGGCGAGGCCCCGCTGATTCTGCTGCATGCCGAGGACCAGATGGCCGGCACCGAGACCATGCGCGTCATGGCCACGGAGCTCATCGAGGTCCACAAGCTGCTGCAGGCGCTTAAGGCCTAGTCGGCGTTATCGCCGCGATGGACCGCGGTCCAACAGACAACACAGTCCCTTTGACGGGCGCCGGGAGTCTCCGCCTCCCGGCGCCCTTATATTTGGCGAAGGCCCTGCGCGACCTTTTGAGCGGTCGTTTGCGTTTTCCCAGATAAAACCTGCCAAAACAAACCTGTCCCTTTTTGGCAGGTTTTTGTCTTGGGAGCGGTACCATACAGGCAATGTTTAAACGAGAAAGGTGGGCTCCCATGGAACCTAAGCAGTACTATATCGGCATCGACGTCGGCGGCACTTCGGTTAAGGAGGGCCTGTTCGACGAGGACGGCAACCTGCTTGCCAAGGCCAGCGTGCCCACGCCTCCCATCGTTGATGCTGCGGGCTTTGCCGCGGTGACCGAGGCTATCGACCAGGTGGTCGCCAAGGCGCAGATCCCGCGTGCCTTTGTGGCGGGCATTGGCCTGGCCGTTCCGTGCCCCATTCCGGCTTCGGGCGATGCCAAGGTCAAGGCCAACATTGCCATCAACCTGCCCGAGCTTAGGATCGCCATCCAGGAGCACTGCCCCGACGCGGTCGTTAAGTACGAGAACGATGCCAACGCCGCTGCCATGGGCGAGGCCTGGCTCGGTTCTGCCAAGGGCGTGCAGAACGTGGTGATGGTCACCATCGGTACCGGCGTGGGCGGCGGCGTTATCGTCAACGGCGACGTGGTGTCGGGCGTTGTGGGCGCCGGCGGCGAGATTGGCCACATGTGCCTGAACCCCGAAGAGGAGCGCACCTGCGGCTGCGGCGGCCATGGCCACCTGGAGCAGTATTCCAGCGCCACCGGCGTGGTGAGCAACTACCTTGCCGAGTGCAAGAAGGCAGGCGTCGAGCCCATCGAGCTCACCGGGCCTTCTGATTCCAAGGACGTGTTCCAGGCCTGCCGCGAGGGTGACAAGCTCGCGCTGGCAGCTGCCGATACCATGGCCGACTATCTCGGCCGCGCCCTGGCGCTTATTGCCAACGTGGTCGATCCCGAGATGTTCCTGATCGGCGGCGGTGCTTCCGCTTCGGCCGATGTCTACCTCGACAAGGTTCGCGAGCACTTTAAGCAGTACGCGCTTTCCGCCTCGCGCGAGACGCCCATTAAGGTCGCTTCGCTCGGCAACGACGCCGGCATCATCGGTGCCGCCTACGTAGCCCTGCGCGCCGCCGGCAAATAGCTGGTGCAAGGGGGCCAGGTTACTTTGCACCAACATGGTGCAAAAGGGACAGCCTTGGCCTCCATGCCTGCCCCAAAATATGCCGTGCTCCTTCCGTCTGCGAAGGCTCGGCATCGGCGTGCTACCATAGCTACGTCCAAGTACACATATCAAGTGGAGGATATCCATGGCAAACGTTCTTGTCTTTGGTCACCAGAACCCCGATAACGACGCCATCATGAGCGCCGTCGTCCTGTCCCAGCTGCTCAACCAGGTTGAGTATGCCGGTAACACCTACGAGGCCTGCGCCCTTGGTCAGCTTCCGGCAGAGTCCGCCAAGCTGCTTGCCGACGCCGGCATCGCCGAGCCCCGCGTGATTGAGTCCGTCGAGGCCGGTCAGCTCGTCGTTCTCACCGACCACAACGAGTCCGCCCAGTCTGTCGCCGGCCTTAAGGACGCCACGGTCTTTGGCGTTGTCGATCATCACCGCATCGGCGACTTCGAGACCGCCGGCCCGCTGCACTACATCTGCCTGCCCTGGGGCTCCAGCTGCACCATCGTCACCAAGCTCGCCGGAGTGCTCGGCGTTGAGCTTTCCGACGTCCAGGCCAAGCTGCTGCTCTCGGCCATGATGACCGATACGCTCATGCTCAAGAGTCCCACCACCACCGATGTCGACCGCGCTGTCGCCGCCAAGCTCGGCGAGCAGGTGGGTGTCGACCCGGTCAAGTTTGGCATGGAGGTCTTCCTCACCCGTCCGTCCGGCTCCTTCACCGCAGCCGAGATGGTCGGCAACGACATCAAGATGTTCGAGCCCGCCGGCAAGAAGCTGCTCATCGGCCAGTACGAGACCGTCGACAAGAGTCGTGCTCTCGGCATGATCGACGAGATTCGCGAGGCCATGCGTGCCTACGCCGCCGAGAAGGGTGCCGATGGCATTGTCCTGTGCATCACCGACATCATGGAGGAGGGCTCGCAGGTCCTGCTCGAGGGCGAGACCGAGGCCGCTCAGAAGGGCCTGGGCATTGCCGACGAGCACGACGGCGTCTGGATGCCGGGTGTCCTCTCCCGTAAGAAGCAGGTCGCTGCCCCCATCATGGCCGCCTGCTAGGTTTAGTTGACCAAACGCCACGACCGGATCGCGGACGTCCCGCGCTCCGGTCGTTTTTTGTGCACGGCGCCGCGTCGTCTCTTGGACAGGCGTGCCCGTGCCGTTGAGCAAATAATGTTCAACCTGTGGTTCCGCTTTTCGGCCACGCCTGCGTGCTTGTCGTGCAGGGTAGGCTAGATGCAAGCGTAATACGTTAGAGCGCGGCGCCGCCACTTGGGCGGGCCGTGCTTTTTTAAGACGGGAGCTTTCCCGTGAAAGGAGCCGCCCATGGCAGCAACTGAGCAGCTGTTCAACGTTCGTGAGCGCAAGCGCTTTGAACGTCACGACATCTGGGAGCGCATCGCCGAGAACGGTACGATTTCCGCCGCCGTCATGGTCTTCGCCGCCATCGCCGCCGTCATTTGCGCCAATACCGATGCCTACGAGGCCATCCATCACTTTTTGGAGACCCCGCTGTATGTGGGTCTGGGCAACCTTACGGCCGGTCTCACCGTTGAGCTTTTCGTCAACGACTTCCTCATGGCGATTTTCTTTTTGTTGGTGGGTATCGAGCTTAAGTACGAGATGACGGTCGGTGAGCTCAAGAATCCGCGTCAGGCCATGCTTCCCATGCTGGCGGCCGTGGGCGGCGTTGTCGTTCCCGCCTGCATCTACCTGATCTTTAACCATGCCGGCGCCCGCAACGGTTGGGCCATCCCCATGGCAACCGATATTGCCTTTGCGCTGGGCGTGCTGTCGCTTTTGGGCAATCGCGTGCCCAACGGCGTGCGCGTGTTCTTCTCGACGCTCGCCATCGCCGACGACCTCATCTCCATCGCCGCCATCGCCATCTTCTACGGTCAGAGCCCCAATCCGTTTTGGTTGGGCGCCGCCGCGCTTGTGACCTGCGCGCTCGTGTGGCTCAACAAGACGCAGCACTACCGCCTTGCCCCGTATTCGGTACTGGGTCTGCTGTTGTGGTTCTGCATGTTCAAGAGCGGCGTGCACGCTACGCTTGCTGGCGTCATCTTGGCCTTTACCATCCCGGCCAAGTGCGGTGTCAAGCTCGATAGCCTCACCGATTGGCTGGGCGAGTGCCTGCCGTTGCTCGACGACCGCTACGATGACGAGGCACACATCCTGGGCCAGCATGACTTTACCGTCTCGACCACCAAGGTCGAGCGTGTCATGCACCGCGTGACCCCGCCGCTTATCCGCATGGAGCGTCTGATCTCCACGCCGGTCAACTTTGTGATCCTGCCGATCTTTGCCTTTGTCAACGCGCAGGTTCGCCTGGTGGGCGTGGACATGAGCACGCTGCTCACCGACCCGGTGACGCTCGGCGTGTACTTTGGCATGCTGCTGGGCAAGCCGATCGGTATCTTTGGCATGACGTTTGCCCTGGTTAAACTCAAGATTTCCGAGTTGCCGCACAATGTCAACTGGCACATGATCGCCGGTGTGGGCATTCTGGGCGGTATCGGCTTTACCATGTCGATCCTCATCAGCGGCCTCGCCTTTCCCACGGCCCAGTTTGAGGTCTTGGCTGCCAAGGCCGCCATTCTTGCCGGATCCGTTACCGCCGCGGTGCTGGGCATGATCTACATGAGCGTGGTCTGCAAGCACCCCGCGACCAAGGACGAGTAAAAGGACATACAAGATTGAAAACGCCGCCTGTGAACACCACCACAAGCGGCGTTTTAGTCGTTTAAGAACGTCCCCTGGATAGTCATTGGGGACGTACTTAAATGAGTGGTTCTATTCATTTAAGTACGTCCCCAATGAGTGGGTTTATTCCACGGTGCCGTAGACGGCGCCCCAGCCGTGGGCGGCAAGGGCGGAGTTGAGCTGGTCGCACAGCGATTGACGGTCGTAGTAGCCGGGCGGCAAAAGGTTCACGATTTCCATGAGGTCGGGCGCCAGGTCCAAGATTTCGGCCTGTACGATCAGATCCAGGCGATCGATGGCGTGACGGTCGTAAAACAGTCCGTCGACCAGGCGCTGCAGCTCGCCGAATTCCTCGGCCTGAAACGATCCGTACTCCATAGTGCCTCCTTGGGCGCCCCACGCCGGCATGCGCGGCGATTCGTAATTTATTGCGATGAACTTAATCTATCACGGCTTCATAACGTTGCGGCGGTGGCGGTCTATACTTAGACGAACTGCAACGTCCCGCTTCGCGAAAGGTCGCACCCATGCAGACGATCTACCAGAAGATGGAAACCACCGAACTCGATGCCGCCATCGAGGCGCTCAAGGCCGAGGTCGCCGAGGTCAAGGCCAAGGGCCTGGCGCTCGATATGGCTCGCGGCAAGCCGTCGCCTTCCCAGGTGGACATCTCGCGCCCCATGCTCGATATTCTCAATGCCGACGCCGATCTGCACGACGGCAACGTCGACTGCTCCAACTACGGCTGCTTTGAGGGCATTCCCTCGGCACGCAAGCTGGCAGGGGAATTCCTAGGCTGCCCCGCCGAGCAGACGCTCGTGCTGGGCTCGTCGAGCCTTTTGATTGAGCATGACATCGCCGGCATGTTCTGGCGTTGCGGCTCGTGCGGCAGCGAGCCCTGGGATGCCTACGAGGCCGCGCACGACGGCAAGAAGGTCAAGTTCCTGTGCCCTGTTCCCGGCTACGACCGCCACTTTGGCATCACCGCCGACCTGGGTATCGAGAACGTCCCCGTCGCGATGACCGACAACGGCCCCGACATGGACGAGGTCGAGCGCCTGGTTGCCGCCGACGACTCCATCAAGGGCATCTGGTGCGTGCCCAAGTATTCCAACCCCACGGGCATCACTTTTAGCGAGGACACCGTGCGTCGCCTGGTTGAGATGCCCACGGCCGCGCCCGATTTCCGCATCTTCTGGGACAACGCCTACTGCGTGCACGACCTGTACGACGAGACCGACGAGCTCGCCAATATCTTCGACCTCGCGCGTGCGGCAGGCACCGAGGACCGCGTGGTGGCCTTTGCCTCGACGTCCAAGATCACCTTCCCGGGCGCCGGCATCGGTTTTATCGGCGCGAGCCCCGCGGTCATCGCTGAGTTCTCCAAGCGCCTCAAGGCCGGTCTGATTAGCGCCGACAAGCTCAACCAGCTGCGTCACGTGCGCTTCCTTCCCACCATCGAGGCGGTCAAGAAGCACATGAAAAAGCATGCCGAGTTCCTGCGCCCGCGCTTTGAGGCCGTTGAGCGCAAGCTCACCGAGGGCCTGGGCGACACGGGTTGCGCCACCTGGACGCATCCCCGCGGCGGCTACTTTGTGAGCTTCGATGGTCCCGAGGGCTCGGCCCAAAAGGTCGCCGCGCTCTGCGCCGACTTGGGCGTCAAGCTCACGCCGGCCGGTGCCACCTGGCCTTATGGCAAGGACCCGCGCGACACCAACATCCGCATCGCGCCGAGCTATCCCACGGTCGAGGACCTGGAGGCCGCGCTCGATGTGCTGGTGCTGGCCGTTAAGCTTGTCGCTGCCGAGCTTGCGCGTGCCGAGCGCGCCTAACGCGTAGGGCCCCGCAAGTCCGCGCCTAGTACTATCCGCACTTTCGATACGTAAAGGAGCGTATACATGGATTTGGGTATTTCCACAAACCCCACGCCAGAGCTCTACACCATTAAGGTGACCGGTGAGATCGATATCTCTAACGCCGATAGCCTGCGCAATGCCATCGACCTGGCACTCGAGCAGCCCACCGAGGCCGTTGAGCTCGATTTTGCCCAGGTGAGCTACATCGATTCGACGGGCATTGGCGTGCTCGTGGGCGCCGCGCACCATGCGGTTGACCACGGCAAGCGCTTTAGCTGCACCAATGTGCAGCCCCCGGTGATGCGCGTGGTTCAGCTGTTGGGTGTCGACCAGGAGATTTCGATCACCGCTGCATAATCTTTGCCCCAAAAGGGCGTGCCGTTTGGCATATGTTTGTGATGCGCTCGGACGTTTTGGCGTCCGGGCGCTATACTTGACCGAATGAATAGACGAGTTCCGGCCGAATGGCGCGGTGCGGGCTCGAATCACATCGAGCCTTGGAGGTATGTGTGTTTGGTATTGGAGAAGGTGAGCTGGCAATCATCGTGGTCTTCGGCTTTTTGCTGTTTGGCCCGGATAAGCTCCCGCAGATGGGCCGTACGATCGGCCGTGCCATCCGTCAGTTCCGCGAGACGCAGGAAAAGATGACGGCGGTTGTCCAGTCCGAGATCATCGATCCGGTAAGCGAGGCCGCTTCGGCTCCGGTCAAGCCCAAGAAGGCTGCCGTCGATGACGATTCCGATGCGGACGAGGATGCCGCCGAGACGGTAGCGCCCGCCAAGAAGGAGACCTTTGCCGAGCGTCGTGCCCGCCTTGCTGCCGAGAAGGCCGCGAGCGAGGCTGCCGCCGAGGGCGAGGGTGCTGCTGAGGAGTCCGAGGCCGAGGGTGCCGAGGCCGAGCCTGCCGCTGCCGCCGAGCCTGCCGTCGAGCCCGAGCCTGCTGCAGAGCCCGAGCCCGAGCCGGCAGAGCCCACGACGGCTGACCTCTACGCCCGTCGTCCCCGCAAGCGCAAGGCCGTCGTCGACCAGCTCGCTCGCGAGCTCGAGGCCGAGGACGCTGCCGAGACTGCTGCCGCCGACGCCCCGAAGGGAGGCGATGAGTAATGCCTATCGGACCTGCTCGTATGCCGCTCTTCGATCACTTGGGAGAGCTCCGTCGCCGCCTGACCATCGTGGTCGTGTCGGTGTTTGCCGCCGCCATCGTGCTGTACTTTGCCACGCCCGTGGTGCTCGATATCCTGGAAGACCCCATCCGCTCGTTTGTGCCGGACGGTAAGTTCTACATCACCACCACACTCGGCGGCTTTGGCCTGCGCTTCTCGCTGGCCATCAAGATGGCCGTGGTCATGTGCACGCCCATGATCATCTGGCAGATCCTGGCATTTTTCCTGCCGGCGCTGCGCCCCAACGAGCGCAAGTGGGTCGTGCCCACGGTGCTCGCCTCGACAGTGCTGTTCTTCCTGGGTGCCATCTTCTGCTATTTCATCATCATCCCGGCGGGCTTTGAGTGGCTCATCGGCGAGACCTCGGCCGTCGCTACGGCGCTGCCCGACCTGGAGAACTACGTCAACATGGAGCTGCTCTTTATGATCGGCTTTGGTGTGGCGTTTGAGCTGCCGCTCATCATCTTCTACCTGTCCGTTTTCCACATCGTGTCCTATGCGGCCTTCCGCAGCGCCTGGCGCTACGTGTACGTAGGCCTGCTCGTGGGTTCGGCTGTGATTACGCCCGACGGCTCGCCCGTTACGCTGGGTCTCATGTATGGCGCCCTGCTCTCGCTCTACGAGATTTCGCTCGCCATCGCTCGCGTGGTCATCACCGCGCGCGAGGGCAAGGAGGGCCTGTTCGTGAGCCGTCTGGACCTGTTCTCGGACGACGAGGACGACGAGGAGTAAATCGGTATGCACGAGGTTGGCATTGTCAACGGCATACTCGATACAGTGATTCGCGCGGCGCGTGGGGCGGGGGCCTCGCGCGCCGTTTTGGTAACGCTTCGTATCGGGGATATGACCGAGGTCGTGCGCGAGGCACTCGACTTTGCGTGGGAGACGTTTCGCGATGAGGACCCGCTCACGCGCGGCTGCGAGCTTGCCGTGGAGGAGGTCCATCCACAAAGCGAGTGCCTGGACTGCGGCGAGGTCTTTGAGCACGACCGTTTCCATTGTCGCTGCCCCCAGTGTGGCGGCGCCAACGTGCGCCTGCTGCACGGCCGCGAGCTCGATATCGCAAGTATCGAAATCGAAACCCCCGACGATTAGCCCGCTAGCCATCTAATGATGGGGTATAAAGGGGCCAAAGTAAGGAGCGCTAAGTATGGCCGAGAAAACGATTGATATCGCGTCGCCGATCCTGTCGCGCAACGAGCGCCTGGCAGACCAGCTGCGTCAGCGATTTAATGAGGCAGGCACCTTCGTGATCAATGTGCTGTCGAGCCCCGGCTCGGGTAAGACCACCACGATTCTGGGCACCAACGAGCGCCTGCGTGACAAGGCCGGCCTACGCTGTGCCGTCATCGAGGGCGATATCGCCTCGGATGTCGACGCCATCACCATGAAGGAAGCCGGCATGCCCGCCATCCAGATCAACACGGGCGGTCTGTGCCACCTCGAGGGCAACATGATCATGGAGGCTGTCGATGCCTTCGACCAGGCTGTGGGTCTGGAGAACATCGACGTCATCTTTATCGAAAACGTGGGTAACCTGGTCTGCCCGGTCGACTTTGACCTGGGCGAGAACCTGTCCATCATGATTCTCTCGGTGCCCGAGGGCGACGACAAGCCCATCAAGTATCCGGGCATCTTCCAGCACGCCGGCGCGCAGCTGCTCAACAAGGTCGACGTGGCCCCGGCTTTCGATTTTGACATGGATAGGTATACTAAGACACTCGATGACCTCAATCCGCAGGCGCCGCGGTTTGCCGTGAGCGCGCGCAAGGGCGAGGGCATGGATGCCTGGTGCGATTGGCTCATCGGGCAGATTGAGCAAGCAAGGGCGTAAGTCGGCCGCCATACGGGCGGGCGTAGCCGCAGAGATACGAGATAGGAGCCTCTTTTGAAGCTCATCATCGCCGAGAAAAACGACGCCGCGCGTCAGATTGCCGAGCGTCTGTCCACGGGCAAGCCCAAAAAGGACAAGGTGTACAACACCGCCATCTACCGTTTTGAGTGGAAGGGCGAGGAGTGCGTGACGATCGGCCTTGCCGGTCACATCCTTGCGCCCGATTTTTGCGACAGCGTGCTGTTCGATAAAAAGCTGGGCTGGTATTCGGTTACGGAGGACGGTGAGGTGCTGCCGGCCGACATGCCCGATGGCCTGGCTCGTCCGCCCTACGACACCAAGCGCAAGCCGTTTCTTGCCGACGGTATCTCCATCAAGGGCTGGAAGCTCGAGAGCCTGCCCTATCTCACCTGGGCGCCCGTCATTAAGCTGCCGGCCGAGAAAGAACTCATTCGTTCGCTCAAGAACCTCGCTAAAAAGTCCGACAGCGTCATCATCGCCACGGACTTCGATCGCGAGGGTGAGCTGATCGGTTCGGACGCTCTCAACAAGGTGCGCGAGGTCGCGCCGGACTTGCCGGTCGCTCGCGCCCAGTATTCTTCATTTACCAAGGCCGAGATTACGCAGGCCTTCGACAATCTTGTCTCGCTCGACCAGAATCTGGCCGACGCTGGCGAGAGCCGTCAGCACATCGACCTTATCTGGGGCGCGGTGCTCACGCGCTACCTGACGCTCGCCAAGTTTGGCGGCTTTGGCAACGTGCGCTCCGCCGGCCGCGTGCAGACGCCGACGCTTGCCCTGGTGGTCGAGCGCGAGCGCGAGCGCATGGCGTTTGTGCCCGAGGACTATTGGCAGATTCGCGGCATGGGTGCCGCGCAGGGCGCTGCCGAGGACGATCGCTTTAAGATTGCCCACAAGACGGCACGTTTTACCGACAAGGATGCTGCCGAGACGGCGTATGGTCGCGTCGACGGCGCCAAGACGGCAACCGTCGCCGCGGTGACCAAGCGTTCGCGTAAGCAACAGCCGCCCACGCCGTTCGCGACGACCTCGCTGCAGGCTGCCGCCGCGGCCGAGGGCATCTCGCCTGCGCGTACGATGCGCATCGCCGAGTCCCTCTACATGGCCGGTCTCATCAGCTACCCGCGTGTCGACAATACCGTGTACCCTGCGACGCTCGATCTGGGCGCCGTGGTGAGCGACCTGGCAAAGATCAACCCGGCGCTGGCGCCCGTGTGCAAAAAGGTACTCGCCGGCCCCATGAAGCCCACGCGCGGCAAAGTCGAGACCACCGACCACCCGCCCATCTACCCCACGGGCGAAGGCGATCCGTCCACGCTCGATGGCGGCCAGCGCAAGCTCTACGACCTCATCGCCCGTCGCTTCCTGGCGACGCTCATGGGTCCCGCGACTATCGAGAACACCAAGCTCGAGCTCGATGTGAACGGTGAGCCGTTCGTGGCTTCGGGCGATGTGCTCGTGACCCCGGGTTTCCGCGAGGCGTACCCGTACGGACTCAAGCGCGACGAGCAGATGCCTCCGCTGGAGCAGGGCGACACGGTCGACGTGTTCGACATTAAGCTCGAGGCCAAGCAGACCGAGCCGCCCGCGCGCTACAGCCAGGGCAAGCTCGTGCAGGAGATGGAAAAGCGCGGCCTGGGCACCAAGTCCACGCGCGCGAGCATCATCGAGCGCCTGTACGCCGTGCGCTACCTCAAAAACGATCCCGTGGAGCCGAGCCAGCTGGGCATCGCCATCATCGACGCGCTGACGCAGTTTGCCCCGCGCATCACGAGCCCCGATATGACCAGCGAGCTCGACGGCGACATGACCCGTGTGGAGCGCGGCGAGGACACCGAAGAGCATGTCGTGACGCACTCGCGCGCGCTGCTGGCCGGCGTGCTCGACGAGCTGCTCAAGCACACGCAGGAGCTGGGCGACGCCATCAGCGACGCCGTCACGGCCGATGCGCGCGTGGGCGCCTGCCCCAAGTGCGGCAAGGACCTGGTTATGAAGACGAGCGCCAAGACCCGCGGCAGCTTTATCGGCTGCATGGGCTGGCCCGACTGCGACGTGACCTATCCGGTGCCGAGCGGCGTCAAGGTGAGCCCGCTCGAGGGCGAGGCCGCCGTGTGCCCCGAATGCGGTGCGCCGCGCATTAAGTGTCAGCCGTTCCGCCAGAAGGCTTTCGAGATCTGCGTGAACCCGACGTGCCCCACCAACTACGAGCCCGACCTTAAGGTGGGCGAGTGCAAGGTGTGTGCCGAGGCCGGACGCCATGGCGACCTGATCGCGCACAAGAGCGAGAAGAGCGGCAAGCGCTTTATCCGCTGCACCAACTACGATGACTGCGGCGTGAGCTATCCGCTGCCGGCGCGTGGCAAGCTCGAGGCGACGGGCGAGACCTGTCCCGAGTGCGGCGCCCCCATCGTGGTGGTCAACACGGCGCGCGGTCCGTGGCGTATCTGCGTCAACATGGACTGCCCGACCAAGGAGAAGAAGCCCGCCCGCGGCCGCAAGACCACAACCAAGGCGAGCACGGCAAAGAAGACGACCGCTGCGAAGAAGACTTCGACGGCGAAAAAGTCGACTGCCAAGAAGTCGACCACCAAGAAGACGACGGCCAAGAAGGCCGCCGACAAGTAACGGCGCAGTCGAAACATTGCCCAAAAAAACGAGCGAGGACCCCGCGATCCTCGCTCGTTTTTTTGACCGGCAGTTAGGGACGTTCCTTTTCTGCCGGCAGTTTAGGAACGTCCCTAACTGCCGGCTCGGGAACGACAAAGCGCTAGTTCACCTCGACAGGCTTAGCGCCGGGATAGCGCTCCTCAAAGTCTAGGCGGTACTTATTGTCATTGGTGCCCGCCACGTTGTCGCGCGACAGCGGCGCCACGATCTCATTCTTGTGGTCCGCAGGCTTGGCGTATTTCAGGCTGATCTCCCAGGCATCACAGATTGCGTCAATGCGGTGATCCAGGTCGTCGTACAGGGCGATGATGTCCTTCCAGGAGCTGTAGTTCTTGGAGCTCGTCGGGACGTCCAGGTCCTCGACGATGTCGTAATACTGCTCGATGGTGTTCTCCGTGCGCTCGGCGACGTCGGCGAGATTTTGACGGGTGGTTCGATCCTCTTCCAGATAGTTGCCGTTGAAGTTCTGCGCGCAGCCACGGACCTGGCTGTCGAGATCTTCGAGCAGGTCGTAGTATTCGCTCAAGCGACGGTAGAGGTTCTGCTCGGAGAGCGTTGCTTCGCCGCCATCCTCGTCATCGTCATCATCGTCGTACAGGCTGTTGGGATCGCCGAGAGGCTTTAGGTCATCGTCGTCGACGTCATGGTGCAGCTTGGCTACCTCGGCAGTCGTCTGCGTGGCGGCGTTGTCGAACGGTCTGATTGCAAAGAAGATGACCAGGGCGATGATGATCGCCACCAGCACAACGATAACGGCGATAAGCGGCCCGGTGCCGCTCTTTTTGGGAGCGGGGGTCTGTGGCGAAGCGGGCGCGCATGCGGGAGCCGGCTGCTGTTGGGGCGAGCCGCTCGCGACGGGTATGCGCTGCGTGGTCTCGACGGCCTCGGTCCTTGCGGCGGGGTCGGGGCTATAGGCGAGGGGGTCGTCCGCCTTGGCTTGCGGCGTATCAAGGGAGCCGGTCTGCTCAAAAGCGGGCTGGCTATCGCTCGCGGCTGTTTGCTCAACGGGTGCACCGCACGAGGTGCAGAACTTGGCATCATCTGCAAGAAGCTTGCCGCACGAGGCACAATACCGAGACATTGCCACTCCTTTCGCCACATTTCAATGCAATACGACGATTATACCCAGCATCCAAAATTCCCCATCATACGTTGCGGTGAAATAGGGACTGTTTGGAGGTCTCAGAGCTTCAATCAGTCCCTATTTCACCGCAACTTTGGAAAGGCGCCTTTAGTCATTGGGGACGTTCTTAAACGACTGGTCATTCAAGAACGTCCCCAATGACTAGGTGGGATTTGGGACGTGCCGAGCACTGGGGTATCATGACTTGGTTGATATATCTGCATTTACGCGCCTTGTAGGAAGGGGCTGCGCCCATGGCTTTTGAGCCTGCTCAACATAGCTTTATCACGCTCGAGGGCGTCGACGGTGCCGGCAAGTCCACGCAGGCGCGTCTGCTTGCCCGCGCGCTCGACCTTGCCGGCTACCAGGTTGTGAGCCTGCGCGAGCCGGGCGGCACCGCCATCAGCGAAAAGATTCGCGCCCTGCTGCTCGA
Source organism: Collinsella aerofaciens (assembly GCF_964243765.1). GTDB lineage: Bacteria > Actinomycetota > Coriobacteriia > Coriobacteriales > Coriobacteriaceae > Collinsella > Collinsella aerofaciens_BU. The sequence continues at coordinate 75,491 of NZ_CAXTGI010000004.1, read as the reverse complement.
CCCTGCCAATACGGCGATGGGCGACACCTGCGAGCTGCTGCTGTATGAGGCCGCTCGTGCCCAGTTGGTGCACGAGGTCATAGCGCCCGCCCTCGCGGCCGGCAAGGTGGTCCTGTGCGATCGCTTCTACGATTCCACGACCTGCTACCAGGCGTTTGCCGACGGTCTCGATCGCCAGATGGTGCGCGATGCCAACAATCTGGCCGTCGCGGGAACGCACCCGGCGCTCACGCTCGTCTACCACATCACGCCCGAGCAGGCGGCGCTGCGTATGGCCGCCCGTGGCGCGGCAGATCGCATGGAGGCTAAGGGCATGGCATTCCAGGAGCGTGTCTACAAGGGGTTTTGCGCCATTGCTGCCGAGGAGCCAAACCGCGTAAAGCTCATCGACGCCACTACGACCGTCGAGGAAGTTTTCGAGAAGACGGTCGAGCAGGTTCGCGCGTACGGTCTCGATATCCCCCAGGATGCTGTCGCCGCCGCGCTTGCCAAGGAGGCCGAGTAACATGGCCCCCGCTCAGGCAAGCCTGCTGGCCAAGCTCGACACCCAAGAGCGCGTGCGCGACTTTTTGACCAATGCCGTCGCCAGCGGCCGTGCATCGCACGCCTACCTGTTTTTGGGCGCCCCCGGCGCGGGCAAGCTCGATGCCGCGTGGGCGCTCGCCCAAGCCTTCCTGTGCGAGCAGGACGGCTGCGGCGCATGCGACAGTTGCGTGCGCGTCTCTCGGCATACGCATCCCGACGTGCACTATTACACGCCCGAGAGCGCCACGGGCTACCTTATTGCCCAGACCCGCGAGCTGCTCGATGACGTGCCGCTGGCACCCATTCGCGCCAAGGCCAAGGTCTACATCATCGACCGTGCCGAGCAACTGCGCGCCAACACCGCCAACGCACTGCTCAAGACACTCGAGGAGCCGCCCGAGGGCGTTATGTTCATCTTGCTGGGCACCTCGGCAGACGTGATGCTGCCCACCATCGTGAGCCGCTGCCAGTGCGTGCCGTTTCGGCTGGTGTCGCCCGCCGTCGCCGCGCAGGCCGTGAGCCGCGCCACCGGTCAGGACCCTGCGCGTTGTCGCATGGCGGTCGCCGTGGCGGGAAGCCCCACACGCGGCATCGAGTTTCTTAAGAGCGCCGAGCGCCAGGACGCCCGCCGTCAGATGGTCCGTGCCATCGACTCACTCATTGCCGCCGACGAGGCCGACGTGCTCAGTCGCGCCAAGTCGCTCATCGTCGCCGTCAAGGCGCCGCTCGCCGAGGTCAAGTCCACGCAGGAAAAGGTACTCGAGCAAAATGCCGACTACCTGTCGCGTGGAGCATTGAAGCAGCTTGAGGACCGCAACAAGCGCGAACTCAACGCGCGCGAGCGTTCGGGTATCATGGAAGCGCTGGCGAGCGCGCGGACGCTCATGCGCGACGTGCTGCTGACACTTCAGGACGAGGCGGCCGACGTGGTGAACGAGGATGTGCGCGACACGATCGGTCGGCTTGCCGCCGCGACGAATGTTGCGGGTGCCACCCAGGCGCTCGAGGCGGTCGCAACCGCCGAGCACAACATCGCCAGAAACGTTACTCCCCAGCTGGCCATCGAGGTCATGCTGTTCGATATCAGGAAGGCACTGAAATGCCGTTAGTCGTACCCGTTAAGTTTACCTACGCCTCGCGCGACCTGTGGTTTGACCCGCAGGACCTGGATATCCTCGAGGCCGATTATGCCATTTGCTCCACCGAGCGCGGAACCGAGATCGGCTTGGTCACGGCCGATCCCTTCGAGGTGCCGCAAGACGAGATCGGTCAGCCGCTCAAGCCCGTGCTGCGCGTGGCGAGCGACATCGACCTGCAGCTTGCCGACGATTTGGCCATCCAGGGCGACGAGGCGATGGTCGATTTCCGCCGTCTGGTCAAAGAGCTCGACCTCGAGATGAAGCCGGTGGGCGTCGAGTACCTGTTTGGCGGAGAGAAGGCCGTGTTCTACTTTGCGGCCGAGGAGCGCGTCGATTTTCGCCAGCTCGTCAAGGACCTGTCCTCGACGCTGCATATTCGCGTCGACATGCGCCAGATCGGCGTGCGCGACGAGACCCGCCTGGTGGGCGGCTATGCCCAGTGCGGACAGGAGCTCTGCTGCACGCGCTTTGGCGGACAGTTTGAGCCCGTCTCGATCCGCATGGCAAAAGAGCAGGACCTGCCGCTCAATTCCTCCAAGATCAGCGGCGTGTGTGGCCGCCTGATGTGCTGCCTGCGCTACGAGTTTGAGGCCTACAAGGACTTTAAGAGCCGCGCGCCCAAAAAGAAGACGCTCATCGATACGCCGCTCGGCAAGGCGCGTATTCAGGAATATGACACGCCGCGTGAGCAGCTGGTGCTGCGCCTGGAGAACGGTAAGGTCTTTAAGGTCAACCTGGCCGATATGACCTGCTCGGAGGGCTGCAAAAAGAAGGCCGCCGAGCAGGGCTGCAACTGCCGCCCCGACTGCGTGACGCGCGACGTGCTCGAGCGCATCGAGTCGCCCGAGATGCGTCTGGCGCTTATGGAGCTCGACCGCGAGAACGGCGTCGACGTGGGCGATGGCCTGTCGAGTGCCGACCGTCTGGCCGGCACTTCGATGCCCAAGCGCCGTCGTCGCGATGCTGAATCCGATGCTCGCGCCGGTCAGGGGCAGGGCGAGGGTCGTGGCCGCGGAAAGGGCCGTGGCAATGCCGCAACGCCTGAGGCCGAGGAGGCCGCCGGTGGCCGTCGTCGTCGCAAGCGCGCAGGCTCGGGCGATGCTGCCGAGGCTGCAGCCGCGGGCAAGAACGCCTCTCGCGAGCGCGAGGTTCAGCAACCCCAGCAGCAGAATCGCGGCGGTGGCATGAACCCCACACGTCGCCGCCGCCGTCATCTGTCGAGCGAGGAGCGCGAGGACGCCTTCCGCGCCGCAGCTGCTCGCGAGGCTGGTGCCGCTTCCAAGGGCGCCTCGGCCTCCGATGCGTCTGCCGACAAGGGCGGCAAGTCACGTGGCGAGGATGAGCGCGCGCCGCGTCCGCGCCGTCGCCATTCCTCGGGCGCGCAGCAGAAGCCTTCAGTGCCCTCCGTGGCCGATCAGGTCTCGGATGGCGAGGTCAAGGTCACGCGCCGTCGTCCCGGAGATGGCGGGGGAGCGGCTGCTAAGGCTTCGCGTGGCGCCGCTCGCGACGAGCGCGAGCCGCGCGAGGATCGCGGTGGCGAGGGCTCGGCCGACCAGGGCCAAAAGCGCCGTCGCCGTCGCCGTTCCCGCAAGCCGCGCCAGGATGGTGGCGAGGGCTCGACCCCGTCTTCGTCTGCACCACAACCGCCCGCCGGCGAATAACGCCCGCGAGCGGATTTTGCTCGCCTTGCCCCGAGCGCATCGGGGTATCATAGCGCTGAATCAACAACCCTCCCTGCGACCGAACGTAGGGAGGGTTGTGTCTTGAAGAGCCATCTGAACATATTGAGCCGTCTGCAAGGTGCCGGCATCCTACCGTTTGCGGACGAATCGCTATCGTTTGCCGAGCAGGCGGCGCACGAGGCGCTTGAGGCGTTGTCGCCAACACGATGTGCCGGCTGCGAGCGCGCCGGTACGCTTATTTGCCAAGACTGCCTGGCTGCGCTCACGCTCATCGACCCACGTCATAGCTGTACCCGATGCGGCGCCCCGTTTGGGGATTTGCTGTGCACTGAGTGTTCGGTCGAGGGCACGTCCTCGGCAATGGCGGAGGCGCTCGACCGCTGCCTGGCGTGCTCCGTCTATGCGCATCCGCTGCCGCGCATCATTAAAGCGTACAAGGACGCGGGCGAGCGACGCCTGGCGCCGTATCTGGCGGAGCTGCTCTACGACACCGCCCTGCATGCCCAGGTCGTAGCGCCCGATCGCTTGGGAGGTGTGCTGTCCGGTGCGGATGCGGTGGTGTTTGTGCCTGCGACGGCGGCAGCGTTTCGGCGGCGTGGCTTTGATCATATGGAGGCCATTGCGCGCCCATTTTGCGAGCTGTCGGGTGTTCCCCTGCTCGATGCCCTCGTCAAGTACGGGCATGGCGACCAGCGCGAACTCGGTCGTGAGGAGCGTCGCGAGCGTGCCCAAGGCATGTACGAGACGGTTGAGGACGTGCACGGCCGCCGCTTACTGCTTATCGATGACGTTATCACCACGGGCGCGACCATGGCAGCAGCCTCGGCGGAGCTCAAGCGTGCCGGCGCTGCGGCAGTCGATGGCCTTGCTATCGCACGTGTTTGGTAGGGGTGGTTTTGTGGCAGTGAAGATTGAGCGGCGCAACGAGCCGACAGGCGAACAGCTAGCGGCTTCCGTAATCCTAACAGGCGCTTCAGCGCTGCGCATGATGCGCGCCGAGCGCCGGCAGATGGGCTATATCAGCTGGAAGGACCTTAATCCCGAGGAGGAGCGCCGCGTGCTGTGTGCGTCATCGCCTTCGACCGAGGATATCTATCTTTCCGACCTGGTGCGAATTGGAGCCAAAAGCGGCGAGGTACAAGAAAGCCTGTGCTTGCTGGTGGGATCTGCGACGCAGCGCCGCCGCATGCCTGGCGTGGGCTGGTCCGTGTGTTCCGGGTTGCCTGCCGGCTCGATTCTAGAGGTGGAACCGGGGGTGTACAGCCTGTCTCCCGAGGCCCTTTGTGTTGCCGTCGCCCGCGAGATCGGCTGTATCCAAGCGTTTGCCCTGGCCCAGGAACTGTGTTCCAAGATTTCGCTGAGCGATCGCGGACGGTATCTGCCTCCCTACAGCTCACCTGTTGTGAATAGGCTTGCAAAGGACAAGGATCAACCGGCAGACGTGGGCTACTTTGAAGTCGAGCCGGTGCTGACGCCCGGTCGCCTGGCAGATTACCTTGCGGCATGCAAGGGGAATGTGGCCAAACAGCTGCTGCGCCTGTGTCCCTACCTGTCAGAAAACCTGCGCTCGCCCATGGAGTGCATCATGCTCGCTCTGTTTTCACTACCGTTTTCCTATGGCGGATTTGCCTGCGGTCCCTTTAAGACCGACTACAAGATCGAGTTCGATGACCGCGCGCAGGCAATCTCGGGGATGCCTCATGCAGTTTGCGATGCGTATCAAGAGGCAGCCCGGTTTGACCTGGAATACAACGGTGAGCTGGGCCATTCCTCCCGGAGGGGACGTATCCATGATGAAAAACGTAACACGGGCTTGATTACTATGGGAATTGAGGTCGCGACGGTCAACAACGAAATGCTCTGCGACATGGAAGCGATGGAAGCGCTCGCATGGCGCATCCACCAGCGTATGCGAAAGCGGTACCGGAATCGTGTCGATGCCCGCAGGAAGAAGCAAGAGGCGTTGCTTAACACGCTGCGGGCGTGTTTTGGGCTTAAGCCGGTCTAATTCACGTCGAAAATAGGGGGTTAATCATATGCCCTGGCCAAAATATGGCAAATATGAGTACTGTCACTAAATCAGTAACAGCAAAATCAAGGAATTTAGGACTCGGAGGCGTCATAAAGTAAGAAGATAATAAACAAATGTAGAATAACTAAGCATCAGGTTGGCGACACTGAGCGCAAAATCTGTCCGAGAGGCCAAAATTGCCTGTTACTAAATTGGTGACAGTACTCATATTTGCCATTTTTTGGCCACGGCACCCTAGGAGGGGTGCCCCGGAGCTCCCCATAGGGGAGCTCCGGGCTTTACAGGGGCACGAATAGCCCACTTCGACCTGCGAAATCTGTACTCGCGATGCGAATGACGCCCCTAACCTTAAACTTTAGCTTGAACTTAGCTATAATGCGCTACGTTCCTACCAGGCTGTGGTTGCGGACGGACGAAATGCCCGTCCTAGTCCAAGACAGACGCGGTCAAAGGGATCCACGTAAGCGACCGCGTGCGCGCGGCGCGATCATGGCGCGTCCTAGATGTAAGCCGCACCGTCCGTTCTACTTTCTTTGGGGCAATACCGCCTCGCGGGCGAGCGGGCCAGTCGTGAAGGTGGCTGCGGCCTCCCGAGCAAACACCCCGGTGCGCAAGTGTGGGGTCAAATACCAGGTCAGCTGGTGGGAACAATCTGATATTCCGCGCAACGCACGGATCGTATACGACACAGAAGGCAGGGTAGTGGACATGGTGAGGGGCAGCTTGATGCACGCGGCTCGGTTAGGTGCTGGGACCGCAGCGGTCATCGCCGTTTTGGGCCTGAGCGGATGCGCGTTCAACCCGCTGTCTACGTTCACGACTCCCACGATCGACCAGATCGAGTACGAGACCGTCACGCCCACGGTGTCGGATAATGCCCTGGTCACTCCCGGTACCCTGACGGTTGCCCTCGATACCTCCGATGCGCCGCAGGCCATGCAGGGCGCTGACGGCGAGCTCACGGGGTATGCAGTCGACGCTGCCCGCGCCCTCGCAAGCCGCATGGGCCTTAAGGTCGCCTTTGTCGATGCGTCCTCGGCAGGTTCCGCGCTCGGTGACAAAAAGGCTGATATCTTTATCGGCGAGATCAACTCCACGGATGGGGACGTTAGCTCGCTCGGCACCTGCCTGTACGATGCCGCTTCCGTGTTCGGTAAAACCAGCGATGGTGGGTCGCTGAGCGTTTCCACTGATACCCTTAACACGTCTACTCTGGGTATCCAGATGTCCTCGGCCTCGCAGGAGGCGCTTGCTAAGCAGAGCATCACCGCCAACCAAAAGACTTACTCCAACATCAACGAGTGCTTTGAGGCGCTCGAGTCCGGCGAGGTCGACTATGTGATCTGCGACTCCACGGCTGGCGGTTACCTTGCGCGACTGATGAGCGAGATCTCCTATGTCGGTGCGCTCGAGGCGCCCTCGACGCTTGGTGTTGCAGGCCTTTCGTCCAATGACGAACTGTGTCGTGCCGTGAGCGATGCCCTCGACGGTATTACGGCCGACGGCACGCTCGAGGCGGTCCACTGCGTCTGGTACGGCACGATGCCCTACGACCTCACCACTAAGACGGTTTCGGGCGCTAACGTGCAGCCGGGCGACTCTGAGTCCAGCGAGACCACATCCTCCGGCAGCGAGTCCTCCGATTCCAACAATGAGACCGCATCCTCCGAAGACAAATCGTCCAGCCAGGAAGACACCATCACCGACGACGACATTAACAAACTTAATAGCTAGTTATTGCTAGGGGTGGTGTCTCCTATACGTTGGAAAGGACGCCTCTTCACGGTTTCAACACGCACTGCCGGGCTTCCCCAATAGGGGAGCCCGGCTTTTTCATCTCTATAAAACCAGCAGGTCAAAGCCAATTTTCGGGACCAAATACAAAGTCGCCGGCTCCCTCCTATAGCGCACTTTGCCACAGAAAAGTGCGAGACTTCGGTATGCGGTATCAAGCAATCGTTATTCGGGTCTTTGGGAATCCGCGTGATTAAATGCACGGCAATGGGTACATAGCCAGTACAGTAAGTCCCCGAGGCAGATTGGAGCCACGTATGGATATCAAGGTTTCTGGACGCAAGACGACGGTAACCGATGCTCTGCGTGCGCATGTGGATGAGAAGATCGGCGAGGCGCTCAAGGTTTTCGATATCGAGCCCATGACGGTCGACGTTGTACTTCGCTATGAGAAGAACCCCTCGAACCCCAACCCGGCAATCGTCGAGGTTACGGTTCGCGCCCGCGGTTCGGTGATTCGCGTTGCCGAGCACGGTGCAGATATGTACGCCGCCATCGACCTCTCCGCCGATAAGGTCACCCGCCAGCTGCGCAAGTTCAAGACCAAGGTCGTGGACAACCGCCAGGGTGGTGCCAGCGCAGCGGATGTTGCACCGGTCGAGCGTGTCGAGGATCTGGCCGACCTGCTGCTGCCCGAGGAGGACGACGACCTGCTCGTCCGCGAGAAGGTCATCGATGTCGCCCCGATGACTGAGGAGCAGGCGCTGGTGCAGACCGATCTGCTGGGCCACGACTTCTACGTGTTCGAGAACGCGACGACTGGCCTCATCAATGTGGTGTATCACCGTAAGAATGGTGGATATGGCATCATCAAGCCCCGCATCGAAACACTTGACGAGTAAAATACGTTAACTTGCATGAGTTAACGGTTGGCGGCCATCCCATGCGGGTGGCCGCCTTTTTACGTAAGGAGTCGCTTTGATGGACAAGGCCGCATCCGCCGGTCATTCGAACCGTTGCCGCATCGTCGTCGATACCTGCTGCGACTTTAGCCCCGAGGTCGCCGCGAACCTCGATGTCGATATCCTGGGTTTTCCCTTCATTATCGATGGCGAGGAACGTACGGATGACATCTGGTCGAGCATGAGCCCTAAGGAGTTCTACGACCGCATGCGCGCCGGCGCCCGCGTTTCCACCTCGGCCGTGTCGCTCGGTCGCTATATCGAGTTCTTTACCGAGTGCGCCAAAGAGGGCACGCCCACGGTCTACCTGTGCTTTACCTCGGCGCTGTCGTCGAGCTACAACTCCGCGTGCCAGGCGGCAGATGCCGTGCGCGCCGAGTATCCCAACTTTGAGCTCTACGTGGTCGACAACGCTCTGCCCTGCGCGACCGGCGCGCTCTTGGCGCTCGAGGCCGTGCGCCAGCGTTCGGCGGGACTGACCGCCAAGCAGCTGGTCGATTGGGCAAACGAGGCCAAGACCTATGTCCACGGTTACTTTACGCTCGAGAGCTTTGACGCGCTGGCTGCCGGCGGCCGCATTCCGCCTGCGGCGGCACAGCTCACGGCAAAGCTCGACGTCAAACCCGAGCTGTCCTACGACCTGGCCGGCTCGCTGTCGCTGATCGGCGTCAACCGCGGTCGCAAGAAGGCGCTCAAGTCCATTCTCAAGTCGTTCCGCGAGAACTATGTGCCCGATCGCACCATGCCCATCGCCATTATGACGGCCGATGCCGAAAAGGACGGCGACTGGCTCGAGGCCGCCATCCGCAAGGAGGAAGGCTGCGCCGACGTGACCATCATCCGCAGCTCTGTGGGCCCCACCATTGGCTCGCACGTGGGCCCCGGCATGGTGGCTTGCGCGTTTTGGGGCAAGAACCGCGCCGACAAGGCGTCGCTTTCCGACCGCATCGCCCGCCGCGTGCGCGGTCAGTAGGCAAGTAACGCGGCCGTAATCGCCCTCGACTCACAGCCCAACGCTGGCACCGAGTATTCAACCTGGTAATAACACCCAACCCAAAAGGAAAGGTTTCATGGCAAACAAGCTCTCCGTCGCATTTATCGGCACCGGAATCATGGGTGCCCCCATTGCCGGCCACATCCTGGATGCCGGCTATCCCGTCACGGTCAACAACCGCACTAAGTCCAAGGCCGCCGCGCTTATCGAGCGCGGTGCCGTTTGGGCCGATACGCCGGCAGATGCCGTGGCGAACGCCGACGTCGTCTTTACCATGGTGGGTTATCCCTCCGAGGTCGAGGAGCTCTACCTGGCGGGCGACGGCCTGTTGGCCTGCACTAAGCCCGGCGCGGTGCTGATCGACCTCACCACGAGCTCGCCCGAGCTCGCGCGCGACATTGCCGAGGCCGCCCAGGTCACGGGCCGCATGGCGTTTGACTGCCCCGTCACCGGCGGCGAGTCCGGTGCCATCGCCGGCACGCTCACGGCTATCGTGGGCGCCACCGAAAACGACATCGCTCCGGTCCGCGACATCCTTTCCACCTTTGCGGCCAACATCTGCTGCTTCGATGGCGCCGGCAAGGGCCAGGCTGCCAAGCTCGCCAACCAGGTGTCGCTGGGCGCCTGCATGGTCGGCATGGCCGATGCGCTGGCGTTTGCCGAGCTGAGCGGCCTTGATCTGCAAAAGACCCGTCAGATGATCCTGGGCGGCACCGGCAAGTCCGGCGCCATGGAGAGTCTGGCGCCCAAGGCGCTCGACGGCGACTACAAGCCCGGCTTTATGGTCGAGCACTTCATTAAGGACCTGCGCCTGGCGCTCGCCTATGCCGACGACCGCGAGCTTGCGCTGCCCGGCGCCGACGTGGCCTTTACGCTCTACGACATGCTCGACGCCATCGGTGGCGCCAAGCTGGGCACTCAGGCCATCTCGGTCCTCTACAAGGAGGAGGCCGACGCTATCGCCGCCGGTCTGGACTGGTCGCAGTATCGCCCCGAGGAGCACGGTGCTCACGAGGAAGGCTGCGGTTGCGGCGAGCACGGCGACGACCACGAGTGCGGTTGCGGTCATCACCACGACGACGATCACGAGTGCTGCGGCGGCCACGGCCATGATGACGGCCACGAGTGCTGCTGCGGCCACCACCACGGGGAGTAGCGCCCATGAGCTGGACGTTCGTGGTGCTCGCGTTGGTGCTCTTTATCTTTGCGATCTATATCGGCTTTTTGTGCGGCCAGTGGGCCTGCGAAAAGCGCGTCATCACCAAGCGCGACTACTGGATTGCCAACTTTGCAGGAGCGGCGGCAGTCGTCCTGCTGACCTGGGTGTTCTCGATGTTCCCGCTGGTGCAGTTTGCGCCGATCGGCTGGCTCGGCGGCTTTATCGCCGGCCTAAAAATGAGCTTTGGCGAGTCCGTCGGTTTGTGGCGCAAGCACGACGAGGTCTTTAACGTCAACAAGGCCCATCGCGCCGCCGCCGATGCAGGCGACGCCGAGGAGCGCCGTCGTGCGCGTCGCAATGGCGCGGCCGACCGACAGCTCATCTCGGTCACCGATGACAGCAAGGGTGCTGGCAAGCACGCTAAGAAATAGTAAGAAGAGGTAACTATGGCAGAAAATAAAGACGAACAGCTCACCGACGAGGAGCTGGCACAGCTCCAGCTGGCAGAGGAGAACGAGAACGCCGTCGACCGCCTGGTCCAGGAGCTCGGCTGCCCCACGCGCCGCATCCGCCAGTTTGCCGCCCGCGTGCTGCACCTGCTTGCCGAGCGCGATCCGCAGCGCGTCGTGCCCTGCGTGCCCGCGCTGATCGAGGCGCTCGACCGCCCCGAGGCGCAGACCCGCTGGGAGGCCCTCGATGCCCTGACGGCGCTCGCCACCACCTGCCCCGAGCAGCTGGGCGATGCCTTTGAGGGCGCCGAGACCGCACTGTTCGACGAGATCTCCTCCACGCTGCGCTATGCCGCCTTCCGTCTGCTGTGCGTGTGGGGTGCCACGAGCGTCGAGCGTTCGCGCGAAGCTTGGCCCATCCTGGACGAGGCCATCCAGTGCTACCACGGCGACCTTGAGTATCGCGACATGCTCGGTTGCCTGTACGAGTTTTGCCAGGGCGAGATCGACGCCGAGGTTGCCGAGAAGCTTGCGCTGCGCCTTAAGTTCGATGCCGAGAACGGTAAGGGCAGCTATCTCAAGGCCCGTTCGAGCGAGATTTGCGAAATGCTTGTTAAACGTTTTGGCCTGGATCTCTCCAAAAAGAAGAAGCGTGCTAGCGTAAAAAAATCTGACGACGCCGAAGACGAGGAGTAACAGATTATGGCGCACGATGTAGTCCTGATTCCCGGTGACGGTATCGGTCCCGAGATTACGCAGGCCATGCGCCGCGTGGTCGAGGCCACCGGTGTCCAGATCAACTGGAACGTCCAGGAGGCCGGTGCCGGCGTCATGGACGAGTTTGGCACGCCGCTGCCCCAACATGTGCTCGATGCGGTCGCCGAGACCAAGGTTGCCATCAAGGGCCCCATCACCACGCCGGTCGGCACGGGCTTCCGCAGCGTTAACGTCGCCCTGCGCAAGCACTTCGACCTGTACGCCTGCGTGCGCCCCTGCCTGTCGCAGCCGGGCGACGGCTCGCGCTTCCGCGACGTCGACCTGGTCATCGTGCGCGAGAACACCGAGGACCTCTACGCCGGCATCGAGTTCGATGAGGGCGCTGCCGAGGTCGAGGAGCTCTCACAGCTCGTCGAGCGTTCGGGCCAAAAGACCTTCGCCGCCGATTCCGCCATCTCGATCAAGCCGATCTCCATCGCCAAGAGCCGTCGCATTGTGGAGTATGCCTTTGAGTACGCCCGCCGCTGCGGCCGCAAAAAGGTGACGGCCGTGCACAAGGCCAACATTATGAAGGCGACCGACGGCCTGTTCCTGCGCGTGGCGCGCAAGGTGGCCGCCAGCTATCCCGATATCGAGTTCAACGACAAGATCGTCGACGCCACCTGCATGGGCCTGGTCCAAAACCCCAATGATTTCGATGTCCTGGTGCTGCCCAACCTGTACGGCGACATCGTGAGCGACCTGTGCGCCGGCCTGGTGGGCGGTCTGGGCATGGCACCCGGCTCCAACATCGGTGCCGACTGCGCCATCTTCGAGGCAACGCACGGCTCCGCGCCCGATATCGCCGGTCAGGATATCGCCAACCCCACGGCCGAGATTCTCTCTGCTGCGATGATGCTCGATCACCTGGGCGAGAACGACGCCGCCAACCGCATTCGTGCTGCCGTCTCCGCCACGCTTGACGAGGGCGAGCAGGTTACCGGTGACGTGCGTCGTGCTCAGACCGGCTCCGTCGAGGGGGCCGTGGGCACGCAGGCCTTTGCCGATGCCGTTATCGCGCACCTGGCCTAAGGTACGCACGCTGCAAACGCCTAAATAGTACTTAAGTGTTTGCGTATAACCTAAGAATCAATACGCCCGGCGTCTCGTCGGGCGTATTCTATTGAGGACTATGTTTCCTAACAAGGAGTAACTGATATGGGTCTGATTCAAAAGAAGGACGAGAAGGACGAGATCGACGGTATCCAGATCATCGAGCGCGGCGAAGGCCCCGACGGTGATGAGGACGAGAAGATCGACCTGGTCGCCGGTACGTCTGCCGAGCACATTGCTGCTGGCACGACGGCCGAGGAGGAGGATGCTCGCCTGGAGGCAAAGATCGCCGCGGACGCCGCCGACGAGAACCTCATGCCCGAGGAGCAGGACGAGGACGACGACTCCGACGCGGACGATCATGCATTCAAGCACAAGAAGACGATGATTGCCGCCTTTGTGGTCGCAGTCGTGATCGCTGCCGTGGTCGGCTTCTTTATTGGCAATGGCGGCTTTGGCGGCAAGGGCGTCGGTTCGTCGACCCTGACCGAGGATCAACTCGATTCGACCGTGGCAAGCTATAGCTATAACGGCAAGAAGAGCGACATCACTGCGCGCGAGGCCATCGAGAGCCAGTACAGCCTTGATACCGTCAAGGATAGTGATGGCAACTACACCGCTCCTTCTGCCGATGTCATCCTGTCCTACGTGCGCAACAAGATCCTGCTCGATGCTGCCGAGGACGAGGGCATTATCGTCTCTTCCAAGGAGATGAAGCAGTACGCCGAGGACTCTATCGGCACCTCCGACTACAAAACCATGGCCACGCAGTATGGCGTGTCCAAGGACCAGGCCAAGCAGATCGTCCGCCAGTCCGCGACGCTGCAGAAGCTCTACAAGAAGAAGGTGGGCGATAGCTCCGCAAGCATGCCGACCGCCCCGACCGAGCCTTCTGACGGCAACGAGGAGACCGCGAGTAAGGACTACGCCGACTACATCATCAACCTTGCCGGCGACGAGTGGGATAGCGAGAAGGGCACCTGGAAGGACGCCGATGGCACCTACGCTAAGGCCTTTGCCGACGATGCCTTTACTGCCGATAGCGCTACCTATAAGCAGGCCATGACCGCCTATTACACCGCCTATCAGCAGTACTCCTCGCAGGCTTCGAGCGCCAGCTCCAAGTGGACCGAGTATGCTAACGGCCTCTACGCCAAGGCCAACATCAGCATCTACGGCCTGTTTGCGTAAAGATTGCCTGAGCTTTCGAGCGCGAAGTCGAAATATCTGATTGAGCCCGCTAGAACGTCCGTTCTAGCGGGCTTTTTGCGTCGGAGTTACTGAAGGCTTAATAATTTCCATCAATCTTTAAGCCCAAAGAGGCTATCGGCTTCATCGTCAGGTATGTATTCCAGAACATCGCCCGGTTGGCAGTCGAGTGCCCGGCATATCGCGTCAAGAGTTGAAAAACGTATGGCAGAAACCTTGCCTGTCTTAATGCGTGACATATTGACCTGGGAGATGCCCACGCGTTCCGCAAGCTCTTTGGATGAGATCTTGCGTTCGGCGAGCATGCGGTCAAGCCGCAGAATAATCATGGATTCCCCCTAGAGCAACTCGTCATCTTGTTTTTGCAGGATACACCCGTACTGGAAGACGCTGGCAATCAGGCTAATAATCAGGCCTGCAAAGAGCATGGAGGGCTCGAATAACTGGCCGGCGAACGCATCCGTAAAGCTGCCGCCAAATCCTAAGAGTATCATTCCCGTGATTACGGCACCAAGAAGCCTCACGGCAACGCCGCCGATAAGGAATAAATGTCCTACTCGACGAAGTGTCTGGTTACATTCAAGGTCAAAGGGCCTGCCTTCCTTTTCAATGTTGAAGAAAAGCCTGCGCACGCTTATCGCGATGGTAAGCGCGAGGCATGTCATCAAGAGGCTCCCTATGGCAGTGTGGCCATCGTGTGCGACGAGCATAAGTGGGGCCTGCGCATCGGTACCGACAATAGCCAGGCACGGCCCTTCGCCGGCTTGAAGTTCTACGGATTGGAGGCACGACCCTTGGGAGAGGCCGGGCAATATAAGTAGAAGGTCAATCGCAATGACTGCGAGGAGTCCCAGAGCGAGCGCTGTGGTAATGCAGATTGTGGCCCATTTGCAGATGCGAGCGAGCTTCCTCAGTTTGGCTATCGTCTGTTCGCGGCTGATGGTTTCATTCGATATAGATGCGTTTCGGTGGACCATAACCCCTCCAATCGGCGTTTTGGATGATACTTGTATCATATCAAAATTAACGATAAACGATAAATAATTACGTATACTGAGTAAGTAATGATTGAAAACGATTAGCGTGAGCTATTAGCTCATTTTGGATGCCGGAGTTTGGCGTTCGGGGGATGAGGACAAATGCCCAAAACTTCCCGTGATCGCGCAAGCGCTCCATCGCGCTTCCCTAATTCATCTGGGAAAACAACTGCAAACGATTGCAAGTAATCGGTGAACGGTCGAAAACTACCGTTCACCGATAATCTCAAAACTGGTTCTAACTGGTATTAAGTCAAAAAGACCAATTCACATATCTTCACAATGACCTGCAATTTTTCTTCACGCTATTTTTAGCCGCCCTGCGTTGTTTAGACACAGGAAAAGATCCGATCTTTTGCCAAAGCATTTCGAAACGGTTTCAAAACCGCAGGTAGAAGTGTTAACGACCGGTAAACGGTCGATTTATCACCGTGAGCGGTGCAAAAACGTTTTACCGTATGAATCAAGGAAAGCGACCTCTTCTGGGGTGATATAGTGACAACAACACGTCACGTGGTTACTACCAGTTTAGAAACCACTGGTCTTCAAAGTACGCTTTCTAAGAAGCTTTAAGGGCGAGCGCCCGCTGGCTTCTGAAAATCATCGGACTCAGATCGTACACACCTTCGGAAGGGAAATTTGAATGGTTGGCTTTATTCTTACCGGTCATGGACAGTTCGCACCCGGCCTCGCAAGCGCTATCGCTATGGTTGCTGGCGACCAGCCCGCTTTTACCGTCGTTCCTTTTGAGGGCGACCAGGCTGCTTCCTACGGTGAGGATCTCCGCGCCGCTATTACCGCCATGTGCGAGGAGTGCGATGGCGTGCTCGTCTTTACCGACCTGCTTGGTGGCACCCCGTTCAACCAGGCGATGATGATTGCCCAGGATGTCGACAACGTCGAGGTTCTGACCGGCACCAACCTTCCCATGGTTATTGAGCTTCTGTTCCTCCGCGGCAACGCCACGCTCGCCGAGCTTGGCGAGCAGGCCGTGACCGTTGGCCAGACGGGCATCACCGCCCAGACGGTCGCATCCGTTGCCGGCTCCGACGAAGAGGATATCTTCGGCGACGAGGACGGCATCTAATGGCCGATTTCGGAGCCAACGTCCTGAGCTCCTCGGTCGCCCTTTTAGGCCTGCTTGTCATCATGGGCTTGATTTACACCATCTGGTCGCAAATCAACATGAAGAAGAAGCAAAAGTACTTCAAGGAGCTGCACACCGAGCTCAAGCCGGGTCAGGAGGTTCTTTTCGCCGGCGGTATCTACGGAACCGTCAAAGGCATCGAAGGCGAGAAGGTCCAGATCAAAGTCCGATCCGGAGCCGTCGTAGATGTTTCGCGTTACGCGATTCAGGAGATCAAGTAACTGTCGTCAGCAAATAACGAAAGGAAGCTGATCAACATGGCAGAACCCAACATTCTTCTTACCCGCATCGATAACCGACTGGTTCATGGTCAGGTTGCCACCCAGTGGAACTCCACCCTGGGCTCCAACCTCATCCTCGTCGCCAACGACGACGTGGCGACCAACACCATGCGCCAGAACCTCATGAAGATGGCCGCTCCCGCCGGCGTCGCTACGCGTTTCTTCTCTCTGCAGAAGACCATCGACGTCATTGGCAAGGCGAGCCCGCGCCAGAAGATCTTCATCGTGGCCGAAACACCGGAAGACGTGCTTACGCTCGTCAAGGGCGGTGTGCCTATAAAGAAGGTAAACATCGGCAACATGCACATGTCGGAAGGAAAGCGCCAAGTCGCCACCTCCGTCGCAGTTAACGACGAGGATGTCGCTGCGTTTAAAGAGCTGCAGGAATTGGGGGTGGAGTTGGAGATCAGGCGCGTTCCGAGCACGCCTGTTGAGGACACGAGCAAGCTCTTCTCGTAATCCTCGTGATCCACGTTGTCAGGAGTGAAACCCTGACGTTCTGTACGTGAAATCCAAAGTGCGTACATACATTTTGAAAGGAGGAGCAAGATGGAATACTCGATCATCCAGATCGCTCTGGTCTTCGTCGTCACGTTCATCGCGGCAATCGACCAGTTTGACTTCCTCGAGTCTCTCTATCAGCCCATCGTCACCGGCGCCGTCATCGGTCTTATCCTTGGCGACCTCAACACCGGTCTTCTCGTGGGTGGTACCTATCAGCTCATGACGATCGGCAACATGCCGATCGGAGGCGCTCAGCCGCCTAACGCCGTCATCGGCGGCATCATGGCAGCCATTCTCGCTATCGCCACGGGCCTCGAGCCCAACGCGGCAGTCGGCCTCGCCATTCCGTTCGCTCTGCTTGGCCAGCTTGGCGTTACCCTGGTCTTCACGCTTATGTCCCCGCTTATGTCCACGGCCGATAACATGGCTCACAACGCGGACACCAAGGGCATCGAGCGCCTGAACTACTTCGCCATGGCTCTGCTCGGCCTGATCTTCGCTGTCGTCGTCACCCTGTTCTTCATCGCTGGCGCTACCATCGGTCAGACCATCGCTTCTGCCATCCCGACTTGGCTGCAGACCGGTCTCTCCGCTGCAGGCGGCATGATGCGCTTCGTCGGCTTCGCCGTCCTGCTCAAGGTTATGATGAACCGCGATATGTGGGGCTTCTTCCTCATGGGCTTTGGCCTCGCGCTCATCACCGTTGCCAACGATTCGCTGGCAACCCCTGCTCTGCTCATCCTCGCTCTCATCGGCTTCGGCATCGCTTTCTGGGACTTCCAGCAGCAGACCGAGCTGAAGGGTGCAGCTGTTTCTGACGGAGGTGACTTCGAAGATGGCATCTAATGAGTATGTGATCCCGGAGCACTACGAGGATCTCACTCCTGCTCCGCAGCTCGACCAGAAGACCCTCAACAAGATGGCTTGGCGCTCCTGCTTCCTGCAGGCATCGTTCAACTACGAGCGCATGCAGGCCGCTGGCTGGCTTTACTCCATCATCCCCGGTCTGGAGAAGATCCACACCAACAAGAACGACCTCGCGGCTTCCATGAGCCACAACCTGGAGTTCTTCAACACCCACCCGTTCCTTGTCACCTTTGTTATGGGCATCGTGCTTTCGCTCGAGCAGAACAAGGTTGACATCCCCACGATCCGCGCCGTCCGCGTCGCCGCAATGGGCCCGCTCGGTGGTATCGGTGACGCCCTGTTCTGGCTGACGCTCGTGCCTATCACGGCCGGCATCACCTCCAACATGGCCATCAACGGCAACGCCGCTGCACCGATCATCTTCCTGGTGATCTTCAACGTCGTCCAGTTCGCTCTGCGCTTCTGGCTCATGAACTGGTCCTACAAGCTTGGCACCAGCGCTATTGACGCTCTGACCGCCAACATGCAGGCCTTCACGCGTGCCGCTTCCATCATGGGCGTCTTCGTCGTCGGTTGCCTGGTCGTCACCATGGGTGGCACCCAGATCAACCTCCAGATCCCCAACGGCACCACCCGTGGTCTCTCCGCTACTACCGTGATCGTCTCCGAGAAGGAGGCCGAGAACTTCACCGGTATGGAGGGCATCGATACCGAGACCGCTGAGGCCGGTACCATCGCCATGACCGATAAGGACGGCAACGCCCTTACCGCTTCCGATGCCGACGGCAACGCTGTCGAGTGCGGCGTCACCGATCTGGGTAACGGCATGGAGTCCGTGACCTACGGCACCGTTACCGAGGATCCGGTCAACTTCTCTGTTGCCGACACCCTCAACACCATCGTCCCGAAGCTCGTCCCGCTTATGCTTACGCTGCTGCTTTACTACATGTTCGCTAAGCACAGCTGGACCCCGACCAAGGGCATTCTCCTGCTCTTCGTCCTTGGCATCCTGGGCGCTGGCCCGCTTGGTCTCTGGCCGAGCATCTGGTAAGGCTCTAGCTTGAGGGGTGTGTCCCTACGCGGCTCACACCCCGACCCCTTAAGCCATGTGTATGTTAAAAGCCGCGTGCTCGAAAGAGCGCGCGGCTTTTGTTTTCTTAATGATTCGGGTGTGGCAGACAGATAATGCATAACACCCTAGGTAGTTAGCCGAATTCGAGCAAAAGGGAGGATAGGATGGCGATCGGAGCGCGTAAGCAACCGCTGTACGATCAGCTGGTCGATATTCTGACCGAAAAGATTGACCATGAATATCGCGCCGGTGACATGATTCCTTCCGAGCGCGAACTTTCGGAGCGCTATGGTCTCTCGCGCACTACGGTACGCCTGGCTCTGCAGGAACTGGAGCGTTTAGGACTGGTGGTTCGGCAGCACGGTCGCGGTACCTTTGTGACCGACCGTTCGGCAAAAGCAACCAATCTTATGCAGTCCTACAGCTTTACCGAGCAGATGCGCGCGATGGGTCGAGAACCCGAGACCACGATTCTCGAGTTTTGCGAGATGGAGGCCGATAAGAATCTGGCCGAGCATATGGGATTGCGCATCGGTGATCGCATTTTTAAGCTCAAGCGCCTTCGTTCTGCCGACAACATGCCCATGATGGTCGAACGCAGCTATCTACCGGTTCGTCAATTTCTGTCCCTAAAGCGACCGCTGCTGGAGCGTAAGCCGCTTTACGATGTGATTGAGCAGGACTTTCAGCAAAAGATTCGCGTGGCCGAAGAGGAGTTCTATGCGAGCATAGCCCGTCCCACCGATGCCCACCTTTTGGGAATTGTCGAGGGCTCGCCTGTGCTCGATTTGGTCAGGACTACGTATAACGAGTCAAACGAGGTAGTGGAGTACACACTTTCGGTTGCTCGTGCCGATCAGTTTAAATACAAGGTTTACCACCAGCGCAGTAACTAGTGCTCGCATCGTTTCCATATGGTGATTCTTTGCATTTAACTGGTTACTACCAGATAACCAACCGAAGTGTATAATTGCACGTCAGAGGATTACTTCTAGAGAGAGGTATTAGAAATGTTCGAGAAGAGTGTCGAGGAGCTCACCGAGCTCGGCGCCCAGATCACCACGGCCGAGATTGCTCAGCAGCCCGAGCTTTGGCGTGATACGCTCAACATCTATCGCGAGAACAAGGAGGCCATCGAGGCCTTCCTGGCCGAGGCTCGCGCTATGGGCGAGGGTCGTCTGTCCGTTGTCTTCACCGGTGCCGGTACGTCCGACTACGTTGGCGATACCTGCGCCCCGTACCTGCGTCACGCTGGCAACACTGATCTCTACGACTTTAAGCCCATCGCCACGACCGACATCGTGAGCGCCCCGCGCGACTTCCTGCGCGCCGAGGATCCCACGCTCGTGGTTTCCTTTGCCCGCTCTGGCAACAGCCCCGAGAGCCTTGCCGCCGTTGCCGTTGCCAAGGAGCTCGTCCACAACGTCAAGTTCCTCAACATCACCTGCGCTCCCGAGGGCAAGCTTGCCGTCGAGTCTGCCGATGATCCCAATGCGCTGACGCTGCTCATTCCGCGCGCCAACGACAAGGGCTTCGCCATGACCGGTTCTTATTCCTGCATGACCCTGCTCTCCACCCTTATTTTCGACACTGCCTCTGACGAGCAGAAGGCCGAGTGGGTCGAGACGATTGCCAAGATGGGCGAGGAGGTCATCTCCCGTGAGCCCGAGATCGCCGATTACCTGGCTGGCGATTTCAACCGCGTGACCTACTTGGGTTCTGGCTCCTTCGGTGGCCTTGCTCAGGAGAGCCAGCTCAAGATCCTCGAGCTCGCTCACGGTCTGGTCGCTACTTCCTACGACACCTCCATGGGCTATCGTCACGGACCTAAGTCCTTCGTCGACGATAAGACGCTCGTCTTCGTGTTCGTCAACAACGACGCCTACACCCGTCAGTACGACATCGACATCCTCAACGAGATCGGTGGCGACGAGATCGCTCAGCACACCATCGCCGTTCAGCAGGAAGGTGCCACCGTCTATGAGGGTGAGTCCTTCACCTTTAAGGGCTACGAGGCACTTCCCGAGGGTTACCTTGCTCTGCCGTTCGTGATGTTTGCCCAGGCTATCAGCCTGCTCAACTCCGTCCGCGTGGGCAATACGCCCGATACGCCGAGCCCCACCGGCACGGTCAACCGCGTGGTTAAGGGCGTGACGATTCACCCCTTCACCGCTTAATCGCGTCCCCCTGTAAGGGCGCCCGTCCGCTCATAACGGCGGGCGGGCGCTTTTTGTTTTACGTGAGCTGGGTATAAGCATTACCACAGTCAACTGCTTTAGAAGCGAGGAGTGCATATGAGCACGTACGCAATTAAGGCTGACAAGTTCTTCTTGCCGGCAGGCCCGCAACTGGGCGGCTATCTTATGGTCGAGGATGGCGTTTTTGGCGCCTGGCAGGCCGACGAGCCCTCTTGCGAGATTAAGGACTACACGGGATCGTGGATCGCACCGGGTATGGTCGATACTCACATCCATGGCTTCTACAACCACTCAACTACCGATAACGATCCCGAGGGCATCGATATCAGCTCAACCGAGCTCGCCCGTCGCGGTACCACCAGCTGGCTGCCCACGACGTTCACCGATGGCGTCGAGCAGATCAAGGATGCCTGCGCCGCCATCGCCCAGGCGGACGAGGGTCGCGGCCCCGATTTCTGCGGTGCTCGCATTCAGGGCATCTACCTGGAGGGGCCCTTCTTTACCATGAAGCACGTGGGCGCGCAGAACCCCGCTTATCTTATCGATCCCTCCGAGGAGGTCTTCGATCAGTGGCAGGAGGCTGCGGGCGGTCGCATCGTTAAGAGCGCCATGGCTGCCGAGCGCGATGGCGCCGCTGCTTATGCGGCTGCTCTGAACGCCAAGGGTGTGGTGACCAGTATCGGTCACTCCGACGCCACCTACGATGAGTGCATCGCCGCCATCAACGCCGGTGCCAGCTGCTTTACGCATACCTATAACGGCCAGCGCGGACTGCATCACCGTGAGCCCGGTGTCGTGGGCGCTGCCATGTCCACGCCCGAGACCTACGCCGAGATCATCTGTGACGGCAAGCACGTGAACCCTGCCGCCATCAAGGCGCTGCTGCAGGCAAAGGGCTGGCAGCATACGGTACTCATCACCGACTGCCTTGGCTGCGGCGGCATGCCCGAGGGCAGCTACACCAGTGGTGGCATGGACGTCATCATGAAGGACAACCTGTGCTGGCTCGCCGACGGCAAGAGCATTGCCGGCTCGGTGCTCACGCTTGCCCAGGGCGTCAAGAACATCGTCGACTGGGGCATCGCCAGCGCAGATATCGCCATTCGCATGGCAACCGAGGTGCCGGCTCGCTCTGCGCACATCGAGGATAAGTGCGGCAGCATCATGCCGGGTCGCGACGCCGACTTTGTCGTGTTCGACCATGAGCTCACCCTCGTCGAGACGTATGTTGGCGGCCAGAGCGTCGGCAACGCCTTTACCGATTAACGATAGAAAAAGACGGCGGGCCCGAATCTGCTCGGACCCGCCGTATGGGTTAAACGCTCAAAAGCACCTTAACAGTTACAGCTTGTTAACGATCTTCTTTGCCGTGCGCTTGACGCCGGCCACAAGACCCCCCGCGGGATGCTCCTTTTCGTATGCTAGACGCTTCTCGCGCTTGGCGTACTCTTCGACGATGATGTCGCCATACTCGTCTTCGATCTTGTCGAAGAAGTCGACGGCGCCCTTAATTTCCTCAGCGGTCGGGTGTCCCTTCTGGACGCCGCCGGTGAGTTTGAACGGCCCCCACGTATCAAAGCCGGGACAGCCGTAGACGCCCATAAAGATGGCCTGCCTCATGCGGCAGATGCCATCGATATCCTTGCCGTACCACTTGTTTTTGCCACCGTAGGTCATAAGGCCAAACACCTTGTCCTGCGGCTGCAGCACGTTCGTGAGCACGCGTGCCATGTCCTTGTCGATCTCGGAGTAATAGATGCCCGTGGCGACACCGATCAGATGGTATTCGTGCAGGTCGGGGTACTCGTTTTTACCGAGTGACTTCACGTCGAGGGTATCGATCTCGGGGTGCGCCTCGACGATGGCGTCCACGAGCTTTTTCGTATTGCCGTGGTGGTGTGAGGCATAAAGGATGATGGTTCGCATAAGAAGGCCTTTCAGCTGTAATTGCATCAATGTCTGTATGGTACCCCGTTGCATGGCTGGGAAACCGGACGCATCGATGAACGTGCGGGTTTGTCCTTTGGTCAGGGCCGAGACGGGTTCTTGCGAGCAAAAAGCAGTTGTTCGAAAGGATGGACAATGGAATACGCTCTCTCCAACGATTCGATTTCTATCAAGGTCTCCACGGCCGGTGGTTCGTTTACCTCGATTGAGGCTGGAGGTCGCGAGTACTTGTGGCAGGGCGATCCCGCCGTGTGGTCCGGCCAGGCACCGATTTGCTTCCCGATTTGCGGAGGTTTGCGCGATAACAGCGCCATGACGTTTGCCGGACATCATGTGAAGCTCGCCCGCCATGGGTTTGCGCGCAAACAGGAGTGGAAGCTGCTGAGCCAGAGCGAGAACGAGCTGGCGATGTGCCTGGCTTCGGAGGATAACGCCGCGCTGCTGAGCGATTATCCGTATCCGTTTAAGCTTGTCGCCCGCTATACGCTCGAGGACGCCGCCGTGCGCGTCTCCTATGAGGTTACCAACGAGGGCACCGAGGACATGCCTTTCTTTATCGGTGGACACCCCGGCTTTAGGTGCCCGCTCGATGAGGGCGAGGCCTATACGGACTACGAGTTGCGTTTTGAGAAAGACGAGGCTGCTGAGCTTTGCGCTGCCGTCCCCTCGACTGGCTTGATTGACGTGACCAACCGCTCCAAGAACCCCATGGTGGGAAAGACGCTGCCTCTGTCACATGAGCTCTTCGATTTTGCGGAGACCATCTTTGACGTGCTCGAGAGCCGTCAGGTCACGCTTTCCAAAAAGGGCGAGGACAAGGGTGTTCGCCTGAGCTTTGAGGGCTTCCCGTACCTCATTGTGTGGAGCAAGCCCGAGGGTGATTTTGTGGCAGTTGAGCCCTGGGGCGGTCTTTCGACCTGCTCCGATGAGGACGACGTGCTTGAGCACAAGCGCGGCTGCCTTATCGCCAAGCCCAAAGAAACCATCGTGCGCTCGTTCACAATCGAGATTCTGTAGTCGCATGTAGCCAATTCGTTTTGCAAGGCATAAGGAGCCTGCGAGATAAGGAGCTAGAAATGATCCTCACCGTTACGATGAACCCGTCCGTCGATACGCGCTATCAGCTCGATGAGCTCATTATCGACGACGTCAACCGCGTGACGCCCGAAAAGACCGCCGGCGGTAAGGGCCTCAACGTGGCCCGCGTCCTGGGCCAGCTGGGCGACGATGTCGTGGCAACCGGCTTGCTTGGTGGTCATATGGGCGCCTATATGGCCGAGCTCATGGATGCTAACGGCATTAAGAATGATTTTGTGCCCATCAAGGGCGAGACTCGCATTTGTCTCAACATCCTCCACGCCGGCAACCAGACCGAGCTGCTCGAGAGCGGCCCGACGATTGCCCCCGAGGAGCTCGATGCCTTTACCGCCAAGTTCGCCGAGCTTGCGAGCAAGGCCGATGTCGTTACCATCTCGGGTTCGCTGCCCCGCGGCGTCGAGGCGGACTACTACGCTAAGATCACGGGCATTGCAGAGAACGCCGGCGCCAAGGTGCTGCTCGATACCTCGGGCGCCTCGCTCGAGGCTGCGCTCAAGTCCGAGGTCAAGCCTGAGCTGGTTAAGCCTAACCTGACCGAAATTAACGGCCTTCTGGGCACGAGCTTTACCACCGACGATGTGGACGAGCTCCGTTCCGCGCTCGCCTCTGACGCCCGCTTCTCCGATATCCCCTGGGTCGTCGTATCCATGGGCGCTGCCGGCTCCGTTGGTTTCCATAACGGCCGTGCGTTCCGCGCCAAGACCCCCGATATCCCCGCCGTTAACGCTACGGGCTCTGGCGATTCGACCATTGCCGGCTTCGCACATGCGATTGCTGCCGGAGCCGACGACGAGACGGTGCTGCGTACCGCCAACACCTGCGGCAAGCTCAATGCCATGGATCCCATGACTGGCCACTTGGTTATGGATCGTTGGGACGAGGTTTACAACGGCGTTGTCGTGACCGAGCTGTAGGAGCTTGTGCTGCGGCCCCGGCATCGGTTGCCAGCTCATGTCGACGACAAGTGCAGTAGCATTATGCCGGGGCGCGACGCCGACACTGTCGTGTTCAATCCCGACCTTACCCTGGTCGAGACGCATGTGGGTGGCAACAGCGTCGGTAATGCGTTTGCCGAGTAGCCGCCAAAGAAACGATCCGAGAGGGGATTTAGATGATTTACGGTGCATTGGGCGATATCGAGGAGTACCGTGGAATGCTCAAGGGCCTCGACGTGCTGATCGACTGGCTCGAGGAGAACGATCCGGCGAAGCTCGAGGTCGGCAGCCATCCGATTCTGGGCGACAAGGTCTTTGCGAACGTCATGGCTCCCACGACGCGTCCCGAAGCCGAGGCTCACTATGAGACGCATCAGCGCTATCACGACCTGCAGATCGACGTCGAGGGTCGCGAGGCCTTTAAGGTTGCCACGGGCAGCCTGACGCTGGTTCAGGAGTTTGACGAGAAGGACGACTACGATCTGGTCGATTCCGACGCCTCGATCGCCGGCGATCTTGCTGACGACAAGTTTGCGCTGTTTGTTGCCGGCGAGCCTCACATGCCCACGCTCGAGTTCCAGGGCGATGGCGCGCAGCCGGTCAAGAAGATTTGCTTTAAGCTGCTTGCAGATGCTTACTGGGAGGAGTAGCGCGCTGCTCGGCTGAGCTGTTCGTCTGATGGTGTGATTTCCCTAAGGGAATCACGCTAGGACCCCGCCAAACGTGCTTTCCCTAGGGGAATCACGTTTGGCGGGGTTTTCGGTTTTTGAATAGGGAAGCCTCATTTATTTGCGAAGAACATCGGCTAGCCGCAGGATTGAAATCATCGACCGATAAGTGAGTTCCACTTTTTCGCCCGCAAGCAGTCGTTTCGAGCCAATCTCATCTAGCCCCACAAGCCGAGAAAACAGCGGGCCGCTCATCGTGCCCTCGTCAATTGATTCCTTTATGGTCTTCAAAACGTCCGTATCATGAAGCGATGCCGAGCTGTAGGGGGCAACACGAGCGGAACTCTCAATTAACGACGAGACAAAAGGATGGAGATGCTTTGGACATAGTCCATCAAACACCACATCCCCATTGTCGTTCGAGCCGACCAGGCGCCAAGTATAATGATCGACCCAGTCATCTCCGTCATATATGGCGTCCATGAGCAACTTCCCGTCTAGAGAGAGAAACCTATTTGGACATCGGGGCGCAAGACCGCAATCCATATCGGGCCTGCAGCAGCTCCAACCCAACGCACCACATAGGTTCCCTTTCGTACATGTGTATCAATCTGCCCCGAAATGCCGGTGAATGCAATTCCAGACCCGTTTGTCGGATAGCAATCGACGTATTTTTGTTTTCCGCTCACAACCTTGTATAGATATATCGTTCCGGCAAAAGAGAAGGGATCGTTCGCAATTTTGTCCGGAAGAACTTGCCACCTCAAAATCCCGCTACCAATATGGTCAAGCTTGACCGTTCCGCCGTCCCCCTCAAAAGTGGCAAGGGGATTTACCCCAGACTGAGAGTCGGCATCGCCCTCCTTAGCAGTTATCAGCAGGCTGCCCGTATAAGACTGCTGAGGCTCACCTTCAGGACAGGCAGCCTCGGCCCAAGAAGGGCCACTCAGGCAGAACAGTCCGAGCAGCATCATTACCAACAAAAGAAAACCCTTAGTTCTTTTCATCTATATCCCCAACGTCTCTCGACATTTGTATATTGTGACTATTTTAGATCTATATGGCCAATTCGAGCCCTCACCATGGCAATTGTTGCAGCTGGGTTTCTTTTCATTAAGATTTCACTTTGGTAAATCCCCGCCCCCAAGCATTAAACCCGAAGTCCAGCGAGTGGGCCGCTGTTGACGTGGCGATGCTTGGATTGGCGCGCACGCACTCAAAATCGGCAACAAAAAAGCCGCCCGGAGGCGGCTATCTTGTGCAATGGAGCCAGCGACCGGGCTCGAACCGGTGACCCCCGCTTTACGAGAGCGGTGCTCTACCAACTGAGCTACGCTGGCGGCCATGTGGTGACGCAACTGAGGCGTCAACGGCTGTCTATGATACGGGACATCGCAAATCCGCGCAAGTGTTCTGACGGCTTTTCTCACTTTAAATGCACTAATATTGGAGGCGTGATGTCTGCGGCGTCCATTAGGCGCTTGACCTGCTGTTGAGTTGGTGGCCGACGTCCCGCTCGTATGGGTCTCAAACAGAATGGGGCAGCCATGGCTCAACCCAAGATCCTTCTCACGCGTATCGACGACCGTTTCATTTACGGGCAAGACGTTGGGCTGTGGAACGAAGCCGTGGGTTCCAACCTCGTCCTGATCGTCAACGATGAGATCGCGGCGGATTCGCGCCAATGGGCACCCATGAGGGTGGCGGCGCCAGAAGGCGTTTGGACACGGTTTTTCTCGGTGCAAAGGACCATCGACATCATTCATACCGCAACGCCGCGCCAATGGATCCTGATTATGGTGGCCTCACCCGCCGATGCACTCGCGCTGGTTAAAGGCGGTGTGCCCATTACCAAGATCAGCATAGGTCACATGTGGGCAGGGGAGGGCAAGCACCCCGTAACGCCCGCAGTCGCCGTAGACGACGCAGATGTCGCCGCCTTCAAAGAGCTGCAAGAGCTCGGCATAGAGCTAGAAATCCGTTATCTCCCCGGCTCCGACCCCGATCCCATCGAGAACCTGCTCACGTGATCTCCTGGGGGCGGAGGAAAAAGGATCATTTTGCCCTTGCGAGGGACGCGCGCGATACCGCCTGTCAAAAACTATGTCCATTTACTACGTTTGATTGGCTATCGCCGAGCATGTCGAATTTGAGAAAAACAAAACCGCAGGTAGACGGCTCGCGAATTTAACAAAAACCGGTGCATGGTCGAGCAACCCGGGCTAAACGTAGTAAATGGGCATAGTTTTGATATGTCACTCATACAGTCACAGCGAAAATGAGCCCAAAAGATGAAAAAGCGCCCGTCGGCGGTGGTGCCAGCGGGCGCTGCCGTGTGATATGTCGCGTTGTGGGTTTAGTGCCTCATAAAGTGGTACTCGATCACATTGCTGTAGGGGTGACCCGGGCCCACGATGCCCTGCGGGAACAGCGGCTGGTGCGGCGTGTCGGGGTACATCTCGGCCTCGAGAGCAAAGCCGGCACCCCAACCGTAGTTGGCATCGTCCTTGGCGTGCTCGTCACCCAACCAATTGCCGGTGTAGAGCTGCACGCCCGGGGCGGTGGTGTAGTAGTCCAGCTCGCGGCCGGTCCACATCTCCTCGACATGCAGGGCGCGACGCAGGTTGCGGCCGTACTGATAGCCATCGATGCACAGGCAGTGATCGTAGCCGCGTGCCTGCTTAATCTGCGGGTCGTCGGCCTCCATGCCGGGCGCGACAGGACGCAGCTCGCGGAAGTCGAATGGCGTGCCTTCGACCGGAGCAATCTCGCCGGTGGGGATGTTCTGCTCGTTAATGGGCAGGTAGTGGGCAGCGTTAGCAACAAAGAAGTGCTCACAGTCCATGCCGGCGTTATGGCCGGCAAGGTTAAAGTACGTGTGGTTGGTCATGGACACGTAGGTGGCGCGGTCGCTCTCGCAACCATACTCGATGCGGAAGACACCGGTGCGCGTAACGGTAAACACAGCCGTAAAGGTTCGGTTGCCGGGCAGGCCCAGCTCGCCATCCTTAAGCGAGGTGGTCATGCGCACGGCGTTATGGACCTCGTCGAGCTCAACATCCCACACGCGTTTATGCAGGCCGTGCTCAAGATCGCTGTGTAGGTTGTTGGCGCCCTCGTTGGCGGGCATATGCCAGTCCGTGCCGTCGATGGTGATCGTGGCGCCCGCGGTGCGGTTTGCCACGGGGCCGATGGTCGCGCCAAAGCAGGCGGGGTTGTCAAAGTAATCCTCGAGCTTATCGAAACCCAGTACCACATCGCGCACGTTGCCGGGAATGTCAGGCACATCGATACCCAGCACGGTGGCGCCATAGTCCATAATGCGAACGCAGATCTCGGGCCCGTTGAGGGTGTAACGATGAACGGGGGTACCGCACGGCGCGGTGCCGAAAAGCTCGGAAGTGATCATTTGGTTCCTAACATCGAGGTATTTCGGACAAACTGTAGCGCGAACAGGCGAGATTATCACTACACCCCACTAAAGCAGGGGGTATTTTTCTCAAAAAAGTGATGATTGGAGCTGTGCGGGCATTCATTTTTGACGCGCACGAGTCTGATACAATTTGTTCGTTACTGTTTGAATGATATGCGCGCAAAGAACGGCGAGGATTCATCGTGATTAAGGCAGAGCGACAGGATAAGGTTCGTCAGCTGCTCGAAGAGCAGGGCACGGTCTCGGTCAAGGAGATTTCGGATGCGCTGGGCGTTTCGGATATGACGATTCGCCGCGACCTTGAGGAACTTGCGAGCCTGGGCGAGATCGAGCGCGTGCACGGCGGCGCCCGTAGTGCACAGGGACGTCCCCACGCTATGTTGCGCCATGAGTATTCGCACAGCGAAAAGCGCACTAAGCATGCCGAGGAAAAGATGCAAATCGCGCGCCGCGCTGTGGAGCTTATCGAGGAAGGCTCGACCATCTTTTTGGGTACGGGCACCACGGTTGAGCAGATGGCTTCGATACCGCCGGCATTTCGCCTGCGTATCGTGACCAATTCGCTTTCGGTGTTTAACCTGCTCGAGGCACGCGAAGATTGCGACCTGTGCCTCGTGGGCGGTATGTACCGTCGCCGCACCGCCGCTTTTGTGGGACCAACGGCCGAGGATACCCTGCGTGCGTTGGGCATCGACGCGGCGTTTATCGGCGCCAACGGCATTCTGGATGGCGACGTATCTACGTCCAACATGGACGAGGGCCGTATCCAGCAGCTCGCCTTTAGCAAGGCAGACTCGCGCTACTTGATCGCCGATTCAAGCAAGATTGGCAAACGCGACTTCTACACCTTCTGCCGCCTGGACAGCTTGGACGCCGTGGTGTGCGAACCGGGTATCGCCGCCGAGAACCGTGCCGCCATCGAGGAACACACGCAGGTCATCTGCTAGCTAACGCTACGGGATTGCCAGCAGGCGATGCGGGAGGACTTTTACCTCCTGTCATTGTGGAAACCAGCGCGTCAGCGCTACGCGATATGACGCGCAAATGAGGACTCCACTATCAAATCGCCTCAACCTGTAACAGGTAGGGGTGAAATTACCAACCAGATGTTACAGATTGAGATTTTTGACTCGACCTATTCCGTTTGTCTCGATCTGTAACAGCTAGGACCGTTAAATTCAGCTAGATGTTACAGATTTAGATTGGGGGCATTGGCCTGCGCATTCATCTCAATCTGTAACATATAGACGTCCAAAACCGGTCCTAGTGTTACCGATTGAGACAATTCGGCGGGGTCTACCTTGTTTGTCTCGATCTGCAACGGTTAGGACTTAAAAACTCGGCTACGTGTTACAGATCGAGACAAAAGAAAAAGAACATTAGGACTTGAAAATAAAGTTTTGATAAGGGATTCGCCCAGTTAAGACGGTGCGGCAGACAATTGAGATTAGTTTGCCTCCGGAGTCGTAAGCATAATGAGTCAGTTCGATGACCGGAAGTTTTGCAACACCATAATTACTGGCTTCGGAATCGCTAAGCTGACGTGCTCTATAGCTTTCCCTAACAGATTGGATAGACTTGGACAAGTCGTCCATGATTCTGCTAAATGCCTGAAAATCTAACTGGTTATTCGGAACGCGCGACTTTGAAATGAAGAACGTATCAGCGCCTATGAAGCTGCCTTCAAGTTCGTAGGTCAATTCAAGACGCTGAATTTCATCGCGACTTTGACATCCAAATTGTTGGAGCATCATTACGGAAATTGGACGACCTGATGTGAGGTCGCCGAAATGTTTGGTGATGGCATCCGGATCAACGCCATCGCAATGGCTTGCAAAGTCAAAGTCTAAAAGTGAATTGAGCTCGCTAACGCGTTTCGGTGCAACAAACGATCCCTTACCTTGGATTCGATAGATACTTCCACGACGCTCCAGCTCACTCATGGCAAGT
The DNA here is from genome assembly GCF_964243765.1 of Collinsella aerofaciens. GTDB lineage: Bacteria > Actinomycetota > Coriobacteriia > Coriobacteriales > Coriobacteriaceae > Collinsella > Collinsella aerofaciens_BU. Next base: position 44,660 of record NZ_CAXTGI010000004.1, on the reverse strand, counting down.
CGGACGGTTGTTCTGCTTACGGCGTATTCATCGCAGAGTTCCATTTCTGTTGGAAGTTTATCGTCTGCTTGATATTCATCGACGATCTGCTTGAGCAGCGCGTCGGTGAGCTGTAAATAGAGTGGCCGTTTTTCGTGTGTATCGAGCATTAGAGCCTCAGTTTGCATGTTGGTTATACCTGATGGTTGCCTCAGTCGGGATGTAACGTGGGCAAGGTAACCTTAACGTATCACAGAGCGGCTCAGCATGACGATCTGATGCCTGTATCCACGAAGGGCTTGCCCGAGCGTGAAGATATTCTGGGGCAGGCAAATACCGTTCATGGAGTCCCCGATATGTTGGAGGTCAGCGCCGGCTGCTTTTGCTGCAAGGCCTATTTTCTTAATGGTCTCGCTGTCGCAGGAGTCTTGACTCGTCCCGTTCGCCGCCATGACGAGAACCTTCTCTTCAATTGACTTGCCTACGTTGTGGGATCGTACAAAGTCTACGATGGCGCGCAGGTCTGCTTCTTGGAAGCAAGGGACGGTGTAGGGGGCTGGCACGAGAAGGATATCGACGCCGAGGTCAACAAACTTGCGCGCAATTTCGAGCGTCATGACAGGTTCCGCAACGCCCGCTCCATGCATTTTTCCGGCTATGACCAGGCCATTGAAATGCTCTTTGGAGAGTTTAATCGAATGGGCGATTGCATCGTTGGAGACGCCAGTTCCAGGGTTGCCCGTCAGGCAGATAAAATCAAATCCGAGTTCGTTAGCCTTTTCTAAGGTCTTGGGAGAGACGCGACGACCCATGGGGATTTCCGTACGGGATTCAGACATCTCTGCCTCGTTATCAACTGGCTCCAGATTGACGCCAATGGGCCTTCCGCATGCTCGCTTCACCCAAGTGACCGGGTTTTCAGTGAGTTCATCTGGAATGCCGGCAATCACTGGATTGAACACATCGAGCGCGTTAAACAGAAGCAGGTCGGCACCTGCGGCACGTTCGATTTCGGCATTAGTAACGCCGCCGAGAAATTGGGAAGAGGGTACGTTTTCCGCCATGATGGTACGTCCCTCGGAAGCCAGAATTGCCTGCTTTAGATCCATGGGTGACGTGGCGGCAAAATCGGATGCGGACATGTTCAGCAATCGTTTGTGCATTGTTACTTCCTTTGACTAGAACGACAGGCTTGTGACATTGTCTCTAATATTGTTACAACAATATATTTAATATGTTATATCCAATCGGTAAACGGTTACAAACTTATTGTAATGCTCCGAAAAAATAGCCTTTAGCTGGACAAATCTAAAATTACGCAACTACCGTTCACCGAATAAGTATTTGAATTCTTGACATATCGACAAAGCGGAAAAAGAATTGGTTATGACAAATCGCGCAAATGATATTACATTTCGCACGAGAACGTATTCACTTACGATAAGCGGATACAAACTGGGACGACGACGGTTGAGTCCGGATAAATCGTTGTGTGCCCGGCAATCATGAAAGGATGCTTTATGGACGCTATCGTCAAATTCCTTGAAAAACACCAGGCTCTCTTCGACAAAATCTCAAGGAACATTTATCTGGTGGCGATTAAGGATGGCTTTCTCTCGAATATGCCAATCGTGCTGTTCTCGAGCCTGTTCCTTCTTCTTTCGACGCTCCCTGCCTATGTAGGCATCACGCTTCCGTCTGAGGTGCTGGATTTCTTTAATAAAATCTATGCATATACCATGGGGCTTCTTGGCATTATGGTGGCCGGTACCACGGCGAGCTCACTTGCCATGTCGATGAACCGCCGCATGCCTTCGGGCAAATCTCTCAACCCCACTTCGTGCATGGTTTGTGCCATGTGCGGCATGTTCTTGCTATCGGTGACGAATGATGTTGTCTCGATTGGCGGAGCAGATACATCTGTTTTTGAAACCGGCTATATGGGAACCAAGGGTTTTCTCGCTGCGTTCGTATCCGCGTTCTTGACCGTTAATATCTATAAGGTGTGCATTAGCCATAATGTGACGATCAAGCTCCCCAAAGAGGTCCCTGGCGCTATTGCACAGAGTTTTCGCGATATCTTTGCATTTGGGTTTTCAATCATTGCGTGCGCCGTTATCGATCTCGCGAGCCGTACGCTGCTCGCTGTGCCGTTCGCCAATTTGGTATCTGCTCTAATCTCGCCGCTGTTCTCCGCGGTCGACACCTATCCTGGCATGGCGCTTATCGAAGGCGCGGTCGCACTTTTCCAATTTATGGGTATTCACGGTGCTTCGGTTGTCATGAGTCCGATCAATGCTGCGCTCTACGGCAATACCGTTACCAATCTTGAGGTTTTCCAAGCAGGTGGACACCCGTCAATTGCTCTCACGCAGGACTTTACAAGCTTCATCGGCGGTCTGGGCGGTTCTGGTTGCACGTTCATCGTTCCTATTATCCTGATCATGTTTATGCGTTCCAAGCAGCTTAAAGCCATGGGCAAGGCATCGATTATCCCGGTGATTTTTGGAGTTAACGAGCCCGTTCTCTTCGGTATGCCGATTGTTCTCAATCCCTATATGTTCGTGCCCTTCCTAGCGGCTCCTATGGTCAACGCCATAATCGGTAAGTTTTTCATTGACGTCATTGGAATGAACGCCCCCATGTATACCATGCCGTGGGCGCTTCCCGGCCCAATCGGTGCATTTCTCACCACAGGTCTTGATCTACGTTCTCTTGTATTGATGGCAGTGCTGTTGGTCGTTGACTTTGTGATTTACTATCCGTTCTGCAAGGCGTATGACCATCAGCTTTGTTTGGAGGAGTCCGCAAAGGAAGCTGCAGGAACCTCGGATGCAGATGCTATTGCCGCACAAGAAAATGCGGCAAAAGCTCTGGAGGCGGTAAAGAGCAAGGCGGAGCAGATCCGCGTGCTTGTGCTTTGCCAGGGTGCCGGCACTTCGACTCTCTTGGCAAATGCTCTTCGCGAAGGTGCCGCTGCTAAGGGTATTGATCTGGTTTCTCAGTCCGGTGCGTACGGAAGCCACTATGAGACGATGAATCAGTACAACGTGATTGTTCTGGCGCCCCAGGCACGCATGTACTATGACGCTATGAAGGCCGATACCGATCGCCTTGGAATTAAACTGCTCACCACAAGGGGCAAGCAGTATATCGACCTTACCAACGATCCCGAAGGTGCAATTGACTGGATCGTTCAGGAGCTGGCCAAATAGTGGATGCACTCCGTCGTTGATTCGTCGGTGTATAGTACGGCCCCGCAGCTTATTGAGCTGCGGGGCCGTATTTCGTTGAGTATCTAATTGAGACAATGAGCGCAACCGTCGTGAGATCGCATTGGCGCTCTCTGAGTCACCGACAAGCTGCCTTCCATCTATGTGACCAGTTCGCTTTCGGCCTTTAGCCTGCTCGAGGCGCGCGAGGATTGCGAGCTGTGCCTGGTGGGCGGCATGTACCGCCGCCGCACCGCCGCCTTTGTGGGGCCTACGGCCGAGGATACCCTGTGCGCACTAGGGATTGACACGGCGTTTATCGGTGCCAACGGCATTCTGGACGGCGACGTGTCCACGTCCAACATGGAAGAGGGCCGCATCCAGCAGCTCGCCTTTAGCAAGGCCGACTCGCGCTGTCTGATTGCCGACTCCAGCAAGATCGTCAAGCGCGACTTCTACACCTTCTGCCGCCTGGACAATTTGAACGCCGTGGTGTGCGAGCCGGGTATTACCGCCGAGGACCGCACTGCCATTGAGGAACACACACAGGTCATTTGCTAGCTAACGCTGCAGGCGATACTTCTGCCCCCTGCCGGTGCGGGGATTATCGCTTCAATATGACGTGCAGAATGACACGTATAAGTAAAAACACCATTTGTGCGTCAAATTTGATGACGCGTAAAAATTTGCGCGTCATTTTACGCGTCAACGTGACGCGATATGACACGCAAATGCGCTCGGGCCAAGTATTCAGCTTGTGGGCTAGACCAGGCGGGCGTAGTCCTGTGACTGATGAAAGATGTGGGCGATATAGATTGTTTCGTGCTCAAACTTGTAAAGGCACATGTAGTTGTTGACGGGAAATGATCGGTAATTACGTGCCGCCAGCTCTTGCATGTGTGAGAGGGGACGTAGGAGCGGCTGCTCGCGAAGCAGATCAAGCTGATATTCAAACTCAGCGACAAAATTGCCTGCTGCACGCGGATTCTTAAGGATTTGAGCAAGGTATCCGACAATACTCTCGTACTCATATCGCGCGCTTTTGAGGATTACGACGTTATAGGTCATATTTGTCTCGTATCGAAGCCGCGAAGGATTCGTAATCGCTGTAGTCGCCTTGCGATATTTCGTCTTCTGCCAACATCATACGAGACAGCAGTTTTGCCTTGGCGATTTCTTCTTGCATGAGGCGATACTGGTCGCTGCTGATGCAGTGCATGGCCTCGTAGCCGTTCTTAGTTACGGTGACATCGCGCTCAGACTCAACAAGCGTAGTGAATGCAGCAGTGTCCTTCATATCTCGGACGGGCACACAAGCTGACATGGGTACCTCCTTTGCGTTGGGACACAATTGTACCACGGTGTGTCCATGCGGACGATACCGTCGAATCGTCTCAATCTGTAACAGTTGGGATCAAAAAACTCGGCTAGATGTTACAGATTGAGATTAAAGGGATTGACCTGTGGCGTTTGTCTCGATCTGTAACAGTTAGACGGTCGAAAGTGGGCTACGTGTTACAGATTGAGATATTTCTGCTCGGGCGTTCTGTTTGTCTTGATCTGTAACAGCTAGGGCCTAAATACTCGGCTAGATGTTACAGATCGAGACAAACGGCCTGCCCAGGCCCACCAAAAACAAAAAGGCCGCATGCGAACCCGTGGAGGGATTCTCATGCGGCCGACAGGGGGTATGCGGTAATAGTTAGGCCATGAGCAGGCCGGTCTCCGCGACGTTCTTGTACCAGTACGCGCTCGCCTTGGGATAGCGCTTCTGGGTCTCGAAGTCGATGTAGAACAGGCCGTAACGCTTGTTATAGCCGTTGGTCCAGGAGAACTGGTCCTGCAGCGACCACACAAAGTAGCCATCGACGTTTACACCGCCGTCGATTGCCTTGAGGATCCATGCGAGATGCTGACGCATGTAGTCGATACGAGGGGCGTCGTCGATAAAGCCGTCCTCAAAGTCGTCCTTATAGCCCATGCCGTTCTCGGTGATGTAGATCTTCTTGTAGTTGGGGTAATCGTTCTTAATGCGCAGCAGCAGATCGTACAGGCCCTCGGGATAGATAATCCAGTCCCAATCGGTGGTGGGAACGCCTTTGCGCACGCATGACTCGCCAACGCCCTTGAGGAACCAGCGCGAGGAGCCCTTGTCGCCGGTGCCATTGTGGTTGATGTCGTTTTCGCCCTCGGCGGCACGCAGGAACTGGCACTTGTAGGTGTTGACGCCCAGGCAATCGTTATAGGGGAGCGCGGCGGTCAGCGCGGCGATGTCCTCGTCGCGGACGTCGAGCTCGCCGTCGGCGATATGGGCCAGCTTGGTCGCAGCCTCCATGGTGTCGGCTGCATAGTGGCCGCGGAAGGTGGCGTCGAGTACCCAGCGGTTGTTGATGACGTCGGCCATGCGAGCTGCCTCGCAGTCGGCGGCGTTGTTGGGGTCGAGGGGATACTTGGGCTCCAGGTTCTGGACAATGCCGATCTCGCCCTCAAAGCCGCCCTCATGGAAGGCGACGACGGCCTTGGCGTGGGCCACCATCATGTTGTGCATAAGCTGGAAGGCCTTGTCCAGGCGATACTTCTCGCCGTGTGGCCAGTTGCCGACGATAAAGCTGCCCTCGGCGGTCGCGGGAATCTCGTTAAACGTGAACCAGTGCTTGACCTCGGTGAACTCGGCAAAGCAGAACTTGGCGTACTCGACGAAGGCATCGATGGTCGTGCGCGTCAGGAAGCCTTCGCCGCCGTCCTGATAGAAGGCCTCGGGCGTATCAAAGTGATCGAGCGTGACATAGGGGATAACGCCGGCTTTGTTGCAGGTGGCGAAAAGCTCGTGATAGAAAGCGACGCCCTCGGGGTTAATCTCGCCGGTGCCGTTGGGGAAGATACGGCTCCAGGCGATGGAGACGCGAATGCCGTTAATGCCGAAGCGCTGGCACAGGTCGATATCGACCGGGTACTTGTTGTAGAAATCGCTTGCGGGATCGGGGGAGAAGCGACCCTGGGCAGCCAGGAAATCGTCCCAGGGCACTTTGCCCTTGCCGTGTGTGCGGGTCTCGCCCTCAACCTGGTAAGCAGCGGTGGCGCCGCCAAACACAAAGCCGTCGGGGAACTGCATGGGGTTGGTCATGAGTCATCCTTTCTGTGGGATACGAATAGGGAGAGGTGCCCGAACTGGGGATCCGGGCACCAACAGAGGGAGGAACTAGTCGAGGTTCTCGCGGAGCCACTTGATGGCGCCAGCGGGGTCGCGGGTAAGGTCGATATATTCCTTACCGCGGGGAGCGAGCAGCTTAATGCCCAGGCGATCGGTGTCGGCCTTCATGTCGTTGTAGTAGCTACGAACCTGCGGGGCGAGCACGATGACGTCGTACTGATCCATGATGGCAGTGTGCTGGCCATAAGCGCCTGCGGAGGAAGCAATGTTCTCTCCGGTCTGCGCGGCACCTTCCTTGATGGCATTGGCGAGCATGGCAGAGGTGCCGGCGCCGGCGCACAGGACGAGGACCTTCAGGCCGTCGACATCCTTCTTGGCGGATACATCGGCAGCGGGCTCGGACTGGTCGGCAACAGGCTTGCTGTCGGCGGCAGCGGCGGTCGGCTCGACGGAAGCGGTGGCCTGCTCGACAGCGGGCGCAGAGGCGTTGGCGGCGATGGAAGCGGCACCATCGGACTCGAGACCCAGCTCGGCGGCGCGCTCGGCCTCCTGGTCGCAGAGCAGCTTATCGTATGCCTTTAAGAACGGCAGGTAGATGATGGCGTCCAGCAAGATGATAATCGCGACAAATACCAGGGCGATAAGCTGGAAGTTCGTGGTGATGAAGATACCGATGGGGGCGGGGGTGGCCCAAGGCACCACGAAGGAGAAGCCGTTCATGCCCACGTTATCGATAAAGAACTTGGCAACACTCACGTTGACGCAACCGGCGGCAACAAAGGGGATGAGCATGTAGGGGTTAAGGATCATCGGCGCGCCAAAGAGCAGCGGTTCGTTGACGGCGAAGGCAACAGGAACAATCGAGGCCTTACCGACGGCTTTGAGCTGCTTGGACTTCATAAAGAGGATCAGCAGAAGCGGCACGATGAACGTGGCGCCGGTGCCGCCGAACTCACCCACGAGCGACATGTTAAAGGTGAGGGAGTGGGCGGGGTGGCCGCCTGCCAGCAGAACCTGCAGGTTCTCGGCCTGGTTGGCAAGACGGATGGGGTCGATGCCCGGCTGGACAATCGAGGGGCCGTGGACGCCGATGAACCAGAAGAACGCGGTGGCTGCCTGGATAAGGATAAGGCCAGGATAGGTTTCTGCAGCGGTAAAGAGCGGGGAGAGCAGTTTGATAAGCAGCTCGGAGAACGGAACGCCCATGAGGTTGCGCACGACGACATCGATGATGCCGCAGATGATGACGGCGCCGCCAAAGGGGATGATGTCGCGGAAGTTCTGAGCGATGGCGCCCGGGACCTCCTTGGGCAGCTTAATGGTCAGATCGCGCGAGACGCAGAACTTATAGACCCACACGGTAATGAACGCGGCGATATAGGCCGAGAACAGACCGCGCGTACCCATGCTGGTGCAGTCGAAGACCGAAAGCTCGGAGCCGTTGAACTTGGTGGTGAACTGCGTAACGGCGAGCAGCAGCATGCTGCACTGGGCGGCCACCATGGTGGAGCCGTCGTTGAGCACCTTGCCGGCGGGCATGCGACGGTTCATGGAAGCCGTAAAGTTCTTGGCAGTGGTGCCGGCGACCATGATGCCCATAACGCCCATGGTGAAGTTGTACAGCTTGTTGCACCAGTCGATGAGCGGTTGGGGCAGCGTGATGCCGACTACGCCGGGAAGGGTGGCGATCAACAGGAAGATCGAAGAGGTGAGGACGATGGGCATGCACCCAAGGAATCCGTCCTTGATGGCCTGGAGGTAGATGTTCCTCGAGATCTTCTCAAAGAACGGTTGATGCTTTTCGAGCATCTTTACGATGGCGTCCATAGAGCTCCTTTGCTGCTCGATGCGCGATGCATGTGGATGGAACTGGTCGTCGATGGATGGTCAGGACTGCCCGGAAACCTTCCTGCTTAAGGAAGGCATTGCGAAATGACAACGTTGTCATTTCGTTAATGACAACGTAAGACATTTTTGGAAGAGCAACAAGGATTTACGGGTGAACGGTCGATATTGTTCGATAAACGGCTGATTTGTCAGTCGGGCAGGTAGTGTATGCTAGAACGCAAAAACAAGCGATGCAAAACCGACTGGAGAAGTAGTGGCAACGATGGACAAGAAAAATGTCTCAATGAACGATGTGGCAGTTGCCGCGGGCGTTTCTCTCAAGACGGTGTCGCGCGTGATCAACGAGCCCGATAGCGTGCGAGAGTCGACACGCGATAAGGTCCATTCGGCAATGGAGGCGCTCGGGTTTCGAACCAACTTCGCCGCGCGTTCGCTCAAGTTGGGCCGTTACGGGTGCATCGGCGTGGTGCTGTTTCACTTGTCGGGCGGTGCCGTGGACATGATTGACGGTATTGCCGATGCCGCCGAAGAGCGAGGCTTTGCGCTCACGATGATCAAAAAGCGGGCGGGGGAGAAGATGACCCTTGCCGAAGCGGCGCGTAGGATGTCGCAACTTCCCGTCGACGGTATGATTTTCAACCTGCGCCAGATGGTCGATGACTTTGATACCTTTGAGGCGCCGAAAGGCCTCAAGACGGTGATTATCACACCGATGGAACATCCTACCTGCTCCACCGTCAGTGACGACCAAGAGGGCGGCGCGCGTATGGCGTGCGAGTACTTCTTAAATCGCGGGCACAAGAACGTGTACTTCGTTTCTGGTAAGAAAGAGTCGCTGTCGAGCCAGTGTCGTATGAAAGGTTGGCGTGCGGCACTCGAGGCACGTGGCATTGAGCCGCCCGAGCCTCTGCAAGGCGATTGGAATGCGGATAGTGGCTATGCCGCGGGCCTTGTGCTTGCCGATAAACCCGATTGCACGGCGGTCCTCGCTGCTAACGACTGTATGGCAAACGGCGTGATGATGGCTCTACGTGACAAGGGACTCAGTGTGCCTGACGACGTGTCCGTGATCGGCTTTGATGACGAGCTTTATAAGACGATGCCTAACTCGATTCTGACGTCGGTAAAGTTCCGTCACCGCGAACTGGGCATCCGTGCGCTCAATGAGGTTGTTGCGGGCTTGGAAGCCCCGAGCTCCAGAAGCCGTACGCTCGTCTCGGGTGTGCTGGTCGAGCGTTCCAGCGTGAAAGACCTGCGGGCGTAGACGTGCTCGGCTCGTTCATCTTAATCTGTAACAGCTAGGATCCAAAAACTCGGCTAGATGTTACAGATCGAGACAAACGAACACGGTCCAGCCCGCCCAAAAACAAAAACGGCGGATACGACCAAGGATGCTGAAACATCCACCGGGAAGGTCGTATCCGCCACACGGAAAGAGGTGCATGGACGCAGCGCCCATGCGATCGGGAATGGTAAGGTGCACGGCAGCGTGATGGTCACGGCGGCCGATGACGTTAGCTAGTCCAGACGACGGGTCTGCGCCACGTGCTTGTACCAGTAGGCGCTTGCCTTGGGCGTGCGCTTCTGGGTTTCAAAGTCAACGTAGAAGAAGCCGTAACGCTTGTTATAGCCATTTGTCCAGGAGAACTGGTCCTGCAGGCTCCACAGGAAGTAGCCGCCCACGTTGACGCCCACCTCCATGGCCTTGAGCAGCCAACGCAGGTGCTGCTCGATGTAGTCGATGCGCGGCTGGTCATCCACAAAACCGTCCTTGTAGGGGTCCTTGTAGCCCATGCCGTTCTCGGTGATGAAGATCTGCTTGTAGTTGGGGTAGCGCTGCTTAATGTAGACGAGCAGATCGAACAGACCCTCGGGATAGATGATCCAGTCCCAGTCGGTGGTGGGGATGCCGGGCTTGTTCACATGCTCGCCAATACCCTTAACGCGCCAGCGGCCGGTGCCCTTCTCGCCCGTACCGTTGTGGTGCAGGTCGTTCTCGCCATCGTAAGCTTTGAGGAAGCGGCACTGGTAGTTGTTAACGCCCAAGTAGTCGTTGTAGAGCGCTGCTTCGCGCATAATCTCGAGGTCCTCGTCCAGGATCTCGATGGTGCCGCCCGAGATGGCGGCCAAGCGGTTGGCGCACTCGAGGGTGTCGGGCGCGTAGTCGCCGCGGAAGGTAGCGTCGAGCAAAAACTGGTTCTGCAGCACGTGCTCGTTGTTGGCGGCCTTGATGTCGGCGGGGTCGTTCTCGTTGAGCGGATACTTAAACTCCAGCGATTGAATGACGCCGATCTTGCCCTTAAAACCGCCGTTGTGGAAGGCCAGCACGGCCTTGGCGTGGGCGAGCATCATGTTGTGCTCGCACTGGAAAGCCTCGGCCAGATGCGCCTTGACGCCGCCGGGGAAGGTGCCCTCGATGTAGGTGTTGGAGGCGTCGGCCCAGATCTCGTTAAAGGTGAACCAGTAGGTCACCTGGTCGGCGTACTCCTTAAAGCAAAAGGTGGCAAAGTCCACAAAGGCGTCGATGGTCTCGCGGTTGAGGAAGTCGCCTTTCTCAAAGAGGGGAAGCGGCGTGTCAAAGTGATGCAGCGTGACAAACGGCTCAACGTGGTGCTTGTGGCACTCGGCAAAGAGGTCGTGGTAGAACTGCACACCCTCGGCGTTGATCTCGCCGGTGCCGTTGGGGAAGATGCGGCTCCAGGCAATGGAGAGGCGGATGCCGTTGATGCCGAACTCCTCGCACAGCTCCAGGTCGACGGGGTACTGGTTGTAGAAGTCCGAAGCGGGATCGGGAGAGAAACGCCCCTGGGCCTCCAGGAAGTCGTCCCAGGCAACCTTGCCCTTACCGTGAGTGCGGGTCTCGCCCTCTACCTGGTAGGCAGCGGTGGCGCCGCCAAAGACAAAGTCTTCGGGAAACTGCGCGGGCGGGTTGGTGACGCTAGCAGGGTTAACGGACATGATGAAATATCCAATCATTAAGACAACGGAAACGGTGCAGAACTGGTCAAAGTCAGCGAGCGGTGTCCAGACGAGTCAGATTGCCCCGAAACAAGGCGGCGCTGACCTTGTGGTCGCGCCGCCGAAGTTGAGCGGCAATCTGGCCGGCTGGGCGCCGCGCAGCGTCGAGCCGGCCGCTGTTCGTTAGAACAGCGGGCTAAAGGGAGAGTTGCTCGCTTACGAAGGCGAGAGACTTGTCGCCGTTCTGGGAGAGCTCGATGTACTGCTTACCGCGGCAGGCGACGCACTTGTTGCCCACACGCTCGCAGTCTTTCTGCAGGTCGGCCAGGTAGCTGGCGGCCTGCGGGGCCAGGACGACCAGGTCAAAGTCGGGGAGCATGTCGACGTGGTTGCCATAGGCCTCGGCAGCGGTCTCCAGATTGATGCCGCGCTCCTTGGCAGCCTTGGCCAGCGCGTTGGCGAGCAGACCCGAGGTTCCGCCACCCTGGCAGAGCACGAGCACGTGCTTGCCGTTGAGGTCGCTGGCGGTCGTTGCCTCGGCAGCGGGTGCTGCGGAAGCGGCAGGGGCGTCGGCCTTCACGGCCTCGGCAGCGGCGCCGGCGGCAACGCTCTTGGCATCGGCCTTGCCCTGGAAGGCGTCGTTGAGCTTGGCGGCCTTCTCGGCGTTCTTGGCGGCGAGCTCCTCCTGGGAGATCTCGGCCTCCTCGGCGCACTTCTGGGCGTCATAGGCACGGAAGAACGGATAGTACAGGACAAAGTCGACGACCAGGATAAGGGCGAGCATCACAAAGGCGAGCGGCTGGAAGCCCAGGCCCATGATGGTACCGATGGGGCCGGGGACGGTCCAAGGCAGGGTGTACATAAAGCCGTTCATGCCCAAGAAGTCGATAAAGATCTTGAGGATCCAGATGTTGGCGATCGGAGCAAAGACAAACGGGACAAAGAAGACGGGGTTGAGCACGATGGGTGCGGCGAACAGCAGCGGCTCGTTGACAGCAAAGCAGACCGGGACGATGGCTGCCTTACCGACGGCGCGCATCTCCTGAGACTTGGCCAGGAAGCAGAACATAAAGACCAGGACAAGCGTGGCGCCGGTGCCGCCCATGCAGACGACGAAGTACTGGGCACCCTGGGTCAGGACAGCGGAAGCGTGCTGGCCGGCCTGGAACGCAGCCAGGTTGTCGGTCATGTTGGCAACGAGGGCGGCGGCGATGGCGGGCTCGACGATCGAGGGGCCGTGGACGCCCACGAACCAGAAGAGGCTCATGGCGCCGTAGATCACAGCAAGGCCGATGTAGCCGTCGGCAGCGGTGAACAGGGGCTGGAACACCTGGATGACGCCCTGGGCAAAGCAGAAGCCAAAGGCAGCGCGGAAGACGATGTCAAAGACCCAAAAGACGGTGATGCAGACGGAGAAGGGGATGATGTCCTTAAAGGTCTGCGAGATGTTGGGCGGAACCTGCTCGGGCATCTTGACGGTGATGTTGCGCTTAATGAAGAACTTGTAGATGATGCCGGTCACAAACGCAGCGATGAAGGCGGTCAGCAGGCCCTTGGAACCAAGGTAGGTGGTGTTGAAGCCGCTGGCGGCGTCCGTGGCGACCGTGTCGCTCGAAAGGAGCAAGAAGCCGATGATGGCCGCGCACATGCATGAGATAAAGTTAATCTGGTTATTCTTGGGCAGGTCGCGGTTCTGAGCGTCGGCGAAGTGCTTGGCCGTGGTGGCGGCGCAGGCGATGGCCAGGATGCCCATGGAGTAGTTGTAGCACTTCCACAGAGCGTTGTTGATGTCATCGGGCCAGTAGAAACCCCAGATGTTGGGGACCGAGGCTACCAGGCAGAAGATGGACGAGAAGATGATGATGGGGATGACGGAGATAAAGCCGTCGCGGATCGCCTTGAGGTACTTGTTGCGGGCGATCGCGTTGAAAAAGGGCTGGCCCTTTTCGATGATGGCGATGAGTTGCTCCATGCAATGCTCCTAAGAGTCGGTGGGTTAGCAACGATGGTAGCTTTTGGCGTTCGGTTGCCAAAATGTTGACGTTGCCATTTTGCGACACAAAAAAAGACGCGAACCGGTGGTTCCTGTGCCTGCGAACCGTCGATTCCTTATGCGTAAACGTTTGAGCCGCCCGGTGGCTCTGTATTTGCGCAATGGCAACGTTAACATTTGATCGACAAAAGCCGTTCGGGGAAGCAAAAATGTCGGTGAACGGTAGGTTTTGGGTGGTGAGCGTATGGTGGGGGAGGCGTTGGATATACTTGAAGGCGGTAAAAATGACTGCGCAGGGTGCCACCAATGGCATCGTTGACATAGAAAGATCGACCTATGGCCGCTGTTAAAAAATCGGTATCCGTTAAGGATGTGGCGCGTCTCGCGGGCGTCTCGGAGCAGACGGTCTCGCGCACCGTGCACGATTCGCCCAGCGTGCGCCCCGAGACCAAGGAACGCGTGCGTGCCGCCATGCGCGAGCTGGGGTATCGCCCAAACTTTGCCGGTCGATCGCTGCGCCGCGGTAAGTTTAAGACCGTCGGCGTCGCCATGTTCAACATTACCGGCACCGGCAATCTCGACCGTATGGAGGGCTTTGCCGCCGCGGCCGACAAACATGGCTATGCCATCACCCTCACTAAAGTAGACGGGCATCCGTATACCCTCGAGAGCGCATCGTCGCGCATGAGCGCACTGCCGGTGGATGGCATGGTTGTGATTATGAACCGCATGCCGGCGGACTTTGGAACCTTCGAGCCGCTGCCCGGCATGCAGACGGTGCTCGTTACGATGTTGGAGCACCCGCTCTGTTCAACGGTCGATAACGACCAGTTCGATTGTTCGCGCCAGGTGGTCGAGTACTTGCTGGGGCGGGGGCACAAAACCGTGCACTTTATCTCGTGTCCCGAGCGCTCGCTTTCGGGCATGCGGCGCGAGGAAGGCTGGCGCGAGACATTGCGTGCGCATGGTATTGAGCTGCCGCGACTCATCCGTGGCGATTGGACGGCGCAGAGTGGATATGCCGCAGGCCAGGTTCTGGCGGACGATCCGACCTGTACTGCCATCTATGCCTCCAACGACGCCATGGCCTACGGCTGCATTCGCGGGCTCGAATCGCGCGGAAGGCGTGTGCCCGAGGACGTGAGCGTGGTGGGTGTTGATGACAGCCTGGGCGATATCGTGCCCGACCGTCGCCTGACCACCGTGCGCTTTGACAACAGGCGTGTCGGCATGTGGGCAGTCGATAAGATCGCCGGTGCCGAGGGGGGTGCGTCTGGCGTGGAGCACATGCTGATCCCCGGCGTGCTCGTAGAGGGCGATACGGTGCGCGATTTGCGCTAGGGCGCGGTCCTGTTTGGGTTTCCGTTAATCATGTTTGATATTGTTCGAAATGGTTTGGAAACCGTTCACGGGCGAAAATTGACCGTTCATAGCTTGAAATTATGTTTTGCGTTGTTCTTTTTTGTTTGAATGTTAATGTTTCTGCCATACAGAACGCAGCGCGTATGCCCGGACGCGATGCTCTCCATTGGTTCATATGTGAAAGGAACGCAATATGGCAACCAAAGAAGAAATCTCGATGGTTGGATTCGAGATTGTCGCATACGCAGGTGACGCCCAGACCGATCTGCTTGCAGCGCTCGATGCCGCTCGCGAGGGTGATTTTGAGAAGGCCGAGCAGCTGCACAAGGATGCCAGCGATGCACTTATTGGCGCCCACGACACGCAGACCAAGCTGCTTTCGCAGGAGGCCGGCGGTGGCGAGATGGAGATGACCTTCATCATGGCTCACGCTCAGGACACTCTCATGACCACTATGATCCTGGAGAAGCAGACCCGCTTTACCATCGATGCCTATAAGCGCATCGCCGAGCTCGAGGCCAAGCTCGCCTAACGAGCCCTCACAACCAAGTCCCCTTCCAAAAGCTCTGCCGCAAACTCGCGACAGGGCTTTTTCTTTTTACCCGGCACTTGGGGACGTTCCTTATCTGCCGCAGTTAGGGACACTCCTGCCATGCATTTGATCCTTTGAGGATGGAAGAAAACGGGTTATTAGGTTTGCTGCGGTGCCGACTCGACCTGTCGGTTACAAAACTATGCCGGTTTACTACGATGAATCGCATTCTTTCAACTATGGAAAGAACGGCGTTATCAAAGCCGCAGGTAGAAAGCTTGTCATTTTCTGCTAATAGCAAATGTGGTCGGTCCTATCGGTTTTACCGTAGTAAACCAGCATAGTTTTGAAATGGCACTATTCGACTAGCAGCGTTATGGAGCTTCTGCACGCCCTCCCGTTCGGTTTTTCGCTGGGTGGGTATACTTCCATCCGCAATACAGGCCGGAATAAGGAGGTATCCAAATGCCGGGCAACGGATTGATTCAAAAGGGAGACGCGCACGAGATGACTCATGGGCGTCCTGTCCAGATAACCGAGCACACGACGGTAACCGAGCTGCAGCCCAGCCTGTCCGATGTCGTGTGCGCAAACAAAAAACTGCAGATTGGCTTTATCGTTGCGCTCGTGGTACTGGCGCTGTTGTCGGGCTTTGTAGCTCGTCCGCATTTTGCCGATACCAAGACCTGGGACTCCACCATCGAGGTCATCGATCAAAAGAAGGGCAATGTTTTGGCGCTCACGACCTCGTGCGTCGCCCTATCTGCGGGTATCACTGCGCTGCCGGGCGATACGGGAACGCCAGTTGCCGAGCAGCTCGCGCAGCTTTCAGGCAACCTTGGTATCGTGCTTGCCGTGCTCTACCTCGAGAAATACCTGCTAACTATTTTGTGGTCGGTTGGCTTGGGCATCTTAATCCCGTTTGCGTTGGTACTCTTTGCGGTGTCGCTCGGCATTCACGGGCGCTGGAGTACGAGCACGGTCATTCGCCGCGTGGCAACGCGTGTGCTGGTGGTCGCCATAATTGGCATGGCGTTGGTGCCTGCAAGCGTATGGGTGTCGCAAAAGGTCGACGAAACGTATCGCGTTAGCATCGAGGCGGCCGAGCAAAAGGCGACCGACGCTGCGAGCGCGGCAGATAGCGATAGCTCCAAAACAAGCAAGAAAAAGACCGAGTCCACAGAGTCCAAGAACGTGCTTGAGCAGCTTGCCGACGGTGCCTCGGGTCTCGTCACGTCGGTGACCAGCGGCGCCAAGCAGATGACCGATGAAATTGTGCGGCAAGTGACCGATCTCATCGAAGGCGTCATCGTGATGATCGTGACCTCGTGCGTGATTCCATTGCTGGTGCTCGCGGCGTTTTTGTGGCTGGGGCACGTGCTACTGGGGATTGATATTTCCGGCCCGGCGAACTATCTGACGGGTCGCTTTCTGAGCGCTCCGTCCAAGCACGCCAAAAAGGGCGGGCAGTCCGAGTAGCTAAAACAGCTGTATATACCGGTGAATACCGCCGAAGGGCGGCCGAGACACGTTCTCGGCCGCCCTTTTGTTTGTTGAATGCGCGGTAAGTCGGGCCTTTTCTGAGTCCAAACGGTCAGCAATCATCCGCGAACGGTAATTGTTCAAAAAAGAACAAAGATAAACAAATAATTGTTGCGGTAAATGTTCGAATGTGTTCAAATAAACATGAACAGTGAAGAACCGCACATTCAGATGCCCGGACCTGAACGCGATTCAACACTTCCAAACAGAAACTACGCACCTGCGTATCTCTCAAGGAGGATGTCATGAGAGTTGTAATCGCTTCCGATGCCGACGGTATGTCGATGAAGGAGTCCATCAAGGAGATGCTCATCGCCGACGGTCACGAGGTCGTCGACTATTCCGAGACCCCTGCCGCGGACTTTGTCGATTCCGCGACCGCCGTTGCCAAGGACCTGCTGGAGCACAAGGATTCCCAGGGCTTCGCATTCGATAAGTACGGTGTCGGCTCCTATATGGCCGCCGTCAAGATCAAGGGCATGGTCGTCGCCAACATTTCCGACGAGCGTTCCGCTTACATGACCCGCGAGCACAACGGCTCGCGCATGGTCACCATGGGCCCGGGCGTTGTGGGCACCGAGGTCGCAAAGAAGATTGCCCGCGAGTTCCTGCGCGCCCAGTATGCTGGCGGCCGTCACCAGATCCGTGTCGACATGCTCAACAAGATGGCCTAACGAGAGCCACCGAGAACTCGAACTTCTACCTCAACTTGTGAATTCAGACGAAAGGACGTTCTGATGAAGAAGACCATCGCAATCGGTTGCGACCATATCGTTACGGACGAGAAGATCTATCTGGCCGACCGCCTGGAGCAGGCTGGCTACAAGGTGCTCGACTGCGGCACCTACAGCCACACCCGTACGCACTACCCCATCTACGGCAAGGCCGTGGGCGAGGCTGTTGCCAGCGGCAAGGCTGACTTTGGCGTGGCCCTGTGCGGCACCGGCATCGGCATCACCAACGCCGTCAACAAGGTTCCCGGCGCCCGCTGCGCCCTGGTTCGCGACATGACCTCTGCCCTGTATGCCCGTCGCGAGCTCAACGCCAACATCGTGGGCTTTGGCGGCAAGATCACTGGCGAGTTCCTGATGGCCGACATCATGCTTGCCTTCCTGGAGGAGCCCTACGACAAGACCCCCGAGCACGATGCCCTGATTGCCAAGATCGATGCCTGCAATAAGGCCGACGCCGAGGCTCAGGCTGACCCGCACTTCTTTGACGAGTTCCTCGAGAAGTGGGACCGCGGCGAATACCATGACTAGCGGGTATCCGGCGTAATTTACTAGTCCGTTGACGGCTCGCGTTTCTGTGATGAGGCGCGGGCCGGTTTTCTATCAGCCCTATTGACTTGGCGGGCTGTCGTAAGAAAGGGAAGGCTCCTATGGAGTTTGTTCTTGATAACGGTTCTATTCGTGTGGCGCTGAGCACGGCTGGCGGATCGTTCGCTTCGATTAAAGCCAACGGTCGCGAGTACCTGTGGCAGGGTGATCCTTCGGTCTGGTCGGGCCAGGCACCCATTTGTTTCCCGATCTGCGGTGGCCTTCGTGACGGTCGCGCAATGACCATGGGCGGCCGCGAGGTAAAGCTCGCCCGCCACGGCTTTGCGCGCAAACAGGAGTGGAAGCTCGAGGAGCAGAGCGACAACATGGTTGCGCTGAGCCTAAGCTCTGCCGACCATGCCGAGTTGCTCGAGCAGTACCCGTATCCGTTTAAGATCGTTGCTCGTTACACGATCGATTCGGAAAAGGTGGCCGTGTCGTATGAGGTGACCAATGAGGGCACCGAGGACATGCCGTTTTTTGTGGGTGGCCACCCCGGCTTTAAGTGCCCGCTCGACGAGGACGAGTCCTATGACGACTATGAGCTTCGTTTTGATCAGCGTGAGGCCGCCGAGCTCTGTACTGCCGTTCCCTCGACGGGTCTGATTGATGTTGAGCATCGCAGCAAAAACCCGATGGTCGGCCACGACCTGCCGCTGACGCACGAACTCTTCGACTTCGCGGAGACCATCTTTGACGTGCTCGACAGCCGCGTGGTTACGCTGACCAAGAAAACCGAGGACAAGGGCATGCGTTTGACGTTCCCCGATATGCCATACCTGATTGTGTGGAGCAAGCCCGAGGGCGACTTTGTGGCCGTGGAACCGTGGGGCGGCCTGTCCACCTGCTCCGACGAGGACGATATTCTGGAGCACAAGCGTGGCTGCCTGGTGGCCAAGCCGGGAGAGACCGTCACTCGCGGCTTTGAGATCGAGATCCTTTAAAGAGCTATCGTATGTTTGGGGTCGCACACGTCGTGCCCCGGAAACAGGAGTTCAATATGATTCTGACCGTTACCATGAACCCGTCGATCGATACGCGCTATCAGCTCGACAAGCTGATCATCGACGACGTGAACCGTGTGACGCCCGAAAAGACCGCTGGCGGTAAGGGCCTCAACGTGAGCCGTGTGCTGTTGCAGTTGGGCGACGATGTGCTCGCGACCGGTCTGCTCGGCGGCCACATGGGTGCCTATATGGCCGAGCTTATGGATGCCGACGGCGTCAAGAACGACTTTGTGCCCATCGCCGGCGAGACGCGCATTTGCCTGAATATTCTGCACGAGGGTAATCAGACCGAGCTGCTGGAGAGCGGCCCGCAGATCGCCCCGGCAGAGCTCGAGGCCTTTACGGCCAAGTTCGCCGAGCTTGCAGCGAAGGCGGACGTTGTGACGCTTTCGGGTTCGCTGCCGCGTGGCGTCGATACCGGCTACTATGCCGAGCTCGTCAAGATCGCCGAGGAGGCGGGCGCCAAGGTGCTGCTCGATACCTCGGGTGCATCGCTGGAGGCCGCGCTGGAGTCCGACGCTAAGCCTGAGCTCGTAAAACCCAACCTGACCGAGATTAACGGCCTGCTGGGTACGTCCTTTACGACCGATGATGTCGATGCCCTGCGCGAGGCGCTTGCCGCCGATGGCCGCTTTGCCGGTATCCCCTGGGTTGTCGTTTCGATGGGCGCTGCCGGTTCGGTGGGCTTCCATGAGGGTCGCGCATTCCGCGCCAAGACGCCCGCGATTGCGGCTGTGAACGCGACGGGTTCCGGTGACTCGACCATCGCCGGCTTTGCGCATGCCATTGCTGCTGGTGCCGACGACGTCACGGTGCTCAAGACCGCCAATACCTGCGGCAAGCTCAACGCCATGGATCCCAAGACCGGCCACCTGGTCATGGACCGCTGGGACGAGATCTACAACAACGTTGTCGTGACTGAGCTTTAAGGTTACGCGGGTTTACCAACCCGCGTAACGGCTCGACGCTGCGCGGGCCGCATTTGGACAATCTGACGTTCAACTTCAAGGGCGCGACCAGAAGGTCAGCGCCCTTTCGTTTCGCGTCACCTTGTCTCAAATGCGGCCCGCTCGCTGTCGTTGCCAAAACATCGGCGTCGCCGTGGTTGTCACTTGGGGTAGTCATTGGGGACGTTCTTTAATGACTGGTCGTTTAAGAACGTCCCCAATGGCTACACTCAAAAACGGCGCCCGTCGGCGATGTTGCCGGCGGGCGCCGTTGTCGTGTGGGCGGTTATGTCGTGTGGACTGCCGTTGAGCGTCCGGGTCTGTGCTCTACAGTGAGTCGATAAAGCGCTGCTGGGCGGCGCGGCCGGCTTCGTCCCACTTAAAGACGCCGGCGTTGTCGAGCACGTGGCCAAACACCACGCCGACCTCCTCGTGCAGGATGTCGATGGCGTTGTCCGCCGTAAGCTCGTTCGCGCGGCGAGCAAAGACATCCTCGGCCCATGCGGCGTGGCTACGGCAAAGGTCATCGCTCTCGAGCGCTGCGGCAAGGTCGTAGCTGGCATCGACCTTGGCTGCCAGCAGGTGCTCGCGGACAGCGCCGAGCTCGGGAACCAGGCGCGGCGGAAGAATCGCCAGGCCCATAACCTCGATCAGGCCGATGTTCTCCTTCTTAATGTGGTGATACTCGGCATGCGGGTGGAACACGCCCAGCGGATGCTCGTCGGTCGTGATGTTGCAGCGAAGCGCCAGGTAGGCCTCGTAGATCTCGCCGCCGGCATTGCCGCGGGAGTCGACGCGGCGGATGACGGGCGTCACGGTGTTGTGCGGCATGCCATCGGCCGTGTGCGCGATGACGCCCACAGACTCATCGGTCCACTCGCGCCATGCCAGGATGATCTTCTCGGCGGCATCGAGCAGCGCGCCGCGGTCATGCGAGCGCAGGCGCAGCACCGAGAGCGGCCACTGCAGCACGGTACCGCTGACCTGGTCAAAACCGGGCACGCTAAACTGCGAGACCTCGGCGGCATGCATCATGGGGAACTCGTGCGCGCCGCCCTGGAAGTGGTCGTGCGACAGAATCGAGCCGCCCACGATGGGCAGGTCGGCGTTGGAGCCGATGAAGTAATGCGGGAATAGGTCCACAAAGTCGAGC
This sequence comes from Collinsella aerofaciens, assembly GCF_964243765.1. Taxonomy (GTDB): domain Bacteria; phylum Actinomycetota; class Coriobacteriia; order Coriobacteriales; family Coriobacteriaceae; genus Collinsella; species Collinsella aerofaciens_BU. Next base: position 23,657 of record NZ_CAXTGI010000004.1, on the reverse strand, counting down.
AGGCAGGTCAGGCCCTTGCGGTCGACGTGCATCGGACGATGCTCGGAGCTCATCGTGATGCAGTGCTCGTCAAAATACGCATACGGGCTGTACTGGAAGCCCCAGCGCTCGCCGTCGAGCTGGATGGGGATAACGCGCAGATTCTGGCGTGCGGGGTGAGCGCCGCCGTCGGCTGCGGCGGAGCGACCGGGATAGCCTTCGTTTTCGATGCAGAGCTGGCAGGCGGGATACTTCTCGCCCGTGTTCTTGGCTGCACCTGCCGCGGCGATATCACGCGGGTCCTTTTCGGGCTTGGACAGGTTGATGGTGATCTCCAGGTCACCCCAGTTGGTGGAAGTGCTCCATTTGATGTTGCGCGCGATGGCGGCGCGGCGCACGTAACCGGCGTCACAGCACAGGCCGTAGAACCAGTCGGTCGCGGCGCGAGGCTCATTGACACCCATGCGGCCGTTGAATTCCTCGTTTACAACCGAAGGCCTCGGCATGAGCACGCCCATGATACGCATGGCGATGCGGTCGCGGCCCGACGCCGTATCCTCGACAGCACCATTGGCAACGGCGGCCTCGGAAAGCGCGGCAAGCGTGCCCTCCAGGTCAAAGTCGGGGAGTGTATCGGGGTGCAAGAGTGAAATCTTCTCGGTCTTGAGCGCCCAGGCCATATCGAGCGCGGGACCCGTAGCGCCGATGCACTCCAAAATGGTGTTGTATGCCCAGATGCGATCGTCCTGGCCGATCATCGATCGATGAATGGCGTACTCGATCAGGTTCTGCGCGGCTTCGCGCACGTCAGTCATTACAGCCATGCCGCGTAAGCCCCCTTGTCAGAAATCGCGTAGTGGCGGGCAGAGCCCTCGCCCAGCCAGCCGTTCATCTTGGCAATGAAGGTGTCGACCAGATCGAGCGGCACGAAGGCCTGGATGGTACCGCCAAAGCCGCCGCCGTGAATACGAACGGCGCCACGGCCGTCGAGCACATGCTCGGCAAGAGCAAGCGCGTACATGGAAGGCTGCTCGGCACCCAGTTTGGCAACAACATTCTGCAGGTACATGGCAGAGCTGGCGCCGGACTCGCGCGTCAGGACCAGGAACTGGTCAATGTCGCCGGCGTTCAGGGCTGCCCAGCGTTTGTCGACCAGGCCGTTCTCGTACCAGTAGTGAACGGCGCGCAGGCAAGCGCGGTCGCCCAGCTTGGCGCGCAGCTCGGGGAGCTTGGCGTCAAAGTCGGCAACGTTGACCTCGCACAGGCGTGCCTTGCCAAACTCGGCGGCGACGTCCTGCATCTCGCGCGGAACGGCGGCGTAGTCGTCGGTAGCCGCCACATGGTCGGCGCCAACCTTAACGAGCACGAGCGCATAGCCGTGATCCTCAAAGTTGAGCTCGAGCTTCTGGGTCTTAGGCTGAGCCTGATCCTCAAAGTCCATGTAGGCGAGGCCGCCCAGGCACACAGCCGCCTGATCCATAAGACCGCAGGGCTTGCCGTAATAGTTGTTCTCGGTGCGCTGGCTCATCTGGGCGAGGGCGACGGGCTCAATGGCGGGCGCGCCCCAGAGCGTCTCCATGGCGCGGCCGTAAGCCGCCTCGACAGCGGCGGAGCTAGAAAGGCCGCCACCCGAGGGGACGGAGCAGGTAAAGGCAAAGTCGAAGCCCTGGGGCTCAACGCCCAGAGCAGCGATTTCGTGGGCCATACCGCGCACGAGGCTTGCGGACGTGCCCTTCTCGGACTCTTGAATATCCAGCGTGTCGAGCGTGATCTCAAACGTAGGATAGCCCTCGTCGGCGACGCGAACCTTGTTGGAATCGGTCGCCACGGCAATGCCGTCGACGGCGACATCGAGCGAGCCGGCGATAACGTGGCCACCCTCGTGGTCGGTGTGGTTGCCGCTGATCTCGGAGCGCCCGGGCGCGTGCACGTAGAGCACCTGGCGGTTGCCGATGGGGCCAAACTCCTCCTCAAACAGCTTGGTGAGGGTGGCGAGTGTCTTTTCGTCGGGGGCGGTCATGGGAGTCCTTTCCTTGGTGCGCACGGGTGAATTTTGCGTCGATATGAGTACGTTAACAACTTGAAACGGCATGAACCAAGTGTTCACGATACCGCACGTTACGGGCTATGTTAACGTACTCATAACACATCGCTTGTCACTTTTTGAGAATCTGGTAATCGGTAGAAATACAGCCGTGAACGGTACTGCCGTATGGACTTATAAAGCAGAAAAGATGCAGATAGAAAAAGTAGAGTACGTTAACATGCGTCCGACGATAGCGGGCCTCGGCGCGGGATGTATTTCTGCCCGGGCCGGCATTCACGCTATTCAGATCTCGCAAGGGTGAAGGTGATCCTGTGGCAAGGCGCCCGTCCAACGATACAGGTACGCGTCCGGTCTCCATGGCCGACGTCGCCCGCGCTGCTGGCGTTTCGCAGCAGACGGTTTCGCGCGTCGCCAACGGCTTGCCCAACGTTAACGAGCAGACGCGCCAGCGCGTGCAGGCCGCTATGCAAGAGCTCGGCTTTCGTCCGAGTTATGCCGGTCGCTCGCTGCGCGACGGCCGTTACCATTCGGTCGGCCTATGCATCAACGATGTCACCAAGTTTGGCAACCTCTCAATGATCGACGGCATCGCCAGCGCTGCTCGCGAGCATAATTGCGCCATCACGCTGGTCGAGATGTCCAAGACCGAGGAGTTTTCGCTTGCCGAGGCCACGCGTCGTATGGCCGCATTGCCGGTGGACGGCATCATCATCGGCATGAGCCGCATGGCGCCCGATTTTGAGACGTTTGATCCACTGCCGGGCATTGGCACGGTCATCGTTACCATGTACGCGCACCCGCGGGTGACCACGGTCGATTCCGACCATTACGGCTGCTCGCTCTTGCTAATGGATCATCTGTTTGAGCTGGGGCACGAGCAGATTCGCTATATTGGTGGCCCGTCGTTCTCGGTCGACGAGCAATTTCGTCGCGCCGGTTGGCAGGATGCGCTCGAGCGTAAACACATTCAGCCGCATGCGCCGCTCGAGGGAGACTGGTCTGCCAACAGCGGTTACGAAGCCGGCAGATATCTGGCCGAGCACGACCGCACTATGACGGCGATCTATGCGGCAAACGACCAGATGGCAAATGGCGCGATTGCCGCGCTGCGCGATAGCGGTCTGCGCGTGCCCGAGGACGTAAGCGTGGTGGGCGTCGATGATTCGCTCGATGATTTTGTAGCACACAACGAGCTCACGACCGTGCGATTCGATCTACATCAGCGCGGACGCGAGGTGTTCGAGCATGCGGTTCCCGAGGCGGGTACGGCGGGCAAAACCGTTGCCATTCGTATTCCCGGCCAACTCATTATTCGACATAGCACGGCGATACCGCGCTCATAGTTTGCGCAGTTAAACGGCGGTATATTCCGCCTAAATTCCAATCGATAAGGATGCTGACAGATAGCCGTGGCTATGAAGGCGAGTGTTATGATAGACGGGTTCTTTTGTCTATCTAGGAGGCTTTGCCTGATGGAGATCACCAAGGATATCCGCTACATCGGTGTCGACGATCACGACATTGACCTGTTCGAGGGCCAGTACGACGTGTCCGAGAACGGCATGGCATACAACAGCTATGTTATCTTGGGCGATAAAATCGCTGTCGCCGATTCGGTTGACGCTGGCTTTGTCGACGAATGGCTCGGCAACCTCGAGGCCGCGCTCGACGGCCGTACGCCCGACTACCTGGTCGTCCATCACATGGAGCCCGATCACTCCGCCGGTATCGCCGCCTTTATGGAGCGCTACCCCCAGGCACAGATTGTGGCCAGCATGGGCGCCTTCCGCATGATGGTCAACTACTTTGGCACCGACTACCCCGAGCGTAAGATGGTCGTCAAAGAGGGCGACGTGCTCGACCTGGGTGGCCACAGCCTAACGTTTGTCGGCGCCCCCAACGTGCACTGGCCCGAGGTGATCTTCTCCTACGAGTCCACCGACAAGGTGCTCTTTAGTGCCGACGGCTTTGGCAAGTTCGGCGCCAACGACATCGAGGACCCGGAAGGCTGGGCTTGCGAAGCGCGCCGCTACTACTTTGGCATCGTCGGTAAGTTCGGCAAATTCGTGCAGACCGTGCTCAAGAAGGCCGCCAATCTGGATATCCAGATCATCTGTCCGCTCCATGGTCCTGTTCTTACCGAGAATCTGGGCTATTACCTCGACACCTACAACGCCTGGTCGAGCTATCAGCCCGAGGACGAGGGCATCACGATTGCCTATGCGAGCGTGTACGGCCATCTGAAGGCCGCCGTTGAGGAGCTTGCATCTGCGCTCGAGGCCCGCGGCCAGAAGGTTTCCGTCTTTGACTTGGCTCGCGACGACATGGCCGAGGCCGTTGAGGATGCGTTCCGCTATGACCGTCTGGTGCTCGCCTCCATCACCTATCAGGGCGAGATCTTCCCGTTCATGAGCACCTTTATCCACACGCTTGCCGAGCACGCCTATCAGAACCGTACGGTGGCGCTCGTTGAGGCCGGCTCCTGGGCGCCCACCGCTGCCAAGGTTATGACCAAGGAGCTCGAGGGCATGAAGGACATCACCCTGGCGCAGAACAAGGTGACCGTGCTGGGCTCGCTCAACGACGCCTCGCGCGCTCAGATCGAGGTTCTCGCCGACGAGCTGTCCAAGTAGCGACACATTCACTTCTGATGCTCAACCACCACAAAGGAGACCTTTGTGGTGGTTTTTGTTTAAGCGCCGGCGATGAGGAGATTTGGGCGGGCGTTGTCGACGATCTCGGCGATTGAGGTGGCGACGGCATTATCGGGGTCGCTGTCCATCACGATGGAGTCGACGTCGGCGAGTTCGGCAAAACGGTACATGCCGCGTCCGTTGACCTTGCTGGCGTCCATGAGGGCGACGCTTTGACGGGCGGCACCGACCATAGCCGCTTTGGTCTCGGCCATCTGCGGAAAGTCGGTCGTAAAACCGCAGCCGGGAACAAAAGCGCCAGGGCACATGACGGCAAGATCGACGTGGACCATTTGGAGCGCCTGCATGGTAAGTGGACCGTACAGATAGCGATGACCTTTGCGCAGTGCCCCGCCCAGCATGACAACATCGACCGAGGGCATGCTCTCGTCGATGTAATCGGCAATGGTAATGTCGGCTGTGATGACGGTGATGCCGTCGTGCTGGTCGAGGAGCCGGACAAACTCGAGTGCCGTGGTGCCTGAGTCGACGAGCAGCGTGTCACCATTGCCGACGAGTTCAATGGCGCTTTGTGCGATGGCCTGCTTGGCGGCGACATTGACGTTGATGCGGCGATCCTGCGTGGAGACAGTCAGGCGCTTGTGAAGCGACACGGCGCCGCCATGCGTACGGCGTAGCTTGCCTGCTTCGGCGAGCGCGTCCAGGTCGGCGCGGGCGGTGACGGAGGATACGCCAAAGGTCTGGGCGATTTCTGCCACCTGCACCGAGGCGTTATGTTCGAGCATCTCCATGATGGCGGCACGACGCTCATCGGCGAAGGCTCGGGTTGTCGCATGGGCCATAGCTGCTCCGTTCTCAACATAAATTTGCAGGAATTGTGTTGAATCCATTTTCGTTCATTTTCTTTTTTAGTAAGAAAACGCCTTTCGATTACTTATCTTTTCTATAAAAGAAAGATGATTCGCTTGAAAACTTCAATGTCGTATAGAGGAATCCGGTGCGAATCTCTTCCGTTTGCTTTTCAAAAACGAGCGTCTTGACCTGTGTGCCGGTGATATCTCATGCGTGCGACACCATCGATTTTCATACAATGAGCGCAGCAAAACGCAAGGTAAAACGCCTTGTGAACAACTACGCCCGATGTCCAGATGCGGGCGAGGGAGAGGAGCAAACGCTCATGGCACTTGTTACCACCGAAAAGATGCTCAAGGACGCTCAGGCCGGCCACTACGCCGTAGGCGCGTTCAACGTCGAGAACCTCGAGTTTGTTATGGCCGTTCTGGCTGCTGCCGAGGAGACCAAGTCCCCCGTCATCATGCAGACCACCCCGGGCACCATTAAGACCGCTGGCCTTGATTACTTCTATGGCATGGTCAAGGCCGCTGCCGAGCGCGCTTCCGTGCCCGTCGCTCTGCACCTCGATCACGGCGATGGCTATGACCGCTGCATGCAGGCTTTCCGCACTGGCTACACCTCTGTCATGATCGACGGTTCGCACGAGTCCTTCGAGGATAATATCGCCCTGACCAAGTCCGTCGCCGACGCTGGCCGCGCCATGGGCGTGCCCGTCGAGGCCGAGCTCGGTAAGGTTGGCGGCAAGGAGGACGACGGTCCTGCGGTTGAGGGCGAGAGCCCCTACACCGATCCTGCCGAGGCCAAGGAGTTTGTCGAGCGCACCGGCTGCACCTCGCTGGCCATTGGCGTTGGCACCAGCCACGGCGTGTACACGAGCGATCCTCACATCGAGCAGTCCGTGGTCAAGGCCATCCGCGACGCCGTCGACGTGCCGCTGGTTCTGCACGGTACCTCCGGTGTGCCCGATGAGCAGGTCGCCGAGGCCGTGAAGAACGGCATCTGCAAGGTTAACTACGCCACCGAGCTGCGTCAGGCCTACACCAAGGGCTTCATGGCCTACATGGCCGAGAACCCCGCCTGCTTCGATCCCAAGAAGCCGGCCAAGGAGGGCATGCGTGAGATCACCGAGCTGGTTAAGATCCGCATGACCAACCTCAACTCTGTGGGCAAGGCAGAGTAACAGCAAGGGTACTCCGACTCGCTACATATCCCGGGGAGGGACGAGGGCTTAGTTCCCCAATCGTCCTCGGGCATGCAAAAAGCCTCGCTGCGCACTTCGTGCGGCGAGGCTTTTTGCCCCCTGCGGAAAGATTGGGGAACTAAGCCCTCATCCCTCCCAAGTTGACCTACTCGAGGTCGTCGCCCTTGTGGCGTTGGGCGGAAAGAGGTGGGACGTCGGGGCTTCTTTGTTGATGAGGGGCTAGTATGCCCGGGCTTGGTTGGGGAAGGTTTTGTCTAGGGATGCTTGGAGCTTATCGAAGGATGCTCGCAAGTTGTGGCTCTGGTCGGTTGAGCGTTTGACTTTTGTGGTGGGGGAGTCGAGGAGACCGTTTCTCTGTGTCGGGGGGAAGGAGAAAAGGTCTGCATGTTTTAGGGATGGCTGCTGTGCTGCGTCATTGGAAGAATGCATGCTTATGCGGCCTCCTCGATGTCCACCAAAAGGTTGCGCACGGGGTGTGCTGCTAGGTCCCGTGCGTTGGCAGTATTATGCCGCGGCTGCCGCAAAGAAGCGCTAAAGAAAGGCTTAACCTGGTTTGGTGTTACGATGAAACTGCAGGTCAGAGGTATTGAGTAACACTCTTGAAAGGTTTTGGGCTTAAGGGCTTTCTAAGGTTTGTGACGTGGATGTGGCGCGGACGTACGGAGCGTGTGAATGCACGCTGTTAGCGCTGCGGCTCTGCGGCGCGCACCTGCTCGATGACCTTTTCCATCGTGGCGTCGATGCGGTCTTTTTTGAGCTCGCATTCCCAGATGGTTATGGGTGTCCAGCCCATTTGAGTGAGTGCTGCCACGGCAGCGCGGTCGCGCTCGACGTTGCGACGGAACTTTGCCTCCCAAAATTCAACATTGCGTTTTGGCTGGCTCGGGTTGCACTTGGGGCAGCGGTGCCAAAAGCAGCCGTTGACGAAGATGGCGATCTTGCGCCCGGGGAAGGCGATGTCGGGCTTGCCGGGAACCTTCCATTCCAAGCGATAACCCGTAAGGCCCGCTGCGCGCAGGCGCTGTCGTACGAGCAGCTCGGGCTTAGTATTGGCGCGCTTGTTGCCCTTCATGGACTTTTTGATGGCGGCGCGACGGCGGACGAGTTCGCGCTCGTCGGCGGAAAGGTCCGAGGTGTCGATGCCGTCGAGCAGACCGGGCTTGGGACGCTTTTTGCTGCGGCGCTTGGGTGCGCGCTTGGGTTTGGTGGCGGGTTTGTCGGCTGTGTTGGGCGCAGCGTCATCGGCGGAGCTTGCCTCAAGCCGGTCTTCCTTCAGCTCAATCAGGGCATCAATGAGCCCCTTGTCGGCGGGCATCCACTCAACGGTGGCAAGTGAGGTGCGCGGAATCCAGCGGATATCGAGTTGACGGTCATGCTTTTGCGGCTCGCCAGACTCTTTGGCGAGCGAGCAGTAGTAGCACTCCATGGAGAGATGGAAATCGGGGTAGTCGTACTCAACGGTGTAGAAATCGCGCAGGTTGGTGACTTTTACCTGCAGCTCTTCCATGAGCTCGCGGCGTACGGCGTCCTCGGGCGTCTCGCCGCGCATGAGCTTGCCACCGGGAAACTCCCAAAGTCCCTGCATGTCACCATAGCCGCGCTGCACGGCCAGTAGCTCGTCGGATCCTTCCTTGCGAATGATCCCAGCGGCAACATGAACAGTCTTCAACAGGAGTCCTCTCTCAATATCAACACGTGGCAGGCTAGCTACCCGTACCTTACACAACGGTAAGGCAAGCGTAAGCCATATCGATGGTAGCCGACTCGTCTTCTTGCGACTATGGATGCCGTAGACTAATCGCAAGAAAGGACTCGGTATGCAAACCACGCACATGGCGGCCCCGGTACTGGAGGTCGCGCATCTCGAAAAGGTATATGGAGCGCTGGGCAACGTGACCCGTGCGCTCAACGACGTCAGCTTTACCGTCAATCGCGGCGAATTCGTTGGCATCATGGGCGCTTCGGGCTCGGGCAAGTCGACGTTGCTCAACTGCGTGTCGACCATCGATAGCGCCACGAGCGGCACGATCCGCATCAACGGCCAGGACGTGACGCGCATGAAGCAGGCCAAGCTTTCGCAGTTCCGCCGCGAGGAGCTCGGCTTTATCTTCCAGGATTCCAACCTGCTCGATACGCTCACGGCACGCGAGAACATCGCCCTGCCGCTCACCATCGCCCGCACAAACTCGGCAGAGATCTCGACCCGCGTGCAGGATGTGGCCGCGCGTCTGTCTATTAGCCAGGTGCTCGACAAGTACCCCTACCAGATGTCCGGCGGCCAGCAGCAGCGCGTTGCCGCGGCTCGCGCGCTCGTCACCGACCCCACTATGATTATGGCCGACGAGCCCACCGGCGCCCTCGACTCCAAAAGCGCCCGCCTGCTGCTCGAGAGCCTAGAGGCCCTCAACCGCCGCCTGCGCGCCACCGTGCTCATGGTTACGCACGACAGTTTTGCCGCCAGCTACACGAGCCGTGTGCTGTTTATCCGCGACGGCAAGATCTTTACCGAGCTGCGCCGCGGCGACACCGACCGCCGAGAGTTCTTCGACCGCATTATGGAGGTCGTTGCCATGATGGGCGGTGAGGGCTCCGATGCTCTGTAAACTCGCTTGGGGCAACGTCCGCCGCGCCGGCCGCGACTACCTCGTCTACCTTTTGACGCTCACCCTGGGCGTCACGGTCTTCTATGCCTTTAACACCATCTCGATGCAGGTTGACATCGCCGGAATCGATGAAAAGGGCTTGGCGCAGGTTATGGGCAGCATGCTCGGCTACCTGACGTACTTTTTGGCCGGTGTCATGGCCTTTTTGATGGTGTATGCCAATAACTTCATCATGAAACGCCGCAAGAAGGAGTTTGGCCTGTACCAGGTGCTCGGCATGGGGCGCGGGCGCGTCGCCACGATCATGGCGCTCGAGACCGTGATAGTATCGGTCGTGGCCTTTGTTGCCGGCATTGTGCTGGGCGTGGGGCTCTCCCAGCTCATGACGTTCTTTACGGCCTCGCTCTTTAAGACGCAGATTGCCAATTTCCACTTTTTCTTCTCGGCGCATGCGTTCAACCTGACCCTTGCCTGCATGCTCGTGATGTTTGTGCTCACGCTACTGCTGAACCTTCGAGCCGTGCGTCGTACCAAACTCATCGAGCTTATGGGTGCCGAGCGTCGCAACGAGAGCATCAAGACACGCAACCCCTGGATCGCGATTGCCATCTTTGCCGTGGGCGTGGTGCTTGTGGGCGTGGCCTATTACCGTCTGCTACGTGATGGGTTCCCGCTAACCGCGACGGACAGCAAGCTGCAAGAGGCTATGAACCAGTTTGGCATTACGACCGCTATGGTTACAGTGGGCACCTTTGCCCTGTTCTGGGGACTCTCGGGCATGCTTATCAAGCTGTTGCAGAGCCTGCGCAGCGTGTATTGGCGCGGCCTCAATATGTTTACCGTGCGTCAGCTTTCGGCCAAGGTCAATACGGTGTGCTTTTCGATGGGCGTCATCGCGATGATTCTGTTTTTGGCCATTACCTCGGTGACCTGCGGTATGTCGATTGCCAATGTGATGAACGAGAATCTGGAGCGCTATAACCCTGTTGACGTGTCTCAGACGTATGTCTATTACACGCCCGAAACGCTCGACTACTACAAGGAGTATGTCAATCCGTCTGAGGCCGATCGCATGGTGCTGGCCGATGCAACGGTCGATTTGTACGCTGCATGGCATGGCGATCGTAAAGATCCCGATAACGTTGCAGACGGTATTAAGGGCAAGTCGGCGGACAACAACGACGAGACCGGCAAGAAGGTCAATATCGCCGATGTTGCCGGTGAGCATGTGCAGATCGATTCGTATCTGAGTTATCCGCTTGGCGGCTCGGGCCCCTCGGTGGTGGCGGGTGAGATGTGCAAGGCCATGGGCGAAAAGCTTCCCAAGGCGCTCGAGGGAAGCAACGCCGATGCGATGGGTCTGTATGTGACGCCGGCGAGCCAGTACAACAAACTGCGCCAGATGATGGGCGAGGAGCCGGTGAGCATTGGCCGCGACCAGTATCTGCTCACGTGTGATATGGGCGGTGAGCTGGGCGACCTGTACACCAAGTATATGGCTGGCGGCCATGCCCTAACCTTGGGCGGGCATACGCTCAAGCCCGCAACCGATAAGTCGGACGAGGACACGGCGGCCATCGCCAACTCGGCGATGGGCAGCAATCCCGGTACCGTGGTCGTAGCCGATGAGCTGCTGTCCCAGCTTAATCTGCAACCGTATTCCAGTAATCTGCTCGTTAATTACAAACAGGGTATGGATACGACCGAGGCAGACGAGAGCATTAAATACACCTTGCTCGACAATCTGCTCGTTGACGGCAAGGAGCCGGGGTCGTGGGGAGTCTTCATCACGCGTTCCGAGATGTACACGCAAGCAGCGCAGATGAACGGCATGATTAGCTATCTGGCCATCTACATTGGCTTTGTGCTGGTCGTTGCGTGCGCGGCAATCCTATCGATCCAGCAGCTCTCCAATGTGGCCGACGGCAGCCGCAGCTATCGTGTGCTGGCACAGATCGGCTGTGACGACCGCCAGATCCGGCATTCGGTGATGGCGCAGCAAGCGGTGTTCTTCCTGTTCCCGCTGGCAGTGGGCTTGGCGCACTCCTTTGTGGCGCTCAAGGTGATCATCGAGTTGGTGAGCGTATTCGGCGATATGAGCATCGCCGGCACCGTGGGCCTCACCTGCGCGATTTTCCTGGCGGCCTATGGTGGCTACTTCTTGGTAACGTACCTTATGAGCGCCGGCATGGTACAAGCTGCCATCGCCACCCGCTACAGCGAGTAACAAGCGGGCAAAACCGTCGCAAAATCAGAGCGAATAACCGCCGCGAAGGGAGTCCAGCTCCCTTCGCGGCGTTTTTTGTCTGACTGATGAGTCTCAAGGCCAAGTGAGTAGACTTTTTTGGATCTGTCGAGCACATTGCGGGTAGCGCCCAACAAAACCGCAGGTCAGAACTGTGGCGCATTTGGTCGTGCTTCGCCTCCTGCAAAAAGCCTACTCGCTCAGTTTTTTCTGTTAGAAGATCGCCGCGAGGGAAAGCAGCTCTCCTACGGCTGTTGACGTTTGCCCAGATAAAACCTGCCAAAATAAACCCGTCCCTTTTTGGTCGGTGTGGGTTTTTGGACGCTTGCCCGACGAGAGTGGATAATCTCCCACTTTGAGCGCGAACATGGGCCAAAAACGGGAGATTATCCACTCTCGTGGTGAGCGGGCTCTTGTGTCGATTCATTCCCTTTTTAGTAGGCTGTGCTTGCACTTTAGCGTGCGACAGCGGATAATGCCGAGCACTCGACAATACGCTTATTGCTCTTTCTATAGATTGAGGAGGCCCCTATGGCCATGGAATTCAAACGCAAGTTGCCGATCCCCATGGAGATCCGCGAGGAAATGCCACTTTCTGCCGAGCTTACCGCCAAAAAGCAGGCATTTGACGCCGAGGTCGCCAAAGTCTTTACCGGCGAGGACGCACGCAAGGTGCTTATCATCGGTCCGTGCTCTGCCGACCGCGAGGACTCGGTGCTTGAGTACATGAACCGACTGGCCAAGACCGCCGAGGAGGTCAAGGACAAGCTCATCATCATTCCGCGCGTCTATACCAACAAGCCGCGCACCAAGGGCACCGGCTACAAGGGTCTGCTGCACAACCCCAACCCCGAGGCTCCCGACGACCTGCTCGAGGGCGTCAAGGCCATCCGCCACATGCACCTGCGCGTCATCGAGGAGACGGGCTTCTTCACCGCTGACGAGATGCTCTACCCGTCCAACTACCAGTACCTCGTCGACTTGCTGAGCTACGTTGCCGTGGGCGCGCGCTCGGTCGAGAACCAGGAGCATCGCCTGGTGTCGAGCGGCATTTCGGTACCCGTGGGCATGAAGAACCCCACTGCCGGCTCCACCACCGTCATGCTCAACTCCATCTACGCCGCCCAGGCGCACCAGAGTTTTATCTTCCGCAACTGGGAGGTCGAGTGCGACGGCAATCCGCTCGCGCACGCCGTCATGCGCGGCTACATTGGCCTCGACGGCCGCACCTACCCTAACTACCACTACGAGCATCTGGAGCGTCTTGCCGAGCGCTACACCGAGCACGCCGGTTATGCCAACCCAGCGGCGGTCATCGACTGCAACCATGACAACTCGGGCAAGCGTCCGCTGGAGCAGTATCGCATTTGCAAGGAGGTGCTCGACAGCTGCCGCCGCAACGAAGCCATCTCCAGGCTGGTCAAGGGCTTTATGATCGAGTCCTACCTTGAGGACGGCAACCAGCCGGTCGACGGCGGCGTCTTTGGCAAGTCGATCACCGATCCGTGCCTGGGCTGGGAAAAGACCGACTACCTCATTCACGAGATCGCGGAACGTATTTAGTTACGCGGGTTTACCAACCCGCGTAACGGCGCTCGCTGTCCGCCCTCTACCTGCGGCGTTGTCTTGCTCCAGGGGCACTCATTGGGGACGTACTTAAATGAGTAGTCGTTGGGGACGTTCTTGTTTGACTAGTCGTTTAAGAACGTCCCCAATGACTACCTTTCAAACCTGGCAGTTAGGGACGTTCCTTATCTGCCGGCACTTGGGGACACTCCTTGCATCGGCTGACGCGGTTTGCTCGCTGGCATTGCTAGATTTTTTGGCGTTCTCTAAGTCCTGTGGGCAAAAAATGGCAAATATGAGTACTGTTGCTAGCGTAGTATCATATCGATCTTACAAGATAATAGACACAACAGTAAATATGTTCATTAACGTTGGCACACAGAAGCATGCTACCGGACATTTTGATCAATTTGAAGGCATATCTAGGCCGCAAAGAGGTCGTTTGGGGCAGTTTTGGCTGTTACTAAAAAGGTGACAGTACTCATATTTGTCATTTTTTGTCCACGGGGCCTTGAGGGAGGGCGTCAATCAGGTTCCAGGGGAGGCGTTTCGAGGCCCAAAGGACACAGAACGGGGGCGCAGTTCATTCTGCGCCCCCGTTCTCGGGCGTTATTCGTTCCCTGCGGCAGATTTTACGCCGCCTCGTCGAATTGCGAGTTGTACAGGTCGGCGTAGAAGCCGCCTTGGGCAAGCAGCTCGTCGTGTGTGCCCTTCTCGACGATGTCGCCGTCGCGAATCACCAAGATCACGTCGGCATTGCGGATCGTGGACAGGCGATGCGCGATGACAAAGCTCGTGCGGCCCTGCATCAGCGCATCCATGGCGCGCTGGATGAGCTCCTCGGTGCGGGTATCGACGTTGGAAGTCGCCTCGTCCAAAATCAGCGCCGGGCGGTCGGCCAAAATGGCGCGGGCGATGGTCACGAGCTGGCGCTGGCCCTGCGACAGGTTAGTGCCCTCCTCGTTGATCATAAAGTCGTAGCCGCCGGCGAGCGTATGGATAAAGTGGTCGCAGCGTGCGGCGCGCGCGGCGGCCTCGACCTCGGCGTCAGTCGCATCGGGGCGTCCGTAGCGGATGTTCTCGCGGATGGTGCCGTTAAACAGCCAGGTATCCTGCAGCACCATGGCAAACTCGCCGCGCAGTGCCGCGCGGTCCCAGTCGCGCACGTCGACGCCCTCGACGCGCAGCGAACCGCCGTCCACGTCGTAGAAGCGCTGCAGCAACTTAATGAGCGTGGTCTTGCCGGCGCCGGTGGGGCCGACGATGGCGATGGTCTGGCCGGGCTGCGCCTCGCAGCTAAAGTCGTGGATGATGGTCTTGTCGGGCGTGTAGCCAAACTTGACGTGGTCAAACTCCACGTGGCCGGGACGCTTTTCGGGAATCTGCGCGTCGGCCTTCTGCTCCTCCTCGGGCGCGGCCAGGAACTCAAAGACGCGCTCGGTGGCAGCGGCCATCGACTGCATCGTGTTGCTCACGTTGCCCAGCTGCTGCACGGGTTGCGTAAAGTTGCGAACGTACTGGATAAAGCTCTGAATGTCGCCGGGCGTGGCATTGCCGGTCAGCGCGAGCTGCGCGCCCACCACGACGACGCCCACGTAGCCCATGTTACCCACCAAGCTCATAAGCGGCATCATCAGGCCCGATAGGAACTGCGAGCGCCAGCCACTAATAAAGAGACGGTCGTTTTGACGGTCGAACTCCTCGATCGAGGCCTCGGCGCGGTCGAACACCTGAATGACGTTCTGGCCGGCAAAGTCCTCCTCGATAATGCCGTTGACGGTGCCCAAAACCTGCTGCTGCTCGCGGAAGTACGGCTGCGAGAAGTGAATCATCACGGTCAGGATAATCGCGGCGGCCGGCAGTGTGAGCACGGTGACGCCGGTAAGCGGCAGACTGATCGAAAGCATCATGACGAGCACGCCGATAATCTGCGTCACCGACGTGATGAGCTGCGTCACGCTCTGGTTGAGTGACTGACCCAGCGTGTCGACGTCGTTGGTGATGCGGCTGAGCACGTCGCCCTTGCTGTGGCCGTTGAAGTAGCTCATCGGCACGACGGCGATCTTGGCAGCGATCTCCTTGCGCATGCGGTAGCAGATCTTTTGCGTGACGCCGGTCATGAGCCAGCCCTGGATCAGGCTACAGGCAGAGCTTGCCAGGTACAGGCAGAGCAAAAAGCCGAGCGTCTTGGCGATCCAGTCAAAGTCAACATCGCCGGTGCCGTTGACCTTGGCAACCAGGCCCTCGAACAGTTTGGTCGTAACCTGGCCGAGCACCTTGGGTCCCACAATGTTAAAGATGACCGAGCACACGGCAAAGGCGACGGCGGCAAACACGGCAATCTTGTGCTGACCGATATAGCCGAGTAGCTGCCTCATGGTGCCCTTAAAGTCCTTGGCCTTTTCGCCGCGGCCCATGCCACCCATACGGCCCATAGGACCACGCTGGCGGGTGGGCTTGGGAATCTGAGTCTTGGTCTCGTCTGCCATTAGTGCTCGCCTCCTTCCATGGCGGCTGCGATTTCTTCTTGGGTGAGCCCCAACTCCTCGGCGGAAAGCTGCGACTGTGCGATCTCCAGGTACGCCGGGCAGCTGTGCAGCAGCTCCTCGTGCGTACCGGTGCCCACCACGTGGCCGTCGTCGAGCACGATAATCTGGTCGGCGTGCATGATGGTTGCGATGCGCTGGGCCACGACCACGAGCGCGGCGTCGGTGACGTTTTTGGCCAGCTCTTCGCGCAGGCGCGCGTCGGTCTTGTAGTCGAGGGCGCTAAACGAGTCATCGAACACCACGACCTCGGGCTTTTTGGCCAACGCGCGGGCGATGGCCAGACGCTGGCGCTGGCCGCCCGAGACATTGGAGCCGCCCTGGCTGATGGGGGAGTCGTAGCCGCCCTCGCGCTCGGCGATAAAGTCCTCGGCCTGGGCGATGCGCGCTGCCTGGTGCATATCCTCGTCGCTCACCATGTCGCCGGCAAACTTGAGGTTGCTCTCGACAGTGCCCGAGAACAGGCGACCCTGCTGCGGGATGTAACCAATGCGGCGGCGAAGCTCGGAAAGGGTCATGTCGCGCACGTCGATGCCGTCGAGCGAAATGCTGCCGCCCGTGACGTCGTACAGGCGCGGGATTAGCTGCACAAGCGTGGACTTGCCCGAGCCCGTGGAGCCAATGATGCCGAGCATCTGACCGGCATGCGTGGTGAAGTTCACGCCGCTGATGACATCGGCGCGGGCATCGGGATACTGGAAGCTCACGTCGCGGAAGGTGAGCTCACCGCGCGGAGCGCTGGCCGCAGGCACCTTGGGCGAGGCGGGGTCGTTGATGCTCGTGGGGCAAGTGATGACTTCTTCCACGCGCTCGGCTGCGACCTCGGCGCGGGGCAGGATGACCGAAACCATGGTGAGGATCATAAACGCCATGACGATCTGCATGGTGTAGGAGATAAACGCCATCATGTTGCCGACCTGCATCACACCGTCGGACACGCCCTGCGCGCCAAACCAGACGATAAGCACGGTGATGCAGTTCATGACGAGCATCATGAGCGGCATCATAAAGCTCATGGCGCGGTTGGTGTAGAGCTGCGTGGTCATCAGGTCGAGTGATGCCTTGTCAAAACGCTCGAGCTCATGCTCCTCGCGGTTGAACGAGCGGATGGGCATAAGGCCGTCGAGCAGCTCGCGGGCGGCAAGGTTCACGCGGTCCACAAAGCTCTGCATCTTTTTGAACTTGGGCATGGTGAGGCCCATAAGCACGCCGACGACGGCCGAGACCGCGATGATGGCCACGGCGATGGTCCACTCCAAGCCGGTGTGGTTGGCCAGGACGCGCATGACGGCGACGATGCCCATGACGGGGGCCATCAGGCACATGCGGATAAACAGGGTTGCGGCCATCTGAATCTGCTGAATGTCGTTGGTGCAGCGGGTGATGAGCGAGGCCTGGCTAAACTTGCCCACTTCGGCCGGCGAGAAGTGCATAACCTTGTCGAAGGTTTCGCGGCGCAGGTCGCGGGCGATGGAGCAGGCGGTGCGCGAAGCCACGGCACCGGTCAGGATGGTGGCGACCAGCGACACCAGGCACAGACCAAACATCGTGGTCGCCATGCGGCCCAGGTAGGCGTTCTGCACGTCGGCGGGGTCGATGCCCTGCGCCTTGTACTCGTCCTGCACGAAGGTCACGGCGCGCTGCGTGACAATGGAGCCCGACATGGAACCCATCTTGTCCGCCATACCGTTGGCGCCCTCGACGAGCTTGCCCTGATCGATGAGGCCGCCTTCAACGCCCAGACGCAGGCTCTTCATGGTGATCTTGCCGCCGTCGGCATCAATCTGCTTTTGCATGTTTTGCGCCGCTGCGGCCTTTTGCTGCATCTCGGCGAGCTGCTCGGGCGTCATTGCCGCCATCTGCTCGGGAGTGGGCATGGCCTGGGCGCCGCCGCCATTGCTTGCCTCGGTGGATGCGCCGGTCATGTCGCCCATGGAGTCGGCGTCGATGCCCTGGTTGAGCGAAAGGACGACGGTCTCGGGCAGGCTCATAATGTCGGCAATCTTGCCGCCATCGGCACGCTCTTCCTCGGTGCCCTTGTACGTTCGAATGCCGTTTTTGTCAGCCTTGCTAAACACGGCCTCCACAGCTTTGGCGTCCTTGGTGCTCATAAAGAGCTCAAGGTCATCGAGCGATTCGGCACGAATGGTGTCGGGCACGGGCGAGGCGATGCCGCCTTGCTGTACGCCCACGTCGACGATGTCGCTCATGTAGGTAGGCAGTGCCAGATCGGCGTTGCAGCTGATTACGATAAGTACGATAGCTGTGAACAGTGCCAGGACATGCTTTTTAAAGAGTTTGAGAATCCTCACTCGGCATCTCTCCTTTCTTGATTGCGGTCGATAATTTCGTTGGCACGTCTTAGAAGGCGCACCATCTCTTGGGTATCTGTTTCGCCGAGCTGCTCGAGGAAGGCCGCGGTGCGGTCCTCGAATTCCCGACGTTTGATTTCGAGGACCTGGAATCCCTTGTCGGTCACCGTGACGTGTACGCGACGGCGGTCGGTCTTTGAGTGCTTGCGCTCGACCCAGCCCTTGGCTTCGAGGGCGCGCAGAATATTGGCGATGCGAGCGCTCGAGACCCAGGCGCGATCAGCGAGTTCGCTCGGCGTGAGCGAGCCGCCAGCGAGCATGAGGGCGCGCATGACAGCCATCTCGCCGCCGAGAGCTTTGTCCGCAAAGCGCGAAATGCGCTGATGCATGCTGCCAAACTCAGTTAAAAGCTGACGCCCAAGCTCATGGAAATCGGTATCTTCCACCGAAAACCCCTAACACTAGAAACTATTTTCAGTGAAAGATGATACCCCTGTACGCGCACCCTAACCGGCAGATTTTGAGGCATGTCCCAAAAATCTACGTGGCTGCCAGTCAATATAAAGAGCGTATAAAGACTTAAAATCATTCAATAATTGTAGCGTTTCAAAGAATTATCATGCACGCGGTTAGGCGAGGGGTTGTCACCACCATGACGACTGGGACTCATATAACGCCACGTGCGATGCTCCAACTTCCCGCAAGGAGACACCTTATATAAAGGGGGTTGGAGTCATGGCATTTGACTTCACGGGCAAAACCGCGATCGTTACCGGTGGCACTCAGGGCATTGGCCTCGAGATTGCCAAGGGCATCGTTGCGGGCGGCGGACACGTCGCGCTCATCGCAAGGAACGCTGCTAAGGGCGAGGCCGCGGTGGCCGAGCTTGGCGAGGGCAACAAGTTCTACCAGCTCGATGTCGCCGATGCACCCAAGGCGCGCGAGACCGTCGAGCAGATTTTCACCGATCTGCCCCAGACCAACATTCTGATCAACTGTGCCGGCGTTATCAGCACCAAGAAGTTCGACGAGATCGACGACACCGAGTGGCGTCGCACCATTGACATCAACCTCAACGGTACCTTTACCATGATGAATGCCGTGTACCCGCACTTTAAGGCGGCACATGCCGGCGCCATCGTCAACGTGAGCTCTGTGGCTGGCAAGATCGGCGGCGGCCTGCTCGGCACTGCTGCCTATGCGAGCTCCAAGGCCGGCGTCAACGGCCTGACCAAGGCGGTCGCTAAGGAGGGCGGTAAGTTTGGCATTCGCTGCAACGCCGTGTGCCCGTCGCTCACCCTTACCGATATGACCTCGATTCTCTCTGATGAGAACTCCCAGCGCATCATCAACGGTATCCCCCTGGGCCGCGCCGCACAGGCCAGCGAGCCCGCGCAGATGGTGCTGTTCTTCGCTTCCGACCTTGCCAGCTTCGTGAACGGCGAGATCGGTGACTGCGACGGTGGCATCGTCCTGGACGGGTAATATCCCGCGACGATTATTCGGCGACGGCTCCTGCGACTCGGGACCGTCGCCTTCTTTCTGGCACAGGAGCGTGTGACCGCGTGTCACACGCATCAAAAGGAGATATAAATGAGTGAATCGACTGCGGTGGAGGCGCCGGCAACAAAGGAGCCGTTCTTTAAGATGTCCTCCATCCCGGGTGCCAATATTTTGGTGCCGCTTTTGCTGGGCTGCCTGCTCAACACGCTGTTCCCCGACCTGTTTAAAACGCTCGGCAGCTTTACGCTCGGCATGACCCAGCAGGGCGCAGGCCCGCTTGTTGGCGCCTTTTTGCTCATCGTCGGTACGACGATTTCGTTTAAGAGTGCTCCTGCCGCCGCTGCCCGCGGTGCCATCATCATCGCCGTCAAGCAGATCGTGGTCGTTGCCGTGTCGCTACTCATCCTTTATGTGTTCAACGACAACCTGTTTGGCATCTCGGCCATGGTAATGCTGGCCGCATGCACGGGTGCCAACAATGCTATGTACGCTGGACTCATGGGCACCATGGGCAACGAGGCCGAGCGTGGCGCCGTCGCCATCACCACGCTCGTTGTCGGCCCTCCGGTCACGATGATCGTGCTCGGTGCTGCCGGTCAGGCTCCGATCGGCTGGTCGCTCGTGGGCGCCATCCTGCCGATCGTCGTCGGCATTATCCTGGGTAACCTCTTCCCCAGCTTTAAGAAGATGATGGCACCGGCACTTTCCGCCATCATCGTGCTCGTCTTCTTTGCCATGGGCTCGACCATGACCTTTGGCCAGCTTATCAACGGTGGTCTTCCCGGCATCCTGCTCGGCGTGATCTGCTCGGTGGTCTTTGCAATTCCCGTCATCGCGGTCGATAAGCTCACGGGCGGTACGGGTGTCGCAGGTGCGGCCATTTCGAGCTGCGCCGGAGCCAATGTGGCCACGCCTGCCGCCATGGCAAGCGTCAACGAGGCCATGTACGGCGGCGCGGTGCTCGCGACGGCTACGGCGCAGGTCGCAGCATGTGCTATCGTGACGGCCATTTTGACCCCGCTGGTCACCAGCTGGTGCTACAAGCATTTTGAGGGTCAGGGCCACAGCAAGGCAACGACCGACAAAGCCGCCGCAGCCGCCTAATGCCAATCAAAGCTAAATAACTAGCCATGCCACAGGGCGGCCCCGGGGGAAATCCCGAGGCCGCCCTGCAGTTTCTGTGGGGTCCCTGGGGCACTTTACCCTGCTAAAACTGGCATAACAGCTAGAGTGAACGTCGTACAAAGGCAAGGAAAAATACCAAACAAATCGGTGAACGGTAGTTGTTCGCGCTCGCATTTCCTGCGGATTTGTTAAAAACGCACTAATGGTATAAAAAAAGAAACATATAACAGCCCTGATGAAGGGAGTGGCTATGTTATCCTTCTCAAACGGGTGAAATCTTGGGTTTTGGGTTGCAGTTCCAAGGTGGACAAACGTTTTTCCCTGTACCAACGTGTGGTGAAGAACGGAAGAAGCCGGTAGTGCAAGCCGATAATTCAAGAATTCAATAAGCAGCGGTGTGAGAGAGCGCCGCATTACACGTAACTAGGAGCGTGGTTACACAATGCAGGAGGCATGGGAAGGCTTCAAGGAAGGCATCTGGACGGGAGAGGTTGACGTCCGAGACTTCATCCAGAAGAACTACACCCCCTACGAGGGCGACGAGTCGTTCCTCGCCGGCCCGACCGAGCGTACCAAGGAGCTGTGGGGCGAGGTTCTCGACCTGCTGCTCAAGGAGCGCAAGCAGGGCGGCGTCCTCGATATGGACACCAAGACCGTCACGGGTATCGTGAGCCACCCCGCTGGCTACATCGATAACGCCCATCGCGACAAGGAGACCATCGTCGGTCTTCAGACTGACAAGCCGCTCAAGCGCGCGCTGCACGTCAACGGTGGTATCCGCATCGCTTGCCAGGCAGCCAGCCAGCACGGCTATAAGGTCGACGAGAACGTTGTCGAGCGCTACACCTTCGAGCGCAAGACCCACAACGCTGGCGTCTTCGATGTCTACACCCCCGAGATGCGTGCTTGCCGCTCGGCTCACATCATCACCGGTCTGCCCGATGGCTATGGCCGCGGCCGCATCATCGGCGACTACCGTCGTGTTGCCCTGTACGGCGTCGACTACCTGATCAAGGACAAGGAGGCCCAGAAGGCTTCCACCCCGACGGTCATGACCGCCGACAACATCCGCGATCGTGAGGAGCTGCAGGAGCAGATCCGCGCCCTCGGCGAGCTCAAGATGATGGCCGAGACCTATGGTTTCGATATTTCCAACCCTGCTACCAACACGCAGGAGGCCATCCAGTGGATGTACTTCGCCTACCTCGCTTCCGTCAAGGAGCAGAACGGCGCCGCTATGTCCATCGGCCGTACCTCCACGTTCATCGACATCTACGCTGAGCGCGACCTTGCCAACGGCACCTTCACCGAGGAGCAGATCCAGGAGTTCGTGGATCACTTCATCATGAAGCTCCGCATGGTCAAGTTTGCCCGTACCCCCGAGTACCAGGCCCTGTTTACCGGCGATCCGCAGTGGGTCACCGAGTCCATCGGCGGCATGGGTGTCGACGGCCGTACGCTCGTTACCAAGATGAGCTACCGCTACCTGCACACGCTCGAGAACATGGGCACCAGCCCCGAGCCCAACATGACCGTTCTGTGGTCGACCCGTCTGCCCGAGAACTTCAAGAAGTTCTGCGCCAAGACCTCTGTCGCCAGCTCCTCGATCCAGTACGAGAACGACGACCTCATGCGCGTTTACCACGGCGACGACTACGGCATTGCCTGCTGCGTGTCCTCCATGCGCATCGGCAAGGAGATGCAGTTCTTCGGCGCCCGTGCCAACCTGGCCAAGTGCCTGCTGTACGCACTCAACGGCGGTGTTGACGAGGTCTCCAAGAAGCAGGTCGGCCCCAAGTATCGCGCCGTCGAGGGCGATACGCTCGATTACGACGACGTTGTGGCCAAGTACAACGACATGATGAAGTGGCTCGCTGGCGTGTACGTCAACTCGCTGAACATCATTCACTACATGCACGACAAGTATTGCTACGAGCGCATCCAGATGGCTCTGCACGACAAGCACGTGCATCGTTGGTTCGCTACGGGCATCGCTGGCCTTTCCGTTGTGGCTGACTCCCTGTCCGCCATCAAGTACGCCAAGGTCCACCCCGTCCGTGACGAGAACGGCATCATTGTCGACTTCGAGACCGAGGGCGAGTTCCCCAAGTACGGTAACGACGACGACCGCGTCGACCAGATCGCTCACGACGTTGTGCACCAGTTCATGGAGTACATCCGCATGAACGACACCTACCGCAACTCCGTGCCCACGACCTCGGTTCTGACCATCACCTCCAACGTCGTGTACGGCAAGAAGACCGGCTCCACCCCCGACGGCCGCAAGGCTGGCCAGCCGTTCGCCCCGGGTGCTAACCCCATGCACAAGCGCGATAGCCACGGCGCCATCGCTTCGCTGTCTTCGGTTTCCAAGCTCCCGTTCCGCGATGCTCAGGACGGCATCTCCAACACCTTCTCCATCATCCCGGGTGCGCTCGGCAAGGAGGACCAGGTGTTCTTTGGCGATATCGACCTTGATCAGCTGGGCGAGTAACTATTGTTAGTGCTATACTAACAATAACGATTACTGATTAGCGCGCCGGTTTCGGCCGGCGCCTATCGATCGAAGGAGACACATTATGAAGGTTTCTGAAGTTTCCGAGACTCAGGCCGATAACCTGGTCCACATGCTCGACGCTTACGCCGAGAAGGGTGGCCACCACCTGAACATCAACGTCTTCAACCGTGAGACGTTGCTTGACGCTCAGGCTCACCCCGAGAAGTACCCGCAGCTGACCATCCGCGTTTCCGGCTACGCCGTGAACTTCCACACGCTCACCAAGGAGCAGCAGGACGAGGTCATTTCGCGTACCTTCCACAACAAGTTCTAAAGGGATTTAACTCCCGTAGGATCGCCGGGGCTGTTTGGGTTACCTCCCAAAACGTCCTCGGACATGCAAAGAGGCTCCGCTGCGCGCTTCGCGCTGCGGAGCCTCTTTGCGTCCTGACGCTCCTATTTGGCAAGGTGTTTTTTAGAATCCATTTTGCGCTCGGCCTCGAAGGCCCGCCTGTCCCAATCGA
>NZ_CAXTGI010000003.1:0-221022 GCF_964243765.1 Collinsella aerofaciens | reverse complement strand
ACCGTCACCAACGACGTGCTGTACAAGGAGGGCCTGGACCTTCTCGTCGTGCCCTCCGCCGAGCTCTCCCGCGGCCGTGGCGGCCCGCGCTGCATGAGCATGCCCTTCTGGCGCGAGGACCTCTAAGGTTTTCAGTTTCCGGTGCGGTTTCCCTACAGCCGCACCGGTTTTCTCCCGTCAAACGGGCAACACTAATACTTACGTAATTCATTTCTTCGAAAGGAAACGAACCATGGGTGTTAACCTCTCCGGCCGTAGCTTCCTCAAGCTTCTCGACCTCACCACCGAGGAGATCGAGTACCTGCTCAAGCTCTCCAAGAACTTCAAGGACATGAAGCGCGCTGGCGTTCCGCACCGTTATCTCGAGGGCAAGAACATCGTTCTGCTCTTCCAGAAGACCTCCACTCGTACCCGCTGCGCCTTCGAGGTTGGCGGCATGGATCTGGGCATGGGCGTCACCTACCTCGATCCGGGTTCGTCGCAGATGGGCAAGAAGGAGTCCATCGAGGACACCGCCCGCGTTCTCGGCCGCATGTATGACGGCATCGAGTTCCGTGGCTTTGCCCAGGACGACGTCGAGGAGCTTGCCGCTAAGTCCGGCGTGCCCGTGTGGAACGGTCTGACCACCGAGTGGCACCCCACCCAGATGCTCGCCGACATCCTGACCGTCCAGGAGAACTTCAACTACGACATCAAGGGCAAGACCCTCGTCTTCATGGGCGACTGCAAGAACAACGTCGCTCGCTCCCTCATGGTCGTCTGCTCCAAGCTCGGCATGAACTTTGTGGCCTGCGGCCCCGAGGAGTGCATGCCCGCTGACGACGTCATCGAGGCCTGCAAGCCCATCGCCGAGGCCAACGGCTGCACCATCAAGCTGACCACCGACGTCAAGGACGGCGTCACCGGTGCCGACGTTCTCTACACCGACGTGTGGGTCTCCATGGGCGAGCCCGACGAGGTCTGGGCCGAGCGCATCGCTCAGCTCACTCCGTATCGCGTTACCTCCGAGGTCATGGCTATGGCCAACCCGGGTGCCATCTTCCTGCACTGCCTGCCCAGCTTCCACGACACCAACACCACGATTGGCGCCGAGAAGTGCGAGCAGTTCGGCATCACCGAGCAGGAGGTCACCGACGAGGTCTTCGAGAGCCCCGCTTCCAAGGTCTTCGACGAGGCCGAGAACCGCATGCACACCATCAAGGCTGTCATGTACGCTACGCTCAAGTAAGAGCATCTAGCATCTCGCTCGGGGTGCATTGCTGCGCACCCCGAGCGCTTTTGTCTGGTAAAAATCTCGCACTGAGCGACATGCACGGCACGGAAGAGCCGCTTAGGGCGAGATCAGTAAATGATTTATGAAGGGGGGATGAGAACTATGACTGAGACCGCTAAGAAAAAGCGCGGTATGCCTTCATCGTTCACCATTCTTCTTGCTCTGCTGGCAATCGTCGCGGTTGTTACCGTTATCGTCTCCGGTACGTCCGGTGGCGCGGTTACCGCTGCCCGCTTGAGCGATTTCTGCACCGCCCCGGTCAAGGGCTTCGCTGACGCTCTGCCCGTCTGCCTCTTCGTTATGATCCTCGGCGGCTTCCTCGGCATGATGACCGAGACCGGCGCCCTGGACAACGGCATTGCTGTTCTGGTGCAGAAGCTTAAGGGCAATGAGATCATGCTCATTCCCGTGCTGATGTTCATCTTCTCCCTCGGTGGTACCACCTATGGTATGTGCGAGGAGACCGTTCCCTTCTACGCCCTGCTCGCCGCCACCATGATGGCTGCTGGCTTCGACCCCATGGTCGGCGCTGCCACCGTCCTGCTCGGCGCTGGCTGCGGCTGCCTCGGCTCCACGGTTAACCCGTTTGCCGTCGGTGCTGCCGTTGACGCTCTGACTGGCGTTGGCATTGAGGTCAACCAGTCCATCATCATCGGCCTCGGTGCCGTCCTGTGGATTGTTACCACTGTTATGTCCATCCTCTTCGTCATGAGCTATGCCAAGAAGGTCAAGGCTGACAAGGGTTCCACCATCCTTTCGATGCAGGAGCTCAAGGACGCCGAAGAGGCTCACGGCAAGGCTGCTTCCGAGGTTCACAAGGAGGTCAAGCTCACCGGTCGTCAGAAGGGTGTTCTGATCGCCTTTGCCTTCACCTTCGTCGTCATGATCGTCGGCTTCATCCCGCTGGCCGACCTTAACGAGGGCGTCGCCAACTTCTTCGATGCTGGCGCTGTCTATGACGCCGACGGTAACGCCATCGTTCAGGGCTGGTCTGCCCTGATCACCGGCCTGCCCATTGGTCAGTGGTACTTCGACGAGGCTTCCACCTGGTTCTTCCTCATGGCTGTCCTGATCGGTATTATCGGCGGCCTGTCCGAGAAGCAGATCGTCAACACCTTCATCACCGGCGCTGCCGACATGATGTCCGTTGTCCTCGTCATCGCCCTCGCCCGTGGTATCTCCGTCCTCATGGCTAGCACCGGCCTCGACGTCTACGTCCTCGACGCTGCCGCCAATGCTCTGGCTGGCCTGTCCGGCGTGATCTTCGCTCCCATGAGCTTCCTGGTCTACTTCGGCCTGTCCTTCCTGATCCCCTCGACCTCCGGTATGGCTACTGTCTCCATGCCCATCATGGGACCGCTGGCTGTTAAGCTCGGCTTCTCGCCCGAGGTCATGGTCATGATCTTCTCCGCCGCCATCGGCGTCGTGAACCTGTTCACCCCGACCTCCGGCGCCATCATGGGCGGTCTTGCTCTGGCCAAGATCGAGTGGACGACCTGGCTCAAGTTTGCTCTTAAGCTCATCGTCGCTCTCTCCGTCGTCTGCGCCATCATCCTGACCGTCGCTTGCGTGATGCTCTAAGTACCCCTTGGGTACCCCACGGAAACCATGACGATCCTGTAAAGGATCACCTGGTCATCGTCTGTCCGGTGGGGTAACCCCACCGGTAGACTCCTACCTTTAGCCTCCTCCCGTTCCGTGCGCGGGAGGGGGCGCTCTTGTGTTCCGGCGTTTTGCCAAACGCCGGAACCCCTCGACGCTGCAAGCCCGCCAGAGCGGCAATCTGACGTTCAATCGTCGGGCATGGCCAAAAGGCCTATGCCCTCCTCTTTCACGTCACCTTGCTCGCTCTGGTGGGCTTTCGCTGACTTATGCTCAACCTGCGGCGCTGCCATTGTTGGCGCAGGGGGCGGCTTGCTCGCTCTGGTGCCTGTTCGCTGTCCGTTCTCTGCCCGCGACGTTTCTGCTGTTGGTGCAAAGGGGTCAGGTTACTTTGCGCCAAAAGGGGAAGTTGCGGTGGAATAGTTCCCGTTTGGCCGTCTTGAGGGGTTAAACAGGAGCTATTTCACCGCAACTTATCGATGGCGTGTTTGGTTGGTGCCTGTTGATGGCCTGGGCATCGGGGAGGGCAGGCTCCGTTATAATCGCGTAGGAACTTAATTTACGAAACGGGACGGGAGCCATACATGCGCCAGGGTTTCGACAACGCGAAGTATATCGAGCTGCAGGCCGCTCATATTAAGGAGCGCATCTCGCAGTTTGGTGGCAAGCTCTATTTGGAGTTTGGCGGTAAGCTGTTCGATGACTATCATGCGAGCCGAGTGCTGCCGGGTTTTGAACCGGACAGCAAGTTCCGCATGCTCAAGAGCATCGCCGACGATGTCGAGGTTATCATCGCGATCAACGCGAACCACATCGAGAAAAACAAGGCTCGTGGTGACCTTGGCATTACCTATGACGAGGATGTGCTGCGCCTGGTTGACCTGTTCCGCGGCAACGGCTTTGCCGTCGCGGCTGTGGTTATCACCCAGTACGCCGGCCAGCCTGCTGCCGATGTGTTCCGCAACCGCTTGAACGCGCTCGGTATTCCCGCCAAGCTGCACTATCCCATCGAGGGGTATCCGCACGATGTCGATCTGATCGTGTCCGACGATGGCTACGGCAAGAACGAGTTTGTCGAGACCACGCGTCCGCTCGTTGTCGTGACGGCACCCGGCCCCGGCTCGGGCAAGCTCGCCACTTGCCTCTCGCAGCTGTATCACGAGCATAAGCACGGTACCGCCGCCGGCTATGCCAAGTTTGAGACCTTCCCGGTCTGGAATCTTCCTCTGACGCATCCGGTCAATATTGCCTACGAGGCCGCCACGGCTGACCTCGACGACGCCAATATCATCGATTCGTTCCACCTTGAGGCCTACAACAAGACCACGGTCAACTACAACCGCGACGTCGAGGCCTTCCCGGTAGTCCGTGCCCTGATGGAAAAGATCCTGGGCAAGAGCCCCTACCAGAGCCCTACGGACATGGGCGTCAATATGGTCGGCTTTGCCATCACCGATGACGATGCCTGCCGCGACGCTTCCAAGATGGAGATCGTCCGCCGCTACTTTACCGCGGTCGAAAATGTGCGCCGTACCGGCGTGGGCGATGAGCAAGTCGACCGTCTCAAGATTATTATGAAGAAAGCCGGCATCGATAAGAACTACTCACCGGCGCGCTCGGCGGCCCTCACCAGGGAGCAGCTGACGGGTGGTCCCGTGGGTGCCATGGTCATGCCCGATGGCTCCGTGGTGACCGGTAAGACCTCCACGCGCCTGGGCGCCGCAAGTTCGCTCATTATGAACGCCCTCAAGCATGTCTCGGGCGTCGACCTTGAGCTCGAGGTCATTAGCGATGAGGCGATCGAGCCCATCAGCAAGCTCAAGACGCATTTCCTGGGAAGTAAAAACCCGCGCCTCCACACCGACGAGACGCTTATGGCGCTGTCGATCACCTCGGCCACGAGTGAGACGGCCGCTCGCGTCCTTTTGGGCCTGGAGCAGTTGCGCGGTTGCGATGCCTTCTTTAGCGTGATCATCTCGCCGACGGACGAGACGGTACTGCGCAAACTGGGTATCAACGTGTGCTGCGAGCCCAAGTTTGAGCGCCGCGGTTTCTTCCATCGCTAAGTTTGAAGCACCGCGGTAATTGCATTGCATTTTGGCCGTATCGGGTTAGCGCCCGGTACGGCTTTTTGATCAATAAAGCGCCTATTTCGGCGAAAAATAGCCGTTTACCTGCCTAGAAACAATTTGAGCGGTATACAATAACCATAACTGTTTCATCCTTAGCGGGATGCCGCATGATGGATATTACCTGCCATCGTGAGGTGTGTCGGTCGCGCACGGCGCGTTAGATGCTCGTGCTCGGTTTGAGGAGGCTGCTATGGCGGGCAAGGGTCGTGCGAGTGTCAACGATATGAAGCGTGTCGAGGTGCTGGTGTTGATGGAGATCGCCCAGCAAACCGAAGACAATGGCGGGCCGTATGGTTTCTCGCGCAAAACGCTTGCCGAGCGCGTGGGGGTTTCGCCGTATCGTGCCCGCGCCGCAATCGATCGCTTGGATTCCGAAGGCATGATTGATGTCGTCTCGCGTTATAGCGACGACGGCGGTCAGCTTGCAAATGGCATTTGCCTCACCGAACGTGGCGAGTGGTATCTTGAGGGCGTCCGTACCGGCATGCTCGTTCAGGAAATGCTTGAGGACGAGGTTGCTGATCGATAGCAGCATGTAACCCTTGCCATAGCGACGCCGCCTGGGAAACCGGGCGGCGTTTTGTTTCAAGATTGAGAAATGCAATCGCACGCGAGAAAAAATGCGAACGGTCCGCGGCGCGAGTATTACAATGAAGACCCGTAAGATGTGGATAAACAACTTCTACGGGAAGCGCAGGTAACTCAATATGACCAAGCATGTGTTCGTAACCGGCGGCGTGGTTTCGTCCCTGGGCAAGGGTATCACCGCGGCCTCGCTGGGCCGTCTGCTCAAGTCGCGTGGCTACAAAGTAACGATGCAGAAGGCCGACCCGTATCTGAACGTCGACCCCGGTACCATGAGCCCGTTCCAGCATGGTGAGGTCTTCGTTACCGAGGATGGTTACGAGTCCGACCTGGACTTGGGTCATTACGAGCGCTTTATTGATGAGAACCTGACCCGTGATTCCAACTTTACGACTGGTGCCATCTATAAGAGCCTGATCGCCCGTGAACGTCGCGGTGACTTTTTGGGCGGCACCGTGCAGGTGATTCCGCACGTCACGAACGCCATTAAGGATAAGTTCCGTCGTATTGAGGAGCAGACCGGCTCCGATGTGGTCATCACTGAGTTGGGTGGCACCATCGGCGACATTGAATCGCAGCCGTTTGTCGAGGCCATTCGCCAGTACCGCAAGGAGGCCGGCCCCGAGAACGTCTGCTACATCCACGTGTCGCTCGTTCCCTATATCGCCGCCGCCCACGAGGTCAAGACCAAGCCGACGCAACACTCCGTCAAGGAGCTCCGCAGCTTTGGTATCCAGCCCGATATTATCGTTCTGCGTTCCGACCACCATATCGACGATGCCATCCGCGGCAAGATCGCAAGCTTCTGCGACGTCGACACCGACTGCGTCTTTACCAATGAGGACTGCGCGAGCATCTACGACGTTCCGCAGCTACTCGCCGAGCAGGACTTTGACCTGCGCATTTGCGAGCGTCTGGGTCTCGATCCGCGTGAGCGCGACATGAGTGAGTGGAACGAGTTCCTGCGCAAGCAGAACCATGCCAACCAGCACGCCGACAAGGTGAAGATCGCCGTCGTGGGCAAGTATACGCAGCTGCCCGATGCCTACCTGTCGGTTATCGAGGCCCTGCACCACGCGGGCGTGTTCTACGATCGCCACGTTGACGTGCAGCTGGTCGATGGCGAGAGCCTCGACGAGCAGAACGTCTCCGAGGTTCTGGGCGACGCCTCGGGCATCCTGGTCCCCGGCGGCTTTGGCAAGCGCGCCCTGGAGGGCAAGATCCTCGCGGCCGAGTTCGCCCGCGAGCACAAAATTCCGTATCTGGGCATTTGCCTGGGTATGCAGGTGGCCGTGTGCGAATTTGCCCGCAACGTCGTCGGCCTTGCCGGCGCCAGCTCCTCTGAGTTCGATCCGGACGGCCCGTTTAGCGTCATCGATCTGATGAGCTCGCAGGAGGATGTGACCGAGAAGGGCGGCACCATGCGCCTGGGCGCCTATCCGTGCAAGCTCGCCGCCGATACCCTTGCTCGCGAGGCATATGGCGAGGAACTCGTCTACGAGCGTCACCGTCACCGCTTTGAGTTCAACAACGCCTTCCGCGACCAGCTTGAGGACGCCGGTTTGGTTATCTCGGGTCTGTCGCCCGACGAGCGCCTGGTCGAGATGGTCGAGCTGCCGCGCGACGTGCATCCGTGGTATGTGGCAACCCAGGCTCACCCCGAGTTCAAGAGCCGTCCGACTAATCCGCAGCCGCTGTTCCGAGAGTTCGTGCGTGCCTCGATCGGTCAGCACGAGGGTGTCGATCGCCTGCAGGTGACGCCCATGAACCTCGCTACGGACTAAGGGTGCCGGCGAATAAGGAACATACCGAAGCTACTCCCTCGTCGCTCGCCGTGGCGGCGGGGGAGTATCTCGATTACCTCGCGGTCGAGCGGGGCTTGGCGCGCAACACGATTGCGGCCTACCGTCGTGACATGACGACGTACTGCGCCTATCTGGAGCGGGCGGGTATTGTGTCTTTTGAAGAGGTGACCCGTCAGATCGTGGAGGGCTTTGTCGCCGATCGCCGCGACGGAGGCTATTCCGACGCCTCGGTGGAGCGTGCGCTTGCTGCCGTGAAGGGCCTGCATGCCTTTTTGGTGCGCGATGGGGCCGTGGCCCAAAACCCGACAGCGGCGTTGCGCCTTCCTAAAAAGGCTGAGCGTTTGCCGGACTATCTATCGGTGGAGGATGTCTCGGCACTGCTCGATCAAGACTTTCCCGAGGGCGAGATGGGACTGCGCGACCATGCCATCTTGGAAGTGCTCTACGGATGCGGTTTGCGTGTGAGTGAGCTGGTTGGGCTCGATGTGGGCGATATCCATATTGACGATGGCTTTGTGCTCGTTCGCGGTAAGGGCTCAAAGGAACGCCTGTCCCCACTGGTGGGAAGCGCGGCGCGAGCTCTGACGCTCTATGTAACTGAGGGACGTTCTCGCTTGGCGGCCCATGCCCGCGGAACCGAGACCTCGGCGGTCTTTTTAAATAAGAACGGACGTCGCCTGTCGCGCCAGGCCGTGCATGCGATATGCGAGCGGTATGGGCGTCAGGTGGGGCTGGTGGGGCTCCATCCCCATACCTTGCGCCACTCCTTTGCCACCCACATGCTCGCGGGCGGTGCCGACCTGCGTGTGCTGCAGGAGATCTTGGGACATGCCGATATATCGACCACGCAGGTCTACACGCATGTCGATCGTACGCAACTGACCGAGGTCTATCTGGCGGCGCACCCGCTGGCACATCGTTAACACATCGCTGGCCTGCATATCTATAGGTATTTGGGGACGGGCCCCAGATTGCCGCGGCGTGCTTTTGCGCGCGCATGGGCAATCTGGGGCCCGTCCCATTTTTTGCCACTTGTCGTCGCGGTGGTGGGCCGCATGTGCCTTGGGTGGGGGAGTTTGGGGGCGATGTGAACGGCATGTAAAGGGACGCAAAAATCGCCTCAAGGTCAACTTGAAGGTTGAGGTTGAAAGGCGGGGTGCCACAGGTGGCATCCCGCCGTTGCTGTAAACACAACATATTGTGTTTTCGAACATATGATTGGGGGGTGTTTTGCAATATATGGTGGGTGGAGTGGTGGGGCGGGGTGGGGGAAGGGGTGGGGAAAGGTGTTGAAAAATGGGGCGGTTCCCCATATTATTAATGACGTCGACAGGCGGGGTGGTTCCCCGCGTACGTGCCATCTGAGTAACCGAGGGGAGGGCGCACATGGGAATGACTGGTGCATACGAGCGCAATCTCGATGCAAAAGGTCGTCTGTCCCTGCCTGCACCCCTTCGCGAGGAGCTTGGAGAGCACGTTCGCGTGTTCAAAGCCCTGGATGTCGATGCTCTGTACGTGTTCTCTGCCGAGGCCTTCGATAAGTGGGTCGAAGGACTCTTCGCGGGTCGTGAGGGCCACGAGGGTTTTAACCCGCGTGACATTAATGACCAGAAGCTCATGAGGGCGATCAACAAGCGCACCACGTCGATGGACGTGGACAGCGCCGGTCGTATCGGTCTTTCCGAGTCTCTCCGCAAGCAGGCGAACCTCGACCGCGAGGTCACGGTTGTGGGCAACTACGACCACCTTGAGGTTTGGGATCGCGCCGCGGCCGATGAGGACGATGACGATGAGGCCCTGCTGGACCTCTTCTTCTCGTAAGGGCAAGGCACGGGTAACGGATGGAGCGTGGGATCTTGACACAAGAATATCGGCATGAACCTGTCATGCTCGGCGAAGTGCTTGAGTCGCTGCGGCTAAAGAGCGGCTCCGTTGTCTGCGATTGCACCCTTGGCGGTGCCGGCCATTCGGTAAAGATGGCCGCGCAGGTGGGGGAGACGGGCCTTTTGCTCGGCGTCGATCAGGACGACATGGCCCTCGAGGCCGCTGGCGCCCGTCTGGACCGCGAGGTTCCCGGCGTTCCGCACCAGCTGCTGAAGGGCAACTTCGGCGACTTGGACGAGCTGCTTTGCTCGGCCGAGGTGCCCGGGGTCGATGGCTTCCTGTTCGATTTGGGCGTTTCGTCACCGCAACTCGATATCCCTGGCAGGGGCTTTTCGTATAACGAGGACGCCCCATTGGACATGCGGATGGATCCGGGTAATAACACCTTAAACGCAGCTGAGGTCATCAACACCTATAACGAACACGACCTCGCCCGGATTCTACGCGTCTACGGCGAAGAGAAGTTCGCCTCGCAGATCGCGCGCGAGATCGTGCGCCGCCGCGAGCAAGAACCGATCGAAACCACCGGCCAATTTGTCGAGATCATCAAGGCGGGTATCCCGGCTGCCGCTCGTCGGCATGGCGGACACCCGGCCAAGAAAAGTTTCCAGGCCATTCGCATCGAGGTCAATCACGAGCTCGATGTGCTCGAACGAGGGCTTGATGCCGCCACCAGGTGGCTCAATCCGGGCGGACGTATCTGCGTCATCTCGTATCACTCGCTTGAGGATCGTATCGTAAAGAATCACTTTAAGGAGATGAGCCAGGGGTGCACGTGTCCGCCGGAGATTCCGGTGTGCGTGTGCGGCAACGTGCCGATACTCAAGGTCATCACCCGCAAACCCTTGGTTGCCCAGCCTGATGAGGTTGAGCGCAACCCTCGGGCGAGATCAGCCAAAATCCGCGTGGCGCAGCGTCTGTAGGCGCGACCGCGCGATATTGGACCTCCCGCTCGCACCATAAACGAAGCTTAAACACACTACCAACGTACTCGGGATGGGAGGCGGCATATCATGGGCTACAACACTTCAAGCGCAGCACTCGCCTATGATATGAACGCCATGCCCGCCTATCGTGAGACGCCGCAGGCCCCCGTTGCTCCCCGTGAGCAGCGCACGCCGCGCTTTGATGTCTACACGGGCGCGGGCCGTCAGGCAAACCAGGCGGTAAGCCCGGTTTTCATGAGCGTTCTTAAAACGTTTTGCATCATTGCGGCCATCTTCATGACGATCGGCGTCGCCCGCGTGGCGCTCGCCGGCGTTACGGCCCAGGTGCTCAACAGCAACGCCGAGCTTACCAACACGCTCGAAAAAGCGACCGATGAGAGCTCCGACCTGGAGGTCATGCATTCGGTCTATGGCGCCGACACGCGCATTCGCGACCTTGCGGGCGCTTATGGCATGGTGGAGCCCAGCGAGAGCGTTACACTTGACTTTTCGCAGGATGCAGCCGCGGGCGCCAACGCGACCGCGACCGCTCAGTAGCAAGACGGTAGCTGAGTATGACAAATGACTATCGCCGCGGTTCCGATGGGGGCCGCGGTTCTGGACGTCCCTCGTCGCGGGGACGTTCTGGTTATCAAGGAACGGGTCGGCAATCTTACAACGCCGGGCAGTCCCGTGGCAACGACCCGGCGTCGCGACTTCGCGGCTCGGGCGGCCCTCAAGTGCATGACACCAGGTCGCGCAAGAGTTCGTCGACCGAATGGCTCACAGGCACGCCTCTGCCTCGCCGCAAAGCCGTCATGGGCTTCATTGGGCTTGGCTTGGGCTTGGGCGTCTTTCGCCTTGCCGACTATCAAATTGTCGAAGCCGATAAACTGCGCGGGCGTGCCGATGCGCGCCGCCTGCTTGCGCAGACCCTCTATGCCAAACGTGGCACCATCTACGACCGCAACGGTAACGTGCTGGCGTCGTCGGTCGAATGTCGCAACATCGCCGTGAACCCCCAGCTTGTCGAGGATGTTGACAAGACGGTGTCGGCGCTGGTCAAGGCAACTGGAATCGATAAAAAGACCTGCCGCAAGCTCGTTGAGTCCGATGGAACCTGGGTGTATATCAAGCGCCAGGTGGACGAAGACGACGCTGCGGCGCTGGAGAAGAAGAACCTGCCCGGCGTGCTTTTTGAGCAGGCCATGAAGCGCGTATATCCATACGGCAATCTGGCATCGCAGGTGCTGGGTGTAGTGAATGTAGACAACGACGGCTTGACGGGTCTCGAAAAGCAATACAACAAGCTTCTGACCGGCACGAACGGTTCTCTCGTACGCGAGCGCGCGAGGGACGGCAGCTATATCGCGGGCGGTGCCTATAAAAAGGTGGCTGCGGTCGACGGCGTTGATATCGTGACGACGCTCGACGTCAATATCCAGCGTGCGGCCGAGGATGCCCTGGCAGAGGCTGTCGAGAAGACAAAGGCCAAGAACGGCTCGGCGCTGGTCACCGATCCTACGACAGGCGAGATCTTGGCAGCCTGCTCGTATCCGACCTACGACCAGACCAATTTGGAAAACGCCAAGACCGAGGATATGAACTTGCGCCTGGTCACCGATGCCTACGAGCCCGGCTCAGTCTTTAAGACGCTTGTGGCGGGCGCCGGCTTCGACTTGGGCGTCGTGCGATCGAGTACGTCGTTTGAGGTGCCGGCGAGCATCAAGGTGGGCGACGATACCGTCACCGATGCCGACAAGCGCGACTACGCCATGACCATGGATGTACGCGAGATGATGCGCCGTTCGTCCAACGTGGGTTTTGTCCTGGTGGGGCGCAAGATCGGTGCCGACGACTTTGCCGCCTATGTGGACAAGTGGGGCATCGGTCACAGCTCGGGTGTCGATTTTCCGGGCGAGAGCCTGGGCATCGTCAAGGAGCGTGACCAGTATGACGGCGCCACGCTGGGCTCGATGAGCTTTGGACAGGCGCTGTCTGTCTCGCCGATTGAGATCGCACGTGCCGTGGGCGGCATCGCCAACGGCGGCGTGATGATGACCCCGCACTTCTATAAGTCCAGCAAGGGCGACGAGAAGGACTGGGGCGAGGGCGAGCGCGCGATTTCGGAGGACGCCGCATCCCAGGTGACATCGTGCATGCAGACGGTCGTGTCGGAGGGAACGGGCGTTGGCGGCGCTGTTGACGGCTATGACGTGGCGGGTAAGACCGGTACGGCCGAACGTGCCGACGAGAACGGCGGCTACCTCAAGGAGAACTACATGTCGTCCTTTATGGGCTTTGCACCGGCACAATCGCCCAAGGTGCTGTGCTATATCACGCTCGACGGAACGCCGAGCGGCTCAGATGCCGCTGCGGTGCCGTTCCAGTCCATTATGGCCAACGCGCTCGACGTGCTGGGTATCCCACACACGAAGTAGGGGGTTACAATCTTTGGGGCGTGGTTTGTTGTCCCATATGAGGGGTGTTCACATGCCCTGCACCACGCATGCGCGGCGCTGGGATACAATACGCCGATAGCATTATTTAGGTTTACAGGGGAGCTGCAATGATAGAGATCGCCGTCAACAACCTCGCGGCCGCAACAGGGGCCCGAACCGTGACGGGAGAAGTCGATCGGGTATGCCGCGGGTGCGTTATCGACTCGCGCCAGGTCGAGGAAGGGACGATTTTCGTCGCCTTTCCCGGTGAAAACGTCGACGGCAATGATTTTGCTTCCCGTGCCGTCCAGTCGGGTGCCGGCGCCGTCGTGATGACGCGTGAGCCCGAGACCGAGCTGGTCTCGCTGGCGCAGGACAAGGGCTGTGCCATCTTGCTGACCGATGATCCCGAGGAGTTTCTGCTGCGTTTGGCGCACGCGTATCGCCTGGAGCTTGGCTGTCTGGTCGTTGGCATTACCGGTTCCATCGGCAAGACGACGACCAAGGACGTTCTCGCCGCTGTGCTCGCCAAGCGCTATCGTGTCTGGGCCACCAAGGGCAATTTCAATAACCTGATCGGCATGCCGCTCACGGTGCTTTCCGCTCCGGCCGATACCGAGGTCCTGGTGCTCGAGATGGGCATGAACCATTTCCACGAGATCGAGCGCCTGTCTCTGTCTGCCAATCCCAACCTTGCCATCGTGAGCAAGATCGGCACCTCTCATATCGGCATTTTGGGCAGCCGCGAGAACATCGCCCGCGCTAAGGCCGAGATTGTCCAGGGCATGTGCGCCGCCG
This sequence comes from Collinsella aerofaciens, assembly GCF_964243765.1. Lineage (GTDB taxonomy): Bacteria > Actinomycetota > Coriobacteriia > Coriobacteriales > Coriobacteriaceae > Collinsella > Collinsella aerofaciens_BU. The sequence goes on along the minus strand of NZ_CAXTGI010000003.1, from coordinate 207,576 downwards.
GCGACTATTTGCCGCTGCTGGTTTTGGGCGGCGAGGACGATTTTACGCCGTTCATTCGCGATGCGTTCGCCCAGCCTGCTGGTATCGACGTGATGCTGGCCGGTGTCTCGGACGATGATGAGGTCCGCGCCCGCGACGTTCGCGTTGATGACGAGGGCCGTCCGGTCTTTACGCTCGATTTTGGCCAGGGCGAGACAATCGATACCATGCTTGCCATCCCCGGCGTGCAGTCCGTTCCTAATGCCGTTAAGGCCGCCGCGGTTGCCTATCGCCTGGGCGTGACGCCCGAGCAGATCGATGCTGCCTTTAGGGGTCTTACGATCACCGGGCACCGCCAGGAGATCAAGCGCGCCAAGAGCGGTGCACGCATCATCGACGATTCCTATAACGCCAGCGCCGAATCGATGGCAGCCGGCCTCGATCTGCTGTGCTCGCTTTCGTGCACGGGGTCTCGCATGGCGATCCTGGGCGAGATGGGCGAGATGGGCGATGAGGCTCCTCGCATGCATGAGCTCGTGGGCGCCTATGCCGCCGCCAAGAAGCTCGACATGCTGGCGTGCGTGGGTGGTGAGCTGGCCCAGCTTATGGCCGATGCCGCGCGCATGATGGGCATGGACGAGGACCGCATCCAGGTGTTCTCCGATTATCAGCAGGTGCTCGACCGCATGGGCGGCGCGCTTGAAAAACATGATGTTGTACTGGTCAAGGGTTCCCGCTTTGTTGAGCTCGACCGCTTTGTGGAAGGTGTGTGCTAGCCCATGTTCGGCAATCCCTCGTATCCAACGTATCAGGCTTTTTTGGGGCTTGGCATCGCCGCAGCCATTGCGCTGCTGCTCATGCCGTGGTGGATCAAGCTGCTCAAGGTCGAGGGTATCGGCCAGCAGGTTCGTGCCGACGGCCCCAAGCGTCATTTGGTTAAGCAGGGAACGCCCACCATGGGTGGCGTTGTCATCCTCGTCGCGATCTCGCTGACCTGCCTGCTGATGGGCAAGCTCACCACCGAGCTCGTACTCGTGCTGCTCGCCACGCTGGCGACCGGCGTGCTGGGCCTGATCGACGACCTGACCTCCGTTACGCATGGGCGCTCGCTCGGTCTGACGCCCCATGCCAAGATGATCGGCCTAACCATTATCTGTGTCACCTTTACGGTACTTGCCGTCAACTGGTGCGGCGTCGCCCCCGAGATTCGTTTTCCCGGTGGGTTGACGATTGACCTTGGCGTGCTTTCGACTACCATCTGCGGCTATTCGTTCCCGTGGCTCTATATTGTCTTTTGCTGGCTGATGATTGCCGGTCTTTCTAATGCCGTGAACTTGACCGATGGCCTTGACGGTCTTGCTGGCGGCACCTCCATGATCGCCATGCTCGCCATGGCTGCCATGGCGTTTTTGCACGGAGACGTGAACCTGTCCATCTTCTGCACCGCGTGTGCCGGTGCCTGCCTGGGCTTTCTGTGGTTCAACTGCTATCCGGCGAGCATCTTTATGGGTGATACCGGCTCGCTTGCTCTGGGTGCCGCGTTTGCCTGTACGTCCATCATGACTAACACCGAGGTCGTCTCCCTCATCATCGGTGGCCTGTTTATCGTTGAGACCCTGTCGGTCATGATTCAGGTTGTCTACTTCCACTTTACGCACAAGCGCGTCTTCCTTATGGCGCCCATCCATCATCATTTCGAAAAGAAGGGTTGGGCCGAGACCAAGGTCGTCATCCGTTTTTGGATTATCGCTGCGGCCTTTGGTGCCGTTGGCCTTGCCCTGTTCTTCCAGTTGGGATAGTGGTCTTTCATGCCTCTTGCTGATGTCTTTAGCCTGCTCGTTTTGGGTCAGGGCAAATCCGGTCTCGATGTCGCCCGCTGGGCGCTGGCACATCCAGAGCGCGTAAGCGCCGTTACCGTGTATGGCGGCGGCACCTCTGAGCCCAATGACGCCACGCGTGCGCTCGAGGCTGCCGGTGCGTCGTTTGTCTATGGGACCGAACAGGTCGAGGGCGCCTATGACGTATGCGTGACGTGCCCAGGCATCTCGGAGTTCTCGGGCTTCTTTAAGGCCGGGCGCGAGCATGCCGCCCAGATTATGGGTGAGCCCGAGTTTGCCTATCGCCTGTCGCCCGATAACTGGATTGCCATCACGGGCACCAACGGCAAGACGACCACCACGTCGCTGACCGATTATCTGCTCAAGGCTTCCGGTGAGGCCAGTGTAGCTGTCGGCAACATCGGCGAGCCGCCTATCAACGAGATTGACGGCCGAGCCCACAACGAGTGGTTTGTGGCTGAGCTCTCGAGCTATCAGATTGCTACGACCACCGAGCTCCACCCTCGCGTGGCGGTGCTGCTCAACATCACTCCCGACCACTTGGGCTGGCATAAGAGCCATAAGAACTATGCGCTTGCCAAGATCAAACTGTTTGACAATATGGTCGATGACGATCTGATGGTCGTCGACGTCGAAGACGCCGGCATTCACGAGTTCGATGAGTACATCTACACGCCGGGTCGTCGCATCTGCAAGGTCGCTTTTGACGAGCCCGAGGGTGCAGACGCCGCCTTTGTGCGCGACGGCAAAATGGTCGTGCGCCTGAAGGGCGTCGAGACTCAGCTTGTCGCCACGTCCGAACTCAAGATCTCGGGCCATCACAATGTTATCAATGCCCTGTGCGCTGCCACGGCTGCCCTGGCAGTCGGTGCCGATGTCGATGGTGTCTGCCGCGGTCTGGCCTCGTTCCAGCCGCTCGAGCACCGCGTGGAGCCGTGCGGCGAGATTGACGGAGTGCGCTACGTCAACGATTCCAAGGCGACCAACACCGACGCGGTCGAGAAGGCACTGACGGCATTTCCCGATGACAACGTGATCTTGCTGCTCGGCGGCCACGATAAGGGCACGCCGCTCACGGACTTCGCGCGCGTCGTTATGGATAACGTGCGCTCGGTCGTCTGCTTTGGCGATGCGCGCGAGCGCTTTACCGCCGCTATGGACGAGGCCGATGTCGATGGCGATGTGGATATCGCCCAAGCGGATGACCTACGCGATGCCGTGGACGTTGCCCGTTCGCTGTCGAGCCGTGGCGACGTGATCTTACTTTCTCCTGCCTGCTCTTCGTTCGATGAGTTCTCGGGCTATGAGGAGCGCGGCCGCGTGTTTAAGGACTACGTGGCTCAGCTTGCCGCTGCAGCGAAATCGCAAATGGAATAGGGGTTGCCGGTGAGAGAGGAGAGCCCCCGACAAGGTATGAGGAGGCCCGACTCGGACCGTGCTTCCTCGCGGCGCAGCACACCGCGTTCCGGTCGCGGCGGGCAGTCGTTTAGCGAACGCTATATTGCCGGCGTTCCCGCCCGCATCATGCGCCCCCGTCTGATATTTATGGCCTGCCTGTTTACTTTGGTGTGCTTTGGTCTGCTGATGGTGTACTCGGCGTCTTCGGTCGAGGCGCTGCACGAGAATGGCTCGGCGACGTTTTTCCTGGGTCGACAGGCCGCGTTTGCCGTGGTTGGTGTTCTGGCGCTGATTGCCATCGTGCGCGTTTTGCCGGACAGCTGGTTTGGGGAGGATGTGCTTAGGATCTTCCTTATCGGCATGATAGGGCTACTGTTTCTGGTGTTCTTGGTGGGCAGCGGCAGCCGTGGCGCCACGCGCTGGCTCAACATCGCCGGTATTCAGTTCCAGCCTTCCGAGTTTTTAAAGCCATTTGCCATTGCGTATTCGGCCATCATGCTTGATCGCTTCTTTTCGCCCGGTGGCAACATCAACGAATTCCTTCGCAAGATGGGCATCTACCTGGGTATTTCGCTCTTTCTGATCTTTATCCAGCCCGATTTCGGTACTGTCCTGATCATCCTGTTGACCCTCATGTGCATGGCGTTGTTTGCGGGTCTCGACCCGAGATTTATCATCGGCGTGCTAATCTTCGGCATTCTCGTGATCGTGATTGCACTTGTCGCAGAGCCGTACCGTATGGTGCGTATTCAGGTTGCCTTGAACCCTTGGGCTGATGAGTATGGTGACGGCTATCAGGCCACGCTTGCCATCATGGCCTTTGCCTCGGGCGGTCTGTTCGGCCGTGGCATCGGCAACTCAACCATGAAGTACTCGTATCTGCCCGAGGCGCACAATGACTACATCCTGGCCATCATTGGCGAGGAAGTCGGTTTTGTCGGAACCGTGCTGTTCTTCTTGGTGTTTGCGATGCTGATCTACTCGGCGTTTCGCATTGCCGAGCAGGCGACCGATCGTCGGGGCGCGCTCATGGCGTCTGGCTCCGCGGTCATTCTCGCGGTGCAGTTTTTGATCAATGCGCTGGGCATCCTCAACGTGTTTCCCATGACGGGCAAACCGCTGCCGTTTATTAGCTACGGCGGTTCGTCGATTATTGTGTCGCTTATGCTTGCCGGTCTGATCCTGCGCGTTTCGTACGAGAGCGCCCGTCGCGATGAGTACGACCGTCGCCGCGAGAGCTTTGCCGTTATGGATGAGAGTACCGCCGGCGTGCCCCACGTGCGCGGCGAGCGATCTTCGCGTAACGGCTTTACCGTTCTGGATGGCTCTGCGACCGAGCCGGCAGCCCGTCCACGCCCGCGAACGGCTCCGCAAGGTCGTCCGCAGCGCCCCAGCCCTCGCAGCGCGGGCGGCGGATATAATCGAATCGATTTGAACTCGGACCCGTCGGCGCGTTTGCGCACCGACGACCAGGGACCGCGTGTACGAAGGGACTACCATGACCGATAAGATGACCGTTGCTATTGCAGCCGGCGGCACGGCAGGGCATATCAACCCCGCGCTCGCCTTGGCCGAAGAGCTGCGTGACCGTGGCCACCACGTTGTGTTCGTGGGCCAGTCGCGCAAGCTCGAGGGTCGTCTGGTCCCCGAGGCTGGGTTTGATTTTGTGCCCATTACGGTTACGGGCTTCGACCGCTCCCGTCCTTGGACGGCGCTGACCTCGCTGTGGCGTGTCAACAAGGCCAAGCGTGCGCTCGCCAGTCATTTCTCAAAGGTCGGCAAGCCCGATGCCGCCATCGGTTTTGGTGCCTATGTCGAGGTTCCGTTGCTGGGGTGGTGCAAGGGCGCAGGCGTTCCGTATCTGCTGCATGAGCAGAACTCTGTTCCGGGCCTGGCCAACAAGATGATGAACTCCCACGCCGCCCGCGTGTGCATCTCGGTGCCGGCAGCGCGTTCGGTCTTTGAGCGCGAAGGTGACCCTGACCACGTGCTCATGACCGGCAACCCCGTACGTCGCTCGGTGATCGAGGGCGATCGCGCTCGCGGCCGCAAGGCACTTGGCGTTCCCGAGGACGCTACGCTGCTGCTCGTCTTTGGCGGTTCACTTGGCGCCCAGCACCTCAACGAGCGCGTGGCTTCGCTCAAAAACGAGCTGCTTTCGCGCAAGAACCTCTATGTGTTGCATTCGACGGGTGCCGACGGTTTTGAGGAGACCGAGCGCGCTTTGGCGCTGACGCCCGAGGAGGCGAAGCGTTACCGCGTCCAGCCTTACATCGACAACATGGGCGACATGCTGGCTGCTGCCGATTTGGTGCTATCGCGTTCGGGCGCATCGAGCGTGGCCGAGATCGCTGCGCTCGCCGTGCCTTCGGTGCTCGTGCCGTACCCGCATGCGACGGCCGACCACCAAACCACCAATGCCCGTTATCTGGTCGACGCCGGGGCCGGCGTGCTCTGCGCCGATGCCGATATCGACGGTTCTGCCTTTGCCGATGAGCTGCTGCACCTGGTCGATGACGCGGCGGCACGCGACGCCATGCGTCAGGCGGCGCGTGGTCTGGCTCAGGATAGGGCCGCCGCTCTTCTGGCGGATGCGGTAGAGGGTTTGCGTTAGTTAGACGGGATATCGTCGGTCGCCCTCGCGCTGATGCGGTAGGTGCGGTACAGTTAACGGGTTACAGGCAGTGTTTACGCAAGGAGTACACGAGCACATGGCTGATTCCCAGACTGCAACCTCCGCGCCCGAGTTTAAGAGCGCCCACTTTATCGGTATCGGCGGCGCCGGCATGAGCGGCATCGCCCTCGTTCTGCACGAGCGCGGTTATGCCGTTACCGGCTCCGACCTTAAGACGTCACGTTATATCCGCCAGCTTACCCGCGCTGGTGTGAAGGTGCATGTGGGCCATGAGGCCGCCACGATCGACGAGGTCAAGCCCGACGTGGTTGTTGTGTCCACCGCTATTCCGGAGTCCAACGCTGAACTCGTGCGCGCTCGCGAGCTGGGTATTCCCGTGTGGCCCCGTGCCAAGATGCTCTCTGCTTTGGGCCACGGCTACACCACCGTCGCTGTTGCCGGCACGCATGGCAAGACCACCACGTCTTCGATGTGCGCCACCATGCTCGACCGCATGGGTCTGGATCCGAGCTTCTTGATCGGCGGCATCGTCGAGGGCTATGACACGAACGGCAAGAACGGCTCGGGCGACTACTTTGTCGCCGAGGCCGACGAGTCCGACAGCTCCTTCCTGTTCCTGAACCCCAACGTGGTCATTGTGACCAACGTCGAGGCCGACCACCTCGACCACTACTCGGGTATCGAGGAGATCGAGGCAACTTTCGCCAAATTCATGAGCCTGGTGGGCGAGGACGGCACCGTCATCGTCTGCGGCGAGGACCCGCATCTGGTCGAGCTCGCCAAGTCGACGGGCCGTCACGTGCTTTCCTACGGCTTTGCCGAGAGCAACGACATCGTCTGCGTGCACCCGGATGTCAAGGGCATCCAGAGTGACTTTATCGTTCGCTTTGAGGACGGCACTGAGCACGCTGTGGAGATCAAGAGCAACCCCGGTCGCCACAACATGCTCAACGCCACGGCGGTGCTCACCGTCGCCCATGTCCTGGGCCTTGACATCGACGCCGCCGCCAAGGCGCTCTCGAGCTTTGAGGGCGTCCGCCGTCGCTTTACCCACGTGGGCGATATCGATGGCATCACCGTGGTCGATGATTACGGCCATCACCCCACCGAGATCAAGGCGACGCTTGCTGCCGCTTCCTCGCTGGGCTACAAGCACGTCGATGTCGTGTTCCAGCCGCACCGCTATTCGCGCCTGCAGGCCCTGTGCGACGACTTTGCCGATGCATTTGCCAATGCCGATAAACTGCTGCTGATTGATGTGTTCTCGGCTGGCGAGATGCCCATTCCGGGTGTCACCTCTAAGATGCTCGCCGATACCGTGCGCGCCAAGCATCCTGGCAAGGAGGTCGTGTACTGCTCCAGCCGTCTTGAGCTCAATCAGGAGCTCGAGCAGATGGTGGGCGAGGGCGACCTGCTGCTCACCATGGGTGCCGGCGACGTTACGACCGTCGGTCCCGAGTTCATTGAGTATCTGACTGCCAAGAAAGACGCTTAAGTCTAATGGGTCTGTTTAACGCCGTCATGGCGCTCTCGGGCATGATCGACACGGATGTGATCGAGGACGAGCGCCTTGCGCGTCATACGAGCTATCGTATCGGCGGCAAGGCCGACCTCTTTGTGACGTGCCATAGCTATCATGCCCTCCGCCGCGCCGTGGCGGTGCTCGATCGCGAGCAGGTGCCGTGGGTCATCATCGGCAAGGGCTCCAATCTGCTGGTTGCCGATGGCGGTTATCGCGGTGCCGTCATTTCGCTCGGACGTGAGTTTCAGCGCACGGTTGTTGCCGATGACGGTTGTACGCTGACGGTCGGTGCGGGCGTGATGTTTGCGCGCCTGGTCAACGATGCCCTGTCGCGTAGCCTCTCGGGCCTTGAGTTTGCCGTTGGCATTCCTGGTTCGGTCGGCGGTGCGATATCCATGAATGCCGGCACACGGACCGAGTGGATTGGCTCGCTGGTTGAGGATGTCGTAACGTTTGACCCGGCATCCGGTATCAAGCATTATGCGGGGTCCGAGATCACTTGGGACTACCGCGAATGTAGCCTTCCCCGCAATGAGATCATCCTCGAGTGCGTGTTCAAGCTTAAACCGGCGCCCAAGGCCGACATTCGCGAGCGCATGGAGCGGTACCTGACGAGGCGCAAGCGTACGCAGCCCATGGGTCGCGCATCCTGCGGGTCTGTCTTTCGCAACCCGCCCGATGCGAGTGTGGGCAAGCTTATCGAGGATTGTGGATTAAAGGGTTTTTCGATTGGCGGCGCGGAAGTTTCGCCCGTTCACGCTAATTTTATCGTTAATAACGGAACTGCCTCGGCCGATGACGTTGCCGCGGTTATTAGACATGTGCACGGAAAGGTGAGGGAGGCGTATGGCATCGAGCTCAGACCGGAAGTTAAATTCCTCGGCTTCTAGAGCATCGAAACCCACCTTCCGCCGCGCCGGAGGGCGTTCCGGCGCGCCTGCCAAACCTCAACGCAATACCGTCGCGCACTCTAAGTCTGTCGGGTATGCTCGACAGACCAGTCGTCCGGTCGTCGGCTCGCAGCTCGGTAATCGTCCGGCCGCAAAAAAGTCCTCGCGTCCCTCGATGACGTCAAAGCCTGTTATGGGCGCCAAGCCTGCCCGTCCCATGGCGGCTCCCAAGCCCTCGACGGGAACTAAAGCGGCGCGTCCAGGTCGCACGCTGGGCGCATCGAAACCGCGCTCGCTGACATCGGTGCCGGCTACCGCCAAGAAGCCTTCGAGTAAAAAAGGTTTCAACCCGTTATCTTCACTTGGAGCGATGGCAAATAAAACATCAGACGCCGCTTCTGTCGTTACAGGCAAAGGCAAAATCGTGGGCGGCGTTCTGGCCGTCTTGGCCGTGCTCGTCGTCGTTGCCATCGTGGTGATCAACTCTGGACTGTTTACTGCCACTGATATTCAGATTCAAGGCAGCGAGCATGTGACGAAGCACGATGCTATCCAGCTGATCGACTTGCCCGAGGGAACGTCGCTTTTTAACGTCGATCCCGACCAGATTACCGAGGATCTCAAGCAGAACCCGTGGGTTTCGGGCGTGGATGTCCAGCGCCAGTTTCCCCATACGCTTATCATCACGCCGACGGAGCGTAAAGTTATCGCCATTGCGTATATCAGCTCCGACGACCTTGCCTGGGCTATCGGAGACGATGACACCTGGATCGCCCCGCTGTCGACGTCGGTCGAAGTGGACGACCAGGGCAACGTCATCACGACAGGGCAGGGCTCAAATACCTTGACCGGAATCGATGCCGCGCTGGCGCTCGCCAAGCATTATGGCGCGGTGTTGTTGACTGATGTCTCGGCGGATGTCGCTCCGGTTTCCGGCCAGGCGGTGAACTCCAAGGCCGTTAAGGCCGGCCTGGATTATGTGCGTGGTTTTTCGAGCGAGTTCTTGGGACAAGTCAAGGATATTTCTACGCCTTCGGTCGAAGCCATCTCGGCAAACCTCAATAACGGCATTGAGGTGTCGCTGGGCGATTCGGACGATATCGCCAAGAAGGAACGCGTAGTCACCAAGTTGCTTTCGCAGGTAGAGGGCGTAACGTATATCAATGTGCGCTCTCCGGGCAACTACACATTTAGGAATGCTCCGACCTCGTAGCGCTGGTTGATGCTTTGTTGAGGGGCCATACCACGCCGTTTATCTGGTTTGTTTGGTTTTCACGGTCAATTATTTGACTGATACGTTCATAATGTGCAAACATAAAACGGTTTACCTTTGCATTTACTTTCAACCTGAAGGTTAATGTGCGCAGGGGTCGACCCATGCTATGGCTATAACCTTTGTTCGGAGGACCGACATGCACGAGACAGAGATCAACAACTACCTTGCCGTCATTAAGGTGGTCGGCGTCGGCGGCGGCGGTACCAACGCGGTCAATCGAATGATCGAAGAGGGCATCCGCGGCGTCGAGTTTGTTGCCATCAACACCGATGCTCAGGCACTCGCGATCTCTGATGCCGATATCAAGGTGCACATCGGCACCGACCTTACCCGCGGCTTGGGCGCCGGCGCCAACCCCGAGGTTGGCCGCAAGGCTGCCGATGAGTCCCGCGACGACATTGCCGAGGCGCTTGCTGGCGCCGACATGGTGTTTATCACCTGCGGTGAGGGCGGTGGCACCGGTACCGGCGCTGCTCCCATCGTTGCCGATATCGCGATGAACGAGGTCGGCGCACTGACCGTCGCCGTCGTGACCAAGCCCTTCACCTTCGAGGGCCGCAAGCGCAAGAAGAGCGCCGAGGAGGGCATCAAGACCCTCTCCGATTGCGTCGACACCATGATCGTCATCCCTAACGATAAGCTGCTCGACATCGCCGAGAAGAAGACCACCATGCTCGAGGCCTTCGCGATTGCCGATGGCGTCCTTTCCCAGGGCACCCAGGGCATCACCGACCTCATCACCGTCCCCGGTATCATCAACCTGGACTTCGCCGATGTTAAGACCATCATGAAGCAGGCCGGTACCGCCATGATGGGTATCGGTACCTCTTCTGGGGATACTCGTGCCGTCGACGCTGCCCAGCAGGCCATCTCCAGCCCGCTGCTCGAGAGCTCCATCGATGGTGCCACGCGCGTGCTGCTCTCCATCGCCGGTTCCAAGGACCTGGGCATCCAGGAGATCAGCGACGCCGCCGACGTTGTCGCCAACGCCGTCGACCCCGAGGCCAACATCATCTTCGGTACCGTTGTCGACGAGTCCCTGGGCGATCAGGTGCGTATCACCGTCATCGCTACGGGCTTCTCCGACTCCAACGTCAACCGTCAGGATGAACTCTTTGCTGCTCAGCAGTCTCAGAGCAAGGCCGCTGCCTCCGCTGAGCCGCAGCGCACCGCTCCGGCTGCCAGCCCGGCTCAGGCCGCTCCGACCCGCAACGTCGGTGGTACCGAGCTGCCCAACTTTGGCAACGACCAGTTCGAGCTTCCCGACTTCCTAAAGCGCGGTAGCTTCTAGTTCGTTTTTCTCAACGACCTGCACGGGGTGTGTCCATTTGGATGCGCCCCGTTTTGTTTCTCGTTTGTAAACGAAAGCCTCCAATCTCCTTACGTTCCCTTTACGTTTGGTCCCTACCGCTGCGGGTATCCTTTTAAGGAAGTATGACAGCCGTATAAACGCGGACTGCGCGGCGACGCCGCGGTACTTGTGTTATTAGGAGGCTTTAGTATGGCAGCACGTGCGGACAACGTTTCGCGTGTCGACCATGATGGAGTTACGTTGGTGGAGGGCGCGACATCCGATGTCCGCTTTGCCTTTACAGAGCGCACCGGTGGTGTTTCCGAAGATGCGTACTCCTCGCTCAACCTGGGCTCGCATGTAGGCGATGACCCCTTTGCAGTTCAAGAAAATCGTCGTCGAGCGCTCGAAGCTATGGACGCCACTGAGTGCGAGCATAATCTGCTCGTGCCCAATCAGGTACATGGTGACCATATCGTTACGGTGACTTCGAACGGCGCCGACGATCTTGAGGCTGTTCGCGAGCAGATTGCCGAGGGCTGCGATGCCATCGTCTGTACGGCGTATAACGTGCCCGTACTGCTCTGCTTTGCCGACTGCGTACCCGTGGTGCTGGTGGCCCCCGGCGGATTTGCCGTGGTGCACTCCGGTTGGAAGGGCACGATTGCACGTATTTCTGCCAAGGCGTGCCAGGCGCTTTGCGATGCTGCCGGCTGCGATGCGAGCGACGTTTCCGCCTATATCGGGCCCCATATCCTGGGTGACGAGTACGAGGTTTCCCAAGAGCTCATGGATCGCTTTGCCGCCGAGTTTTCGTGCATCGATGCGGGCGCTTCTCGCATGCTCGATCTATCTGCCGCCATTCGTGAGGCGTTGGTAGATATCGGTGTGGACGCGGATAATATCGTGGATACCCAGCTTTCGACTGTGCGTCATAACGACCGCTTTTATTCCTACCGTAACGAGGACGGCACCTGTGGGCGCCATGCCGCGATTGGCGTGATGCTATGAGAAAGATCGTATCGGTCCTGAGCGCCGCTGTGCTTACGCTTACGCTGTGCGCCTGTTCTTCGGGATCTTCTACCTCTTCCATTACTGTGGCCGGCTCCACGACCTGCCTTCCTATCGCCGAGATTGCGGCAGAGGGCTTTAAGGAGGAGACCGGCATCGACGTGCTCGTTTCCGGTTTGGGCTCTTCCGCTGGCATCGAAGCCGTCAGCGCTGGCACGGCCGATATCGCCAGCTCCTCCCGTGGACTCAATGCCGACGAACAGGATCTGGGCCTGACTCCCATCGTCATTGCCCACGACGGTATCGCGGTCATCGTGAACGACGATAACCCGGTCGATAACCTCTCGACCGAGCAGCTCCGCGATATCTATGCCGGCAAGATTACTAATTGGAAAGAGGTCGGTGGCGAGGACCTGAAGATTCAGGTCATCAACCGAGACGAGGCATCCGGCACGCGTGAAGCATTCCGCACCATCGTGATGGACGGCACCCCGTTCGATCGCCGCTCGGCCGTTCTTTCGGGCACGGGCCAGGTGCGCGACGTGGTATCTCGTTCGCACGGTGCCATTGGCTACATTTCGCTGGGCTTCGTCGATAGCCTCAACGCCAAGACCTCGGTCAAGGCCGTCTCGGTCAATCATGTTGAGGCGTCCGAGAAGACGGTCGCGAGCGGCGGCTATCCCATCTCACGCGACCTTTACTTCTTTGTGAAGGGTGCGCCTTCGCAGCAGGCGCAGGATTACATCGACTATGTGACGTCCGAAAAGATGGACAAGCAGATTCGCGAGGCGGGCTTTATCCCCGTCACCAACGACGAGAAGGGGAGTGAGTAGCATGGAAGCACAGGAAAACTCCCAGACTGAGCAGAATGGTCAGGCGCCCAAGAAGCGCGAGCTGGCGCTCGTATCGCGCAGCACCTATATCAAGGAGAAGGCGCTGCAGTGGATCTTCTTTGCCTGCGCGTTCTTGGCGGTTGTTACCGTCATCCTGATTTTTGTCTTTACCACGTACTCGGCGCTGCCCGTCTTTACCGACATCGGTCTGGCGGACTTCTTTAGCTTTACGTGGGCGCCCTCTGAGGGTCACTACGGCATCGTGTCGCTGCTTGCCGGCTCGGGTCTGGTGACCGTCGGCGCGCTCGCCATGGGTGTGCCCCTAGGCGTGGGCACGGCCGTGTATCTGGTCGAGATCGCCAGCAAGCGCGTGCGCAAGCTCATCAGCCCTGCCGTTGACCTGTTGGCCGGCATCCCTTCTATCATCTATGGCTTCTTTGGCATGATCATCATCCGCCCGTTTATCGCACAACTGACCGGCGGTCTTGGTTTTGGCGCGCTGACGGCGTGGTTCGTGCTCGCCATTATGATCGTGCCCACCATCACGACGCTTACCATCGATGCTCTCAATTCCATTCCCATGGGCATTCGCGAGGCATCGTATGCCATGGGCGCCACCAAGTGGCAGACTATCTATAAGGTCGTGTTACCTGCCGCCAAGCTGGGTATCGTGGATGCCATCGTGCTGGGTATGGGCCGTGCCATCGGCGAGACCATGGCCGTGCTCATGGTCGTGGGTAACGCCCCGGTTATTCCCGACAGCATTGCGAGCCCCATCTCGACGCTCACGAGCCAGATTGCGCTCGACATGAGCTATTCCTCGGGTCTGCATCGCTCGGCGCTGTTCGGCATGGGCGTGGTCCTGTTTATCATTTCCGCCACGCTGGTGGGCATCGTCCGCCTGGTTTCCAAGAAGAAGAGGGGGTAGGCTATGTCCGATTCCGTTGACACGACGGTCGATACGACCTCGTCGCGCGAGCGCATCAAGCGTGCCCTTTCCCACGGCAAGAAGGGCCGCATCAACAAGGACCTGTCCAACAAGATCATGCTTGGCGTGTTCCGTGCCGCGGCATACATCACCACGCTGGTGCTGGTCGCTATCATCGCCTACGTGGTCATCAACGGCCTGCCACACATCTCGCTCGACTTTATCTTCGGTTGGCCCCAGGGCGTCAACGCCGAGGGCGGTATTTGGCCTACGATCGTCTCGACCGTCTATGTGACGGCGCTCGCCATGCTTATCTGCACGCCGATCGCTGTGCTGGCAGCCGTCTATCTGGCCGAGTACGCCAAGCAGGGCAAGATCGTCGAGCTCATTCGCTACGCTGCTGACGCTTTGGCCTCGGTGCCCTCCATCGTTATGGGCCTGTTTGGCTACGCCTTGTTTGTCGAGGCCATGGGCCTGGGCCTTTCGATGGTCTCGGCCGCTCTGGCGCTCGCGCTCTTGATGCTTCCCATCGTCATGCGCACCACCGAAGAGGCCATTCGCGCCGTCCCGCGCTATATCCGTTGGGGCGCGTACGGCCTGGGCGCCACCAAGTGGCAGGTTGTCTCCAAGATCGTGCTTCCTTCTGCCTTTGGCCGTATTGCCACGGGCATTGTCCTTGCCATCGGCCGTGCCATTGGCGAGACCGCCGTGGTGCTCTACACCATGGGCCAGGCCATCAATCTACCTATCTCGCCGCTCGATTCCGGCCGCCCCATGACCGTTCACCTGTACCTGCTTGCCAACGACGGCATCAACATGAACGCAGCCTACGGCACCGCGCTCTTGCTGATGGTGATCATTCTGGCCTTCAACCTGTTTGCGCGCTTCCTGTCGCGCAAGCGTCGCTAGTTAAGGAGTCCCATGTCCGTTTATCAGTCCGCTCCCACGCCGGAGCAAGCGGCCATTACGGCCAAGGATTTCAACTTTTGGTACGGTGACTTTCATGCGCTGACGGGGCTCGACCTCAACATCGCTAAAAACGCTATCACCTCCTTCATTGGCCCTTCGGGCTGCGGTAAGTCGACGTTTTTGCGCTGCATCAACCGCATGAATGACCTGATCGAGGGCACGCGCGTCGAGGGCACCATGACGCTCGACGGCAACGATATCTATGCCGAGGGCGTCGACCCGGTCGACCTCCGTCGCCGCGTGGGCATGATTTTTCAGCAGCCCAACCCGTTTCCCAAATCCATCTACGAGAATGTCGCCTTTGGCCCTCGTCTGCAGGGCGTGACTAGCAAAAGCGACCTCGATGACATCGTGGAAGAATCGCTCAAGCGCGCCAACCTCTGGAAAGAGGTATCCAATCAGCTCAACAAGGATGGTTTGGCGCTCTCGGGCGGTCAGCAGCAGCGTCTGTGCATCGCGCGCGTGCTTGCGGTGCAACCCGATGTCCTCCTGATGGACGAGCCCTGCTCCGCCATCGACCCCACGTCCGTCTCTAAGGTCGAGGATCTGATGGCTGAGCTGGCGCCCGAGATGACGATCATCATCGTCACGCATTCAATGCAGCAGGCAGCTCGTATCAGCGACTACACCGCATTCTTCTTGCAGGAAGTTGCCGGCGAGCCCGCCACGCTCATCGAGTATGGTCAAACCGACGCGATCTTCACCAGCCCGGTGGACTCGCGGACGGAAGACTATATCACCGGCCGCTTTGGCTGATCGGTGCGACTAGTCCCAAGCCGATCGGACCTGGTCCGGTGCGTATTCACTGTGCGGGCGGCATGACCGCACCCAACTGATTGGAGTGAACCATGCGTAAACTGTTTTCCCGTCAGCTCATCGAGGCCCGCCACGAGATGCTGAGCATCTACGAGGCCGTCGATCTGGCCCTCCACGATGCCGTTAAGGCCTATGTGACCGACGACCGCAAGCTCGCCACCAAGACCAAGAAGCGCACGCTTTCGATTGACGCGCGCTGCGCCAACTTGGAGGCCGTGTGCTACAACCTGATCGCTACGCAGTCGCCGGTCGCCTCCGACTTCCGCTTGCTGCAGACGATTATCTACGTCGACTTTAACCTGCAGCGCATGACCGATAAGGTTCGCCAGATCTGCCGCGCCACGCGTCATATGATCAAGGCCGACATCTCGCTGCCCAAGGAGCTTGTCGGCACGGTCGAGGCCGAGGCTGAGGCTGTCTACCAGGTGCTGGGCTCTTCGCTTTCTGCGCTCGTCACCAATGACATGTCCATCATCTGCAACTTGGCCGTCGAGGACGAGCCGGTGCACGCCGCCTACGAGAAGTTCTTCCGCACCTTTAACCGTATGGATACGGGCGACTTTATGGACGACGACAGCAACTATGACGACCTGCGCCGCGCTATCATGGTTTCGCGCTACCTCGATCGCATCGCTTCGATTTCCATCGATGCCGCTTGCCGTCTGACCTTCCTGTTGACTGGTCAGCGTATGAACGCCGGCGATATCGCCCGTGTGGACGAGGATGAGCTCGAGAGCATGCGCGTGCCTTCGGGCGAGGGTGTTATCATGAGGCCCGCCGTCGACGCTCGCTACGTTGCCAAGGTGCCCGCTAACGAGGTCAGCGAGGGTCTTCGCTACCTGCTCGATCATCTTGAGGACGAGGACGATGGCGAGGACGACGAGGAGTAAGTGACCCCGTTCGTCGAAAGATTGTAAATACCTAAGTGAGCGCGGCCTTGCACATGCGGGGCCGCGCTCTTGCGTTAGCATGGGACTACTTGTTTGGCTGTCAGCGGAGGCGATTGGCAATGGATAACTATTTGGACTTGATGCGCGCTCGCCGCGAGCAGATTCTGGAACGTTTTTATGCGGCGCTCGATCGCGCGGGCCGCCCCCACGACGCCGCGCGCCTCATTGCCGTGTCCAAGACCGTTGGTGTCGATGAGACCGTTGCCGCCATCCAGGCGGGGTATCGCCATTTTGCCGAGAACCGCCCGCAGGAGCTGGTTCGCAAGCTCACGGGTCTGGCGGAGCATCCGGAGCTGCCCGAGGTGCGCTTCGATATGATCGGCAACCTGCAGACCAATAAGATCAATGCGGTGCTGGGCTCAGCCGAGCTGATTCACTCGGTGGGTTCGCTGCATCTGGCACAGGCGATCTCGAGCCGTGCTGTCCGCAAGATTGAGGCAGGCGAGCTCGCCGGCCCCCAGCGTGTGCTCATCGAGGTCAATGTGAGTGGTGAGGAGTCGAAGGGAGGCTTTTCGCCCGATGAGATTCGCGCCGCCGCGGGTGAGCTTGCGGAACTTGAGGGAATTTGCGTACAGGGGCTTATGACTATGGCGCCCCGGGGGAATAAGGATGTGGCACGCCGCACCTTTGCGGGGCTTCGTGAGCTGAGGGATGAGCTGGAGGCGGCGCATCCCGATTTGAACCTGCCTGAGCTTTCCTGCGGCATGAGCGAGGACTTTGAGCCTGCCCTTGAGGAGGGCTCTACGCTCGTTCGCCTGGGCAGGGTAGTATTTAGCCCGGAGTTTGCAGTAAAATAAGGCTCTGAAGTGCGCACTGATTATCGGGGCGCCTGCACTAAACCGCGAGAGGACACAACCATGGGCTTCCTTGACGAGATTAAAAATAAGATGCACCTGGGCGGCCAGCAGGGTTACGACCAGGGTTATGGCCAGGACGACGACTACGGCTACGATGACGGCTATGACGATAGTTATCAGGGCAACGGCTACAGCGGTGCTTCGGGCGAGGGCTTCTACACCCAAGACGAGCCGAGCAACGGCCTGCTTGGCCAGACGCGCCGCGGTGAAGCTGAGTCGGTTGCCGTGTATACGCGCTCCGGTCAGCTGGTCGGCGATGACTCCCGTCATGCCACGACGTATAACCCGCCTTCGCGCTCGCAGGACAGCGTTGCGAGCGGTTATCGTCCTGGTGCCTATGACACGCCGTCGAGCTACGCCGAGAACACCCGCGCCCGTGCCGCCGCTGCGCCCGCGCCTGCACCGAGCGATGCCTCGGCCTATGCGAGCAATATCATCAACGCCACGCCGCAGCTGCCGGCCTATGTCCTGCGCCCCGAGAGCTATGACGACGTGGAGACCGTAGTGCGCCGCGTTCGCACCAAGCAGCCTGTCGCACTGATTTTTGTGGGCGTACGCACCGAAGTTGCCAAGCGCGTCTTGGACTTCTCTTACGGCTTTGCCTGCGGTCTGGGCGCCACGGTCAAGGAGGTAGGCGACCGCGTGTTCATGGTGCTGCCCGCCGGTTGCGAGGTCAAAGATTCCGATCTCAAGAAGCTTCGTGCCGACGGCTACCTTAAGTAAAGACAAGACGAGGAGATTCCCATCAACATCTACACTATCGTCCAGCTGGTCAACACGCTGTTCAACTTCTATTCCACGCTCATTGTCGTCTACTGCTTTATGACGTGGATTCCCATGAAGCAGGGCGGTTTGCTTCAGGATATTGCTGCGGTGCTCGATAGCGTGTGCGGTCCGTGGCTCGGCCTGTTCCGTCGTTTCATCCCGCCGATGGGCAGTGTCGATTTTTCGCCGGTCGTTGCGATTATTGCGTTGCAGTTGGTGCAGAGGCTGGTTCTGCAGCTTCTTATAGGTATACTCGTATAGAACTGACTTAGTAACTTACGTCGGGCGTGTACGCCGAGGCGATGAAAAAGGAGACTTGTTATGGCTATTACCCCTGCAGACATCCAGGCTCAGACTTTCTCTGAGGCCAAGCGTGGCTACGATCCTGCCGAGGTCGACGTCTTCTTGGAGACGCTGTCCTCCGAGGTTGACGCTATGCTCGCTAAGATTGTCGACCTTAAGGGTCGCCTGACTGCTACCGAGCAGCAGCTTGCCGACGCACAGGCTCAGCTTGCCCAGGCTCAGGATGCCACCGCCCAGGCCGTTCCTGCCGCCCCCGTGGCTGCTCCCGCCCCTGACTTCTCCGCTCAGGAGCGCCAGATTTCCGCCGCCCTGATCGCTGCCCAGCAGACCGCTGAGACCATCGTCAACGATGCCAACGAGAACGCTGAGCGTATCCGCAACGAGGCTGACGCCAAGGCCCGCGAGGTTATCCGCCAGGCTCTGACCGAGAAGCAGGCCGAGCTCGAGGAAATCGACCGTCTGAAGGCTTCCCGCGAGGAGTTCAAGGCCGAGTACCTCAAGCTCATCCAGCACTTTATGGACGATGCCCAGAACTCCTTCCCGGCCGACCTCATGGCCTCCACGCCGGTCGGTTCCGCCGCTTCTCCTGCGGTGACTGTTCCCGCCGAGCCGCTGCCCGTCGCTGACCCGGTTGTCCCCGTGGCCGATCCTTTCGCCCCGATCGACAACTTTGCCGCCGACGACCTGGACTAGCATCAGAGCTACAATCTAGTGTCCTTAAGAGGAGCTCGCACCTGCGGGCTCCTTTTTTGTGGCTGTATACGGGTTGGGAAACAAAACGCCGAGCTCTGCATGCGATAGGACAGAACTCGGCGAAGGGCGCGTGGTAAAAGGTAGATTCTAAGGTATGTCTAAAAACTACTTGAGGAGGAAGTTGGAGAGGGGAATGGTGCGGGCCTCGCGATGCTCGGGATCGGCGATGTGGTCGGCGGGATAGCCACAGACGAGCATGTGATAGGGATAGACGCCCTTGGGCAGGTTGAACTGCTCCTGTGCCACCTCAGGCTTAAAATGGCATACCCAGCACGTTCCCAGGCCCTGCTCGGTGGCCTCCATCATCATCTGGTCGCACACGATGGACGTATCGATTTCACTGGAATTCATCTGGTCATACGGGCGCACCCAAGCATCATCGGTAACGCTGCAAATAAGGAAGACAAGCGGAGCCCCAAAGATGGACCCATCACGAGCAAACCGAGGCTGACAAGCAGCAGCCTTCTCCAGAAGCTCAGGCGTATCCAGCACCATCACACGGGCTGGATGATTATTACAAGCAGAAGGAGCAATCCGCCCCGCCTCAACAATGGCATCCACTACCGACTGCTCAACAGGACGGTCCTCAAAAGAACGACAAGAATACCGACCACGAGCCAGATCCAAATAAGACATACAAGCCCTCCTAAAATTAAAAATCAAACAAACCAAAAGTAACCCAAAGAGTACCCAAAGCAGCAATCAGCCAAACGCTCATCAAGGGCCAAAGTGTCCGAACGGATACCAAAGGTCCCTTCAGCCAAACCCCCGTCGCGCTAAATCTATCAGCCAAAGTTCCCAATGGTGGTGCATAAGGGAGCGGGCCCGGCCACTAATAACCTTTTGAACGACTCTGCTTGCAGCCGGAGTGAAAAAGGTTATTAGTGGCCGGGCCCGCGACCGGTGGGACATGTACCCCCAATTAACTGTTCTTCATGACAATCGAATCCACGACATCGGCCACATTCTCGCAGCAGTCGGCGCAGTACTCCAGGAAGGCGTACACGTCACGCCAAGCGATGACCTCGAGCGGGTCCTTGCCGTTAACGTGCAGGTTACGCATGGCGTTGATATAGAGCTCGTCGGCCTCGGACTCGATGGTGTTGATCTGGATGACGAGCTCGCGCAGCGTTTTGGACTTGCGGTAGTTAGGCAGCTCGACCATCAGGTCTTTCATGGCGCGGCAGGCGTCGGTCACCTTGTGGGCGATCACGATGGCATCGGGATGGATGCTCTGGATGTTGGTGAAGTAGACGCGCTGCACGACGCCCTCGATACGGTCGAGCACGGTGTCGAGCGAGCAGCTCATCAGGTCCAGGTCCTCGCGCTCAAGCGGGGTGATAAAGGCGGTGAGCAAGGCGTCTTCGAGCTCGTGGTGCTTCTTGTCGGCCGCATGCTCGATCGCGTGCATCTTGTCGAGCATATCGTGAATCTTTGCAGGATCGAAGTTCTCGAAAATCTTGGTGAGCAGCTCGGCGGCCTGGACGGCAAGGTCGGCGCAGGCGACGTAGTTGTCAAAGTAGAACGAATCGGGTTTCTTTGCCATGAGTGGGTCCTTTCGAGGCGAAGACGGGTGGGCGAGGTGTTACGGTCCGGATGGACGTTCGGTTTGACTAGATGAACATCATGAACAGCTTGGCCATGACAAAGCTGATGAGTCCGCAGGCGGGGAAGGTGAAGAACCAGGTGAACATCATGTCCTTGACGACGCCGAAGTTGATGGCCGAGAGGCGTTTGACGGCACCGACGCCCATGATGGCGCAGGTCTTGATGTGCGTGGAGGACACGGGGATGCCGGTAAGGGTGGCAAGCAGCAGGTTCGCGGCGCCCGCCAGGTCGGCGGAGAAGCCCTGGTACTTTTCGAGCTTGACCATGCTCTGGCCAACGGACTTGATGATGCGCTCGCCGCCCACGCTGGTGCCGATGCCCATGGTGGCCGAGCATAGCAGCATAATCCAGATGGGGATGCCGGCATCGCCGACGCTCGTCTGGCCGCTGGCAAAGGCCACGCCTAAAAAGAGCACGCCGATGAACTTCTGTCCATCCTGCGCGCCGTGCATAAAGCTCATGGCCGCAGCGCTCGCGATCTGAGCGTATTTAAAGAAGACATTGGCACGTCGCCTGTTGGCGGCGGCGAAAAGAATCGAGACGAGCTTGCACAGGACCCAGCCCATGACAAAGCCCAGACCGATGGAGAGCGCCAGGCCGTAGATGACCTTCATCCACTCGTGGACGTTGACGCTACTCGCACCGCCGAGGGCGATGGCGGCACCGGTCAGGCCGGCGATAAGGCTGTGGCTTTGCGAGGTGGGGATGCCAAAACGCGACGCTGTGGCGCCGTAGACGACGATGGAGAACAGCGCCGCGCACAGACAGGCGAGCGCCATGGTGCTGTTTCCGCCAAAGTCGACAATATGGGAGATGGTGTTGGCGACGCTCGCGTTAAAGTGCGTCATGATGAGCACGCCAAGGAAGTTGAATGCGGCACTCATGAGAATAGCGGCGCGGGCGGGCATGCAACGCGTAGTGACGCAGGTCGCGATGGCGTTGGGTGCGTCGGTCCATCCATTGACGAAGATGGCGCCGAGCGCGAGGATCACGGTGACGGCAAGGACTGGGTTCGACACAAGTTGGCCGAGGAAGGTTGAGAACGTTACGTCCATATATGGGCTTTCTCGAAGTTTGCAGGCACGTTACAGAAACATGATAAATCGTATCACCTCCTGCGGGTTTCTTTACCGAGTTCTGATGGGAGCAGTGAATTTTTTGGCACTAAAAATGAATATTAGCCCTGTTGACCGTGGGTGTTCTTTTTGCTAACACACCATGAGGACACGTGCGCGCGCCCCAACACCCCAAAACCACAGCCTGTTCGCTTTACAACATGCAAACATGCGTTCGATAATAGGAGGCATGGAATATCGACAGACAGATGGCAAAACTCGGCGCGTGCACAAGCAGTATGTGGACGTCGTGGCTCGCATCCTCGCGGGCGGACAGGTCGTGCCGGTCACCGTCTGCTGGGTCGACGGTCGTTGCTTTACGATTGACGAGATTGTCTCGACCACTGGGTTTGGCCTGACGGTTCACGGCATTCGTACGGCAACCTATAAGGTGCGTTTTGGCGGGCACGCGACCGAGTTGTATCTGGAGGACCAGACGCGCGAGCGGGCGGATGGCTCGCAGGCACACGTGATGCGTTGGTGGGTGTGGGCGTTCGACCGAACACTCGAGAGCGAGCGCCGCAGGTAAGAACGCGTGGCGTTCGGGTACAATGGCAGGAAACTTGTCAGCTACGGCGCCGTCGCGGTGCTTTTTGAAAGGACGAAATTATGAACGATATCCAGGGCTATCAGAATGGCCCCATCGAGACCGGCGCAAGCCGTGCCAAGGAGATGTCGCCGCGCGCGTACAACCTTGTCATGTCTGCTCTGATCTTTTTGGGCTTTTGCGCCATGGGCGCCGGTGTTTACTTTACGAGCACCATGTCGTTTGCGCGCATGATGATGAGCGGCGCCGCCCTACCGCTGGTCTTTGGCTCGTTTATTTTAACCATCGTCGGCATGGTCATGATGTCGGCTGCTGCGGGCAAGCAGTCCGTGGGCCTGTCCCTTGTGGGCTACGTAATCTTTGCGAGTACCTTTGGCCTGACCGCGTCGTTTGGCCTTGCCAACTACGACCTGCCTACCATCAACACTGCCTTTATCGCCACGGCCGCCATCACCTTTGTCTTTGGCGCCTTGGGCGTGACGTTCCCCAAGTTTTTCCAGCGCGTATATGGCATCGGCTTTGGCATTCTGCTCGCCACTATTCTGGTTGAGATCGTGCTGATGTTCATGGGCGTTTCGCAGTCCATCACCGACCTGATCGTGATCGTGGTGTTTGCCGGCTTCATCGGCTACGACACCTATGTGGCAACGACGGTGCCGCCCACGCTGCCCAACGCCGTGCTCATGGCATCCAGCCTGTTCGTGGACATCATCAACGTGTTCCTGCGCATCCTGAACATCCTCGGTCGTCGCGACTAGCGCGGGGGATTGCAGCGTTTCTTGTCGGACGCGGTAAAACGATGTGAAAGGCGGTCCTTCGGGGCCGTCTTTTTTGTACGCGGCGGGGTATCATGGATGGGAAAAGCCGATAGCGGCAGCGACAGGAAAGGTGGCCACGTATGGCAGACGTCGACAACAGGAACCGTAACCGCAGGTCCAACCGAGCGGGTCAGCCCAATCCCAAGCGCGAGGCCCGTGCCAAGGCCGCCGAGCGTCACGTGGCAACTGTGTCCGAAGCGTGCGCCAAGGATATCGAGCGTTCGCTCGCCGGTGTTCGCGAGTTTGACGGTATGCCTGCCGGCTTTGTCGCGGCGATGAAGGCCAAGGTTCAGAGTGCTGTGGCCGCCGAAGAGCAGGTCGCCGAGGACGTCGAGAACGCGGAGACTACCGAGGTCGAGGCGGCGCCCGAGACCAAGGCGGCGCCCGAGCCCGTCGAGGAGCCTGCCGAGGAAATCGCCGAAGCTGAGTCCGCGCCTGCTGAGGAGCCCGCTCCGGTCCTGCCCGAGGTCACTGTGCTTGATGCCTCCGCCACGCAGGCAATCCTCGATAACGGTCGCGGCTATGCGCAGTTCTGCGACATGGCCGTGCTCGCCTTTGCCTCGTTTACCAATCCGGGCGGTGGATATATTCAGGGTTATCTGGGCCAGGAGGCCACGCTGTGCGCCGATTCGTATCTGTACAACGTTCTCGATAGGCAGCGTAAGTGGTACGGCGAGAACCGTCGCCGCAACATCAACTGCGAGCTCTATCGTAACCGCGCCCTGGTGGTGCCTGCGGTGCGCTTCGACCGCAACCACGTGCATGCATACGCCGACGTGATCGTGGCCGCCGCGCCCAACGTTAGGCGCGCCCGCCAGGAGTATCGCGTGAGCGACGATGCTCTGCTGGATGCCCTGCGCGACCGCATTCGCTTTGTGCTCGCCATCTGCGATGAGCTTGGTCGCGAGAAGCTCGTGCTGGGTGCTTGGGGCTGCGACAACAACGGCTTTGATGCCGAGGCCGTGGCCGAGCTCTTCCGCAAGGAGCTCGCGTCGGGCGACTTCAAGGTCAAGCAGGTCTTCTTTGCCGTGCCCTCTACGCGCTGGGACGAGGACTTCGCCAAGTTCGAGCACGTGCTGGCAAACTTCCCCGAGCGCAACGAGGAGTCCTATGCTCAGGTTGCCGCCCGCACCGCAGCCGCCCGTGCCGCCGAGCAGGCTCAGGCCGCTGCCGAGGATGACGAGGATGACGACGACTGGCGCAAGTACCTGTAAACGGTGCGCGTGATGCGATATACCGAGCCGACGGGGGCTGCTCCCGTCGGCTTTTTATTGAGTGGGGAGCTTACGATGAAAAACGTTCTATGCTTTGGTGACAGCAACACCTATGGTTACGATCCGGCGGGCATGCGCGACGGTACCGCGGTGCGCTATGCGCAGGATGTGCGCTGGTGTGGCGTGGTCCAACGTGACTTAGGCGAGGGCTGGCATGTAATTGAAGAAGGCCTCAACGGCCGCACGACGGTACGCGACGACATGTGCCATCTGGACACTAACCTCAACGGTATTCGCGCGCTTCCGATGCTGCTCGAGGCCCATAAGCCGCTGGACGCCATTGTGATCATGCTGGGCACCAACGACTGTAAGACGGTCTTTAACGTGACAGCTTCCGATATCGCCCGTGGCGCCATGGCGCTGATTCGCGCCGTCCGCGCGTTTCCGTGGACCGACGCTGCGCCTTGCCCGCGCATCCTGCTGATGGCTCCTATCAAGATCAAGCCGCAGATCGCCGATGTGTATATGACCGACTTTGACGAGCATTCCGTTGAGGCATCTGAGCATTTTGGCGAGTACTATGCGCACGTGGCCGAGCAGTTTGGCTGCGACTTTTTGAATGCCGCCGAGTTTGCCGAGCCGGGCGATATCGACTATCTGCATATGATGCCCGAAAGCCACGAGAGCCTGGGTCACGCCGTGGCAGCCAAGCTCAAAGAGATGCTCGGTGAGTAGCACGGCCCCAAGCCACCACAAAAGTTTCCTTTGCGGTGGCTTGTTTCGTTTGTTTGTCTTGACCTGTAACAGTTCTAAGGCCGAAGACGGGCTAGATGTTACAGATTGAGATTATTTAGGTCGATATCGGTCGTTTGTCTCGATCTGTAACATCTAGGGTCGATTTTGCCGAGTTGCTGTTACAGATCGAGATTATCTTCTCAGCGGAATTTGAATGTCTCGATCTGTAACAGGTGAGCCGAAAAATGGGCTCTAACTGTTACAGATCGAGATGTTTGTGGGAACCACCGCAAAGGTGCCTGTCCCCTTTGCGGTGGTTTTGGGCTGCGAATCTTAATACTGCCACATGTGGTTGACGGGGCCGGAGCCTTTGCCCATGTCCAGGCCGGCGGCGATAGCGCCGGTTAGGTAGGCCTTGCCGGCGTTGACGGCGTCGGCAAGATCCATGCCCTGTGCCAGCGCGCAGGCGATGGCGGACGAGAGCGTGCAGCCGGTGCCATGCGTGTTGCCGGTCTCGATGCGCTTGTGGCGGAACCACGTGGTGAGCGGATCGCCCAGGTGGTTGCCCTCGTCATCGAGTGGCGCGGGTTCGGCCAATACATCGTTGGCCTCGTTGACAAGATGCCCACCCTTAACGAGGGATGCGCAACCAAAGCGGCGGGTGAGGAGCATGGCAGCATTTTGCTGTGTGCGCTCGGAGTCGACCTCGTAGTCAAGCAGGGCCATGGCCTCGGGAATATTGGGCGTGATGACGGTTGCTAGTGGGAACAGGCGGCGGGTGAGCGCCTCGGCGGCATCTTCGGTAATCAGCCGTGCGCCCGAGGTGGCTACCATGACGGGGTCGACGACCACGTTTGTCGCGTTCCAGGCGCTCAGGCGGTCGGCGATAACCTCGATAATCTCGACAGAGGAGACCATGCCGATCTTGACGGCGCTCGGGCGAATATCGTCAAAGACGGCATCAATTTGCGCAGCGACGATATCAGGGGAGATATTCTGCACGGCGGTAACGCCCAGTGTGTTTTGCGCCGTGATGGCAGTGATTGCCGTCTCGGCATACAGGCGGTGCGCCGTGATGGTCTTGATGTCTGCCTGAATGCCGGCGCCGCCGCTGGAATCGGATCCTGCGATGGATAGAACGGCTGGTACCTTACTGCGATCCATGTTCGCTCCCTTGTCCGGTCGGATTCAAATGGGTCTTTTACCCCGCATTATAAAGATGCCCGGGCCGACTCTATGTCGAACCCGGGCGGGCGATGCAATCTTTACGCAAATGTAAGCAAATGTTCACACGTCAACAATTGACGAACACCATGTTACTGATTGTGGCTCCGGTGACGAGTTAGTCCTCCATGCCGAGATCGATCGTCGTACCCTCGAACACCTTGTTGACGGTGCGGACGGCGCACATCTTGCCACACATGGTGCAGGTGCCCTCGGTGGCGGCGGGGGACTCCTCGTAGCGCTTCTTGCCGGTGACCGGGTCGAGCGCGCACTTCCACATGGAGTCCCAGTCGAGCTTGCGGCGTGCCTGGCCCATCTTGTCGTCCATGTCGCGGGCGTGCGGCACCTTCTTGGCGATATCGGCGGCGTGCGCGGCAATCTTAGTGGCCATGAGGCCATCGAGCACGTCTTGGGCGTTGGGCAGGCACAAGTGCTCGGCCGGCGTCACGTAGCACAGGAAGTCGGCGCCGGAGCTGGCGGAGATAGCGCCGCCGATGGCGGCGGTGATGTGGTCGTAACCCACGCCGATATCGGTCACCAGCGGCCCGAGCACATAGAACGGGGCGTTGTGGCACAGGCGCTTCTGCAGTTTCATGTTGGCGGCGATCTCGTCGAGCGCCATGTGACCCGGGCCCTCGACCATGACTTGGACGCCGGCGGCCCAAGCGCGCTTGCACAGCTTGCCCAGCTCGATCATCTCGGCGGTCTCGGTGGCGTCGTTGGAGTCGTAGAGGCAGCCCGGGCGGCAGGAGTCGCCGAGCGAAATCGTCACGTCGTACTCGTGGCAGATCTCGAGCAGCTCGTCAAAGTACTCGTAGAAGGGGTTTTCGTTGCCGGTGACCTCCATCCAGCCAAACAGCAGCGAGCCGCCGCGGCTCACGATGTTCATCAAGCGGCCGGTCTCCTTAAAGGTCTTGGTGACCGACTTGTTGATGCCGCAGTGGATGGTCATAAAGTCCACGCCGTCCTCGGCGTGCGCGCGCACGACCTCGAACAGGTCATCCTTGGTAAGCTTGACCAGCGGCTTTTCCATGTAGCCGATGGCGTCGTACATGGGGACGGTGCCCACCATGAGCGGCGTCTCGTCGATGAGCTGCTGGCGGAACTGGCGCGTCTTGCCCGAGTTGGAAAGGTCCATGATGGCGTCGGCGCCAAAGTCCTCGGCGATCTTGACCTTCTTCCATTCCTCGGCGGCATCGGCTTTATCGCCCGAGATGCCCAGGTTGACGTTGACCTTAGTAGACAGGCCCTCGCCGACACCAAAGGCGCGCATGCCTTTTTTGATGTGCACGATGTTGGCGGGAATGGCGATGCGGCCGTCGGCCACGCGCTCGCGGATGTACTCGGGGTCGCGATGCTCGCGCTCGGCGACTTCCTTCATCTGCGGCGTGATCTGCCCGGCGCGGGCGAAGTCGATTTGCGTGACGAGCTTGGGCTCGGTCTGTGTGCTCATTGGCACGGCTCCCTTCGTTGGCATTACCCATATCAGGTTTGCGGGTCAGGGCGGGCGCGCCCAGTCTCAGCCTGCCGTCTTGTCCTGCAAGCTCCCCGTTTATGTAATGGGCTCAAGTATAGCTCGAATGGGTACGATTGGCCTAACGAGCGTGCCTGTGGGGAGGCGAACATGGAAGACAAGCATCTATATCGAGAGACGCAATGGGATGTATCGGCCGAGGAAAGCCGTGCGCACCATGGCCTTGTCGCGATTGGTTTTGCGGTGCTTGCCGTGCTGGTGATTGCCGTTTGTATCTGGACGTTTGGTGGTCGCGGCGGCGCTGCATGGGAGTTCGAGGCTGATGATAGCCTACCGATAATGACGGTGAAGGTCGCGGGTGGCAATACCGTTGCCGCGCCGGGCGACTATTGGTATCCGCGCGATGGATTTGTCCAGCTGCAGCTGAGCGGCGGTTCCATTCCTGGTGAAGAGATCGAGCGCGTGACCTTCGATGCGTCGCTTAAGACGCTGTCGGTCGAGCTCAAAGATCAAGGGGATGTGCCCACGACGATGGATATCGCGCTGACGGAATGGCGCTTGGAGCCCCCATCGGGTGTTGCGGTGTCCGAGGTAGAGCACGTTAAGATTACCTACCAAGATGGCTCGACAAACGAAGTTGCCAAAGCCGACGGCTTGGCGGAATAGACGCCGTGCCTAGGCAGCACATTCAAAAGTAGCGGTGGTCCTACAAGGTCTGTTCGTTCAGGAAGACCAAAGTGTTCTTATTTGAAAGCTCGGGAAAGTGACGATAACCAACGTCAAACGCGGTGAGCCCGCTTACATCCTCGAGCTTGTTTTCTGCCATCCAGCGCACCATGGAACCACGTGCCTTTTTGCTGGCGGTCGAGCGCTGGATGGGCTTGCCGTTGCGGATGCCTTCGCCAAAGAGACACGTGACGACCGTGGCGTCGCCCGCGAGATGGGGCAGAACGGCTTTGGCGTACTCTACGCTGGCGAGGTTGACGATCGTGGTGTTTGAGCCTGCCGGGGCGATAGCCCGCGCGAGCTTGTCGCTCCAAAACGCATAGAGGTCTCGGGCATCGTCAACGGCGAGCTTCGCGCCCATCTCCAGCCGATATGGTTCGACGGCATGAAAGGGGCGAACGCACCCGTAGAGGCCAGAGAGGATCCACAGGTGGCTTTGCAGCCATGCGAGCTGCGCGGAATCCATCACCTCGGGCGCCATGCTCTGGTATTGAATGCCGTGGTAGGACATGACGGCAGGGGAGAGGTGACAGGCGAGTGCGGGATTGTCGAGATCGCCGTTTTTCAGGATGGGCCCGAACTCATGCAGGGTGTTGAGGCAAGGCCCCAGCAGTTTGTCACTCACGTTCCATAGCGCCTGCAGGCTGTCGCTGCCTTCATTCCGCTCGATATCTAGCAGTGCGCGGTGGAGGCGAGCCGTCTCGCGCGCAAAGGGTGGAATGCCCAGGACTTCAAAAGCATCTTGGGCCGCGCGCATCTGCTTGGCGGGCGAAATGACGACCTGCAGCATGGACTCTCCTCTGCCAAAAAGGAAGTTGCGGTGGAATACGGTCTGTTTTGGCCGTTTATGGGCCAGTTTAGTCTGTATTTCACCGCAACTGATGAAGGGTTGGTTACGCGCGCTCGATGAAGGCCTTGTAGCCGCGATAGGCCTCGTAGATATCGGCCTTGTTAGCGACCTCCCACAGGGCGTGCATGGACAGGACGGCAACGCCAGAGTCGATGACGTTCATGCCGTACTTAGCCATGATGTATGCGATGGTGCCGCCGCCGCCCGCGTTGACGCGACCGAGCTCGCAGGTCTGGAAGTCCACGCCGGCCTCGTCCATGATGTCGCGGATGAGGGCCACATACTCGGCGTCGGCGTCGTTAGAGCCGCCCTTGCCGCGGCTGCCCGTGTACTTGTTAAAGCACAGGCCGCGACCCATAAAGGCTGCGTTCTTGGTTTCGAACTTGCCGGCGTAGCCCGGGTCGAAGCCGGCGGACACGTCAGAGGAGAGCATGCGGCTGCGGGCGAGCGCGCGGCGCAGGGCCAGCGGGCTATCCTCGCCGGCGAGCGTCATGATCTCGGCGACGGTGTTCTCGAAGAAGCGGCTCGTCATGCCGGTGGCACCCACGGAACCGATCTCCTCCTTGTCGACGATGAGTGTGATGCTCGTGCGCTCCACGTTGGCGACGTTGATCTGGGCGAGCATGGACGGATAGGCGCAGACACGGTCGTCGTGGCCATAGCCCAGAATCATGGAGCGGTCGAGGCCCATGTCACGGGCGGGGCCGGCGGGCACGACCTCGATCTCGGCGGAGAGGAAGTCCTCCTCCTCGACGTCGTACTGCTCCTTGAGGATGTCCAGGAACATCTGCTTGACGGGCTCCTTGGGGGCGTCCTTGTCGTCCTCGTCAAACTTGACGGGGCGGCCGCCCACGATCACGTCGAGGATCTCGGCGTCGACGGCGTCCTTGGCAGGCTTGGACATCTGCTCGCTCGAGAGGTGGATAAGCAGGTCGGAGATGGTAAAGACCGGGTCGTCAGCCTTGTCACCGATGTTGATGTCGACGGTGGTGCCGTCCTTTTTGCAGATGACGCCTACGAGTGCGAGCGGGGAAGCGACCCAGTGGTAGCTCTTGACGCCGCCATAGTAGTGCGTGTCGAGGTAGGCCATGTCGCCGGCCTCGAAGGCGGGGTTCTGCTTGAGGTCCAGGCGCGGCGAGTCCACGTGGGCGCCCAGGATGTTAAAGCCCTGCTCGAGCGGGGCGGTGCCCAGGTTGACGAGCATAAGGTCCTTGCCGTGATTGGCGGCGTACACCTTGTCGCCGGCCTTGAGCGCGCGGCCCTCGGAGATCACGGTCTCCAGATTGACGTAGCCCGCCTCCTCGGCCATCTTGATACCGGTCTTGACGCACAGGCGCTCGGTCTTGTTCTCACTCAAAAACTGCTTGTAGCCGCGGCAAAGCTCCTCGAGCTCCTCGATCTGCTGTGGCGTGTACTTTTTCCATGCGCAGGGACGCTCCATGACGCAGGCTCCTTTCGGATCGATCGTGCTGGTTGATGTACCGTGAGCCATCGTATCACGCGCGGGCCCGCGGCGGCAGGGAAGCCTGATGTGCGGTGGCCGCGGGGCGGGGAGCGTGTAAACTGGAGTGAGCAAACCGTGCCCAGCCCAAAGCGAGGTATTCAATATGTCTGACAAGCGCCGCACTTTTGCCGTTATCGACGGCAACTCGCTCATGCACCGCGCCTTCCACGCCGTGCCGCCCACCATGAACGCGCCGGACGGTCGCCCCACCAACGCGATCTTTGGCTTTTTGAACATGTTTCTCAAGATGATCGACGCCTTTAACCCCGATGGAGTCGTTGTGGCGTTTGACAAGGGCAAGCCGCGCGTGCGTATGGAGATGCTGCCGCAGTACAAGGCGCAGCGCCCACCCATGGACCCCGATCTGCACGCGCAGTTCCCTATGATCAAGGAGCTGCTCGGTGCGCTCAATGTGCCGATTCTGCAGTCCGAGGGCTGGGAAGGCGACGATATCCTGGGAACCATGGCTCGCCTGGGCGAGAAGGCCGGCTGCGACATGCTGTTGGTGACCGGTGATCGCGATATGTATCAGCTCGTGACTGAGCACGTCAACGTGGTCTCGACTCGTAAGGGCCTGTCCGACGTGGCGATCATGACGCCCGAGAGCGTGGACGATCTGTATCACGGCATCACGCCGGCGCTCGTGCCCGACTTTTATGGTCTGAAGGGCGACACGTCCGATAACATCCCCGGCGTGCCGGGCATCGGCCCCAAAAAGGCGAGCGCGCTCATTGCACAGTACGGTAGCCTGGACGAGGTCATCGCACACGCCGATGAGGTCAAGGGCAAGATGGGCGAAAACCTGCGCGCACACATCGACGACGCGTTGCTGAGCCGTAAGGTGGCGACCATCCGCACCGATGCGCCCGTTGAGCTCGATTTTGAGGCGACGTCCTTCCCGGCGTTTTCTGCCGATGAGGTTTCCGCGGCGCTGGGTACGCTTGGTATCACCGCCATGCAGAACCGTTTCTTGGCACTGATTGGCGGCGAGGGCGGGGCTGCTGCTTCCAGTGTGTTTGAGATACCTTCGATGGTTCGCGCAGCCGCCGGCGATGCTGACGCGCTTGGTTCCGTTGCGGCTGAGGTCTCCCGCGCGATTGA
This sequence comes from Collinsella aerofaciens, assembly GCF_964243765.1. Classification (GTDB taxonomy): domain Bacteria; phylum Actinomycetota; class Coriobacteriia; order Coriobacteriales; family Coriobacteriaceae; genus Collinsella; species Collinsella aerofaciens_BU. Next base: position 175,646 of record NZ_CAXTGI010000003.1, on the reverse strand, counting down.
TGCCGGCGAGTGGGTCGCTGCCGTGGTGGACGACGACAAGGAAGAGGGCGCGCTCTTTGGACTGACGCGCACGCTGTGGTTGACGACGTCCAAGGGCCTGTTCGCGCTCGAGGAGGGCGACAACGGTGCGGCGGCTGAGGTTGAGGGCTTCAACTTCGTCCATGGCGTGATTGCCGGCGTGCTCGCGCGTCTGTTTATGGAGGGCCGCGTGGCGAGCCCGGATATGAAAGCGCTGTTGCATGAGCTTTCGCCCATCGATTCTTCCGAGCCCGAGCTCATGGATCCGCTCGCTGCCGATTCCACGCGTATCTTCGATACCGTGGTTGCCGCCTACCTGTTGGATTCCGATCGCTCCGAGTTCGATGAGGCATATCTTGCCGATACGTATCTGCAGATGGCACTGCCTGCGGCGCGCGGTGCGGAAGGTGCTGGCGAGAACGCTCCTGCTCCCGCTGCCCGTACCGCAGCGTTGACGCTGGCGCTCGTGGCACCGCTGCGTGATCGCATGACCCGCGAGAACGCCGCCAACGTGTTCGATGGCATCGAGATGCCGCTTGTGCCGGTGCTTGCCAAGATGGAGCGCGCGGGCATGCTCGTAGACCCCGACCGTCTGCATAGTCTGTCCGAGGGCCTGGCGACCCAGATCACCGAGGTCGAGCGAAGCATTCGCGACCTTGCCGGTGACGAGACCTTTAATATTGGCAGTCCCATGCAACTTTCGCATGTGCTCTTTGATGTGATGGGCCTTCCGACCAAGGGCCTCAAAAAGACCAAGCGCGGCTACTATTCGACCAATGCCAAGGTGCTGAGTGAGCTTGCCCGTGACCACGAGATTGTTCGTCTGATCTTGGACTGGCGCGAGAAGTCCAAGATTAAGTCAACCTATCTGGACACGTTGGGCCCGCTGCGCCGCGGTGACGGCCGCGTGCACACCACGTACAACCAAACCATTACCGCAACGGGACGTCTGTCCTCGAGCGACCCGAACCTGCAGAACATTCCGACGCGCTCTGAGCTGGGTCGTACCGTCAAGACGGCGTTTTCGGCAGGCGAGGGCAGCGTCTTTTTGGCGGTGGACTACTCGCAGATCGAGCTACGTCTACTCGCGCATCTCTCGGGTGACGAGCATCTGGTGCGCGCCTTTAACGAGGGCGAGGACTTCCACGCCGAGACGGCCGCGCGCGTGTTTGGCGTGCCGGTGTCCGAGGTAACGCCCGACCTGCGCAGCCGCGCCAAGGCCGTGAACTTTGGCATCGTGTACGGTCAGCAGGCCTACGGTTTGTCGCAGTCGCTGCACATCTCGATGGCCGAGGCGCGCGACATGATCGACCGCTACTACGAGGCCTACCCGGGTGTGCGTACGTTCCTCGACAACGTGGTGGCGCGCGCCAAGCAGACGGGCTATGCCGAGACCATGTATGGACGCAGACGCCATATTCCCGAGCTCAAGGCCAAAAACCCGCAACTCCGCGGCTTTGGCGAGCGCACGGCCATGAACCACCCCATGCAGGGCACCGCCGCCGACATCATCAAGATCGCCATGGCCCGCGTAAGCCGTCGCTTGGAAGAAGAGGGTTTTGCCGCCCACATGATCTTGCAGGTACACGACGAACTGGACTTTGAGTGCCCCGTCAACGAAGTCGAGCGCCTAACCACCATGGTCCAAGACGTCATGGAACACGTAGTAGACCTCCGCGTACCGTTGATCGCCGAAGCCTCAACCGGAGTAACCTGGGCCGACGCCAAATAAAGACGTATCAACAGCCCCAAAGTAACCAAAAGCAGAAGGGGGCTCCTTGCCAACAAGGAGCCCCCTTCATTCCAAAAAAGTCAGCCAAGTATCTAGACGCCAAGACGCCATCTAGGCGGCAGACAAGTAAACCTAGGACCTGGCCGGGCGACGCGGGTAGGTTTTTCGTAGATTCCGCACGAGCCGAAGGCCACTTAATGTGGCCTTCGAGCGAGCCCAGGACCTGACCGAACGAAAAACCTACCCGCGTCGCCCGGCCAGGTCCGACAAGCTACGTTAACGAGCCGCCAAGATGGCGTCGATGAGCGTCAGTACGCCCCCGTCGTTGTTGCTTGGAATACGCCACTTAGCATGCGCGTTCATGTGCTCCTCGGCATTGTTAACGATAAAGCTGTGGCCGACGCGCTCCAGCATGGGGATATCGTTGTACGTATCGCCCACGGCAGCGGCGTCGGCAATATCGATGTCCAGGTGCTCGCACAGGTGCGCGACGCCGGCTCCCTTGTCGACGCCCAGGTTCATAAAGTCGATCCACTCGCGCCCGGCGTTGGTGACGTAGAGCTTGTCCGAGAACTCGGGGCTATAGGTCTCGCGGAATGCAGGCTCGGCATCATAGGCGGGGAAGAAGATCGAGATCTTATTGGACTCGATATCAATGCCCTCAAAGCTATCGACGTAGTTGATTGTGTTGTAGTAGACGCTGATCTCGTCATGGTATTGATGGTCGCGGGCAAGCACGTAGAACTCGTCGAAGCAGCACAGGACGGGGACAGCGCGAGGATCCTCCGAGGCGCGCTTCAAGACCTGCTGGTACAGCTCCACGTCGATATTACTCTTATAGATATAGCTGCCGCGATAGATCACGCACGCTCCGTTGTCGGGACAAAAAGCGAGGCGGTTCTTAATGCCCTCGAACATTTCCTCGAGCTTGGGGGCAGGACGTCCGCTGGCGGGGCAGAATACGATGCCGGCGTCAGCGAGCTTGTCCAGACGCTCGTCGAGACCCTGGGGCAGCACGCGCTCGTCGGTCAGCAGCGTCTTGTCCATGTCGACGGCGATGAGTTTAATGTTGCCGATGTTGGCGTCTGATTCATAAGTCTGCATAAATGCGCTTTTCCGTTTCCAGATTGTTTCGGGCGTAATGACCCTCTGCTATGTAATCGAGCGTATTTTCGCAGGAATGGTGCGTATTTGCACCACGCTTCACAAAGTAATGAAAAAACTTTTCAGAAATTTGAATTTGTCGCTTGTGCTGCGGGCACTTTAGCGTAATATAGCGACCATCGAAAACGGAGACGGAAAACAACCGCTTACCGAGTAAAAGGTACCGTTTACGATATTTGAATTGCGCCCGGCGATACGTGAAAGGAGAGGCAGATGCAGTTCGTAACGATCATCACCACTGCAGACAATGCCATCCGACGCCAGCGCGCAATTTCCCGACGACGATAACAATCGTCTCTGTCCGCATGGGGCGAATTGCCTCAACAGAGTCATTTTGAGGTCGTTGGGTTTTAGCACGACATTGCTGCATGTTTCTAGGGCATGTATGTGCTGATTTTTGCTATTTAACCTGATATTGCACGGTATATGACCTTGAAATGACTTGCAACTGACCGATGTTCTAACTAGCTACCAAGGGCGAAAGGAAACAGCCATGAGCAAGGAAAAAGTCGTTCTCGCATATTCCGGTGGTCTTGATACATCCGTATGTGTCAAGTGGCTCCAGGACGAGAAGAATCTCGATGTCGTTTGCGTCTGCGGCAACGTGGGCCAGGAAGAGACCGGACTGGATGCCAAGAAGCAGAAGGCGCTCGACCTGGGCGTTCTCGATTGCCAGGTGCTCGACCTGCGCGACGAGTTCTCCGATGAGTTCCTGACCAAAGCCATCGCAGCAAACTCCATGTACGAGAACAAGTACCCGCTGCTCTCCGCCCTGTCTCGCCCGCTGCTTGCCAAGAAGCTTGTTGAGGTCGCCCACGAGTTTGGCGCGACCTACGTCGCCCACGGCTGCACCGGCAAGGGTAACGACCAGGTCCGTTTTGAGGCCGCCGTCAAGGCCCTCGACCCCGAGCTCAAGGTTATCGCCCCGGTTCGCGAGTGGGACCTGAAGTGCCGTCCCGACGAGGTCGCCTATGCCCACGCCCACAACGTGCCGGTTCCCGAGGGTGCCAACGACAACCCCTACTCCATCGACGACAACCTGTGGGGTCGTGCCATTGAGTGCGGCCACCTGGAGGATCCCTGGAACGAGCCGCTCGACGACGCCTGGGTTATGACCAAGAAGCCCGAGGACACGCCGGACACCCCGACCTACACCGAGATTGAGTTTGAGGCCGGCAAGCCCGTCGCCGTCGACGGCAAGAAGATGAAGCTCTCCGAGATCGTCATCGCCCTCAACAAGATTTCGGGCGACAACGGCTTTGGCCGTCTCGATCTGGTCGAGGATCGCCTGGTGGGCCTTAAGAGCCGCGAGTGCTACGAGGTTCCCGGAGCCCTGACGCTCATCACCGCCCACAAGGCGCTCGAGGACATCTGCGTCGAGGGCGACCTGCTCAAGACCAAGATCAAGCTCGAGCAGGATTGGGCCACCGCCGTGTACAACGGCCAGTGGTACAGCCCGCTCAAAAACGCGCTCGATGCCTTTATGGCCGATACCCAGAAGTTCGTGACCGGCACCGTCCGTCTGAAGTTCTTTAAGGGCAACTGCCATGTCGTCGGCCGCAAGAGCCCCTTCAGCCTCTACGACTACGGCCTGGCTACCTACGACCGCGACACCACGTTTGACGAGAAGGCCAGTGCCGGCTTTATCGAGATCGATACGCTGTCGCTCAAGACGTGGGCAAAGGTCCAGGGCCCCAGCTCTGCTGCCGCCCAGGCTTAAGGGCCCTTCCCTTGGTATCCGCGCGGCCCATCCGCGTGATACATAACGGGCGCACGGGGTCCCTACCTTTCGTTATGCTTGCTGACACTTCTTAACATCGGTGGCCCCTACGTTCCGCCCGCATATATGATGCCGCGTCTGCGGCTGAGTCCGAGCCCCGCCGGGGTTGTCCGGCGGGGCTCCTTCTATCAATTTGGCGGCTCTGCGCCTATATATATGAGGAGTATCCATTATGTTCAATGCTATCGCGCATGCTTTACTTGCCCTCGCGCCCGAGTTCGATGCTGCAAGGGTCGAGGACGTCCCTATGAGCCTGAAGGCCTGGATCGATGGTTCGCAGGGCAACATCCGGAGGGAGACGTTGGGCGCCAAGTGCATGGCACGTCACTTCTTTGCAAATTAGCTACATGGCTCCGCACACGGTGGGGAATGTGTAAAACTAGCGGTTGAAAAATCGCTTTAGCGATATGGCGCATTGCTTTGGGCGCTTGTTTTGGTTTTTGGAGAAAGGGGACGGTTCCATGGCTCTTTGGGGCGGTCGTTTTGAGGCTGGCGTGGCCGAGGTCACGCAGGAGTTTGGCGCGTCGCTGTCGGTCGACAAACATCTCTATAAGCAGGATATCGCCGGCTCTAAGGCGCATGCCAAAATGCTGGCGGCCCAGGGCATCATCAGTGCCGAGGACGAGCAGGCGATTGCCAAGGGCCTGACCGGAATCGAACAGGATATCGATGCCGGCAACTTCACCTTCGACATCAACGATGAGGACATTCATATGTCCATCGAGAGCGAGCTGACGCGTCGCATCGGCGAGGCCGGTAAGCGCTTGCATACCGGACGTTCGCGCAACGACCAGGTGGCGACCGACACACGCCTGGGCGTCAAGGCGCTGGCCAAGGAGCTCATGGAGGCCAATCTTGAGCTGCGCCATGTGCTGGTGGATGCGGCCAAGAAGTACGACAAGGTGATTCTGCCGGGCTACACGCACATGCAGCACGCTCAGCCCGTGCTGCTGTCGCATCATCTGCTGGCGTATTCCTGGATGTTCGCGCGCGACTTTACGCGCCTGAAGGCCGCCTTTGATGCCGCCGACAACTGCCCGCTGGGTGCTGCCGCGCTTGCCGGTACGAGCTATCCGCTCGATCGTCAGATGACGGCTGCCGAACTTGGCTTTGCGGGTGTGATTCCCAACTCGCTCGATGCGGTTTCCGACCGTGATTTCCTACTCGATCTGCACTACGCCGGCTCCGTCATGGCCATGCACCTGTCGCGTCTTTCCGAGGAGATCGTGCTGTGGTCGAGTTCCGAATTTGGCTTTATCACGCTTTCAGACTCCTACTCCACCGGCTCGTCTATCATGCCGCAGAAGAAGAACCCCGACTTTGCCGAGCTTATCCGCGGCAAGAGCGGTCGCGTGTACGGCAACCTGGTGCAGCTGCTGGTAACCATGAAGGGCTTGCCGCTTGCTTATAACAAGGACTTGCAGGAGGACAAGGAGGGCGCGCTCGATACCGCCCATACGCTCATGCAGTGCCTGTCGGTTATGGCCGGTATGATTTCGACTTGGACCGTCAACGAGGACGCCATGGCGCGCGAGTGCGGCGTGGGGCACCTTGCCGCCACCGATGTTGCCGATTACCTGGCCAAGCGTGGCCTGCCGTTCCGCGAGGCACATGCCGTGGTGGGCCATCTGGTCCTGATGTGCGAGAAGCGCGGCTGCAATCTTGAGGACCTGCCGTTTGAGGTGTTCCAGGAGGCAAGCCCGCTCTTTGAGCGCGACATTACCGAGGCGCTCGACATCCCGTCGATTGTCGCCGCGCGTACGACCGAGGGCGGCACCGCTCCTGCCGCCGTTGCCGTGCAGTTGGGGTGCGCCGAGACGCAGCTTGCGGCCGATGAGGGTGTGTTTGGGTCGCTGACCAAGGTCGTCGAGATGGGGCACGGGGCAAAGTAGAGGTTTGGCTGAAGCCGCATTGTCCATTTATTGATAAATCGTTTTGCTTTTACGGGCGCCTGCTGATGTGGGTGTCCGTATTTTGTTGCTATGGGGGAGGGGCTTGTCGAGAACTTCTGTAGGACCTTTGGGTAGGTTGTGAAGGGGGTACGTTCGCGGGCGGCAACCGACCGTCTGCTCTGCTCGATGCGGTTGATGGGCAGTCGGATGGTACTCTAATCGAGCTTCGAAACAGAAGTGACACATATGGAACGCTTTAATAAATTGCAACGTTTCAATAAACAGCTTTTTGTTTAACTGCAGCTAAAACTCTGTTACGATGCAGTCCAGGCGGGTGCCGGAATGGGACTTGGGCACGCGCGAACCTACTTGAAAGGCTACTTTTATGGCTATCGAGAAGACCTTCATCATGATTAAGCCCGACGCCGTGCGCGACCGCAAGATCGGCGAGATCGTTGCTCGCATTGAGCGCAGCGGCCTTGTCATCGAGCGCATGGAGATGACCACGCTCGAGCGCGCTACCGTCGAGGAGCACTACGCCCATTTGGCCGACAAGCCCTTCTTTGGCGGTCTCTGCGACTTTATGACGAGCGGTCCGGTCGTCAAGATGGTCGTTTCCGGTCTCTCCGCTGTTGCTAAGATGCGCACCCTCATGGGCGCTACCAACCCGCTTGATGCTGCCCCCGGCACCATCCGCGGCGACTTCGCTGTCGATGTCAACGCCAACGTGATCCACGGCTCCGACTGCCTGGAGAACGCCGAGATCGAGATCAAGCGCTTCTTTGGCTAAACCAGCTTTGACTCCTTAAAGCTGTTAGCGTGTGGCTTGGGCGCCGCGGAACTCCATCCGCGGCGCCCTTTTATTCCAAAATCTATGAAGGGGCCCGCTCGGTCATGAGTTCCGAGCGGGCCCCTGCTGTTAGCTTGTGGCACTGAGTGGTTTAGGCCTCGTCGACGACCTTGAGGCCGCGCGTGTGATCGATCTCGTTGAGGAGGTTAACGCGACGCTCGTGACGGCCGCCCTCAAACTCGGCGTCGAGCCACTCGTCGACGATCATCTTGGCGAGCTCGGAGCCCACGACACGGGCACCAAAGGCGAGCACGTTGGTGTTGTTGTGCATGCGGGAGAGCTTGGCGCTGAAGGGCTCGGAGCACACAACGGCGCGTACGCCCTCGACCTTGTTGGCAGCCAGGCTAATCCCGACACCGGTGCCACAGATGAGGATGCCCAGGTCGACGTCGCCGTTGGCAACGGCCTTACCCACCTTGTAGCCGGCGATGGGGTAGTCAAAGCTCTCGGAGGTGTCGGTGCCAAAGTTCACGACCTCGCAGCCGCGCTCCTTCAGGTGCTCGGAGATGATGTTCTTGAGCTCGACGGCGGCGTGGTCGTTACCGATACCGATCTTCATGGATGGTTCCTCTCTGGTCTGTGCGGCGCAAATGCTAAAGGTGTTTACCGCGTTCGACTGCATAATAGCGCGACTTTTGCGTAAACGCTCGAGCGTTTTTTGGTCAAACGCTTTAGCAGGCAACAAGACCGACTTCTTGTGAATGAATGTCGTCAGTTTGCGCTTGAGCGCCGTCTGCCGGAACCATGGTTGCGGTTTTTGATGCATTGTTATCAAATAAAGGAGCTAACTATTATGAGAGCCCAGCCCGTTATGCAAGCAGGAGATACCTATGCCTACCGATTCCATCCGTGATGCCGCGTTTTGCGATGTTTTGAACCGCGAACTTGTCTGCGCGCTCGGCTGTACCGAGCCCATTGCCGTTGCCTATGCAGCGGCGCTGGCGAGTCAGACGCTCGGTTGCGAACCCGATCATATGGATGTTGCCTGCTCGGGCAATATCATCAAGAACGTCAAGAGCGTGACCGTGCCCAACTCGGGCGGCATGCACGGTATTGAAGCGGCGGCCGTGCTGGGTGCCGTGGGCGGCGACGCTAAGAGCGCGCTCGAGGTGCTCGAGAGCGTTAACGATGAAGACCGCGCTCGCGTGGCCGAGCTCCTCGCCGACGCCGGCTACTGCGATGTGTCGCTTGTCGAGGGTGTGCCCAACCTCTACATCAAGGTGACTGCGACGGCCGGGGGCCATACCGCGGTCGTCGAGATTACCGATCACCACACTAATGTCACGTGCCATACGCTCGATGGTATTCCGGTATGCGGCAAGTCGGCGGGGGAGTGTGCCGCCTGCGCCGAGCGCGTCGTGGCCGAGCGGGCGGCAGATAACGCCGATACGCCCATGTCGATTGAGACCATCATCGACTTTATCGAGGACGGTGACATTGAGGACGCCCGCGCTGCCGTTGAGCGTCAGATTGAGCTGAATGGCGCAATCAGTGCCGAGGGCCTTGCGCACGCTTGGGGCGCCGAGGTGGGTCGTACGCTGCTGGGTGCTCGTGCCGATGACGTCGCCTGCCGTGCCCGTGCCCGTGCAGCCGCCGGGTCCGACGCCCGCATGAACGGTTGCGCGCTGCCGGTCGCCATTGTGTGCGGCTCGGGCAATCAGGGCATTACCTGCGCACTGCCCGTCATGGAGTATGCCGAGTACCTGCGCTGCGACCACGAGCGCCTGGTGCGTGCCGTGATGCTGTCCGATCTCATTGCCGTGCATATCAAGAGCTACATTGGTGCGCTCTCGGCGTTTTGCGGCGCTATTTGCGCTGCGTGCGGTGCCGGTGCCGCGATTACCTGGCTGTGCGGTGGCACGCGCGAGCAAATCGGTGCGACGGTCTCCAATACGCTCGGCAATGTGGGCGGCATCGTGTGCGATGGCGCCAAGGCGAGCTGTGCCGCCAAGATCTCGGCTGCCGTCGATGCAGCGATTCTGGGCCATGATATGGCCATGCAGGGTCGCGGCTTCCGCGCCGGCGAGGGCCTGATCCAAGATACCGTTGAGCAGACAATCGCCAGTATGGGCTACGTAGGCCGTGTGGGCATGAAAGATACCGACGTCGAGATCCTCAACATCATGATCGGCAAAACCCAAGTGTGCTAGGACAGTTCGTCGGCTACTTGGTGTTCGTAGAAGGCTTCTACTACGGCGTTGAATTCGCGGGCGAAGTCTTCCATGGTTCCTCGCCAGGTGGCTCGGCCGGGTTTTCCCTGACCAACATAGGCAGTCTGAATGCCGCAGGCGGGGCTGGGGAAGTCACGCTTGGGGTCGTTGCCCACCATAAGGACCTCGTGCGGCTCGAGCCCCATCACCTTAAGCTGCTCTAGATAGTAGGTGGCATCGGGCTTGCAGCGGGTGGTGTTTCCCATGTGCGTGACGAGCTCAAAGGGGGCGTCGGCCAGGTCGCCCCAACCCATGCGGCACTCGATGGCCCCCTGCGGAAAGCTGGGGTTGGTGAAGAGCGCGCAGCGCAGCCCTGCGTCCTGTACGGCCTGAAGCGCGGCGTGTGCGCCCGGCATGGCGTGGGCGTTGATGACGTCGTCATTCTTATGCGGAAGAACTTCGCGGTCGTAGTAGGTAAATGCCTCGTAGATGATAGGATCGGAGAGGCAGATGCCGCACCTGCGTTCGACCTCGGTGCGGTAAAACTCAAGATTGGTGCGGTTGTCCGTGCCGCTTCGGCGGTTGGCGTTGAGGTCGACCAGGATGGTGCCGAGGCGTGCCATCGTGCCACCGCGGCTGCGACGTCCGATGTCCGCGAGCATCGACGAGACATCCTTAAAATAGCGAAGGATGAACGCGTTGAGGTTGATGCTAAGAAGCGTCTCGTCCATATCGAAAACGACTGCTTTGAGCACGCGGGCACCTTTCTCGAAAAATCGTTCCAGAATCGTTGGTTCCGGATACTTTACCCCAAAGCCGTATACCTAACGGCCTATCGTCAACTTACGGAGACGGTCGTCCACAAGATTGCGAAAAAGTCTCCATACGAGTAAAAAATCGCAGTTCGCGCTTGAAATCGAAGTAATTTCCCCGTAATCTATACGGACGTGATTGCATAAGCGTCACATTAGTATCTGTCGGCTCCCGAGTGTTCCTAAACGTTGTGTGCTTGTCGCACCCTTCTGTAGGTCCTGGCAATCGGGGCCCCGTAGTTCGAAAGGGGTCCACCTTTGAGTGAGATTCAGAACTCGTCCATTTTCTCTCTTGACGATGTCAACGAGGAGGAGATGAACAACCTCATCGACGGTACGATTACCGACTTTGATGAGGGCGATCTCGTTAACGGCACTGTCGTTAAGATCGAGCATGACGAGGTGCTCGTTGACATCGGATTCAAGTCCGAGGGCGTTATCCCGGTCCGCGAGCTGTCCATCCGCAAGGACGCTAACCCTGCAGACATCGTTGCACTCGGTGATCCCATCGAGGCCCTGGTTCTCCAGAAGGAGGACAAGGACGGTCGTCTGGTCCTCTCCAAGAAGCGTGCCGAGTACGAGCGTGCTTGGAACCGCATCGAGGAGAAGTTCAACTCCGGCGAGAACGTCGAGGGCGAGGTTATCGAGGTTGTCAAGGGCGGCCTGATCCTCGACATCGGCCTGCGTGGCTTCCTGCCCGCTTCCCTCGTCGACCTCCGTCGCGTCAAGGACCTCACCTCCTACATGGGCACCCGCATCGAGGCCCGCGTCATCGAGATGGACCGCAACCGCAACAACGTCGTCCTCTCCCGTCGCGTCGTGCTCGAGGAGTCCCGTAAGGCCGAGCGCTCCGAGATCCTGTCCAAGCTCAAGTCTGGCATGCGTCTCCAGGGCACCGTTTCCTCCATCGTCGACTTCGGCGCCTTCGTCGACCTCGGCGGTATCGACGGCCTCATCCACATCTCCGAGCTCTCCTGGAACCACGTCAACCATCCTTCCGAGGTTGTCAAGGTCGGCCAGGAGGTCGAGGTCGAGGTTCTCGACGTCGATCTCAACCGCGAGCGCATCTCCCTGGGTCTCAAGCAGACCACCGAGGATCCGTGGCGCGCACTGGTCAAGAAGTACCCCGTTGGCGCTATCGTCGAGGGCACTGTGACCAAGCTTGTCCCGTTCGGCGCTTTCGTCGATCTGGGCGAGGGCATCGAGGGCCTGGTGCACATCTCCGAGATGGCCAACAAGCACGTCGATCAGCCTTCTCAGGTCACCCATGTGGGCGACAAGGTTCAGGTCAAGGTCATGGAAATCGACCTCGACCGTCGTCGCATCTCCCTGTCCATGAAGTCTGCTGCTGAGACTCTGGGCGTCGAGATCGAGGTTACCCCGCTGCCTTCCGAGAAGAAGGACGAGGAGACCGACGCCGAGTAAATCGGTTTGACGATCACTTGTTTTAAGGGATCCGTCCGTAATGGACGGGTCCCTTTTTGCATTTGGCACCGAGATGCGCAATGCTGCCGGGCTGTCCACAGGCTATTGGATTGTCGGTGCATGAAAAAAGCCGACATCCCGCCTCGGGGAGGAGGCGGGAACGCACCGAGTAGACGGAGGGGTGCGGAGCGCGGTCGCGTCTCGACTGACAACGTTGCCCATCGACGGGATTATTGTAGCGCATGGGCGCTTCTTGGTTTATCGTGTCGAGCGCTTGCGTTGTGCCGTTGCCTGTGGCGGCGGTGTGCTACACTCTTGCACTGCTGAGTGGGCCAGACGGTCGCGCGATGTACTGCTTGCGGTACGCGTGAGGAAAGTCCGGGCTCCAGAGGGCGGGATGCCGGCTAACGGCCGGGCGGAGTGATCCGACGGAAAGCGCCGCAGAAAAGAAGACTCCCACCTGCGTCGCAAGGCGTAAAGGGAAAAGCTGAAACGGTGGTGTAAGAGACCACCAGCGTCGTGGCAACACGGCGGCTTGGCAAGCCCCATCCGGAGCAAGCGCGAATAGGAACGCTATGGGCCGGCCCGGTCCGCGTTCGGGTAGCGTGCGTGGAGCTGCACGGTAACGTGCAGACAAGATAAATGACCGTTCACGACAGAACCCGGCTTATAGGCCCACTCAGCACTTTGTTGACGCTGCGAACCCGTCAGCGCGGCAATCTGCCTTTCAAGCCTTCGGGCATGACCATAAGGTCAATGCCCTCGTCTTTCAAGGCACCTTGCTCGCGCTGACGGGTTCTCGCTTTCGTTTACGGAATCATCGGTGTTGCCGTTCTATTTACCGGGATTAACGGTACGATCTTTGCCGTATTATTGAAGCTGTTTGTTGCTTTGCTTGTTGTTGAGGGGCTTTGTTGGACAGCTATTTTACTCTGCAATCGAATATTGAGGCTTCGGGCGAGTTTGTGGACCGCAAGAGCCGGTTTATTGCCCAGCTGGTCCATATTGAGTCCGAGGACGAGGCGAATGCCTTTATCGAGATGGTTCGCAAGCGTCATTACGACGCTCGACACAATGTTCCCGCGTGGATTTTGGTCGATGGGCGTGAGCGCCAGAGCGATGATGGTGAGCCGAGCCGTACGAGCGGCATGCCGACGCTCGAGGTGCTGCGCGGAGCGGGGCTCAAAAATGTTTGCTGCGTAGTGACGCGCTATTTTGGTGGTACGTTGTTGGGACCTGGTGGCTTGGTACGCGCCTATACCGCGGCGACGCAGACGGCGGTGGCCGCGGCTCAGGAAGCCGGGCAGATCGTTGAGATGACGAGCGTCGTGCCGGTTGATGTGCGTGTGGCCTATCCACAGTATGAGCAAGTGCTTCGTTTGGCCCAGGATTCGGATGCCAAGGTTTCGGATACCGATTACGCGGATGCCGTGACGATTCATTTGGTGTTTAAGGCGGGGGAGCAGGAGCCGTTTTGCGTTAAGATGCGCGAGCTTATGGCGGGGCGCGAGGAGATTGAGGTCGGCGCTCCCGAATTTGCCGAGTTCTAACGACGACGGCCGGCGTGCTTTTGGATGAATCCCAAGCGCGCCGGCCGTCGTTTTATGTTGCTGCCGTTTACTCGGCGAGTTGCTTTAGCATATCGCAGGCGATCTCGACGGCATCGTCGATGCAGCCGTGGCAGCTGCGGAGCGGGCCATTATCCGATCCGACGCTTTTGAGCGTGCCGCAGACGGTCGTGGTGTTCTTCTCGCCAAAGCGCTTGGCAATCTCGCGCGACAGCTTGTAGGTCTGGCCCTTGGTCTTGGGGTTCTCCATACCGTCGCTCATCACAAAGCCCATGATGGCCACGGCGCCCGAGATGGCGCCGCAGGTCTCGGTCATGCCGCCCATGCCGGCGCCAAAGCCCTCGGTGAGGGTAAAGGCGATCTGGGGGTCGAGCCCCACAGCGGGCGCGAGCGTGCAAGCGACAGCCTGGGCGCAGTTAAAGCCGCGGGCGTGGTACTCGGCAGCCTGAGCCTGGCAGGCGGCAGTGTTGAGCTGGGTGGTATCGATCTGCTTCATCGTTGTCTCCTTGTTCATGGTGTACCCGCCTATGGTACCCTTGCCGGCGCATTCGCTTATCGAGACCGCAGTGCATATCTCATTGTTTTTCGCCATCGAACACTTTCTTAAGATTTGGGACAAATAAACCTGATTAATTTGTCCCATAACCTATCGGCGGGATGGGTTGAGAGGGGTGCGGGGTAGCGGTATTGTGAACCGAATAAAACAAAACCCAAGTAAGGGAGTTGGATATGTGCGAGCAGACTATCGGTACCACGTGCGTTCAGGGCGGCTATCATCCGGGCGATGCGGAGCCGCGCCAGGTGCCCATCTACCAGTCCACCACGTGGAAATACGACACGTCCGAGCACATGGGCAAGCTGTTTGACCTGGAGGAGTCGGGCTACTTCTACAGCCGTCTGCAGAATCCCACGTGCGATCTGGTTGCCGCCAAGATCTGCGAGATGGAGGGCGGCACCGCTGCGATGCTCACGAGTTCGGGCATGGCTGCGAACTTCCTTGCGATCTTTAACGTGGCCGGTGCCGGTGATCACGTGGTCGCGAGCTCTGCTATCTACGGCGGTACGTATAACCTGCTCGCCCACACCATGGGCCGCATGGGCGTGACTTGCACGTTTGTCGCCCCCGACTGCACCGATGAGGAGCTGGAGGCAGCCTTTGAGCCCAATACCAAGCTCGTCTTTGGCGAGACGATCGCAAACCCCGCCCTTGCCGTGCTCGATATTGAGCGCTTTGCCAAGGCCGCGCATGACCACGGCGTGCCGCTGATGGTCGACAACACCTTCCCGACGCCCGTGATGTGCCGTCCCTTTGAGTGGGGTGCCGACATCGTTACGCACTCCACCACCAAATACATGGATGGACATGCTGCCTACCTGGGCGGCGTGATCGTCGACCACGGCCAGTTTGACTGGATGGCCCATGCGGACAAGTTCCCGGGTCTCACCACGCCTGACGAGAGCTACCACGGCGTGACCTATGCCGAGAAGTTCGGCCGCGAGGGTGCCTTCATTACCAAAGCAACCGCTCAGCTCATGCGCGACCTCGGCCCCATGCAGAACCCGCAGGCGGCGTTTTTCCTGAATAGCTCGCTCGAGAGCCTGCATGTACGCATGCCGCGTCATTGTGAGAACGGCCTGGCCGTTGCCAAGTTCCTGCAGAGTCATCCCAAGGTGCGCTTCGTGAGCTATCCGGGCCTGGAGGGCGATAAGTACTATGACCTGGCTCAGAAGTACATGCCCAACGGTACCTGCGGCGTCGTGAGCTTTGGCTTTAACGGTGGTCGCGCGGCGGCCGAGACCTTTATGAAGAGCCTCAAGCTCGCCCAGATCGCCACGCATGTGGCCGATGCTCGCACCTGCTGCCTGCATCCTGCTAACGCCACGCACCGTCAGATGAACGATGAGGAGCTCATCGCCTGCGGCATCTCCGCCGACATGGTGCGCCTGTCGTGCGGCCTCGAGGACACGGCCGATCTGATTGCCGACCTTGAGCAGGCGCTCGAGCAGTGCTAGGCTAGCGTTCGCATAAGTCGCCGATGCCGGTAGATAGCTTCGGCGGCCTTTCGTTCCGATTCCGTAGGCGGGACCCCAATCGCGACTGTTCGCAGGCGATTGGGGCCCCGTTTTTGCGTTGCACCACTCGAAAGGATGGATATGGAGAAAACTGCAGAGCAGCTGCGCCGCGAGCGCATTGCCCTTGAGGGCGACACCCATGGCAAGAACAAATGGGCGATTCTGTTTACCGTGCTCATCATGACGTTTATGGTGTGTCTGGATTCGACCGTCGTGACCGTGGCACTGCCCGTGATGCAAAAGGAGCTGGGCGTGGGCCTCGATCGCATTCAGCTGGTGAGCTCGGTGTATCTGCTTGCGACATGCGTGGCTATGTTGCCGTTTGGCCGTCTGGGCGACGTGCGCGGCAAGGTGAATGTGTTCCAGCTGGGCGTCATCGTCTTTTCGATCGGTTCGCTGCTGTGCGGCCTTTCGGCCTCGCTCGAGGTTCTTATCCTGGCACGCATTGTTCAGGGCGTCGGTTGCGCGGCGGCCATGGCTAACAACATGGGTATCATCACCGAGTCGTTTCCGGCGCGCGAGCGCGGTCGTGCCATGGGTATTCTCGCGACCTTCGTGGCCCTCGGCATGATGTGTGGTCCCGTGCTCGGCGGCATGCTGGTGGCGAACTTTCCCTGGGAGAGCATCTTCCTCATCAACCTGCCCATTGGCGTCATCTCGTTTATCGTGGGGCTCTATACGCTACCGCATGTTAAGCCTGAGGCCGGCGAGCGCCCCATGTCCCTGATCGAGGCTGCTCGTCGCTGCTTTGCAAATTCGGCCTTCACCATCAACCTTGCCTGCATGCTCATCGTGTTCGTTGGTATTGGCGCATCCGAGTTTATCCTGCCGTTCTATTTTCAGGACGCCCACGGCTTTGGTTCCGACATCTCCGGACTGCTCTTTTTGGCACTGCCGATGGTAAATGCCTTTATCGGCCCGCTTTCGGGTACGGTTTCCGACCGTGTTGGCTGCGAGGGCCCCACGGCCGTGGGCCTGGGCGTGTACGTGTGCGGCCTCTTTGCGGTGAGCACGCTCGACGAGCGCTCTTCGATCCCTGTCATCGTGTGCTGCGTCGCATTTATGTCGTGCGGTACGTCGATCTTCCAGAGCCCCAACAACTCCCTGTACATGGGGTCGGCCCCGCGCGAGGCGCTCGGTTTTGCGGGCAGCTTGGGCAGTTTGGCGCGCTATGCGGGCATGGCGCTGGGTATTACGGCGGCGTCGCACATCCTGTATGGCCAGATGAGCGTGGCGATGGGCGAGGCTGTGACCAGTTTTGTTGCAGGCCGTCCGGATGTGTTCCTGTTCGGCTTTCGCTCGGTGTTCTACGTGCTCATGGCTGTGGCCGCTGTGGGCTTTGCGCTCGCCATGGTGCGCTTGATGAGGATGCGCGCCCGCCATTAGCGTGTTGGGAGGCTGCCTGCCACGTATTCGCGCCGTCTCAAAAAGACTGGTTTGTGGTGCGATGCGGCTTGTGGGGCGGGCGGGGGTCGGTCCGTGGTAGACTATCGAACAACGTTTATTAATCGCGCGGTATCGTTGCCGCGAGAAGGGGTTGCGCCATGCAGGAGCTTGAGGATCGTATTCGCCATGACGGCATCGTAAAGGCCGGTAACGTCCTTAAGGTTGATGCCTTCCTCAACCACCAGTGCGACGTTGAGTTGTTCGACCACATGGGCGCCGAGTGGGCCCGTCTGTTCAAGGATGTCGAGATCAACAAGATCCTGACGATCGAGGCTTCGGGCATTGGTATGGCTTGCATCGCGGCTCAGCATTTTGGCGGCGTGCCGGTGGTCTTTGCCAAGAAGGCGCAGTCCATCAACCTCGACGGCGAGCAGTACGCTACGACCATCTACTCCTTTACCAAGCAGAAGGAGTACCCGGTCATCGTTGGCAAGCGCTTCCTGTCCGAGGGTGACAAGGTCCTGATTATCGACGACTTCCTGGCCAACGGCTGCGCGCTCGAGGGTCTTATCAAGATCTGCGAGGCTGCGGGTGCCGAGGTGTCCGGTATTGGCATTGCCGTGGAGAAGGGCTTCCAGGGCGGCGGCGATAAGCTCCGCGAGCGCGGCTTCCGCGTCGAGAGCCTGGCCCGTATCGCCGATATGGACTGCGAGACCGGCGAGATCACCTTCGCCTAAGTGCGCAACACAAGCTATTGGTATGCGATGTGACAAAGGGGCCGCCCCTTTGTCACATTTTTTGTATGAGGGGAGGTGTTGATATGGATGTGAACAAGATGGGATGGCGCGAGTATGCGCGCTATGCCGAGATGTCGGTCGAGGAGTTGGCGCGCGATTGCGAGGTGCAGGTGTTTCGCGCGACGGGTCCGGGCGGGCAGGGCGTGAACACGACGGACTCGGCGGTGCGTATGAAACATATCCCTTCGGGGATTACCGTGACGGCGCGCGAGAGTCGCAGTCAGTTCCAAAACCGTAGTAGCTGCCTGCGTAAGCTGCGCGCTGAGCTTGAGCGTCGCGGGCGTCCACCGCGCCGTCGCGTCAAGACCAAAGTACCCCAGCGCTCTCGCCAGCGCAGGCTCAACGACAAGCACTTCAACGCCATGAAAAAGGCCAACCGTCGCAAGCCGGGCAGCGATGACTAGCCTCCTCATAGGTTGCGGTGAAATAGGGACTGTTTTGCGGCTCTAGCTGCATAAACAGTCCCTATTTCACCGCAACTTAGGGGTGGTTAGCGGGTGGGGCGCCAGACCTGGAGGGCGCCGGCGAGGATGTCGACCTCGATGCGCGAGGCGACAACGGGCTCGCCGTCGGCTTGGATGGGGTAGTCGGGCTCCTCAAAGGTGAGCTCGGCATGACGACAGTGGCGCATGCGAACCGGCGGCAACTTGGTGTGATGGCCGTCCTTGGCCGAGAGGAACATGGGCAGGGCAACCGCGCGGGGGACGGGGCCGCAGGCGTAGCAGACGTCGAGGATGCCATCGCAGGGATCGGCATCGGGGCAGATGCGATAGCCCGAGCCATAGGTAGGGCCCAGCTGAATCGCCATGATAATCGCCCTCACGCGCTCGGCGGGCGCGCCGTCAAAGCTTACTGTCATAGGGTAGTTGCGATAGCGTAGGCCAAACTGCTCAAGTCCCGAGAGGGTGTAGAGCGGCGCGCCAGTGAGACCCGTCTTTTTGCGCAGCTCGGTTGTGCCCAGGCCGATGGCGGCATCGATGCCGACCGAAAGCGTCTGGTCGTAGTACTCAACGGTAGCCTCGCCGCTGCCGCTCGCAGGGCTCCACGAGCGAATGCGCCCGATGTCCTGACGCTGCAGCTCGCAGGTGAGCAGCGCGCCAAAATCCTTGCCGGAGAAATCGTCGATGCCGAGCGTCTGGGCAAAATCGTTGCCGGAGCCCACGGGTAGGATGGCAAGAGCGGGGCGGGCATCCTCCTTTTGCGTCATAATACCGTTGACGACCTCGTGGATCACGCCGTCGCCGCCGAGTGCGATAACGGTGCGGTAGCCCGTTGCCTGGGCGGCCAGCTGCTTGGCGTGTCCCATACGCTCGGTCAGCACCAGGTCAAACTGGGATGCGCGTGCAGTCATGTCCAAAAAGCGTTGCAGACGCTCGGCAACTTCGCGTGCCGCACCCGACTGGGCGGCTGGGTTGGCGATGATGAGCGTGCGACCAAAATCAGTTGCGTGCATGGGGCGACTCCCGGCGTGTGACATGACAGTGCGGTCGCGCTCAGGTCGAATTGCCCCCGATTGTGGCTGCACGGCGATTATTACATCTACTCTATCAGGTCGTTGTGGCGCTCGATAGCATCCGCTACCGTACCGCCCTCATCCACAATAAGCGAACGGCGCTTGGGTGAGATGATGCGCTGGGCGGGGTATACGCCGCGGTGTCCGCCGGTTAGGTAGCTGATAAAGGCCACGATGACAAAGAACCCGGCGGCCGTGCCGTGGAACAGGTCGATGGCCATCATGCAGGTGGTGATGGGCACGTTGAGGCCGGCGCAGAACACGCCGAGCATGCCGAGAGCCGCCAGAAAACTGGGGTCAAGCCCGGTAAGGCAACCGATCCAGCCACCGAGTGCCGCACCGATGCCAAACAGGGGCGTGACCTCGCCGCCTTGGAAGCCCGCGCCCAGGGTAAGCGCTGTGACGACCAACTTGATGGCTGCGTCCGCCAGGGTGGTGTTGCCTGCAAATCCGGCGCCGGAAAGCCACGTGGAAAGGCCGGCGTAGTCCCAGGCGTCGAGGAGGGCATAGGAGGCCAAAACCACGAGTGCGCCTATGAGTGCGCGGACGAGGTAATTGGTGATAAAGCGACCGTACAGGCTTTTGACGGTTCGAACTGACCAGGCAAAGAGGCGTGCCGTCAGGCCGAAGATAATTGCGCTGATAACAACGATGACAACCGTCCGTGGTGTCATGTTGGGAACGCTGGCGATGACATTCGCCTCGTACTCGGTTCCCAAGGCAAGCGACGTAAAGTAGCCGGTAAACGAGGCGACCAGGCAGTAGATGCCCGCGGTGTAGTCGATCTTTCCGATAAAGCACATCTCCATGCCAAAGAAAGCTCCGGCAAGGGGCGAACCGAATACGGCGCCAAAGGCCGATGAGATGCCGGCGAGCATGAGGTCGTGGTGGTCATGCTTTTTGAGGTGGGCGAGGCTCGAGATGTTGCTGGCGATGGTGCCGCCAATCTGCACCGCGGCTCCCTCGCGACCGGCCGATCCGCCCGTTAGGTGCGTGAGCGTAGAGCAGACGAAGGTGAGGACGGCCATGCGCATATGGATGAGGCGTGTGCCCAGAGCGGAGTCGATGACCAGGTTGTTGCCTCGTTTGGCAGCAAGGCCGTGGTTTTTGTACACCCATGCGGTGGCAATGCCCACAACGGGAAGCAATGCGTAGACCCACGCGTGGTGCTCGCGATAGTCGGTCGCGATATTCAGCGAGGCCAAAAACGCCCAAGCGGCAACGCCCATGGCGAGCGAGACGATGACGACGAGCGCGAGCAACTTGGCGCTCGCGAGTAGGTTGCGGGCGTTGCGGCGCGTGTCGGCAGCCAAGAGATGCTCGGAGCGGGTGAGCTGTTGCCTGCCTGCCATGATGACGTCATTAAGGGAGAAAAAGCTGCCGTCGTCGAGCGACTGGGAATGATCCTGCGCCTCGTTTGCGCTTTCGGGTTTGTCGGTAAAAGTCATACGTTCCTCTTTTGGGTTGCAACACGAGCATTATAAAACGCGGTAAACGCGACGAGCCGGTGGGTTGGTTTTGGTTTTGTTTCGCGGCTTGCGGCCGACAGGTGTATTCGTGGGTACGGGCCGTGTCGCCGTCGTGCGGCGGGGGATTATACTGAGATAAACATAAAGAATTGGCGCCCGTGGTGTGCGCCGCTGCATGCTAGAGGTGTATATGGCAGAGAAACTCATTCCGTTGGAGGACGCACAGGCAATCGTCTTGTCGCACGTGAATCGCACCGAAGTTGTCGAGATTCCCGTGTGGCAGGCCGCCGGTCTTCCCTTGGCAGAGGACGCGGTGGCCGATATCGACATCTCGCCGTTTGCCAACAGCGCTATGGACGGATATGCCGTGCGCTCGGCGGATTTGGCGCAGGCATCTGGCGAGGCGCCGGTGACGCTCGACGTTATCGGACACGAGGCCGCGGGCCATGTGTTTGAGGGCGCAATCGGCGCGGGCGAGACGGTCCGCATCATGACGGGCGCGCCGGTACCCGAAGGTGCCGATGCCGTGGTGAAGTACGAGATCGTTGATGTGCTCGACGGTGACGGCAACGAGGGCTCGCGCGTGAGGTTCTCGGCGCCGGCCAAGGTGGGGGAGAACGTTCGCTCGGCTGCTGAGGAAGCCCATGCCGGCGACGTCGTGATGCGCGCCGGCGAGGTTGTGGCTCCGGCGGGCGCCGGCCTGCTGGCGAGCGCCGGGTATGCGAACGTGAAGGTGCATGCCGCTCCGCGCGTGGGCATTATCTCGCTTGGCACGGAGCTGGTCGCGCCGGGTGAGCTGCCGGCGCGCGGGCAGATTCGCGATTCCAACTCGTCGGCGTTGATGGCCGAAGCACTCGATGCCGGCGCCGAGCCCGTGTTCTACGGCATCGCGCCCGACGATGAGCAAGCGATCGCCGAGCTGGTGCATCGTGCCGTGCAGGAGTGCGATTTTGTCATTACGAGCGGTGGCGCCTCGGCAGGCGACTACGACTACGTGACGGCGCTCGTCCGGCGCGAGGGCGAGGTGCTGTTTGGCCGCATCTCGATGCGTCCGGGCAAGGCCATCACGTTTGGCTTGCTCGGGGGTAAGCCCTACCTGGGGCTTTCAGGCAATCCGGCCGCGGCGTATGTGGGCTTTGAGATGCTCGCCCGCCCGGCGATTCGCAAGATGCGCGGCTTTGCCGAGGGTGCACGTCCCGTTCAGCAGGCGATGCTCACGCACGGCGTGAAAAAGCGACAGCATCGCCGCTTCTTCGATCGCGCCACGGTTTTGCGCGACCCCGAGACCGGTGAGCTGTTGGTGACCGAGGCCAAGACGCAGAATTCGGCGTTGCTCGGCACGATGCAGCGGGCCAACTGCCTACTGCGTATTGAAGAAGGGCCGTGCGACCTCAAGGCGGGCGACGTCGTGGACGTTGTTCGCGTCGACCTGCCCGAGGGCGCCGTGTTGTAGGAGGAATGCTATGGAGCTGAAGATATCGATCGTGACGTGCTCGGATACGCGCGATCTAGCCCAGGACGAGGCTGGAGCCGCACTCGAGGAACTTATCGAGGCGCAGGGCTGGACGGTCGTCTCACATGTGGTCGTGCGCGACGACGTCAGCGAGATCGGTGATGCTATTGTGGAAGCCGCCGATGAGTGCCACGCCAATGTCGTGCTCACCTGCGGCGGCACGGGGCTTTCGATGCGCGATGTGACGCCCGAGGCGACGCGTGCCGTCTGCGATCGCGACGTGCCGGGCATTGCCGAGGCGATCCGTGCATACTCTATGACCAAGACGCGCCGTGCCATGCTTTCGCGCGCCGTGTGCATGCAGCGTGGGGCTGCGCTTGTCATCAACTTTCCGGGATCCACGAAGGCGGCTCGCGAAAGCTGGGAGGCCGTGAGCGACCAGCTGGAGCACGCGGCCCACATGACGGCGGGCGGTGGACACGCTCGCTAAACTGCTTGCCTGTAGCGGAGTGACCTTATGGGTCGCTCCGCTTTTTTAAGCGGCGACAACCCGAGCGTCTTGCGGCTATCGGTATAAGAAATTATCAAACGATAATTTCTTATCACAAGCATTATTCGCGCTAAAGTATAATTCAATTACAGGATAAAGCCCGCGGCGGGGTGCCCGGGCGTAGCGCTCGAAAGGGTTGAACATGTTCGATATGGTTTCTCGCCGCGGATTCGTCTCGCTCTCTGCTGTCGCCGCTGCCGGCCTTGGGCTTGCCGGCTGCTCCGGCAACAAGGAGCCTGAGTCGACCGGTTCCGATGCCGGCTCCGCCAAGATTTCGTCCAAGAAGGCTGTCGAGCTGCAGGTCTTTGCTGCCAACTCGCTCGAGAAGACTTTGCCCGAGGTTCAGAAGCTCTACACCGAGCAGACCGGTACCACCTTTGCCGACACGCAGTTTAAGGCGTCCGGCGACCTCGTTGAGCAGATGCGTGCCGGTGCCACGGTCGACGTGCTCATCACGGCCTCCAAGGGCACCATGGATGACGCTGAGACCGCCGGGCTCGTCGACACCGACACGCGTGAGGATATGTTCGTCAACGACCTCGTGATCATTCGCGCCGAGGGCTCCGACACCAAGGTCGAGGCCATCGCCGACGTCGCGAACCTGGACGGCAAAATCGCCATCGGTGACGCCAAGACCGTTCCTGCCGGCAAGTACGCTAACCAGGCGCTGGCTTCTGTGGGTCTCTACACCGGTACCGAGGGTGACGACGGCGAGTACGCACCCGAGATCGCCGACAAAGTCGCACTTGCCGACAAAGTTGGTACTGCCGCCGCCTATGTGTCCACAGGCGACTGCGTGGCCGGTTTTGTCTACAGCTCCGATATCTTCCGCTACGACGGCATCGAGGAGGCCTTCGTGTGCCCCGAGGACTCGCACAAGCCCATCGTATATCCCGGTGCTGTCGCCGATAGCTCCGAGCATGCCGACGAGGCCAAGGCGTTTATCGACTTCTGTCTGACCAACAAGAAGGCTCAGAAGATTTGGGCTAAGTACGGCTTTGAGCTTTCCGCGTAGTGCGGCTTGGCGCGATAATTCCATCGTTTTGTGTTTCACTCCGTCCTTGTATTCGCTTGGAGCTTTTCGTGCTTAATAGATTCCGCATACTTGTCGCCTGTGCTTTGACCCTCGCGCTTTGCTGGGTGCCGGGATTTGCGGTTGCTGGGGACGCTGAGGACGGGGCCCAGGTTGCTGCGACCGCTCATGGGCTTTCCTATGGGATCGAGGGTTTTGAGCGGTTGGCCAAGGGGACTGCTCGTGCCATGGAGGGCCAGCCTGAGGGCTACCGGTTTCCCGTTGACGAGGACGTGGACCTTGTAGTGGCACCTGCTGCCGATCGCGTTGTGGTGTGGATATCGCCCAAGGCGGCCGAGAAGTATGGATTGGATCCGCAGGACAACGAGTGCGTATCGGGTCTCAAGGCCCTCGTCTGTAAGCTCGACAGCGCAAACTGCATGGGAGGTGCGCAGCTGGGGGACGTGGATCTTCCTTGGTATGTCACGGAGGAAATAACGTTTGATGCCGGCGGGTATACCTATGGCTTTGATGTGCGTGGTGCGGATGGGGATCGCTATGTGGTGATTGCATCAGCCTCGGGTGATGCCAAGGGCGGCGCGCGTTGGCTTGATAGCGCTCAAATGGTAGAGGCATCGTCTGTCGTGTTGCGGGATGAGCAGGCCCCCTTGACCTCTCGGGCTTCCTTTTTGGGCGACATCGACTATCGCCCGTTTTGGGTGTCCATTAAAACGAGCGGCCTTGCCCTGCTGATCTCCTTTGCGCTGGGCCTGTTCGCCGCGTGGAAGACTATGGGTACCTCGAGTCGCATCAAGGGCCTGCTCGATTCGGTCTTTACGATTCCTATGGTGCTGCCGCCCACGGTCTGCGGCTTTCTGCTCCTCATGCTGTTTGGCCGCTCGACCGGGGTGGGCCAGTGGCTCATCGCGCACGGCATCTCGATTGTCTTTACGTGGCCGGCGGCGGTCATTTCGGCTGTCGTTGTGTCGTTTCCCCTGGTCTACCGCACGGCGCTCGGTGCTTTTGAGAGCCTCGACACGCAGATGCTCGATGCCGCGCGAACCCTGGGATGGTCCGAGCGTCGCATCTTTACCAAGCTTATGATGCCGCTCGGCTGGCCCTCGATTGCCGCCGGCACGGTGCTCGCCTTTGCCCGCGCGATGGGTGAGTTTGGCTGCACCCTGTTCTTTGCGGGCAACTACGCCGGCATTACGCAGACCATTCCCATTGCGATTTACTTTGAGTGGATGGGCGGCAATACGTCGGTGGCTCTCTTTTGGGTCGTGGTCGTAATAGCGTTCAGTTTCCTGGTCATCCTATTCATCAACATGTACACGGCGCATTCTCAAAAGCATCGCGAGCGCGGTCTCTCCCGTGCGGAGCGCAAGCAGGCCAAAGAGCTCGCCGGACAGGGCGATTCGCTTGACCCGGTGGGCGGTGATGCCTTGCGTATCGATCGCGAGGCGCTGGCCGAGCTTATGCGCGATGACGCGGTCGCAAAGGGAGGTCGATAAGCCATGTCGCTCGTTCTGGATATCAAAAAGCGCTATCCGGGCTTTACCCTCGACATTCAGCTCGATGCCGGCGAGGAGCGTGTGGCACTGCTGGGCGCCTCGGGTTGCGGCAAGAGCTGCACGTTGCGCTGCATTGCCGGCGTGGAGACGCCCGACGAGGGCAAGATCGTCGTCAACGGCGTGACCTTTTTTGACTCGGCGGCGGGTATCAACCTGTCGCCCCAGGAGCGAAAATGCGCCCTGCTGTTCCAGAACTATCAGCTGTTTCCCAACATGACGGTGGCCGATAACGTATGCGCCGGTGTTAAGGATGCGGGTGACGCCGCCGCGCGCAAAAAGCTCGCCGAGCGCTATCTGGGCATTTTCGGTCTGGCCGATTTTGCCGACCGCTACCCCGCGCGCCTCTCGGGCGGTCAGCAGCAACGCGTGGCGCTTGCGCGCATGGTGGCGGCGCATCCGGGTATTTTTATGTTCGACGAGCCCATGAGCGCGCTCGATTCCTATCTTAAGAGCGCGCTCGAACAGAATATGCTCGACCTGTTCGATGTGTGCAACCGTACCGTGCTCTACGTGAGCCACGACATCGACGAAGCGTGCCGCCTGTGCCAGCGCATCTGCGTGATGCACAACGGGCATGTTGAGGAGATCGGCTCCGTCGAGGACGTGGTCCGTCATCCGCAGACGTTGGCCGCGCTGCGCTTGACGGGCTGCAAGAATACGAGCCGCGCGCGCAAGATCGGCGGCGAAGAAGTTGAGGCCCTCGACTGGGGCATGACCTTCAACGTGGGCCGTGAGGTTTCCGATAACGTGGCGTACCTGGGTATTCGTGCGAGCTACTTCCATGTGGACAACCGTGCTGAGCGGGGTCGCAACAGCTACGACCTGCATGTGGCCCGCGTGAGCGATTCACGTTTTGAGCGCCTGGTGCTGCTGGACGTGCCGCGCGCCGACGCGCCGACGCGCCTGCAGTGGAAGGTCAACAAAGTGCGCATGCCTGTCGACAAGCTGCCGCAAGCAGGCGAGACGCTGCGCATGCATTTTGATGCCAGCAGGATCCATTTGGTTTGTCGATAGCGCCGGGTAATGCCGTCGGGGAATATAAGCCTCGGAGGCTTTGTTTTTGCCGTTCGCCGAATGAGGAATGACAAACTCTTATCAATCAAGATAATTATTTATTAAACTACGGCACACGACGCTGTCGTACGAATGTCAACGGTGTTCGCATGGTCGATGACCGTTGATATAGTTGACCTCAACTTGTAAAGGAGGGTGCGCACATGCCGCAGACGACATATATTCGCCGCGTTGCCGCGTGCGCCCTGTATATGGCTCGGAGTCGCATATGAGCAGGTATGTTCACGGCTCCGGGAGAGACGACGCACAACTAAATAATCGACCGAAAAGCAGGTTCCCTAAAATTCCGGGTTTAGGCGCGGCTGGGTTTTCGCCACCCACCGTGCAGCAATACCGTAGCTATTCAATTTTGGTTCGAGAGGGGAACCGTCATGGCTGAAGAATTCGATTTCCATCCGATGTGGGAGAGCCTCGGCATGAATCTTGCCGACCACGACATGCTGCTGGGCGCCGTGGGCCAGATGTACGGCGATATGTTCCTGGCGCAGAACAATCGCCCCAAGTCCACGTCCTACCTGGATTTTGTCGCCACCAACATCCACAGCGGCCGCATTAAGGAGATGCTCGACAAGAAGGAGGCTGGCGAGGCCACCAAAATCGTGGGCTCGTTCTGCGTGTACGTGCCCGAGGAGATCGTGCTTGCCTGTGACGGCATTCCCGTTGGTCTGTGCTCGGGTGCCGATTGGGCAACGGACAAGGTCGAGGAGCACTTGCCGCGCAACACTTGTCCGCTTATCAAGAGCTTTGCCGGCTTTAAGCTGGGTGAGGTCTGCCCCTACATTGAGTCGAGTGACTTGGTGGTAGGCGAGAACACCTGCGATGGTAAGAAGAAGGCCTACGAGTTTTTTGCCACGCAAAAGAACATGTACGTTGTGGATATTCCCAACGTGCACGACGAGTCGACGCTCGTGACCTGGAAGGCCGAGGTTAAAAAGCTCGCCGCCAAGATTGAGGAAGAGTGTGGCGTCACGATTACGCCTGAGCGTCTGAAGGCCGCCATCCGCGCCGTCAATGAGAAGCGTCGCGCCCTGCAGCGTCTCGCTGCCACGCGCGCTGCCGACCCAGCGCCCATTAGCGGTCTCGACAGCCTGCTGACCGTTCAGGCCGCCTTTATGGACGACACACCGCGTCTGACCGGAGCCATCAACGATATGGCGGCCGAGTGTGAGCAGCGTGTCGAGGCCGGAGAGGGCGTGGCGCCCAAGGGGACCAAGCGCATCCTGTACACCGGCACGCCCATGGCCGTGCCCAACTGGAAGCTGTTCAACCTCATCGAGAAGGCCGGCGGCGTTGTGGTGGGCGAGGAGTCCTGTACGGGTTCGCGCTATTACAAGGACTTGGTCGATGAGTCCGGTGAGACGGTTGACGAGATGCTCGATGCTATCGCCGAGCGCTACTTTAAGATCAACTGTGCCGTCTTTACGCCCAACGACCAGCGTATGAAGGACATTGTCCAGATGGCTAAGGACCTGCATGCCGACGGCATTGTCGACGTGGCACTGCAGTTCTGCACGCTCTACGAGATGGAGTCGTTTGCCGTGGAGAAGGCCGCCGAGGAGGCCGGTATTCCGTTTATGCACATCACGACCGACTACGCCGGCGAGGATGCAGGCCAACTGCAGACCAGGATCGAGGCTTTCTTGGAAACCATTTAGGACTATCCGTCCCGGTGGCTTCTCCAGGCACCCGATCTTGCCGTTCAAACCGTCGCTTGCGTACCAGAAGTACGCGACGCTCCTCTTTCACGGCAACCTCGGGCACCTGGGAAAGCCGTTTCCTTGGTTGGTTAAAAGGTTTGTTAAGGAGTTATATGTCGGAAAATATTGAGCAGCCGTTGCCGTCCACGTTTGAGGAGTTCAACGAGCAGCGCAAGGCGGCGTTTATTCGCGTCAAGGATTATAAGCAGGCGGGTAATCGCCTGGTCGGCTTTTTGTGCAGCTATACGCCGCTCGAGATTATCGATGCCGCGGGCGCCTCGAGCGTGGCTCTGTGTGGTACGTCCGACGAGGTGATTCCCGAGGCCGAGAAGGTGCTGCCGGCAAACCTGTGCCCGCTCATCAAGTCTACGTATGGTTTTGCCTATTCGCAAAAGTGCCCGTTTACGTACTTTAGCGACATGATCATCGGCGAGACCACCTGCGACGGCAAGAAGAAGATGTACGAACTGCTCAACGAGCTCAAGCGCACGCACATTCTGCATCTTC
Organism: Collinsella aerofaciens; assembly: GCF_964243765.1. Classification (GTDB taxonomy): domain Bacteria; phylum Actinomycetota; class Coriobacteriia; order Coriobacteriales; family Coriobacteriaceae; genus Collinsella; species Collinsella aerofaciens_BU. The sequence goes on along the minus strand of NZ_CAXTGI010000003.1, from coordinate 147,150 downwards.
CGCAGGGTCGCGATCGTGCCTACGAGCGTGAAGGCTGGTATGAGGAGTGCCGCCTGCTCAAGGAGGAGCTCGAGGGCTTCTACGGCATCACGATTACCGACGATGACCTGCGCGCTGCCGTCCGTCGTCGCAACCGCTTGCGTGCGGCCCAGCTCGAGATGTTTGCACTGCAAGCCAACCAGCCGGCGGCCATGAGCGGCGTCGACCTGATGAGCACCATGTTTGCCGGTACGTTCAGCTTTGATATCGAGGCCTATACGCAGCAGCTGGAGCAAAAGGTCGCCAAGCTGCGCGAGGCCTACGACGCAGGCGAGCGCCCGGTTGCGGTGGATGCCAAGCGCATTCTGATCACTGGTTGCCCGGTGGGCGGCGTGATCAACAAGATCGGTCGCACCATCGAGTCCAATGGCGGCGTGGTCGTGTGCATGGGCGATTGCTCGGGCGAGCGCACGGCGGCCATGATGATCGATCCGGAGGCTCCCGACATCCTGCGCGCCATCGCCGACCGCTACCTGGACATCAACTGCTCGGTCATGACGCCCAACGATGGTCGTATGGAAAACACGCTGGCCATGTGCGAGAAGTATCATGTCGATGGCGTGGTAGAGAGCGTGCTCCAGGCCTGCCACACCTTTAACGTGGAGAGTGCGCGCATGCAGGAGGCTGTCGAGGGCGCGGGTATTCCGTATATGAAGATTGAGACCGACTACAGCAACGGTGACATGGGCCAGATCGAGACGCGCATCGCCGCCTTTATCGAGACCCTGTAGGACAAATGCGGCAAAGGGATAGCTGCTTTGCCGCATAGAAGGAGGATGCCGTGGTTGGCATTGGTATCGACATAGGCTCGACGGCCGCGAAGGCTGCGGTGGTGGAGACGGACAACGCCATTGCGTGGACCTGCGTCATGCCGACGGGGTATTCGTCGGTCGATGCGGCCGAGCGCCTACGCGGTGAACTCGCCGCAGCCGGCTATGACGTGACGGGCGACGATGTTCGCGTGGTCGCGACTGGCTACGGCCGTGTCGCGGTGCCCTATGCCAACAAGGTAGTGACCGAGATCACCTGCCATGGTGCCGGTGCGGTCCGCTTGTTTGGCGAGCAGGGCACGGTGATCGACGTGGGCGGCCAAGATACCAAGGTCATCCAACTCAAGGGCGGCCGCGTGGCAAAGTTCGCCATGAACGACAAGTGCGCCGCCGGCACGGGGCGCTTTTTGGAGATCATGGCCGACCGCTTGGGCATTACCCAGCAGCAGATGGCAGACCTCGCCCGCACCGGCGAGCCTACCAAGATTTCCAGCATGTGCACCGTGTTTGCCGAAAGCGAGGTTATCAGCCTGATCGGTCGCGGTGAGCCGCGCGAGAACATTGCGCGTGGCGTGATCGACAGCGTGGTCTCGCGCGTGGCGACCATGGCCGGACAGGCCGCGGGCGCCCCGTACTACCTGACCGGTAGCCTGTGCGAGAACGCCTTCGTGGTGGAGCGGTTGGGCGAGCTACTGGGGTCGCCGGTGACCACCTCGCCCCAGGCTCGCTTTGCCGGAGCGATCGGCGCGGCGATTCGCGCACAGGCGCTCAATTAATGCATCGGCCGTGAGCCTGCATTCATGCGTATACTGGGAGAAAATGATTGACCGATGAGAGGAGGTATCGATGGCTGACGATCAGATTAAGCTCACGTCTATGACTGCCGCGAGCGGTTGAGCCGCTAAGTTGGCTCCCGGAGCCCTCGCCCAGGTCCTGGGCGACTTGCCAAATGTGCCCAACGACAATCTGCTCGTGGGGTTCGATACCTCCGACGATGCGAGTGTCTTCCGTGTTGGCGATAACTTAGGCCTCGTTCAGTCCATCGACTTCTTCCCGCCGATGGTCGACGACCCGTTTTTGTTTGGCCAGATCGCTGCGGCCAACTCGCTGTCGGACATCTACGCCATGGGCGGGCGGCCGAGCCATGCCATGAACCTGCTGTGCATTCCGAGCTGCCTGGGCGTCGAGATCGCCGGCCAGATTCTGGCGGGTGGCGCCGACAAGTGCGTCGAGGCCGGTTGCTCTATCGCGGGCGGCCATACCATCAACGACGACGAGCCCAAGTACGGTCTGTCCGTGAGCGGGTTTGTCGCGCTCGACCGCATGCTCGCCAACAGCGGCGCGCGCGTGGGCGATGCGTTGCTGCTGACCAAGGCGGTTGGCTCGGGCATCATCACCACGGCCATTAAGGGCGAGCTCATCGAGCAGGACGAGGCCGCAGCCATGTTTGACTCGATGCGCACCCTCAACGAGGCTCCGATTCGTCTGGCCGAGGGACTTGAGCTTCACGGCTGCACCGACATCACGGGCTTTGGCCTGATCGGGCATGCGTGCGAGATGGCCGAGGGCTCGGGCGTGCAGATTGAGCTTGCGTCGGGGGCGGTGCCGCTCTTTGACCAGGTGCTCGACATGGCGCGTCTGGGCATTATCCCCGCGGGCTCCTACCGCAACCAGGACTTCTTTGGCCCGCGCGTGGCTGCCGACGAAGACCTGGAGCCGGGCATGTTGGATTCGCTGTACGATCCGCAGACGTCTGGTGGCCTGCTCATCGCGGCACCTGCTGCCGATGTGGATGAGCTTGCGCGCCGTCTGCATGCCGAAGGACGTATTGCCGCCGTCGTCGGTCGCGTGTGCGAGCCGGTGCCAGGCGGTCCTGCCGTCCACGTTGTTCGCTAGCCCGCACGTTTATGTAACTGTTTACCGTTCTCTAGAACGGTTCTTTCGAAAGGAAAATCTATGTCTACCAAGATTGAAGTCAATGCCATGGGCGATGCCTGCCCGCTGCCCGTCGTCAAGACGCTCAAGGCCCTCAAACAGCTCGATGGTGAGGGCGCTGTCGTGACCTCGGTCGATAACGAGACCGCCGTCAAGAACATCTCCAAGATGGCACAGGAAAAGGGTTGCACCGCCTCGGTCGAGAAGGTTTCTGACGCCGAGTGGCACGTGACCGTGGCGACCTCTGGCGCCGTTGCCGTGGCCGATCCCGAGCAGGATGGCGCTGCCTTCTGTGATGCCAGCGCCGACAAGGGCAAGCTCGTCATTTCCGTCTACACCGACTGCATGGGCCGTGGCGACGACGAGCTGGGCCACAAGCTCATGAAGGCCTTCATCTTTGCCGTGACGCAGCAGGAGGAGCTGCCCGCGACTATGCTGTTCTACAACGGCGGTGCCAAGCTCACCGTCGAGAGCTCTCCGGTGCTCGACGACCTGAAGGGCCTGGCCGAGCAGGGTGTCGAGATTCTTACCTGCGGTACCTGCCTCGACCACTATGGCATTAAAGACCAGCTTGCGGTGGGCGAGGTCACCAACATGTACGTGATTGTGGAGAAGATGGAGCAGGCCGTGCGCGTCGTGCGCCCGTAGCGTATTGGTTGGAGTTGCCATGAGGGAGAAGCGCCCGGCGCTTGTCATCACGTTTCCCACCACGGCGGCCGCCATGGGGTGCGAGACCCTATGCATCGAGCGCGGCCTTCCCGGGCGCACGATTCCCGTGCCCGGGGAGGTCGCTGCCGGCTGCGGCTTGGCGTGGAAGGCGCTGCCTTCGGATGAGGAACTGCTGCGCGGCGAGCTTGCCGCAGCGGGCATTCCCACCGAGGGCTATACCGTGATTGATATGTGGGAGGTCGTGCGATGATCTACCTGGATAACGCGGCGACGACCATGCATAAGCCGCAGACGGTCATCGATGCCGTGACGCAGGCGATGTGCTCGCTCGGCAATGCCGGGCGCGGCGCCACGTCGGGTGCTCTCGATGCCGCTCGTACGATTCATGGCTGCCGTGCCAAGCTCGCGCGCCTTTTGGGTTGCCCGAGGGCGGACCATGTGTGCTTTACGCCCAACTCCACGGCGGCGCTCAACACCGCCATCAATGGCGTGGTACGTCCCGGTGATCACGTGGTCACGACGGTGCTCGAGCACAACTCGGTGTTACGCCCGCTCAACCGCTTGGCGACGGAACAGGGTGTGACGGTTGAGCATGCGGGTTGCGATGCGAGCGGCGCGCTCGACTACGACGAGCTCGAGCGGTTGGTCACGCCGGGCACGCGTGCTGTGGTGGTGACGCACGCCTCCAATGTGACCGGCAACGCGGTTGACGTTTCGCGCGTGGCTGCCATCGCGCATGCGGCCGGCGCGCTGGTGATCGTCGACGCCTCTCAGTCTGCCGGCACGGCGAAGATTGACATGGACGCCATGGGGCTCGATGTTGTGTGCTTTACCGGCCACAAGGGGCTCATGGGTCCGCAGGGGACCGGCGGCCTGGCCGTGGCAGAGGGCATTGACGTGGCTCCGTGGGCCATGGGCGGCACGGGCGTGCACAGCTTCGACCCACTGCAGCCGCTTGAGTGGCCCACGCGCCTTGAGGCGGGCACGCTCAACGGCCACGGCATCGCGGGACTTTCCGCAGGCCTCGACTTTATCGAGGCACAAGGCGGGGTCGAGGCGATTGCGGCGCATGAGCGCTCGCTTGCGGAGCGCTTCCTCGCCGGTGTTCGCGAAATCCCCGGCATTGCGCTCTACGGTGCGTTTGACCAGCCCGTGCGCTCGGCGATCGTTTCGCTCAACGTGGGTGATATCGACTCTGCCGAGATTTCGGACGCGCTCATGCAAGGGTGGGGGATTGCGACGCGCCCCGGTGCCCATTGCGCTCCGCTTATGCACCGCGCGCTGGGAACCGAGCGCCAGGGTATCGTCCGCTTCTCGTTTGGGTATTTCAACACGGACGAGGAAGTCGACACCGCGATTGACGCTTTGCGCGATTTAGCCTGCTAGAGCGTATATACTTGCGGGACGGGCCTTTTGCCCGTCCCGTTTTTGTTTCGACCCGAAAGGTGTGCCTATGGCCTCATCCGCTCCGCGCGGTTTGCGCTCCGACCATGTCGTTACCGTCGGCATTGCACTGTTCTCGATGCTCTTTGGCGCCGGTAACCTCATCATCCCGCCGTTGCTGGCACTTCAGGCCGGCACGGCCACGCCGCTTGCCATGATTGGCTTTTTGATTGCTGCCATCGGCCTGCCTGTTATGGGATTTATTGCCGTCGCGCTCGCCGGCACGGCCCGCGAGCTGGCTGGGCGCGTGCATCCTAAGTTTGGCGAATTCTTCGTTGCGGCGGTCTACCTGGCCATTGGCCCGTGCCTGGCCATTCCGCGTACGAGTTCCACGGCCTTCGAGATGCTGGTGCCGCTGTTGCCCGAGGGCGTCTCGCTCGGCACGGCGCGCCTGGTGTTTGCCGTCGGCTTCTTCGTCGTCGCGTTTGCGCTCACGCTGCGCCCGGGCGTCATCACGCGCGTGCTCGGCCGCATTACGGGCCCCGCGCTCATTGCGCTCATCGTGCTGGTCGTGGGTGCCGCCGTGGTCTCGCCGCTGGGTCCCGCTGCCGCGCCTCAGGCTCCCTACGATGCGGGCGCCGCCGTGCAGGGCTTTTTGACCGGCTACCAGACCATGGACCTGCTTGCGTCGCTCGCCTTTGGCATCATCATCGCCGAGACCATCCACGAGTTGGGCGTTACCGATGACAAGCGCGTGGCCTTCGAGATTTCGCGTTCCGGAGTGATCGCCGGCGTGCTCATGGCCATCATCTACTGCGGCTTGGGCCTTGCCGGCATGCAGCTCGGCACCGTGATGCCCGATGCCACCAACGGCGCCGCCATCCTCGCCCGTTCGGCCTCTATGCATTTTGGGCTTGCCGGCACGGTCGTGGTCTTTGCGATCTTTTTCCTCGCCTGCATGAACGTGTGCATCGGCCTTATCAGCTGCTGCTCGCGCTACTTCTGCGAGACGTATGTGGTTAAAGGGGGAGCGGAGGCTTCCGAGGAGGCCATGCGCCGTCCCTTTGCTGTGCTCGCCTTTGTGTTCGCAGCGTTTTCGTGCGTGCTCTCCAACGTTGGCCTCGACATGATCCTCATGTTCTCGGTGCCCATGCTCAATGCCTTGTATCCCGTCGCCATCGTGCTGGTGCTTATGGGCCTGGTGCACGGTTTTTGCGACGCGCATCCGCAGGTGTGGGTTTGGGTCGGCGGCGTTGTCGCGGTGCAGAGCGTGATCACGTCGGTCCGCGATGCGTTCTTTGCTGGTGCGTGGCTGCCGTTCGATGCGTTACCGCTGGCAGATATCGGTGCTGCGTGGGCACCGGTTGCTGTGGTGGCGTTTGTGATCGGCCTGGTTCATAGCCAGTTTGTCGCACATTCGAGGAGCTAGGGTTTCTGCGCTTGCACAGGCGGGGAGTCTCCCCTATAATTTCCTTCGCTTTGGGACACGCAAGGTTTAGACCTTAGCTGCTCAACACCTTCGGGACGTGGCGCAGTTTGGTAGCGCGCCTGCTTTGGGAGCAGGATGTCGCAGGTTCAAATCCTGTCGTCCCGACCATATCTTGCGGGCGTAGTTCAATGGTAGAACCCCAGCCTTCCAAGCTGATGACGCGGGTTCGATTCCCGTCGCCCGCTCCATAAGAATTGTTTTAACGGCTTTGGTTTCCTTTGGGGATCAGAGCCGTTTTCGTTTACGCGCCGGGCGACGGGAATCGAACCCGCCAGGGTGCGGAGCTGAGAAAATGCGTGAGCATTTTCCAGCGCAGCACGCAAGGGCCGAAGGCCCGCAGCGAAACAAGGATTTGCGAAGCAAATCCTTGGACTTCCCGTCGCCCGCTCCAAGCTATATAATCGCAGGTCAATATGCTAATTTGGCTTGCGTTTATTTTAATACCGTCCGACCTCGCGGGGCAAATGAACCAGGAGCGTTTGCCCCAAATCGTACGAAAGAAGTGGTTGCTATGGCACAGAGCAAGGCAGAATATCCCACCCCCGATTGCCTGGCACCTGCCGCGATCGAGGCCAAGACCGAGGCCGCCGGCGTTACCAAGGCCAACCTGCCGGTCTCGAAGACCTTTTTGCTCGCCATGTTCGCCGGCGCGTTCATCGCCTTCGGTGGCCTGTTCTTCACGGTCTTTCTGAGCGATGCGACCCTCGGTTGGGGCGTTCAGCGCTTAGTGGGTGGTCTTTGTTTTTGCCTGGGGCTGGTGCTCGTGCTCATTTGCGGCGCGGAGCTGTTTACCGGTAACTCGCTGATGGTCTGCGCGCTTAAGAGCAAAAAGATCGCGCTCGTCAAGATGCTCAAGGCCTGGGCCATTGTGTGGATCGCAACTTTGTCGGCGCCCTGTTCGCTGTCTTTTTGATTTACATGGCAGCCATTTACAAGCTCAACGGCGAGGCGGTCGCCAACACCATGGTGAGCGTCGCCGCCGGTAAGGTCACGATCGACGCCGTCACCATCTTCTTCCGTGGCATTCTGTGCAACATCTTTGTGTGCCTGGCCGTATGGATCGGTACCGCCGGCAAGACCGTGGTCGACAAGGTTGTGGGCATTTTGCTGCCCATTGCCGCTTTTGTGGCCTGCGGTTTTGAGCACTGTGTCGCCAACATGTACTTTTTGCCCATGGGCATTTTGATGCACTCCTGCGGCTATGGAGCCGATGTCGCTGGCGCCGATGCCCTCAACGCTGCCGGGTTGGCGCTCAACCTTACGGTCGCCACGCTGGGCAATATCGTGGGTGGCGCCCTGATCGTGGCGCTGGGCTACTGGTTTATCTACGCCAATAAGGAGGCCTAAAGCCACCAACCCATAACCGACCAAAAAGGGACAGGTTTATTTTGGCAGGTTTTAGACGAGGCGCTTCGCCGTCTTGTCGCGAGCTGCCATAATGGACCTGTCCCTTTTGCGTGCGCGCCGGTATTTATTTGCCCGATGACGATCGCGGGGGACCAGCTTTTTATTGAACATGTCGAAAGGCTTTTCATGAGCGACTGCGAATCCATGTCTGCCGAGGTGCGCGGCCGCCTGCGTTCCATTCCCGCCGTTCACGAGCTGCTTGCCGAGTGGCCGGTCATGAAGGCTGCTGGCGATGCAGGCGACACGATGGTACGCGAGGCGATTGACGCCGAGCTCGATGCCGAGCGCGCGGCGATTCGCTCCGGCGCCCCTGCAAGGAACAAGCGCGAGCTCGCCTTGGCAATTGAGCAGCGGACCCATCGCCTGTCGCTGCCGACCCTGCGCCCTGCCGTCAACGCGACGGGCGTTGTGATTCACACCAATCTGGGCCGCGCTCCGCTCGCTCCCGCGGCGGTGCAGGCGGTGACCGATGTCGCCCGAGGCTACAGCACGCTTGAGTATGACGTCTCAACCTGCGCTCGCGGGGGCCGCAAGGAGCATGCCGCACGCCTGCTGCGCACGCTCACGGGGGCGCAGGACGCCTTGGTTGTCAACAACAATGCCGCCGCGGTGCTGCTGGTGCTTGCCGCGCACGCGGCTGGCAAAGAGGTCATCGTGAGCCGCGGCGAGCTTGTCGAGGTGGGAGGCAGTTTCCGCATCCCCGATATCATGGCGGCTTCGGGTGCCAAGCTTGTCGAGGTGGGCTCCACCAACCGCACACATCTGGATGATTATCGAAACGCCATCACGCCCAACGCGGCGATGATCCTCAAAGTCCATCCTTCCAACTACCGTATCGAGGGATTCCACGAGGAGGTTTCCGTGGCGGAGCTTTCTGCGCTGGCGCATGAGCATGGGCTGTTGCTGTACGAGGACCAGGGCTCGGGCGCTTTGCTTGCAGACGGGGTGCTCGCCGATGCGGGGGAGAAGTCCACGTCCGCATCCCTTTGCGCCGGCGTTGACGTCGTCTCGTGCTCGGGCGACAAACTGCTCGGTGCTTCGCAGGCGGGCATCATCCTTGGCAACGCCCAGGCAATTGCCGCCTGCGCCTCTCATCCGCTTATGCGCGCGCTTCGCCCCGGTAAGCTCACGCTCGCGGCGCTCGAGGCCACCCTGCGTCTGTATGTGGCCGGTCCCGATACGGCACATCGTGAGATCCCGGTGCTCAACATGCTTTCCGCTGCGCCGGCTCCGCTCGAGCGTCAGGCCAAGCGCCTGCATGACCGCATGCTGCGCAAGCTTCGCGACTCTCAGTTCGAGGAGGCGGTGGAGCTGCAGGTTGTCGAGGGCGTGTCTGCTCCGGGCGGCGGTTCGCTGCCGACCGTCGAGCTCCCAACTTTTTGCGTTGCCGTTTGCCCCGCCGATGGGTGCCTGTCCGCCGATGGCCTAAAGCGCGCTATGGTACAGGAGCCCGATACGCCGGTCGTGACGCGCGTGCAGCATGGCCAGGTACTTTTTGACGTTCGCACGCTTTTGCGCGACACCGACCTTGACCTGTGTGCGTCTGCGTTGGTGGATGCCGTGCGGGCGGGTTTGCGTTGATGACCGCGCTTGAGCTTGTCGAGTGTCCCGTTGTCGTTGGAACAGCAGGACACGTCGACCACGGAAAGTCGGCCCTTATCGAGGCGCTGACCGGCAAAAATCCCGACCGTCTGGAGGTCGAACGGCGCCGAGGCATGACCACTGAGCTCGGCTTTGGCGAGCTCGAGCTTCCCAGTGGCAAGCTTGTCGGCCTGGTCGACGTGCCCGGGCATGCGCACTACCTGCGCGCGATGGTACAGGGTGCCACCGGCGTGGACGTTGCGTTGCTGGTGGTTTCTGCCGTTGAGGGCGTGATGCCGCAGACGCGAGAGCACGTGTACGTGTTGGAGCTGTTGGGCGTGAGGCACCTCGTGGTGGCGCTCACGATGCGCGATCTGGCCGATGACGAGACGGCGGAGCTCGCCGAGCTCGACGTGATGGACTTCCTCGGCGATACCGTCTTTGCCGATGCACCCGTGGTGCCTGTTTCCTCGCGCACGGGCGTGGGCATCGAGGACGTTCGCCTTGCCCTCGATGCCGCCATCGACTCTTTCCTGGCCGATGCCGCATCCCGCCCGGTGCGCCCCGGTCTGGCCCCGCGCCTGCCCATCGACCGCTGCTTCACCATCAAGGGATCCGGGACGGTCGTCACGGGCACGCTTCACGATGCCCCCGTAGCGGTGGGCGACGAGCTCGTCTCATGTCCCGCGGGCGTGCGCTGCCGCGTGCGCGCGATTCAGGTGCATGGTGATACTCCTCGGGCGTTGCCCGGACAGCGCGCGGCGCTCAACATCGTGGGCGACGGTGCGGGCGACCTTCCGCGTGGCGAGGTCCTCTGCGGGTCTGGTGCTGAGGGCTCGACGCTCAGGCTCATCGCCCGCTTCACGTATCTGGGGCGCGAGGGCACCAAGCCCGCGCCCTTCGAGTCCGGTACGCGCGTTCATGTGATGGCGGGTACGGCGGAGGTCCTTGGCCGTGTCATGCTCATGGAGGGTGAGGGACCCATTGAGGCTGGCGAGACCCGCATCGTGCAGGTCCGTCTGGAGGAGCGCCTTCCCGTGCGATTGGGCGACGGCCTCATTGTGCTCGCGTTCTCGCCGGTGGTGCTTATCGGCGGCGGTCGTGTTCTTCTTTCGCGGTGCCGCCGCTCGCGCGTCCTCTCCGCGGGCGAGTGCGCGCTGCTCGGGGCCCTGGATGCCGACGACCGCGCCGCCGCCGTTGCCGCATGGTTGGGGCTGCAGCGCCTGCCTGTGCCTGCCGCGGCCGCAGCCCGTGCTCTCGATCTTTCGGGTGCCGAGGCGGCTGCGCTCCTGCACGGGGCGGTTTCCTCGGGTGACGCCGTGGCGCTTCATGCCGAGCGCTCGACCGAGGAGCTCTATGCCGCCCCCGCTGTGCTCGATGCCGCCCTCGCCACGCTCTCCGTCACGTTGGCCGCCATGCACGGGGCCGCGCCCAAGCAGACGGGTTTCACGCCGGGCGAGGTCGCGCATGCCGCCTGGCCGACAGCGGGCGAAGACATCGCGTCCGCGCTCGTTCTCGAGGGCTGTGCGCGCGGCGTGTGCACCGTCGACGGTGCCGAGGTGTTCGACCCGCACTCTGCCGCTGCGGCGATACGTGTGGTGCGCGAGGCGAGCCAGCGCATCGTGACCGCCCTCGACGAGGCGGGTCTCGGTGCGGCGACGCTGCCCGAGGTGGGTGAGCGTCTGCAGCTCGATCGCGACACCATGACGCGTGCCCTGCGCGAGCTTTCGCTCAACCGCGCGATCGTTAAGATCGAACGCGACGTTGCCTTGTCTGCCGCCGCCGAGGCCCATGCGCGTGAGGTCGTAGCAGCGGCCATCGAGGCTGCCGGCGGCGCTGCCACGACGAGTGTGCTGCGCGAGGCCCTAGGCGTGTCGCGCAAACGAGCCATTAGCATCTTGGAGCACCTGGATGCGGTGCGTTTTACGACGCTCGACAAGGAGGCCGGCGGTCTCAGATCCCTGCGCTAGGGCTCCGAATCGCCGCTCGCCACAAAACCGGCCCATCTACTACGTTTAAGTGACTACCCTCGACCATACCAAAATGTGTAAAAGTAAAACCGCAGGTAGACGACTTGCCGATGTTACGAAAAAGCGGGTATGGTCAACCCCTGCAGGTTAAACGTAGTAGATGGGCCGTTTTCGTGGCGCGACCCTGCTCGTTTGGTAAAATACCGCCACGTTTGGGAACGGATGGGCTCCGGTGGGCCCCGCGGTCCTCAAAACCGTTGTGAGGCGTGCAAAACGTCTTGGATGTGTTCGATTCACATACGTTCCCGCCAACGCATCCTGCCAACCACCACAAAGGTGCCTGTCCTCTTTGTGGTGGTATGGACCATGTGGACGAAACAGCTTCGAAACACGCGATTTGTTCGTCAGGTGCTCAAAAACGCTTCTACCTGCACCGTAATCAAAACGAAACATCTGCTCGTCGGCTTATGCGAAACTTCGCTGCAACAGTGCGATATTATCCATACTCGATAAAGTTCGCGGCGCATAGGGTGCCGCGACCAACATTTTTCGTTTCCCATCATTGGAGGAAGCATGAGCTACACGCAGAAAGTTCTCGACGAGCTCAAGGCCCGCTATCCCGAGCAGCCTGAGTTCATCCAGGCCGCGACCGAGATCCTCGGCACCATCCAGCCGGCGCTCGACGCCCATCCCGAGTACGAGGAGGCCGCTCTGCTTGAGCGCCTCGTCGAGCCCGAGCGCATCGTCATGTTCCGTGTTCCCTGGGTCGACGACCAGGGCAAGGTTCAGGTCAACCGCGGCTACCGCGTCGAGTTCAACTCTGCCATTGGACCCTACAAGGGCGGCCTGCGCTTTAACCCGACGGTCACCCTGGGCATGCTCAAATTCCTGGGCCTGGAGCAGATCCTCAAGAACAGCCTGACCACCCTTCCCATGGGCGGCGGCAAGGGCGGCTCCGACTTTGACCCCAAGGGCAAGTCCAACAACGAGATCATGCACTTCTGCCAGTCCTTCATGACCGAACTCTATCGCCACATTGGCCCCAACACCGACGTTCCCGCCGGTGACCTGGGCGTTGGCGGCCGCGAGGTTGCCTACATGTTCGGTCAGTACAAGCGCCTGACCAACGAGTGGACCGGCGTCCTTACCGGCAAGGGCCTCTCCTTTGGCGGCTCGCTCGCCCGTACCGAGGCCACCGGCTACGGCTTGGTCTACTTTGTGGACGAGTACCTCAAGAGCCGCGGCGACTCCTTCGAGGACAAGAACGTCGTCGTTCACGGCTCCGGTAACGTCGCTATCTACGCAGTCCAGAAGGTTGCGCAGCTCGGCGGCAAGGTGCTGGCCTGCTCCGACACCCACGGCTGGGTCGAGGATCCCGACGGCATCGACTACACCGTGCTCGAGCATGTCTACAACAAGAAGCGCTCCGGCCACGACAAGGGCGTCACGCTCGCCATGTACGTTGACGAGAAGCCCAATGCCGTGTGGCACGAGGGCGACGGCCGCGGCGTGTGGCAGCTTCCCTGCGACATCGCGCTGCCCTGCGCTCGTGAGAACACGCTGCTGCTCGAGGACGCCCAGGCGCTCGTCGCCAACGGCTGCAAGGTGGTCGGCGAGGGCGCGAACATGCCCACGACCATCGAGGCCACGACCTACTTCCAGGAGAACGGCGTCGCCTTTATGCCCGGTAAGGCTGCCAACGCCGGCGGCGTGCTCGTGTCCGGCCTGGAGATGAGCCAGAACGCCGAGCACCTGTCCTGGACCTTCGAGGAGGTCGACGGCAAGCTCGAGCAGCTCATGCGCGGCATGTTCCACAACGTGGACGACACCGCCAAGGAGTATGGCCAGGAGGGCAACTTTGTCATGGGCGCCAACATCGCCGGCTTCCTGAAGGTCGCCGACGCCATGCTCGCCCAGGGCGTCTGCTAAATTGTCGCTCGACATAGCATCGCAGAAGGCTCCCAGTCATCTTGGCTGGGAGCCTTTTTTGATCCGCATGCGACGGAGGAAAACGGTTCATTTTGTCCCGACACGAGCTGTGCCCCCTCGTTTGGTACACTTAGAGATACTGGACAAGTAAAGAGATGGGGGAGAACGTGCTCAAGTTCGGTTCCTACGTCCGTGTTGGAAACGCGGCCGAAGCCTATGAGCTCTTACAGAAGTACCGCAACAACAAGATTGTGGGCGGCGGCATCTGGATGCGTCTGGGTTCGCGTCGCGTGGCGACGGCGATTGACCTTTCGGCCTGCGGACTCGATCAGATCGAGGAGACCGAGACCGAGTTTCGCATCGGTGCCATGTGCACCCTGCGCCAGCTCGAGCGTCATGCCGGGCTCAACGCGCTTGTCAACAATGTCTTTGAGTTCGCCGTCCACGACATCGTGGGCGTGCAGCTGCGCAATACCGCCACGGTGGGCGGCAGCATCTACGGCCGCTTTGGCTTCTCGGACGTTCTCTCGGCGTTCCTGGCGCTCGATTCGTATGTTGAGCTGACGGGCGCCGGCCGCGTGCCGCTCGCCGAGTTCGTGCGGATGGGTTACGTGCGCGACGTGATCGAGCACATCGTGGTCGTTAAACACGATTACCGTGCGAGTTACGAGGCCGTGCGCAAGGCCGCGACCGACTTCCCCTCGTTGAACGTCACCGCCGCCTGGTGGAACAACACTTGGCACGTCACCGTGGGCGCCCGCCCACTGCGCGCGACCCTGCTGCAGGGCGAGGCGTGTGGTCTCACCAACGAGCAGCCTTCCGAGGACGAGCTGCGCGCCCTGGCCGCATCAGTGCGCGCGCTGAGCTACGGCACCAACCTGTGGGGCTCGGCCGACTACCGCCGCCGCATCTCGGCCCCGCTCGCCATCCAGGCCGTGCGCCGTGCCGCCGGCATCGATCTTTCGGCGGCGCTTGCCCGCGAGCTCGAGTGCGTGCGGGTCCCTAAGTTTGCCACGGACGAGTATTCCTGCCGCCGCGTGCCCGGCGTCGATTCTAGCGAGGTGCGCTAATGGCTGCCAAACTCATCGATCTTTCCTTTACGCTCAACGGCCGCAAGGTCAAGGTTCAGGTTGCCCCCGACACCATGCTCTTTGCGCTGCTGCGCGAGCAGGGTTGCGCGTCGGTGCGCTGCGCCTGCGAGACCACCAACTGCGGTCTGTGCACGGTGTGGCTCGACGGCGAACCGGTGTTGAGCTGCTCGGTTCCTGCCGCCCGTGTTGAGGGCCACGCCATCACCACGCTCGAGGGCCTCAAAGCTGAGTCTGAGGCGCTGGCTCGTGCGATGGCTGCCGAAGGCGCCGAGCAGTGCGGTTTTTGCGCCCCCGGCCTCATCATGAACGTGCTGGCGCTTGCCCGCGCCGCCAAGGAGGATCCGAGTCTCGTCTCCACGCGCGAGGAGCTCTCGCGCCAGCTCGCCGGCAACCTGTGCCGCTGCAGCGGCTACGAGAGCCAGCTGCGCGCCATCGTGCGCTTCCTCAACGAGTCCGGCGTGCAGGTGGGCTTTGAGATGCCAGAGCTGCCCGTCAACGACACCAGCTGCGACGGCGTCACCTACAAGCAGATCACCCACAAGCAGCCCAAGAAGGACTCGAAGGCCCTGCTCGAGGGCCGTCCCGTCTACACGGGCGATATGGTGCCCGCCGGCGCGCTCATCGTTAAGCTCAAGCGCAGCCCGTATGCTCGCGCCAAAATCCGCTCCATCAACACGTCTCGCGCCCTGAAGGTGCCCGGCGTCGTGGGCGTCTACACCTATGAGGACGTGCCCAAGCGCCGCTTTACCATCGCCGGCCAGAGCTATCCGCAGCCGAGTCCCTACGACCGCTTGATCCTCGAGAACCTCGTGCGCTACCAAAACGAGGAGGTGGCGATTGTCGCCGCCGAGACCGAGGAGGCCGCCGACAAGGCGCTCAAGCTTATCAAGGTCGACTACGAGGTGCTCGAGCCCCTGCTCGACTTTACCCAGGCGCTCGATAACGACATCGTGGTCCATCCCGAGGGCGACGTGACCTTTATGTTCCCGCAGGGCGGCGATGTGCCCCGCAACCTGGTGTGCAGCGGTACCAGCGACTTTGGCGACCTGGACGAGGCGTTCGCCCAGAGCGACATCGTCTTTGAGCGCACTTACACCAGCCAGGCCACGCAGACCGCGCCCATGGAGACCTTCCGCGCCTTTGCGACGACCGACGCGTTCGGGCGCATCTCGGTGACCACCTCCACGCAGGTGCCCTTCCACGTGCGCCGCATGGTCGCGCAGTCGCTCGACATTCCGCAGTCGCAGGTGCAGGTTATTAAGCCGCGCATCGGCGGCGGCTTTGGCTCCAAGCAGACGGGCTGCTGCGAGATCTTCGTGGCGTTCGTGACCCAGCAGACTGGCCGTCCGAGCTATTGCTGCTACACCCGCGAGGAGACTATCACCGCGGGCAACTCGCGCCACCAGATGCAGATGACCGTTAAGCTGGGTGCCATGAACGACGGCACCATCACGGCCATCGACCTGCACACGCTGTCCAACGCCGGCGCGTACGGCGAGCACGCCACCACGACGATCGGCCTTTCGGGCCATAAGAGCCTGCCCATCTACAACCATGTGAAGGCGAGCCGCTTTAGCTGGGACGCCGTCTACACCAACACCAACCGCGGCGGCGCGTATCGCGGCTACGGTGCCACCCAGGGCCAGTTTGCCGTGGAGAGCGCCGTCAACGAGCTCGCCGACATGCTGCACATGGACCCCGCCGACCTGCGCCTTAAGAACATGGTGCACGAGGGCGAGGTCATGCCGCAGTACTACAACGAGAAGCTCAACGCCTGCGCGCTCGACCGCTGCCTACTGCGCGCGATGGACATGATCGGTTGGCGCGACAAGCCGCTGGCCGTCGACCTGGGCGACCGCGTACGCGCCCTGGGCTGCGCGCTCACCATGCAGGGCTCTGGCATTTCCAAGGTGGATATCGCCGGCATCGACATGCGCTTGGAAGAGGATGGCTTCATTACCATCGGCACCGGCGCCACCGATAACGGCATGGGTGTCGACACGATTCTGGCGCAGATTGCCGCCGAGGAGTTGGGCGTTGAAAGCTCGCTCATTGTGGTGCGCGGCGTGGACACCGACGTGTCGCCGTTCGACGCCGGTTCGTACGCGAGCTCCGGTACCTACGTGACGGGCCTTGCCGCCAAGAACGCCGCGACCGAGCTGCGCGAGAAGATTTGCGCCAAGGCCGCTCAGATGTGGGACGTTGACGCCGCCGACGTGGTCTTCGACGGCCAGTACGTGCGCCTGTCCGACGAGCGTGCCGCGCGCGAGCAGAACCGCTACCTCACGCTGCGCGACTTTGCCAACCTGTGCGTCAAGAACATCGCGGGCGGCGACGCGCTCACCTCGCATGCCTCTGCCTGCCTGCCCGTTTCGCCTCCGCCGTTTATGGCCGGCATTGCCGAGGTCGAGGTCGATAAGGCCACCGGCAAGGTGACTGTTGTGGACTATGCGGCGGCCGTGGACTGCGGCACTGTGATCAACGAGGCGCTCGCGCGCGTCCAGGCCGAGGGCGGCATTGCCCAGGGCATCGGCCACGCGCTCTACGAGATCGTCGAGCATGACGACCGCGGTCGCCTGCGCACCGGCAACTTTATGAGCTACAAGCTGCCCACGCGCCTGGATATCGGCAGCATTCGCGTGGCCTTTGAGCCGAGCTACGAGCCGACGGGTCCGTTTGGCGCCAAGTCGATCGGCGAGGTCGTCATCAACACGCCGCTCGCCGCCGTGGCCTCGGCCGTGGCACACGCCACCGGCCACCAGGTGCGCTCGCTGCCGATCACGCCCGAGAAGGCCCTGCTGGGGGAGTAGCAGGTCGGCGAACAAGTCGTAATTGGCGGGGCGGGGCAACTCGCCCCGCCTTTCGCACTCGTGGTGAGGTCGTGAGCCTGTAAAACGTGTGCGTGCGCTTGCCGTTCGTATCTGCTATCATTCCTAGTCTGTGCGCTCATGCGGGCGTGGCGGAATTGGTAGACGCGCCAGATTTAGGTTCTGGTGGGATTCCCGTGAAGGTTCGAGTCCTTTCGCCCGCACCAACGCATCTGCGTCGGCTTCGGCCGTCGCGACTCTTTGTTGCATAAAGGTACCAGCACCTCAGATAAGCTGGGCAGTATGAGGAGGAACGTGTTGAACATCACCGCTTCTGACGTCAAGGACGCCAAGCTCACCGCTACGGTCACCATCCCGGCCGCCGACGTCGACGCCGCGATCAAGAAGGCCTACAAGGATACCGCCAAGAAGTACCGCTTCCCGGGCTTCCGCGCCGGCAAGGCTCCCCGTCCGGTCATCGACTCCGCTCTTGGCGCCGAGGCAACCCTCGCTCAGGCCACCAACGACCTGATCGCCGCCAACGAGCCCGCCGTCCTCAACGAGCTGGACATCGTCCCCACCAAGAACGGTGACTACAAGGAGCTCGACCTCGCCAAGGATCACGAGGACTACACCTACACCGTCGAGTTCTCCCTGCGTCCCGCCGCCGAGCTCTCCTCCTTCGACGCCGTCGAGATCGAGATGCCCCCTGCGGAGGTCACCGAGTCCGAGATCAACAACCAGGTCGAGATGCTCCTCAACTACCGTGCCACCTTCGAGGACGTCGAGGGTCGCGCCGTCGAGGCTGATGACTATGTGACCGTCGACCTCAAGGCCGTCGAGAACGCCGACAACTTTGCCGCCGAGGGTCGCATGCTCATCGCCGGTAGCGACAGCAACCCTAAGGAGTTCAACGAGGCCCTGATCGGCGCTAACGTTGACGACGTCAAGACCGTCACCTGGACCGACGAGGCCGAGGAGGGCGAGGAGGCCGAGACCCACACCGTCGAGGTCACCGTCAAGGGTATCAAGGTCCGCAATACCCCCGAGCTCACCGACGAGCTCGTCAAGTCCGACTTTGGCTTCGACAGCATCGACGCTATGCGCGACGCCATCAAGATCGAGATCGAGCAGGACAAGGCTTCCCGCCTCCCGGCCGAGAAGGAGAACCGTTGCGTCTCCGCTCTCGCCGAGCGCCTGCAGCTCGACGAGATGGACGCCGACTACGAGCAGTCCGTCTTTGAGGAGCTTGGCCAGAACTTCCTGTCCAACCTCGCTGCCCGCGGCATGACGCTGGACACCTGGCTGCCCGCTTCCGGCCTGACCATGGAGCAGTTCATCGGCGACCTGCACAAGCAGGCCAACGACGTTGCCCGTGAGTCCCTGGCGCTCGACGCCCTCGCCCGTGAGCTCAAGATTGAGGTCACCGAGGACGACATCAACGCCGAGTTCGAGAAGGCCGGCGTCAAGGACGTCGAGGCTTCCAAGGCCGAGTTCATCGCCGATGGCCGCATGCCTGCCGTCCGTGAGTCCATCCGTCGCTCCAAGGCCGTCGACCACCTGGTCGAGAACGCCAAGGTGACCGAGGTCGACGAGACCGCCAAGGACGCCGAGTAATTCTCGCCACCTTGCCCGCGAGCGCATGCGTGCGCCTGTGATGGGGTAAAGTTATACACCGGTTATCCGGTTGCTTCGTACGGTGCCAGCCAATGCATAGCATGCGGGCACCGTATGTTTATCTAGAACCAATTTGGTCCGCAAGAGAGAAATGGAGATGCGTATGATCGCTAAGTTCGATTCCGCCCTCGTGCCATACGTTATCGAGCAGACGCCGCGCGGCGAGCGCAGCTACGATATCTATTCGCGCCTGCTCAACGACCGCATCATCTTCTTGGGCGAGGAGATCAACTCCGTCAGCGCCAACCTGGTCGTTGCCCAGCTGCTGCATCTTGAGAGCCAGGATGCCGAGAAGGATATCTCGCTCTACATCAATTCGCCCGGCGGCGAGGTTTACTCCGGCCTGGCGATTCTTGACACCATGAACTTTATCAAGCCGCAGGTCTCCACCATCTGCGTCGGTATGGCTGCGTCCATGGCCGCCGTGCTGCTTTCGGCTGGCGCCAAGGGCAAGCGCTTCTGCCTGCCGCACTCCAAGGTCATGATTCACCAGCCCAGCGGCGGTGCCCAGGGCCAGCAGACCGAGATCGAGATCGTTGCCGAGGAGATCAAGAAGACCCGTCGCGAGCTCAACCAGATCCTGTCCGACGCCTCGGGCCAGCCCATCGAGAAGGTCCAGGCCGATACCGAGCGCGACAACTACCTGACCGCTGCCGAGGCCCTCGACTACGGCCTGATCGACCGTATCGTTACCTCGCGCGACCTCGCCGCGAAGGACGCCTAGGATGGCAGGAAACATGCAGGACAACTTTGACGAGAACGGCAACCCCATCCGCTGCTCCTTCTGCGGAAAAGAGCAGGGCCAGGTTCGTCGCCTTGTAAAGGGTCCGACCAACATCTTTATCTGTGACGAGTGCGTCGCCGCTTGCTCTGAGATCTTGGAGGAGTCGCTGGCTTCGGACTTTATGGACGCTGCCCGCAACGGCAAGCTGCCGGGCTTCCTCAACGATCACGGCCAGGCTGCTGGGCAGCCCGCCGTGGACCCCGAGGCCGAGGGCTTTGAGCTCGAGGACGACCGCCAGGTCATCACGCACGTGCCGACGCCGCACGAGATCTATGACGAGCTTTCGGCCTATGTCATGGGCCAGGAGGACGCCAAGCGCGCCATGTCGGTGGCCGTGTACAACCACTATCGCCGCGTGATCGAGGGCGGTGCCGCGGTGTCCGCTTTTGACGACGGCATGGGCTCGCAGTTCGACAACGATATGGACGACGTGGAGCTCGCCAAGTCCAATATTCTGCTGCTCGGTCCCACCGGTACCGGTAAGACCCTGCTCGCCCAGACGCTCGCCCGCATTCTCGAGGTGCCGTTTGCCATCGCCGACGCCACTGCGCTCACCGAGGCCGGCTATGTGGGCGAGGACGTGGAGAACATCCTGCTCAAGCTTATCAATGCTGCCGATGGCGACATTGAGCGCGCTCAGGTGGGCATTATCTATGTGGACGAGATTGACAAGATCGCCCGCAAGGCCGAGAACCTCTCCATTACCCGCGATGTCTCGGGCGAGGGTGTTCAGCAGGCGCTGCTTAAGATTCTTGAGGGCACGGTGGCAAGCGTTCCTCCCACCGGCGGCCGCAAGCATCCCCAGCAGGAGCTGCTGCAGATCGACACGACCAACATCCTGTTCATCTGCGGCGGTGCCTTTGTGGGCCTGGACAAGATCATCGCCGACCGCGTGGGCAACAAGGGCGTGGGCTTTAACTCCGAGATCGCCGGCCCCACCTCGGTCGACGAGAACGACCTGCTGCGCCAGGTGCTCCCGCAGGATCTTAATGCCTTTGGCATGATTCCCGAGTTCGTGGGCCGTACGCCCGTCGTCACCCAGACGCAGGCGCTCGACGAGGACGATTTGGTGTCGATCCTGACCGAGCCCAAGAACGCCGTGGTGCGTCAGTACCGCAAGATGTTCCAGCTCGAGGATGTCGATCTTGAGTTTGAGGACGCCGCCCTGCACGAGATTGCCCGCATGGCGCTTGCCCGCAAGACCGGCGCCCGCGGCCTGCGCGCCATCTGCGAAGATGTGCTGCAGCAGACGATGTTCGACCTTCCCAGCGAGGAGGGCGTCACCAAGGTCATCGTGACCGAAGCCTCCGTAAAGGGCGAAGAACAGCCCCAACGCATCTACGGCTAAACCAGCCAAAAACGTGCTTGCAAATAGCCTCCGACCACCCGCGGTCGGAGGCTATTTTATATATACGCAATAACCCCAACTACCTGTGTTATTCTGTGTGTTTGTTTAAGCCAAAGCGAAGTCAATTCAGACTGAAGTAATCGATACCTAAGGCGCGTCCGCCTGCTTGGTTTTCGTAGATTCCGCACGAGCCGAAGAGCACTTAATGTGCTCTTCGTGCGAGCCAGGACCTGACCGAGCGAAAACCAAGCAGGCGGACACGCCGGCGGGACAGGGAGAGATATATGGAAGAGATGCCCAAGAACTACGATCCGTCGACCAACGAGCCGGCGATCTTGCAGAAGTGGCTCGACGGCGGCTACTACAAGCGCCGTGAGGGCGTGGGCGACTGCACCGTCACCATTCCGCCTCCCAACGTGACCGGCAAGCTCCACATGGGTCACGCCACCGATGACTCCATCCAGGACGCCATCATCCGTATGGCCCGCATGCGCGGCAAGTCCACGCGCTGGGTGCTCGGTACCGACCACGCCGGTATCGCCACACAGACCAAGGTCGACAAGAAGCTCAAGAGCGAGGGCATCAGCCGCCTGGAGATCGGTCGCGATAAGTTTGTCGACGCCTGTTGGGACTGGACCCACGAGTACGGCGGCATCATCGTCGAGCAGATCAAGCGCATGGGCTGCTCCGTCGACTTCGACAACGAGCGCTTCACCATGGACGAGGATTACGCCCAAGCCGTGCGTAAGGTCTTCTGCGACTGGTACCACGACGGCCTGATCTACCGTGGCAAGCGCATCGTCAACTGGTGCCCCAACTGCACTACCGCTATCTCGGACGACGAGGCCGAGTACAAGGACGAGAAGGGCCACCTGTGGCACCTGCGCTACCCGCTGACCGAGCCGGTCAACGGCCAGGACTATATCGTCGTCGCCACTACGCGCCCCGAGACCATGCTCGGCGACACAGGCGTCGCCGTCTCCCCGAAGGATCCCGAGAAGGCCGCCTTTGTGGGTAAGACCGTCAAGCTCCCCATCGTCGACCGCGAGATCCCCATCTTTGAGGATTGGCATGTCGACGCCAACTTCGGTTCCGGCTTTGTCAAGGTCACCCCGGCCCACGACCCCAACGATTACGCTATGGGTCAGGCCCACGACCTGCCGCAGATCAACATCTTCGACGAGCACGCGGTGGTCGTCGAGGGCTACGGCGAGTTTTCCGGCATGAACCGCGACGAGTGCCGCGAGGCCGTCATCAAGTGGTTCGAGGAGCACGACCTGCTCGACCACGTCGAAGAGCTCGACCACTCCGTCATGCACTGCTACCGTTGCGACTCCGCGCTGGAGCCGTGGCTGTCCGAGCAGTGGTTCGTCGCCGTCGACAAGCTCAAGGGGCCGGCGCTCGACGCCGTAAACTCCGGCAAGGTCACCTTTCACCCCGCGCGCTGGACGCAGACCTACACCACCTGGATGGAGAACCTTAAGGACTGGTGCATCAGCCGCCAGCTGTGGTGGGGCCACCGCATCCCCGTGTTCTACTGCGAGGACTGCGGCTGGGAGGACGCCCTCACCGAGGACACCGACGTGTGCCCCAAGTGCGGCGGTCATCACGTGCATCAGGACGAGAACGTGCTGGACACCTGGTTCAGCTCGCAGCTGTGGACCTTCGCCACGCAGGGCTGGCCGCAAAAGCCGGAGATGCTCGAGGGGCATCATCCCACGACGGCGCTGGTCACCGCGCGCGACATCATCGCGCTGTGGGTCGCCCGCATGGTCATGAGCTCGCTGTACTTCCTGGACGAGGTGCCGTTTAAGGACGTCGTCATCTACCCGACGATCCTTGCCAAGGACGGCAGCCGCATGTCCAAGTCCAAGGGCAACGGCGTTGACCCCATGGACCTCATTGGCATGTATGGCGCCGACGCCATGCGCTACAACCTGCTCACGTTGTGCACCAACAACCAGGACGTCAAGTTCGACGCGAACATCGATAAGAAGACCAAGAAGCTCATCGACAGCCCGCGTACCGACCAGGCCAAGTCGTTTGTGACCAAGATCTGGAACGCCAGCCGCTTCCTGCTTATGAACATGGAGGGCTACACGCCCGGCGAGCCCGTCGTTGAGACGCCGGCCGACGCCTGGATGTTCAGCCGCCTGGCCAAGGCCGTGAAGATGGTCACCGAGGGTATTGAGAAGTACACCTTTGGCGACATGGCGCGCGGCGTGCAGCAGTTCTTCTGGAACGAGGTCTGTGACTGGTACGTCGAGGTCACCAAGGCTCGCCTGAAGGGCGAGGGCCGTCTGCAGGCGCAGCGCAACCTGATCTTTGTGCTCGACACCTCCATTCGCCTGATGCACCCGCTCATGCCGTTCGTGACCGAGGAGATCTGGGACAACATGCCGGCGAGCGTGCTCGATCTGGACGCCGAGGGCAACGTGGACCGCGCCGAGGCGCTCATGATCGCCAAGTGGCCCGAGCCCGCCGACTACGCCAAGTACGTCGACGAGGACGCCGAGCGCGCGTTTGAGCTGTGCCGTACCGTCGTGTCTGCCGCTCGCGCCACGCGTTCGCGTTATCGCTTGAGCCCCAAGGCCGAGCTCGACGTGGTCGTGCGCGCCGGCGCCGAGGACATCGAGAAGCTCGAGAGCCTGCGCTCGACCATCGAGCCGCTGGCCAACACGGCTTCGCTGGTCATGGGTACCGACGTTGAGAAACCGGCCGCGAGCATTGCCGTGGTCGATAGCGGCGTCGAGGTCTTTGTGATGCTCGAGGGCAAGGTTGACCTTTCGGCCGAGAAGGCGCGTCTGGAAAAGGAGATCGCCGCGGCCCAGAAGGAGCTCGCCGGCTGCGAGAAGACGCTGGCCAACGAGGGCTTTGTGGCCAAGGCCGCGCCTGCGGTGGTCCAGAAGAAGAGGGACCGTGCAGCTGAGCTCAAGGAGATCCTGGCGGCGCTGACTGCTCAGGTTGCTGACTTCTCGTAAGGTTTACTCGGGGGCGCGTCCCGATGCTTTGCTCTCCGCTGCGGACACCTATTCCGCCGTTCTAACGAACGGCGGCTGACTCGACGCTGCAAACGCCTCTGATGGCCAATCTGCCGTTCAACTTCGGGCGCATGGGCATAAGCCCTATGCGCCCTTGTTTCACGGCACCTTGGCTCATCAGAGGCGTTTTCGCTGACTATCCTCAACCTATACTGTTTTATTTTTCTATGAATGGCGGTTCTAAAAATGCCTAAGCGTTCTGGCTTGTATACCGTTCCTTTTGAGTTTGATTTGCTTTCGTTTGATGAGGCTGTTGGGCTTGCTGCTGATACGGGGCGGATTTCTGGGGATGCTGGTCCTCTGCTCGAGACGGTTGTCGATATGCTTGATGAGCTGGGGCGTCCGGACGAGTATTTTGATTGCATTCAGGTTGCCGGTACCAATGGCAAGACTTCGACCACGCGTTTTTCGGCTGCCATCCTTCGTGGTGAGGGGTTAAAGACCGCGCTGTATACGTCGCCGCAGCTTGTGCGTTACCCCGAGCGCATGGAGGTTGACGGGCGCGTTGTGAGCGATGAGGCGTTTGCCCGTGGTGTTTCCGCCGCCGTCGAGGCGGGACACCGCGTGAATGCCCGTCGTGTGGCGGCGGGGGGGCGCGCCTATACCATCACGCCGTTTGACCTTTTGACGGCTGCTGCGCTTGTCGTGTTTGCCGAGGCCGCGGTGGATGTTGCCGTGCTCGAGGTTGGCATGGGCGGGCGTTGGGACGCCACGAGCGCGACCGATCCCGTCGCCGTTACCGTTACGGGCATCGGACTCGACCACACGCGCATTTTGGGCGACACGCTCGAGGCCATTGCGGGGGAGAAGGCCGCGGTCATCAAGCCCGGACGCCTGGTTGTTCTGGGCGAGGGCACGCATGAGCCGAGCGTTCAGCGCGTGATGGACGCCCGCTGCCGCGAGTGCGGCATCGTGCCGCTGGTGGTGAGCCACGCTACGACCAAGGTGCCGGCTCACGTGGGCGATACGGTGGAGTTTAGCTGCACCACGCCGCGTGCGATCTACACGTCGCGCATGGTCAAGCCGGCGTATCAGCCGCAAAATGCCGCGTGCGCGATTATGCTGTGCGAGGGCTATCTGGGCCGCGAGCTCGACCATGATGCGCTCGATGCTTCGCTTATGGGCTGCCCCACGCCGGGTCGCTTTGATGTGCTGGGAACCGATCCGCTCAAGCTGATCGACGCCTGCCATAACCCTCAGAGCTGCGAGAACTTTGTGAGCGCGCTGGACGAGATCGATCCGTGCGTGGAGAACCGCCCCACGCTGCTGTGCGCCGCGCTGGCCGACAAGGACGTGGCGGGCATCGTCGACGTACTGATCCCGGCCTTCCCTCGCGTGGTCGTGACCCAGACCGATTCCGATCGCGCCCTGCCGGCAGAGGAGCTCGCCGCCCTGGTGGGTGCCGATAAGCTCGCGGGCGTATACCCGAGCGTGTCCGAGGCCCTCGCTGCCTTCGATGCCGCGGGCGAGCCCTTCGTTGCCGCCGGTACCATCACCCTAGCCGGCGAAGTAGCCGGCCTACTGCGTTAACCCTTCCCCTTAGCAGTTGCGGTGAAATACGGACTGTTTTACAAGCCAGAAGCCTCAAACAGTCCGTATATCACCGCAACTCAAAAGCAGTCAATTTGGGACGGGGCTTTTTTGGCCGTCCTGTGTCCCCGAGTTGACTCGCTCGCCACGAAATGGGCCCATCTACTACGTTTGGCCGGTAACCCTTGACCATACCGAGAATTGTGAAATCAAAACCGCAGGTAAAGGGGTTGCCATTTTTTAAAAAAGACCCGCATGGTCGACTCATGCGGGTTAAACGTAGTAGATAGGCCGCTTTCGTGGTGCAGCGTTTGCAAGATGTGCCAAAGGGACTGTCCCTTTGGCACATTGCCTAGTCTAAGCGGACCGGATCGTGGGGGTAGGCGTTGAGAATCTCGACGCCGGACTCGGTCACCAGGGCCAGGTCCTCGATGCGGACGCCGGTGCGGCCGGGGAGGTAGATGCCCGGCTCGATGGAAAACGTCATGCCCGGCTCTACGACCTGCTCGTTGACCAGCGAGACGTCGCCCGGCTCGTGGTCCTGCAGGCCGATCGAGTGACCCAGGCGATGCGTAAAGTATTCGCCGTAGCCCGCGTCCTCAATCACGTCGCGCGCGGCACGGTCCAGGTCGCACATGCGCACGCCCGGTGCGATGAGCGCCTCGGCGGCCTCGTTGGCACGGCGCACGATATCGTAGATACGCACGGTCTCCTCGTCCGACTCGCCCCAAAAGAACGTGCGCGTCATGTCCGAGCAGTAGTTGCGATGGCGTCCGCCAATGTCGAACAGCACCACGTCGCCGCGTTTAAGCTCGGTATCGTCGGGCTCGTGATGCGGGTCGCCGGCGTTGGCGCCAAAGCTCACGATGGGCGGAAAGCTAAAGCCCCCGCAGCCGTGCTTGCGATACAGACTTAGCATCTGGTCGGCAATTTCGCGCTCCGTCACGCCCTCGTGGACGAGCTTGATAACATCGGCCATCACGGCATCGTTAGCGGCCGAGGACGCGCGCATGAGCTCCTGCTCGGCGGCATCCTTGTAGGTGCGTGCGGCGGTGACGGCAAAATCGCCCAGGAAAAACTCGCTGGCGGCGTGGCGCTCCATAAGCGGCATCAAAAAGCCGGAGCGCATGACGGTGTCGATGCCGAGCGGTTTGGTCGGGTCGATCTCACTCGCGATGGCGTTGGCCACGACATCGGTGTCGGTGTGGTAGGCAACGCGGGCATTGTCATACTCGGGCAGCTGGTGCAGGGCGTTGACCAGGATTACTGGCTCGCTGCCGCGCGTGAGCAGCACGCCACAAAAACGCTCGAACATATCGGCATAAAAGCCGGTCAGGTAATAGATCGACCACGGGTCGTTTACGAGGAGCTGCGCGCCGGGGTGCTGAGCCTCGAGCGCATCGAGCACGCGTGCCACACGCTGGTCATCGACATGTGCCATGAAACATCCTTTCGCTAGGCTGCCACCATGGTATCCCAAGCCTGGCACATAGGGACGTTCCTTTTATGCCGGCACCTTGGGACACTCCTCGGCCTTGACATGGTTTATCTGGGATGATTGGGCAAGTAAGGTACCCAAAAGAGCCCCGTCATAAATTAGCTGCTTAGGCTGGGTCGATGTCCATGCTGGCGATGAGGTCGATGCTCGTGCCGAGAAGATCTTCCAGCACGACGTCGCCCATGCGGATGGGGGCGTTGACGACTAGACCTCGGATGAGATCCATGGCCTGGGCGTGGAGTTCTAGCGGGATGGCTTCGGCCGTGCGGACGGGGAGTAGGGCTTCGTCGCCGCCGGAGACGGCCACGGTCGTTGTGAGCACGCGCATGGGGCAGGTGAGCTCCTGATGTGCGAACGTATCGCCGCGCGGGCAGTTGTTACCGGTTACGGAGCGCACTTCCACCACGGCGCCATTGGCGTCGCGCTCCACCTCTACGGTCAGAAGGCACTCGGATGGGCAGGTCGTGCAGTTGAACTGCAGCGTTTCGACCACGTTATCGCTCATAGTTTATGCCTCCTCGATGGAATCGACGGATAGAACAATCTCGCTGGCACCCAGATCGAGCGCCTGCTTGATGACCTTTGCCGGCAGTGGGAAGCTTTCCATAACACTCGGTTTAAACGGGCGGACCTTGCCCACAAACAGCTCCTTGCCGCCAGCGAGAATGCGCACGCGGGCGGTGTCGACCGGCCGACGTACGCGGAAGTTGAGCTTGGAGAGCCCGACGGTCGTAATGCGGCCCGGCAGTGCGTAGCCTGCGATGCCGGCGGGGGAGACCGTGAGCTGGCAACCCGTGCCCGCAGCGCCCGCTTCGACATCCGCGCCGTTCCCCAGCGCGTACGCCGCCGCAGCTGCACCGGCGCGTTCGGACTCGGTCGTCACGTTGTCGGCCAGGTCGTGCACGTGCAGCACGTTGCCGCAGGCAAATATGCCCGGCACGCCCGTCTGCAGACTCTGGTCCACCACGGCGCCGCGCGTACGGGGGTCCAGCTCCACGCCCGCGGCAACCGAAAGCTCGTTCTCGGGAATCAGGCCCACCGAAAGCAGTAGCGTGTCGCACGGAACAACGCGCTCGGTCCCGGCAATGGGCGCCAGGTGCTCGTCGACCTGGCTCACTTCGACGGCCTCCACGCGGTCGTGCCCGATCACGCGCGTGACCGTGGTAGACAGATGCAGCGGAATGCCAAAGTCGTCCAGGCAGTTCTTGACGTTGCGGCGCAGGCCGTTGGCGTACGGCATGAGCTCGTACACGCCCTCGACCGAAATCCCCTCGAGCGTGCAGCGGCGCGCCATGATGAGCCCAATGTCGCCCGAGCCCAAAATGACGGCACGCGAGCCGGGCTTGAGGTTCTCGATATTGATGTATCGCTGCGCTAGGCCGGCCGTAAACACACCGGCGGGTCGGCTGCCGGGAATCTTGATCTCGCTGCGGGTGCGCTCGCGGCAACCCATGGCAAGGACGACCGCGCGCCCGGTGAGCTGCAGCATACCGGAGGGATTCATGAGCGTGACGGTGTGGAGTATGGCGGCTCCCGTGGACTCGCCCGAATCAATCCCAAGCACCATGCTGTCCAAGAACAACGCAATGTTGGTCGCGCGCACCTGGTCGATAAAGCGCTGCGCGTACTCGGGGCCGGTGAGCTCCTGCTTAAAGTGCGAAAGGCCAAAACCGGGGTGGATGCACTGGCGCAGGATGCCGCCCAAGTGCTGCTCGCGCTCCACGATGGCCACGCACGCGCCGGCCTTATGCGCGGAAAGCGCGGCCGCCATGCCGGCAGGTCCGCCGCCGATAACGACCACGTCGAAGGCCTGCGTGGGGACTGCCTCAACGGTATCGCTATCAATCACGCTCGATTTGAATTCCGCCATCCTAGCGCACCCCCTTCAGCGGTCCCTCAACCAGCCAAGATCCGGCATCCTCCAACAGCACTTCGCTGGGGTCGCAGGCCAGCTCGCGCGCTAGGATCGCCACCACGCGGCTTTGGCAAAAGCCACTTTGGCACCGACCCATGCCGGCACGGCAGCGGCGCTTGACGCCCTCGACCGAAACCGCGCCCGGACGGCGTCGGATCGCGGCCACGATCTCGGCCTCGGGCACCGTCTCGCAGCGGCAGACGATCTGCCCCCACGTGGGGTCGGACTCAATGAGCTCTTCCTTGCGCGCAAGCGGTGCGCGGTCAAAGTCGTCCGGCGCGCGGCGAATCGGGTCCCAGTCGCCCCGTTCGCGCAGGTCCACGCCAGCATCGCGCAGCACCTGCTCCATGCGCTCGGCAATGGCCGGCGCGCTTGCCACGCCCGGCGACTGAATGCCCGCCGCCTGGAATAGCCCCGGCACTACGGCCGACTGCCCAATAAAGAAGTCGTTCGTACCCTGAATTACCGGGCGCCCACCGGCAAATGCGCGTACTACTCGGCGCGTGTCCAGATCGGGCACCAGCTTGCGCGCGCCGGTCAGGAGCGCGTTGACGTCGTCCGCATAGGTCTGCGTGTCGCCTGGCTCGCGCTCGGCGGCGGTCGCGGTGATCACGGTGTTGCCGTGTACGGTACCCGTGACGATAACGCCCTTGGACACCGGCGTGGGAACGGGGTAGAGCGGCATGAGCGCACGCGGTTCCTTGTCCAGCACCACGATATTGCCCTGGCGCCAGACCATCTGGAACTCCTCGGCGCCGGCCATCTGCGAGATGTCTGCGGCTCCGTTGCCCGCGGCGTTTATCAGGTAACGGCAGTGCACGTCTCCGGCGGGCGTTGCCAGCGTAAAGCGCGCGGCTTCGTCATCCGAGCCGGCAACATCAATGGCCTCCACTGGCGCAGACCGCATAAATGTCACGCCGTTGGCAACCGCGTTTTCCAGCGCGGCGATGGCCACTTCAAACGGGTCAACGTAACCGGTCGAGGGGCACCACAGCGCGCACGTCGCCTGGGCACTCGCACGCGGCTCAAGCTCGTGGATGCGCTCGGGGCCGATAATCGACAGCTCGGGAACTCCGTTGGCTGCGCCATTCTGGCGCAACTTCTCCAGATGCGTGCGGTCCTCGTCGCTAAACCCCAGCACCATCGAACCGGTGCGGCGGAACAAAAAGCCGAGCTTCTGGGCCCACGTGCTATACAGCTTGCAGCCGCGGGCGTTGACCTGCGCCTTTACGGTGCCCGGGGCCGGATCGTAGCCAGCGTGCACCAGGCCGCCGTTGGCCTTCGATGCGCCCAGTGCGATATCGTTTGCTGCCTCGACCACGCAAATGGATAGGTCATAACGCGCGAGCTGCCTCGCGATGGCGCACCCGGTAATGCCCGCGCCCACAATTGCGATATCAAACGTTTCTGCCACGGTGCCTCCCAGACAAGTTGACAGGCTGTCAATAAAACCATCCTACGGTCTGCGCGCCCCCAGTGCGGCGGCAATGCGGCGAACAGCCCGGCAACACCCGCCAACGGCAGGCGAGGGGAGACTCAGTAACGTCGATAACCTCATCTGTACCTTTGATGCCGGAGATTTGTCTCGTTCTGTAACATCTGGGACTGTTTTTGCCGAGTAACTGTTACAGATTGAGACATTTGGCCTGGACGGTTTTCTTTGTCTCGTTCTGTAACAGTAAGAGGGGTTTTGGGGCCCAAGATGTTACAGATCGAGATTGAAGTCGGGGAGGAACCCCTGTGTCTCGATCTGTAACATCTAGACCCGGATTCCGCTCCCACCTGTTACAGATTGAGATGTTTGTGTCCGCGCCAGCCCCGCCCCTAGCCGTGGTCCCATATAAACAAACCCCGTGGTAAACTTGACCGGACTGTTAATATTCCGAAAGGTACCCGTAATGTCCAAGTACATCTCCGAGCTCATGTCGCCGCAGCTTATGGGCGTCGTCTATGCCTTCGTTGGCTTTATCATCGCCCTGTATGTGCTGTCGGTCGTCTATGTGTTCATCGACGCTCGCCGCCGCGGCGCCAGCGCCTACGTGGCATGGGGCATCATCGCCCTCATCCCGTTTGTGGGCCTCATCGCCTACTTGGTCCTGCGTCCGCACTCCTACGCCTCCGACCGCGAGGAGCAGGAGCTAGACATGGCCCTGCGCGAGCGCCAGCTTGCCCAGTACGGCACCTGCCCGCAGTGCGGCGCGCCCATCGAGAAGGACTTCGTCGTCTGCCCGGTGTGCGATACCCAGGTTCGCAACGTCTGCCCCAGCTGCCATCGCCCGCTCGATGCGCACTGGAAGGTCTGCCCCTACTGCCGAACTCGCATCCAGTAACGCATCCATCGCCGGGCCGGCCGCAAGCCACGGGCACGCTGCAAGCCACACGCGCCCCACAGCCCCGCCCCATACGATGAAGCATGCGTAGAAAATCGCCCGCCGTGCCATTAAGGTGCGGCGGGCGCTTGTATACCAAGGCAACCTGCCTATAATGATGCAAGTTAAAACGCCGAGCGCATCGCACACACTTGCATCAGGCATCCGAGAGGAGAAAACATACCCATGAAGGCACTCTACAATGACGGTTCGGTGGCCGAGCTCCCGCAGGACGAGGTCACGCACGTCATCCGCCACTCTGCCGCGCACATCATGGCGCAGGCCATCAAGCGCCTGTACCCCCAGGCCGATTTTGCCTACGGCCCCGCGACCGACAACGGCTTCTACTACGACGTCGACCTGCCCGAGGGCGTCAAGATCAGCGAGGACGACTTCCCCGCGATCGAGGCCGAGATGAAAAAGATCGTCAAGGAGAACCTCAAGTTTTCCGTGTACGAGAAGCCCCGCGCCGAGGCCATCGCCCTTATGGAGGAGCGCGGCGAGAAGTACAAGGTCGAGCACATCGGCGACCTGGACGACGACGCCCGCATCACCTTCTACCAGCAGGGCGACTACATCGACATGTGCGTCGGCCCCCACATCTGCTACACTAAGGCGCTCAAGGCCTTTAAGCTCACCGGCGTCTCGGGCGCTTACTGGAAGGGCGACAAGGACAACAAGATGCTCACCCGCATCAACGGCGTCGCCTTTGCCACCAAAGAAGAGCTCGACGAGCACATGCACATGCTGGAGGAGGCCAAGAAGCGCGACCACCGCAAGATCGGCCGCGAGATGGACCTCTTTATGATGCGCGACGAGGCCCCCGGCTTCCCGTTTTTCCTGCCCAACGGCATGATCCTTAAGAACACGCTGCTGGACTACTGGCGCGAGATTCACCACAAGGCCGGCTACGTGGAGATCTCCACGCCGCTCATCATGAATAAGCAGCTGTGGAAGACCTCGGGCCACTGGGACCACTACAAGGACAACATGTACTCCACCGTCATCGACGACGAAGAGTACTGCATTAAGCCCATGAACTGCCCGGGCGGCGTGCTGGTGTACGCCTCCAAGCCGCACTCTTACCGCGAGCTGCCCATCCGCGCCGGCGAGATTGGCCTGGTGCACCGCCACGAGCTGCGCGGCGCCCTGCACGGCCTGTTCCGCGTGCGCTGCTTTAACCAGGACGACGCCCACCTGTTTGTGCGTCCCGACCAGCTGACCGACGAGATCGTGGGCGTGGTCAACCTCATCGACTCCGTGTACCAGAAGTTTGGCTTTAAGTACCACGTTGAGCTTTCCACCCGCCCCGAGGACTCCATGGGTTCTGACGAGGACTGGGCACGCGCCGAGGAGGGCCTGCGCACCGCTCTGGAGAAGCTGGGCATGGACTACGAGGTCAACGAGGGCGACGGCGCCTTCTACGGCCCCAAGATCGACTTCCACCTGGAGGATTCGCTCGGTCGTACCTGGCAGTGCGGTACCGTCCAGCTCGACTTCCAGATGCCGCTCAACTTTGACCTGGAGTACGTTGACGCCGACGGCACCAAGAAGCGCCCCATCATGCTGCATCGCGTGTGCTTTGGCTCCATCGAGCGCTTTATCGGTATTCTGATTGAGCACTTTGCGGGCAAGTTCCCCACCTGGCTGGCTCCCGTGCAGGTCAAGGCGCTGCCTGTCTCCGAGAAGAGCCGCGACTATGCCCACGAGGTGTGCGCCACGCTGGAGGAGGCCGGCATTCGGGTGGTCTGCGACGACCGCGACGAGAAGATCGGTTACAAGATCCGCGAGGCCCGCAGCATCGACCGCGTGCCCTACATGCTCATCCTGGGCGAGAAGGAGGTCGAGGCCGGCAACATTTCCGTCCGCGATCGCTCCAACGAGACCGTTCAGATGAGCGTCGACGAGTTTGTTGCCAAGGTGCTCGAGGAGATCAAGACTCGCGCCTAAGGCAAGCTTCACAACAATTAACAAAGGCGACCGTCCACATAGGGCGGTCGCCTTTTTCATGCCGAAATAAGAAAAGCCGCAGGTTGAGCGGCTTTTTTTGTTGCACAAAAAGGTACAGGTTTTTGTATCTTTCGACAAACGTCATTATACGAGCAATTAATCAGCGTTTGCCCAGATTACGCAAATGTACTGCTAGTAGGTAAATCTCCATACCCCTCTACAAAAACCTGTACTTTTGCGACTGCGCCTAGCTGCGAGCGAGAAGCCTGTTCTAAACGCCCCTGCATTTGCGTGCATCGCAAAGCCAAAAGAGGGGGCGAGAACATGGAGCAGACGGCACGGCGTCAAGGGCAGCTGCCGGGTGCATTTAACGGCGCCACCACCAACAGCCAACATGGCCGCGTCCGCTGGTATCTGGTCCACACCCCCAATGGAAAAGAGCGCGAGACCTGCGAAAAGGTCCGCCGCATTATCCCACACAACCTTATGCAGGACGCTTTTGTAATGCAAAAGGAGTTCTGGTTTAAGCGGGACGGCGCATGGTCGCTCCAAACCAAACCCATGTACAAGGAATATTTCTTCGTCGCCACGCACGATGCCGCCGCGCTCGATAGGGCTTTGGCCCAGTTGAGCTTTGGCTGTCGCATTGCCGGCAGCAGGGAGCGGGCGTACATGCCCATGCCGGACGACGCGCAGGACTGGTACCGCAGCGTGCTGGACGACGACGGCGTGGTGCGCAACAGCGTGGCGCGCATAGAAGACGGCGTGCTGCACATAGAACAGGGTCCCTTGGTGGGGCAAGAGGCCCGCGTGCACATGATTGACCGCCATAAACGCTGGTGCCTGGTAGACGTGGGCGAAGGTGACTCCGCATTTAGAGAGCTGCTACCGCTGGACGTTCCCAGCAAAACGTAAGGAAGACGTCGCACCAGCTATTCGTTCGCATTTTTGAATTTACCGATTGGGGGATCCCTGGGGAACGGGGACGTAGGTTTGACTGTGGCTGCTAAAGAAGTAACAGAGAGCAATGCGCCCGCGGGGGCGGCGCTGATTGCTCAGGCCATGGACCGGCGTGAGGGCGCCGGCCGGTACAAGGCTATGCAATCCATCATGGACTGGGACCGTTCGCGCCTTGTCTATAGGGCCGTCAAGCGCACGTTCGACATCGTGTTCAGCGGTGCTGTGCTCGTCGTAATCGCGATTCCCAGCTTGGTGCTGGCGGCGCTCATCCGCCTGGAGAGCGACGGCAGCCCATTCTACAGCCAAATCCGCGTTGGCCAGACCCGCCCCGACGGCAGTCTGACTACCTTCCGCATGTGGAAGTTCCGCTCCATGTACAGGGACGCCGACGAGCGTCTCGCCGAGCTCAAGGAACAGAACGAGATCGCAGGTGCCATGTTCAAGATGAAGAACGACCCGCGCGTCACCAGGATCGGGAAGTTCATCCGTAAACACTCCATCGACGAGTTCCCGCAGTTCCTCAACGTGTTCCTGGGCCAGATGTCCGTCGTGGGCCCGCGCCCGCCGCTGCCGAACGAGGTGGCGGAGTACACAGAGTACGACCTGCAACGCCTTGCCGTGAAGCCCGGCATCACCGGCTGGTGGCAGGTGACCGACCGCAATGACACCGACTTCGACGGCATGGTGCGTAGGGATTTGGAGTATATCGCCAAGCGCGGAGTGCTCACTGATTTAAAAATTGTTCTTCTCACGGTTGTTGAGGTCTTTTCCGGTGGCGGTGCTTGCTAAATGACTGAACCGATTAGAGTAGCTCAGGTTGTTGGCAAGATGGTCGGCGGCGGTGTCGAAGCTGTCGTCATGAATTACTATCGCCACATTGACCGCAGTAAAGTGCAGTTTGACTTTCTTGTTGATGCCGATTCAACGCTCGTTCCGCGCGAAGAAATTGAATCGCTCGGTGGTAGGGTCTTTGAGATTCCGCCCTATCAGCATGTTGTTGAATACCAGCGAGAGCTCCAGCGTCTCTTTAAGCAAGAGGGCTGGAAGATTGTCCACAGTCACATCAACGCGCTTTCGGTCTTTCCGCTTCGTGCCGCGAAAAAGGTGGGTGTTCCTGTGCGCATTGCACATAGCCACTCTACGAGCGGTAAGGGTGAGTATGCCAAGAATGCCCTGAAGGCTGTACTGAAAACGCAGTCAAATCGTTATCCGACGCATCGTTTTGCGTGTAGTAAATTCGCTGGTGAATGGTTATTTGGATCTAGTTCTCAATTTGTAGTCATGCGTAATGCTGTCGACTTGTCTGTTTTCGCACCAGATGATGAGGATCGCTTAAGGACGCGGCGATCGCTTGGTGTTGCTGACGGACAGCTTCTAATTGGGCACATTGGTCGTTTTACAGAGCAGAAGAATCACTCATATTTGCTTAAGATATTCGATCAGGTTTTAAAGATTCGTAATGATGCAGTATTAGTTTTGGTAGGTTCTGGTCCGTTGGTTGAACAGATAAAGGACCAAGCTGATTGTCTGGGGATAAGCCATTCCATTCGGCTTTTGGGCACTAGAAGCGACGCTGCATCTTTATATCGAGCATTTGATGTTTTCTGCCTGCCGAGCCTGTATGAAGGTCTCCCAATGGTCGGAGTCGAATGCCAGGCATCGCATACACCCATTCTTGCGTCTGATGCCGTTACCTCTGAGACTGCTGTTACAACCATGATGCAATTTGAATCACTTTCTAGCTCCTGTATAAAGTGGGCCGAAAGACTTATTGAGTTGAGTACAAAGGTCTTCGCGCCTGGCGACGATGCCGGTTTGCAGGTATTTGAAATTAATGCTGCGGCCAGAGTTTTATTGGATTGTTATATGACCTATTTGGGTTCTGTTGATTAAGGGGATGGTTTGACTATTAAATGTTCTAAGCGAGTCGCAGTCGCGTCGTGTCATGACAAAATCAACTTTGGCAGCGTTCTTCAGGCGTACGCGACCCAGCGTGCCCTTGAGGAGCTGGGCGTTGAAGTCAATACTATTGATAAACGTGGTCTGGGTCATGCTATTTCTGCAGGACGTAATGATTACTATCTTGAGCATCTATTTGATGTAGATCTTTATCGTGCAAAGCTGGGGTTTGTAAAGCATCGCATCAAGCAGAAGTTTGATGCTGACTTTGGAAAGAAAATGGCAAAGAGGAAAAGTGCATTTTCCTCTTTCGAGTCAACACATTTTAGTTTTACTCCTCAAACTGCTTCGTTTGAAGATCTTGGGGCGCTTGTGGCTGATTATGACAGCGTTGTTGTTGGTAGCGATCAGCTTTGGCTGCCTGTCAACATTGCTGGTAGGTACTTTACACTTTCTTTCGTGCAGCCTCCTGTCCGTAAGGTGTCTTATTCCACTAGTTTTGGAGTATCTTCCCTTTCTGAAAAATATCTTCGTAAAACAAAAGAGTTTCTTTCTGATTTTTCGGCCATTTCTGTTCGCGAAGATACGGGAGCGGATTTGGTAGAAAAAGCTACGGGCGTCCGATGCTCTGTTGTATGCGATCCTACGATGCTGCTGGCTAGAGATCAGTGGACAAGCCTTGCTGGTTCCTCATCGATTAGCGTTCCTGACGAGCCGTATGTTTTCTGCTATTTCATGGGTAAGAATGCATGGAATCGTGAATGTGCCCAGGAGCTTGCCGAGCAGCATAATTTGAAGATCGTCGCAATTGCCCATCCCGATGAGTATGTTAAGGCTGATGACGATTACGCGGATTATTATCCTTGGGAGGCCGGTCCGGCTGAGTGGGTCAATCTGATTGCCCATGCTTCGTATGTCTGTACTGACTCTTTCCACGGAAGCGTGTTCTCAAATATTTTTGAAGTGCCCTTCTTCTCGTTCCGCCGCCACGAGAATATGGGTGCTCAGTCTACGAACTCACGTATTGATACATTGCTGCGTGTCCTTGGAAACTCCGATCGTATTTGCGAATCGAAGGATGCTTTCCATGCCGCAATGGCAAATGAAATCGACTTTGTGTCAGTACGTCAACGACTTAATGCGTATAAGAATGAATCGGCCAATTGGCTTAAATCCGCTCTTGAGCTGTAGGGAACAGTATGATCTCCATCACTGATAAAAGTAAATGCTGCGGTTGCGCTGCCTGTGCTCAGAAATGTCCCAAGCAGTGCATATCAATGGAATATGACGCCGAGGGCTGCGAGTACCCCGTAGTCAATGTTGATCAGTGCATTGATTGCGGATTATGCGAAAAGGCTTGCCCGGTGCTTAATGTTGATAAGGACGAGCCTAAGTCCCAGCGAGCCTTTCTAGTTCAGCATAATGATCAAAAGGTGCTTGCTGAAAGTACTTCTGGCGGGGCCTTTACTGCCCTTGCTCAGGCCGTGATTGCTAACGGCGGTATTGTGTTTGGCGCAGGTTATTTGCGCGGTGAACAGCTTGTGCGAGCCGAAGGAGCCCCTGGGCGACTTAAGGTCGGACATTTTTCTGTGGAAAGCGTTGATGAACTTTGGCGCTTCCGCAACAGTAAATATGTTCAGAGTGTCGTTGGCCCTGCGTATCCCGAGGTCAAACAACAACTAAAAACTGGACGTGAAGTTCTCTTTATTGGTACCCCTTGTCAATGCGAAGGCCTGCTTCAATTTTTGGGCGACAGGCCGGCAAATTTACGCGTGGCAGACTTCGTCTGCCGCGCGAACCCTGCTCGCGCTGTGTTCGCGCGGCAGGTCGAATGGCTTGACGCAAAGATTGGCGTAAAAGGTGAGACCGTTCTTTTTAGAGATAAATCACTGTTTGGCTATCGCTATTCAAATATGTGCGAGCTCGAAGGCGAGACTCTGGATGGAGAAAGGCTGTACAGCGAAGGTGTCGAAACGGATCCTTACCTAAGAGCTTTTTTTGCAGACCTTTCAGATCGACCCATCTGTTACGAATGCCCGTTCAAAAAGCGTTATCGCGTTACTGATTTGACTTGCTGGGATTTCTTCGATGTTTATCGACTCTCGAAAGAGTTCGATGACAATCGAGGCGTCACTCGAGTTCTAATCCAAAGCGATGAGGGGCAAGAATTGCTTGATCGTGCCTCAAGCTATGCCCGTATGAAGGAGATTGATGTTGAGGCCGCAGTAGAAGGTGTTCGTGAACTTACTAAGTCCGTGAAGTTGAATCCGCGCCGCGATGAATTCATGGCTGATGTGGCGAATCTGGATGGTGAGGAGCTAATGAATAAGTGGTTCCCCGATTCCGGAAAAGTGAAAGCCGAGCGCTTTGCTAGGCATATATGCGAAAAGCTTGGAATTTATGACCCGATGAAGCGTCTGGTTAAAAAAATCATAAAGAAGTAGCCTAATGTTCGAAAGGGAATTGATGATTCCTAAAGTTCTGCACTACATCTGGTTCGGAGGAAGTGAGCTTCCTGAACTTGAAAGAAAATGCATTGAGTCTTGGTCGAAGATCATGCCTGATTGGGAAATTCGTAGATGGGACGAAAGCAATTTCGATATAAATCAATGTGACTTTTCTCGTGAGGCATATGCCTCAAAAAAATGGGCGTTTGTCAGCGACTATGCGCGATACAAAATACTGTATTCAGAGGGTGGAATTCTTCTCGATACAGATGTTGAAGTCCTGAAGCCTTTGGACGGGCTTTTAGATAATGAGGCCTTTGCGGGATTCATGAAGAATAATTTCTTCTTGAATCCCGGCCTCATCATGGGTTCTGAGTCCGGAAGCCATGTCATGAGCGATGTCGCAAAATTATATGAATCTATGAAATTTGAGCTGCGAAAAGGCCGCAACTCTATGGATACCTCTCCGAGGGTGCTGACTGATTACTTGGAAGTGAATTGCGCTCTTAGGAGAGACGGTTCATTCCAGGAGTTAAATGGTTTCACTGCATACCCTGCTACTTATTTTGATCCCCTAGACAGCCATAGTGGCAAGTTTGAAATTACTGAGGATACATATTCTATTCATCATTATTCAGGCACCTGGTTGTCACCCGCTAAGAAGTTCCGTGTTGAAATGAGGAAAAAGCTTGCGCCAGTAATTGGACCCAAGCTGTCTTGGTTTATCTCCTCTGTTCTATCGGTTCTTAGATTTGGAAGGAAGGCTTTTTAATGGTTTCGTCTGCCTTGGACCACAATAAGCCTAGGGTTTTAGTTTCTGGCCTTTCAAATGGGCTTTGTGGAACCGAATTCGTTGTTGGGAGGTATATAAAGTGTCTTAGCTCATATGCTACGTTTGACTTTCTTGCAACGTTTGAGGGACTTGGTGTTGCTGCAATTGAGGCCCAGCTTAACGGATTGCCTTGTGTCTGTTCATTTGGCGTTCCAGATACGGCTGATATTTCTGATAAATTTTTAAAATGCTCCTTTAATGTTGCCGAATGGATTGACGTAATTATTTCTATGGGTCGTCCAAATAAGCTTGCGGGGGTCGTCTGTTTATGACGTCAACAAGCAAGCAGGTAAATTGCTGTCAATCTTCCTTGGTCAACAATCCTCTTGTGAGCGTGATTGTGCCGATGTATAACGCTGAAAAAACGATTCAAAAGACATTAAATAGTCTTCTGCGTCAGAGTGTGAGCAACATTGAAGTAATTATTGTTGATGATGGGTCGACAGATCGTGGCACTGAGCTAGTTATGGCTATTGCAGAGGGCGACAACCGGATTAAGCTGATTAGTCAAAACAATAGCGGTGTATGCGTGGCGCGTAATAGGGGTATCGATGAGGCCTCCGGTGATTGGGTGGCATTTGTTGATGCTGACGATATACTGCCTATAAATGCAGTTAGGTTGTTGCTTGAATCCTCAGATGGCTGTAGCTTGGTTATCGGGGCGCTGCTGAATGAGCATGGCGATTATTCGAGCAAGGCTATAAGTATTGGATGGGAAACAGCATGCTCGCTTAGCCTTGCATTTTGGGACAATGTTAATAAAGTACCGTTTCCGAGCTTTGCTAATGGTGTTGCATTTCGAAGCGTCTGTGGAAAGATATTTAACAAATCATTATTTCGGAACGGTTCTCTTAAATTTGAAGATGGCATTCGTTTCGGTGAAGACGCACTGTTTATGGTAGATGCTTATCGTCTGGCGGAAAATGTAAAAGTGGTAGACTCGGCGGTCTATTGCTATGTGAACAATAGTGATTCGGTGACGAGAAATACTGATATCTCGGCTATCGAGGGTGTCGATAATTTATTGATTAAACTATACGAGCTATGTCTCGTGAATCCGGATTTAAACGAACTTTACAAGCAATCTGCAGTCAGGGAAGTCTTATCTTTGATTCGTAATCTTGCACGGTTTGAATCGAATCAGCTTTATATGCCTGTCTCTGATATGGTCTGCCAGCCGTATTTCAGCTATTTAATGGAAGGTTTTGCCTCTCACCGTTATTCACGCCGTTTAATCTCTGAAGTGAAAAATCGCATTACGATCCGTCTTCTTCTCGCGAGGCGTGTTATGGCTGCAATTGGCTTTACTAAGTTTGTTTATGGGGTATGTTAATTGACTTTGACTAATGTTGAAAGATCCTGGACTGAGATTAAACGGGTAAATGCGGGGGCTGTACTGTTCAGCTTCGCATTGGCTTTATTTTCAACTTCTTATTATATTGGATCAGTAAATGCTAACAATGTGTTTGGGATTTCTCTTGCAGTGCTTTCGCTGGTTTTTGAGTTATGTGCCTTAGCGTTTCTACTGTTGAAGCTTTTACTACAAAAGACTTCCCATGTAAAAGTGCTTGTTGGGTTGCTGTTGATTTTAATCTGCGTCGGGTCGCTGAAATCAAATAAAGCTCCTCAGATTATTTGGTTGGCTCTGCTTTGTCTATGTGCTGAAGACGTCCCTGAATCCTACATTTCTAGGCCTATTCTTGTATCTTCCGTCTTAACTCTATTGATGGTTGTTGGTCTTAATAGTGTCGGTGCCATTCCTTCTGTATTAATGTCGCGCGGTAGCAATTTTGTTCGAAATTCGATGGGTTTTGCCCATCCTAATAATTTTGGCCAGCTTTTGTTTATCGCCTATTCTGCTTCTGTTTTTGAGCTGAAAGGCAGAAGTGGTCTTGTGGGTATCTTCTGCTTTGCAATTGCTTTTTTCGTAGCGGATTCAAAAACTTCTGCAGCAGGCATTTTCGTAATGGCCTTGTATTCGGTTATTTTATTCAGAAGCCCCCGTTCAAAACCATATGGGTCCCTTTTTACTTTTTTACCGCTTTTTCTGGCGATTGTTAGTATAGCCTTGCCTTTTATGTGGTCCCATGGTGTCAATACTTGGCTTGTCCAGCTTGATAATTTAATGACTAACCGGATTTTTTATTCCGCCTATTATTTTGAAAACTATCCTCTGACTGTTTTTGGTAATGACTTAACGGCCATAGTTTCGCTGCCGTCTGCAACGGGCGGTTATTTAATCCAAACAAGAGTCATGCTTGATAATGCTTATTGTCGATTACTTATTCAATATGGTTTGATCCCATTTACTGCGTTTGTTGTTTTCTATTGCGTAGCGATAAATAAAGCGCGTATTTCGGCCCACGTGACATTCATGGGCTTGGTCTTGTATTCCCTAATGGGGTTTGTTGAATGCGGAATGTTATATCCAGCATGTAATTTCTTTATGCTTATGGCGCTGCCCGCCTTTTCATATAAGGGGTCCTGTCAATCCGGGGTGCCATCAAAGGATGTTGTGGAGATGGCTAAATAATGGCAAAAATTAATACTACCAAGTCAGACATTTTGTGGAACTATGTAAGTACTGTTCTTTCAATGGGGAGCAGCTTTCTTCTTCTTCCGTTTCTGCTTGCTTACTTATCTAGCGCCGAACTTGGTCTCTGGTACACATTTGTTGCCATTGGTAATTTAACGCTCTTATTTGAATTTGGCTTCACACCAACTTTTGCGAGAAATATTGTCTATTGTCTTAGCGGTGCGCGTAGCATTAGCAAGAGCGGCTACGATTCATCTCAAGTTGGTGATTCTGTAGACTATGAGCTGCTTGGCAAATTGATTAAAACATCCCGGCTTGTTTACGCGTTAATTTCTTGCGTTGTCTTGATGCTTACCGCTACAGTTGGAACTGCCTACATTTCTTCAATTTCGAGTGCTATTG
This sequence comes from Collinsella aerofaciens, assembly GCF_964243765.1. Lineage (GTDB taxonomy): Bacteria > Actinomycetota > Coriobacteriia > Coriobacteriales > Coriobacteriaceae > Collinsella > Collinsella aerofaciens_BU. Next base: position 104,892 of record NZ_CAXTGI010000003.1, on the reverse strand, counting down.
ATCCCTTTTCTTGTTGGATTGCATGGTTAATTTTTTGTTTTGATGTGTTTTTTAATTTATTCTTTTTTCATTATACGACCTGCCTGAGAGGATTCGGGGATATCTCCGCTGAAAGCAGGGCAAAGTCTTATGGTCGCATTGGGCAGCTTGTGGTGTCTGCGCTTTTGCTGTTTATGGGTTTTGGCATTATTGGCGCTGCCATCGGTTATCTGTTTAATGACATTGTGCTGAGATTTTTTTGCGGTCGCTTTCTGGAGGTTCACTCAGAGGCGATGAGAAAAGCAAACGACGCTTGTGCGGGTGTTTCTATTTCTGAAATAAAAGAAACGTTTATTTCAGTGGCTTATTTGGCGTGGAGGGACGGCGTTGTTCAACTTTGCTGCTATGCTTCCACTCAGTTGAGTTCACTGCTCTGCTCCTATTTTCTTGGCGTGGAGGTAAACTCTCAGTATTCATTAATTATTCAAGTTGGCGGTGCAATTTACGGGTTTGCCAGCGCCTACGTTCGATCTTTTATTCCGATGTTTCAATCTGCTTATGCTGGTGGTGAAGTTCAGACTGCACGAAAAATTATTGAAAAAAGTCTGTCTCTATATTGGATTTTAATTGTTGTATGCACAATCGGTGTCTGGTTTGTCGGCTTCCCAGTCTTGTTCCTAGTTAAGAAAGGTTTTTCCCCCGACGGGCTTCTTTATTTTGCCTTGGTTGTTTATCTTGCGGTTTGGAACCATCATTCATTGTGCTGTAATTACATTATCAGTACAAATGAAATCCCCTATCTTCCGGCATATATAGTTTCGGCTATTGCAGGTTTTGTATTGTCGTATGTCTTAATTTCCTTTACTAACATGGGTGTCTGGGCGCTTGTGGTTGGTAATGGGGTTGCTCAGCTTACATATAATAATTGGAAATGGCCTATGTACCTTTCACGTAAATTTTCTTCTCATTATTTTGCGTTGATTAGAGCTGGTCTCATGCAGTGGTCCTGCGCATTGAAGAAATAAGTGTTAATCATTGTTTTAATGTGACTTATGATTTCGATCTCGTCAGATATGTTGATGTAAATCCGCAGACGGCCAGCCGTCGAAAAGGGCAAAACTGTCCCTGTTCATGAATCCGGAATACCATAATACGGATTCTGGGAAAGGACGGTGACCGCTATGGAGATGCTGTCAGACGCGATGCCGGGTCCGTGGCGATGCTGCACCCGGAGGCCGAGGCCGCGACGGCCATAGATCCGTCCACCGCGCTCGCCACCCGGTAGGCGCCGTCGTCGACGACCCTCTCCAAAGCTGTGTTTTGGTATTTAGCTGTTAGGTCGTACTTAGCGCACCATTTGTAGTTCGATTCTTTGGTGACGTTAGATGCCGCAGTAAGCTCAACCTTGGCGCCACCGGTCTTCCACTCCCTTAGATTCATCGCATAAGCAGCAATCCCGTTCTGAATCCCCGAGATGCTCGGCGGGAAGGACTGATTGCCGGCATCAATGGAAAAGCTCTTTTCCTTGGCATCCAAGTGATGCTGAATGCGGTCGGCATACTTCTCCGCCCATTCATCGGCCTTGCCATTTCGCACTGAGTAATTGTTGGACAGGTCGGTTGAGCGGTAGGCGTAGTCGGCCTTCTGGTAGTTAGCCGGGTGGTCGGAGTGGGCGATTGCCATGAGCTCGTCGGTCAGACCAAAGTACAGATGGCGCTGGTCCAGGTCTCCGTACCAGTTGTCGTTCGTGTCGTCCCAGGTTAGGTCCATCTGGCATCATTTACCGTCGATCTTTACGGCGTTCCAGGTGTGGCCGTTGCCGGTGATGCGGCCGTTGGCGATGCCCGCGGCGTCAAGGAGCTTGGAGTAGATGCGCTGGTAGCTCTCGCAGGTGCCCTGGTGGCGTGTGAGGCCGCTTTCGGCCGAGCACCAGTTGAGGCTGTGGTCGTACTCCAGCTGGTCGAGCGTCCAGTCGTGGAGCCACAGCGCCATGTCGTATTCCGAGCCGTCTGTCTGTTGCCTGCACAGGTCCACGGCGCCGTTGACGATCTGCGTGACGCTCGGACGGGCGGCGTCGTTTACGGTCACCTCCGCCGTGGTGCGCAGGTAGTAGATCCCCTTGTCGTTTTGAGGGTCGTTTCTGTCGTTGTCCATAAAGTAGAAGTAGATACGGTACGTGCCCGATGCCGTGAAGTCAAAGGTAAAGTCGTGGCCCGCGGTGCCCAGGCTGCAGTAGCTGGCCCATGCCGGGCGCGACGGGTCGCAGATGCTTTCCTGGCTGCCGCCGTCCCAATAGGTGGGCACGTCCATGCGCGCCTTGGCCTGGGACGAGCCGTCGGCCTGAGTTACGTGGAAGGTCGTCGCGGTGCCCGCGGGGGCGTCGTTCCACGAGACGGTGAAGGTGACGCCGTTTTGGGTTGCGGTAGTGGAGTGGGCGTAGCCGGTTTGTGACGTGGCGGAGATCGCGGCGGGCGCGGGGTTGGCTTGGGCTCGGAGGGATGGGGCGGGGGTGCCGGTTGTGGCGGGGGAGTCGGCATTGGTGGCGTCGGCGCTTTCCGTGTTGACTGCGCTCACGCCGGTGGATGTTGCGGTGCCGTCCTCTACGGTATCCGCTGTCGCATTTGTGCTGGTGCCGTCTTCGGCCTTGCCTGTGTCGCTGCTCGTGGCGTCGGCTTGCGCCTGCTGCTCGGCTGTTGCTTGAGGCTGAATCGCCTCCGCAATGGCTGCCATGGGCATCGTCGCGCCGACCATGGACGTGTACGCGATCGCGCAGAGCAGGTAGTAAAGGGGTCGTTTCATAGCGGAGCCTCTCGGTGAGCAGCCAATAGGGTCCGAAGGCAGCTCCAGGCCAGCACTCCGCACATATTTTGTTGGGGTTTATTTTACGGGAACCCCAGTCAACATCAGCGAACTTTCTGGGGAATGTTGGGGAGGGGGAGCCTTAGGAGACGGCTTGGTGCATGCAAACAACCTTCTTAGGACTACGCTTTTGATTTACAAGCCTCTCGAAGTGGCTGTGCCTCAAGTTCAGTACAACACGAGGCGTGTTAGATTGTTGGAAGCCATAAAACCATAAAGGTCGGGAGGACGCATGAGGATCTCTAAACTGAGGATTGAGAACTATCGGAATCTCGATGGAGTGTCGATTAGTTTTGACGAGGACGTGAGCTATATTGTCGGCGAGAACAACCTCGGCAAAACGAATGTGCTTGACTTGCTCAATACAGTTTTCAATCAAGCGACGATTAGCGAAGAGGATTTCGCTGACATTGAAAAGCGCGCAGGGGCTCTAGTAACTTTAAAGTTGGACGAGGACGAGATCGGAATAACGGGGCTCGACATCGATCCTACGACCGGAAACACTATTACCATCTGCGCTTTTGCTGACGACCCGGATTCTCGAATTGAATTTAAGGCCGAAGGGAGCGGAGAAAGTATTCCACCCTCTCTGATGCGATCCGTTCACATGTTCAGGTACTCGACTGCATCCTTTAATAGGGGAGACCTGGCGTTTGATGGTACCCGAGGTGTCGGTAAAGTTCTCTCCAAAGGTATCGCTCTTTATCTAGATAAGGAGGGTAAAGAGGTCTCCGATTTTCTGGATGGGAGCGAGCTCGAAGGTCTGGTTGCAGATCTCGGCGAAATCGTCGGCGACGTCCCGATCCTGTCATCATATGGTGTGAGGCCTGGCGTCGATTCATCGGATGGCGGAACGCTTGGAAGTTTGGTTACCTTGCTTGACAAGAGGGGCGTTCATTTTAAAAAGGCAGGGGTAGGCTTGCAGTACCTCGCTATTGCCTCGCTCTCGATAATCGAGAGCATTATGCGTCTTTCGCCTAAACGCCTTCAAGAGAGCCTTTGCTCAGATGATGATGACAGACGCGTGCTGCATGCCGTTCTGGCTTATGACGAACCCGAAGCCCACCTTCACCCGTATATGCAGAGGCGTCTCTCGAAGAGCTTGCATAGGATTTGCGAAGGGAAGGATGATAGATTCAATGCTCTTCTAAAGGACTATTTTGGAATTGATTCAATCAAAGCTCAGCTGATCATGGTGACGCATTCGCCTAACATTCTGGCTCGCGGCTATAAGAACATTGTGCGATTCGGGCAGGGCGAAAATTCGCCGAAGGTCATATGCGGTAGGGATATTGACCTGTCCGACAAGGTTGAAAAGCATCTTATGCTGAACTTTGAGTCGATACGAGAGGCCTTTTTCGCGCGGTCGGTTTTGGCTTTTGAGGGGCAGACAGAGTCTGGAGCCATTCCGGTGTTCGCTCGCAACCTTGGGATGGATCTGGATGATTATGGAGTTGTGCCTATCAGGGCCGGCGGGAAAAAGAACGTTAAACCACTCTGTGAACTTCTGGGCAAGTTCGAGATTCCAAATTATTCAATTGTCGACAGAGATGAGGATGAGCTGCAAGAAACTTCTGAAGACCATATAACGACAACCGAACGGGATTTCGAAGGTGAGGTCGTTGACTCGTTCTTCGCTAGCGATAACCAGGGTGCGTTTATTGCGCTTCTTGAGTCGATTGATCCTTTTCAGAGGGCAACTTGCATCAAGGGGAATAGTAAAGCTTTGAAAAGCGCCTGTGCTGTCTACGGCGTTAACTTGCGGGACCCTGAATACGATTTCCGGGGATCGGAGTTTGACGGGTTATTCGCAGACACGCCCAAATCACGTGCGCTTATGTATGCATGGCTTTCATCGAACAAGGGCGTCGTGTCTGGCGTCGCCCTCGCGGAGGCTCTTGGTGCTAATGGCGTTCCCACATGTTACAAAAGTATTATTCGCAAGGCCGTGGGGCTCGAATGCTGATGAGTCAGACTGACCTGCGGGATAGTGTTAGAGCCGAGATTGAGGCGCGCTGTGGTGGGGATGCATCGCAGTGCTCCGCGATTTTCTCGCCATCAAAGAGGGTGTTCGTGGAGGCGCCGGCAGGCTACGGGAAGACCACGGTGATGACTGGGCGGGCTTGCTGGCTGCTGGCATCTGGCGAAGTCCATCCGCCAAAAAGGATTTTGGCCCTGACCTTTAGCGTTGCCGCCGCGCGGAGGATGCGTATGGATTTGGGCATCACTATGTCGGCACTTCCTGGTCCCGTGGCCAAGCGTTTTGAGGACAGCGTCATGGCGACCAACTTCCACGGCTTTGCTTGGGCTCTGCTACGCAGATACTGGAAATCGCTCTCGCTCCCAGTGAACGTTGGCGAGCTCTCTATGGTTGATGACAACAGCGCCGTTAGCGAGCTGGTTTCGCGAGGTGGCAGGCTGACCTGGGATGAAAAGAATGCCGTTGACGACTTCCTCCGCTTCATGAGAAACGGTCAGGAAATGGACTTGAGGCGTGTGATGTTTTCCTTTAATAGGATCATCAAGGAAAGGTTTGCATCGAACGGTCTCTTGCCATACTCCGCAATGATTTCCCTTGCAATTGAATTGCTCGCTCATTTTCCCAAGTTAAGGTCCTATCTGTCGGCAGCATATCCTGTCGTGCTTGTCGACGAGGCGCAGGACACGAATGCGTTGTGCTATGTCTTCCTAAGGGGTCTGATTTCTGATGAGTCGGGGATCTGCATGTTCGGCGACCCCATTCAGCGTGTTTATGGTTTTATTGGTGCAATGGAAGGCTTAAAGGCAAAGGCCACTACCGACCTGCGTCTAACGCCGTTGGAACTCGAGTATAACCATAGGTTTTCTGGGAGATCTATCGTCGGAGAGCTCGGTGCTGCGATTCGCTCCAACATGAAGGGCGCCATTGCCGGCGGTACGCCCCGACTTCCCATATTTGTTGGCTCTACTCAGCAAGACGAAGCGACTGCCATCGTTTCCAAGGTTACGGCGCTCGCTCAAAGCAGTGGCGGGAGGATTGCGATTCTTGTTCGTAAGCGTGGTGCCCTTGCCGATCTCATTATGGAAGAGCTTGCTAAAGAAGGTATCTCTTACTTCAACGGACTCTTCTCGGATACAAGTCGGGGATTCATCGAATTCAATGCGTTTGCTTTATCCAGGATTACCGATGCAGTGTCTGGAGAAAAGGGCGTCAGCCGGTCTGCTGCGGACAAAATAATCGACTCCATCTCTGAGGAACTGCTGACTGGCTCCAAGAGGTTCGAGTATGGGCGGTCCTATGCCATGCTTCTAGGAGCGCTGCGGAAACACCTTAAAAATGACTGCGTCGCGATGGGACCTTCGGAGCGCTTCGACTATATCGTTAGTATCTTTTCCGAGGGCTCCCTGCGACGTTTCTCCGATTACCTTGATGTGGGCATCTCCATGATGACCGTTCACTCCGCTAAGGGGCTCGAGTGGGACACCGTTTTCATTCCGGGCGTTACGCGTTTCGATTGGCCTGGAGGGATTTGCTCTCGTTGCGAAAATGCTGGTATATGCTTACGTTCTGCGCGAGGTTGCCAGATTGCTGATGCGAAGAAAATGCCAGATGGGCTTATTGAGGAAATAGGCCTGCTGTACGTCGGCGTCACTCGCGCCCGCAAAGCGGTATACGTCTCCGCTTCGATGCAGCGCAGAACAAATTACGGGAACTATCAGGTTGCCTGCCCCTCTTGCCTAACGTCTCTTCCGGGCATTGAGCCTGTAAGCTGGACGGTCATGGACGGGGAGGGGTGACTTCCCTGTACCATGAAATGGGCACGCTATCGGCGCGTGAGCCGTTCAGCGGCTTTGGCCGGACCTCACTGGGCATGAGGAGGCCTTTCTTCAGCGGCTCGCTGAACCTAAATGGACCTAGCCGTGTCATCGTGCGAGTTAAATAGTTACGGTGGGGTAAAATAAAACCATTAATGACTTTATGGCGGTGTTATATGGACCGATCGGGAATATTCGCCCAAGCGGGTTTTGCTTTCCAGTTGAACGTGTTTCTAAAACAGGTTACAGAATTAACCCCTGGTGCAGTTGCTCGTTATGAATATCTTGATGATATCTCAGCTTCCACTGGCCTTGATGAATTAAGTGGGCAGATAGGGCTTTGTGAAACTCAGCTTTTTCAGGTCAAAAATACCAACGTTAGCAAAAAAGATGTAATTCAAATCTATACGAATTGGATTCTTGCTGATTGCGAGCAGGAGTCGATATCTTCTTTTTGGCTTCTTTATTCGGACCAAAAAACTCTCTCTGAGTTTTTTAATGCTATTACCGCCGGTCAATTCATCGAGATGCTGGATAATAGGGCGGAAAAGTCCAACAGGTCAAACGCTGCAAAACTAAAGGCTACTTATAGCAAAGATGAAATTGTTAGATACTTTTCTCGTGTTAAAAAGTGTGCATGTGCTCGTCCTATTAACGAGGATAAGCTCAATGCAGAGATTCGGGATGGACTTGCAAGCCCCTTTCACCTTACTTCAGACGTCGATTTATTCAACGAACGTATTGCTGAGTTGAAAAGGGTGATTCATTACAATATTGCTGATGCGATGTTAAAAGCATCTCCTTATGAAATCGGCTATGAGTCATTTATGCAGCTTTGCGAGCAGATATGCGAGAAAATATCCTCAAACCGATTTGAACCTGATTATTCTGCATGGATGGCTGCTGCGGATAGCGATTTGCTTAGTGCTAAGGAGTCATCGCGTGAATATCGGCAACTGCGGTCCTGTCTGGATGAGCCTTCATTCATTTCACGGCATCTGTATTATTCGGAATACTACCGTTCTGTTAATTATGAGAGGCTCGCTAGGTGTCAAGCTGGCGCTGCTGCTAGCTTGGAAAGTGTGACGTTCGATAACTTTCGTGACTCCTGTCTTTTGCTAAAGGCCAATGCAGACGATTCTCCAATTAAACGGCTGCTAGCTACTAAAGACAAATCAAATCAGTACGCTTTTAATGAGCATGAAAAATGGGGGTCTTGTATTTGGCTAACGAGGGAAGAAACCCCTGCTGATAAACTGATCTCTTGGGAAGACGAAGCCAATGACTAACTGTTCAAATAATCTATTTCTTCGCCAGCGAGCAATAGTGGTAAGCATTTATCTTGACTATTTGCTTGCCGTTCTTTCCTGCGTTAACAGTATGAGCATTACTAAATTACTAGTTTTAATGTTCCTATCTAAATCGATTGAATCTCATGGTAGCGAGCTGCTAAATGGCAGATATTCAAAGCATTTAATTGAGAGGGCGACCTGTGCGGTTTCTGGTAACTATGAGTCGTTCTTATATGAGCTTCAATATTCAGTTGAAACAATTGAGATAGCCGCTGAAGGCGGTCTCATTGCTATCGAAGGCGCTCTTGCTTGCCTTACTGGCGAAGGACGAGCACAGGACTGCAAGGTAAAGAATCCGTTTATCCCTAAATTGATATGTGAAGTCGCTTCCTTGGACGATAAATATGTTCTGTCGGAGATGATTCGTAATGTTTAGCATTGAGTGTTTGGAACTAATCTCTTTTTCTGGCAAGACGTTTAGATATTCCTTTTCTAGCGGTATAAATTACATCCACGGGCCGAATAGCTCTGGAAAAACGGAATTTTACAATTTTATTGATTATATGCTTGGCGCTGATAAAAAGAATCTATCCGAGGCACCTTGGTTTAAGGAGTCGTTGCAGACGGCCAAGATGCAGATTTCCTTTAATGGTCATGTCCTTATCTTATATCGCGATTTACTCGACAATGTGTTTAGGCTGGTAATAGATGGGACAGCTTGCAAGGTGTCTGATCTTGAGGAATATAGAAGATACCTTAATTCTTTGTTTCTGGAATCAGCGGACGAGCCAGCTAGCCTTTCTGAATATGTCGGACAAGATCTGACATATAGGACGTTCACCTTATTCTCTTTTCTAAGCGAAGTTACAGTCGGCCGAATTAACAGTTTCTTCAGCAAGCTCCTCGAAACTAAATATCGGGTTAAACAGAGGCCGCTATTTGATTATCTCTTTAGCATTGACGCGAATCAAATCGTGCTCCTTCAGCGCAAGATAGCTGATCTTAACAAACAGGCTCGCGAGTTGGAAGCCCGGCGCGCCTTTAATAATCATTATCTAGAGGCGGTTAATCAAGAGCTGGCAAAGCTTGGAATTGTCGAACGGTTTGACGGCAGCAATGCCGCTGTAATATCTGAATTGGTTGAGTCGGCCGCAATTTCCACCAAACTCGACTCTTCTTCGAGTTTAAATGCGAACGATGTTGTGGAGGCGGATCAGTTAAGGGACGATATCAAGGCTCAGAAACAAATGATTCATGAGCTGAATGGGACAAAGGTTCAGGATGCGAAACGGCATCGCCTTCTGGACAGGTTGAGTTCACTGATTGCTGAGGATGATTCTAGAGCAGATTTATTGGACCAAACTTGCAGTCTGCTTAACGAAATTGAGGTGTCGATACCCCGAAAAGATCTTGATTTGCAAACGGCTTTGCTTGAGCGCAAAGAGAATAGATTAACTCATCTTGAAGCTAAGTTAACAGCCGCAAACGTGGTATTCAATCCGCTTGATTTTAATGAAAAAAGCAAGGCCGTCTTGGTGGTAAATGAGTATCTATCTCAGTATTCGGCGCTCTGCAAGCCAGATAATTATGATGATGTGAAAAAGGAAATCTCTCGTTTAAAACGGGAGCTGTTTAAACTCAAGCATTCTGATGATGATACTTCTATTAATTCCATTTCTGACACCGTTACCGATTTGTATCATTCCGCTTCTCCGGCCTCTTCCTTTGTTGTGTCTGACTTTAAGCAACTTGATTTTCATATCAAGTTTCAAAAGGAAGGAGTGGGGCTTCAGCCTACATTTACTGAAGGAGAAGATAACGTTGATGTGTTTACGGGGAGTCGTGCTCGTCACACGTTGATGCAAGTCTGCGGCTATTTTGCCTTCATGCATTACTTGCTTCCAAAGCGCAACATTCCGCTTGTCCCTTTGCTTGCTTTTGACCATGTTTCGTCGCCGTTTGATGAGGAAAGCCGTGGTGCGATAGGGGCAATAATTTCGAAGTTTTATTCACTTGTCGATAAGGATGATGTCCAATTATTTCTGTTTGAGACGGAAGATCCTGATGCTTTGGGAGTCGTTCCAGATAAATACATTTCTCTTGTCTCAGACGTTCAGACTGGGTTTAATCCTTTTTACACAGCCGACTAGAGTGATTTGATTATGGTGGGGGTGTAAGTGTGCCTGGAGTTAAGAATCAGCATTACGTGCCTCGATTTTATCTTAGATCGTTTACCGATGACTCGGGTTATCTCAGTGCTGTAAGGCGTGACGCTAGCGGTTTGAAACCCGTCTTTCGAACGAAGCCCGAAAACGTTTGTGCAGAAAACTACCTCTATGAGGTTAGGCGACGCGAAGCCTTGGGCGAAGACGGTTTCGTTGAAAAGGGCGTAATTGAAGATGCTCTTGGCAGAATCGAGAATGATCTTGCTTCTGCCTACCGATCGCTGCTCAGTTATCTTGATTCTGGAAAAATGCCAAAAGGTGAAGCGTGCGTAGAGTTGATTACTCAGCTGGCTTTTTTGCTTGCCTTTCTCATTGTGAGGAATCCTAAATGGTTGAATGAGGTGAGGGGTAACGCCGGTGCCCACTCTGTCGAATTGTTGTCGAGTGGCTTTTTCTCGGACGAAGACATTTCGCAAATGGATTTGGCAGGGTACGGAGACGAATTTGAAGCCATTGTCGAGCTTGCCTATCTGGATACGGCGCTGTTCAGGCTCGACAAGGGCGCGCCTCTGTACGATCTACTTGTCTTATTGCTTGACATGGATTGCCTGTTTTACATAGCACCTGAAGGTACTGACTTTGTCACAACGTCGCTTCCCGTGCATGTCGAGTGGAAGGACGAGAGTGACGAAAATCCTTGTGGCATCTATTTCCCGTTGAGCCCTCGTCACGCCGTTGTATTTAGGCAAAGATTGGAGATTGAGCGTTGCGTCTCTATCTCTCACCTGGCTGATTATGCAGTAGATTCATTTAATCGCATGCTCATGAACGGTGACGGTTTGTGGGAGTTTCTGATCGCAAGAGATCGGTCTAAATTGGAGCGTCTTATTGAGGAATATTTTGACAGAGTTTAGGCCGAGTGATTATTTGCTCGCCTGAGTACTACTGAATATCGTCAATGGCACAGCCTCACGGTGTCTTTGCCATGTCAACCTAGGTCACGTTATTCGTACTCCTACTACTACACGCTGGACAACTTGACTTCGACTATAAGGCCCTCGCCAAGTCGCCTCCATGTTATACTTGCCGTAAAAACTTTACGGCAAGTATAACATGGAGGTTTCGATGCTAACGCGTTTTGAGGTCGAGGGATTCCGAAACTTCTCCCATAGATTTACCTTCAATTTGACCGATGTCAGGGACTACAGATTCAACACGTCAGCCATCGATGAGGGCATCGTTTCTTGTGGTCTTATCTACGGTAAAAACGCTGTCGGCAAAACAAATTTCTCCAATGCTCTTCTCGATATTTCAGCAAATGTGGGGCGTCGGACCTTCTATTCCAATAAAACTAATTACCTCAGCGCAGTTGATGGGGTCACGTCGGCGTGCTTTGCCTACACGTTTCGCTTTGGGAATGACGAAGTTGCTTATCGTTACGAAAAGACTGGGATAACAGATTATCTTCGTGAGACAGTGGCTGTTAACGGCAAGATTGCATTTGATTACGACCACCGTGCAGGTAAAGTGCTCGATGGCGATTTGGCTTCTATCGGTGCCGATCGATTGAACTGGGAGTTCAAATCTCCCGGCATTTCTGTTTTGGCGTATGTGTGCAATAACATTCCTTTTGAGAGGGCAATGCCTCTTTTTAAGCTTTATACGTTTGCGCGGTCAATGGATGCCATTGGCGACGCGCATATGAACGACCGTAACCTTGTCTCTACCATCGCCGAAAATGTTATTTCGAATGACTTGGTTTCTGAGCTTCAGGCTTTTTTGAATGACTTTGGGATTCGAGAACGCCTTACTGCGCGTGAAACGCCATCGGGTGATATCGCTTTGTACTTTGAAAAAAGTCGACTTATTCCGTTTGTAGAAAACTGCTCAAGCGGCACTGTTGCACTGCTGCGACTGTTTAATTATTTCCATGCTACAAGTGTGCCGTCCTTGCTTTTTGTAGACGAGTTCGATGCGTTCTACCATCACGATCTCGCCGAGAAGGTCGTTGGCTATTTTAAGTCCCAGACCGGACGCCAAGTGCTTTGCGCATCGCATAATACAGATTTGTTCAGCAATAAAATCCTTAGGCCAGACTGTTTATTCATTCTTTCGGATCACAATATTATTTCAGCTGCCAATGCAACAGATAGGGAACTAAGGGAAGGGCACAACCTCGAAAAGCTCTATAAGGCTGGCGAATTCGATGTCTAGGAAGCAAGTCCTGCTTATCGTTGAGGGTGTAAAGCAAGAGATTAATCTCTTTCATGCTCTCTTTGAGTGCTATGGCCTCGACATTGGCTATGAGATCGTCCCCTATAACACAAATATCTACGAGCTTTACGAAAGGATGTTTTCGGACGGCTTTCAGGATGACTTATCGCTGCTCGGCGTCCTTAAGGAACGTGCTTCTCAAGAGGATAAGTGGCTATTTGACCAGGATTATTCTGATGTTTTGCTGGTCTTTGACTATGAGCCCCAAGATAATAGGTTCTCACCTGCACGGTTAGAGGTAATGCAACGTTACTTTAACGAGAGCACAGACAATGGCAAGCTCTACGTTAACTATCCAATGGTTGAGGCATGTAAGCACTTTCTGAAAATGCCCGACGCTGAATATCTAAATAGAACTGTTTCTCGCGAAGACGTTTTGAAATACAAGTCAATTGTTGGCAATGCTTCTAGGTACCAGAGTTTTGAACGGCATTTTATTAGACCTGACGTTGATGAAATGATTGTTCTTACCGCCATCAAGGCGCTTCGGTTGTGCGGCTATAACGGCGAGGCCGGTTATGAGTCTGAGTATAGAGACCTTGACCATGAGACGATCGTGAAGGCGCAAAACGATACTTTGCGTTTGGCTGATGAGGTATGGGTTCTTGGTACCTGTCTGCTATTTATTTTAGATTACTCAACGGGTCTTATTGATTTCGCGGGAATCGAGTCGAAGCTACTTGGCTAGACTTCTGGACGCTGCTAGTTCTGATTAATGTTGTCGATGCGGGGCTGTCATTTCGGAAGTGCGGTGAAAAAATCGGAAACCTCCGAGCACAAACTGATTTTCGGCAACAAAACCGCAGGTCTCGGATGTCTAAAACAGGGGTCTGGTCGACCGTTCTCGGTTTTTCACCGCACTTCCGGATTGGGCGCTCATTTAGCACTCTCGATGTCCCCACATCCTCTAAAAAAGTTCTTAATACAGCCTTAAAGGCGCTCCAGCTCGCGTTGACAGCGTAAAATACGCATGTTTGACTATGACAGAAGTGGATTTTAGAGGAAGGGTGCGCTATGGAGGTGCTGGTTGTTGGCAACACCGCATATGTTGACGATGACTTTTGCGCCAAGGCGTTCCCCGGGGACCACGTTAAGGTCGTCGCTGCCGCGGAAGCGCGCCGCGACGAGTCGTCGCCCCATGCCTCGTGGAAAGAGCTGCTTCGGCACTTGGAGCAGGCCTACGAGTTCGACCGCGTGGTCTACCTGTCTAATTACCTAACCCCGCATACCGATACCGTGGGCGATATCGAGCTGCTGCGCTCGGTCTTTCGTACGTGCGCGGGTCGCCGGGTCCAACTGCTGTATGTAGCGGGGCCCGCGGGTGCCGAGGGTGCCGCCGATGCCGCGGGGCGAACGGGCAAGGGCATTATCGCGCACGCAGCCAACGACCTGTGCCGCTACTACGCTGCTCGCGAGGGCGTTCAGACCAAGATCCTGCGCGTGCCGTTCCTGTATACCGCGTCTGCCGCGCTGGAAGACCCGTTTTTGGTGCCGATGCTCGACGCATGCTCAACCGGATCGGCCGCTCTGCAGGGCGCGCAGGATGCGGCGTTTCCTCTGCTGTGTGCCGAGGAGCTTTCGGTGCTGGTACGCCGTATCTTCGACAGCTGGGATGGCAACTTTGAGACGCTCGACGTAGCCGATACCTTCCATCATACGGCGGGCGAGGTGGGCGAGGCCCTTCAGGCACTGTTCCCAGGGCTCTCAGTTGCCTATGGCGATTCTGCCGGCTACGCCCTGCCCGCCAGCGACGTCGCTCGCGTGCACTATGGCTGGTTTCAGCGCTACGACTTGCTGCGCGACCTCTCGACCATTCAGGCTCGCTGGGATGCTGGCCGTGCAAAGAAGGTCATCCCCTTGCGCGCGGCCATCGACCGCATTCAAATGCGCACGCTGCCTGTCAAATGCCTGGAGACGGCAGCCGCCTGGGTGCTCTTTGAAGTGCTGGAGCGCTTGTTCTCCCAATCGACCCAGCTCAACGTGCTCGATTATCGCCTGCTCTACGTGGTGCTCATCGGCACGCTGTATGGCTTGGACTTTGGCCTGGTTGCGGCGCTGCTGGCGTCGGTGGGTTTGGCTGCGAGTTACTTTACTTTGTACGGCTATACCTTCCAGGGCCTGTTCTACGAGCCGTCCAACTGGCTGCCGTTTATCGCGTACTTTGTTGTGGGTGCCGTGTGCGGCTATGTGCAGCTGCGCAACAGCGAAGCCATTAGGGCGGAGCGCGATCAAAACGAGCTCGTGCGCAACCGCAATACGTTTCTTACGCAGCTCTACCACGACGCGATCGAGGATAAGCGCGCGTACAGGCGCCAGATCGTGGGTCGCCACGACAGCTTTGGCAAGATCTTTGCCGTGACGCAGGAGCTTGACGTGCTCAACCCACGCGACATCTATCGCAAGTGCTGCGAGCTTCTGGGCGAGATCCTCGAGAACGATTCGGTGGCGATCTACCATGTTTCGGGCGGGGCATTTGCACGCCTGGTGGCAGCAAGTCCCGCGATTGCCGAAGATGCCGCACGCTCGCTTACGCTTGAGCAGCTTTCGCCCCTTTTGGGCGACGGGGGTCGTTCGAACCTGTGGGTGAACCGCGAGCTGACGCCGGGGCTTCCCATGTTTGGATACACGATCGAGTGTGACGGGGCGCCCGCCGTGTTGATCTTTGTGCGTCGTGCGGCCGAAAACCAAATGACCCTCTATTATCAAAATCTGTTCCGCATCTTGTGCGGCCTGGTCGAAAGCGCGCTGGGCCGTGCCTTTGACTATGAAGCGGTGGCACAGGATAAGCGTTGCGTTGACGGTACTTGCGTGCTCAAGCAGGCTGCCTTTGGCCAAGAGCTCGCGGCCGAGCAGGCGCTGGTAGATGGCAAGATGGGCAGCTTTTTGCTCCTGCGCGTGGTACCGGGCATGGAGCCTGTCGGCGAGCTAGTGGGCGCAATTGGGTCGGCAATCCGCGAGAGCGATGCGGCGGGCCTGGTCGATGGTGACATGCTCTACCTGCTTATGCGCCAGGCAAAGGCGTGCGATCTGCCCATTATCCGCGAGCGCCTGAGCGCAAAGCAGATTGCGGTGGAGCCCGTCGACGGCGAGGACATCGTGGCGCTGCTGCAGCACATCGCTTACACCGGTGACGGTGAGGGGGATGTCGCTTGATCTCGCTTGTCGTTGCCGCCGTCTTGTTGCTGATTCATGCGCTGGTTTGCCTGGTGCTGTGGATGCTCATGAAGTTGGGCCTGCTGCCGGTGCGCGGGCACATGCTGGCTGTGATAGTGCTGGTGCCGCTGTGGGGACCGTTGCTGGTGGTTCTGCTATCGGTCCGCAGCGCGGTGTTTGGCGAGGGACTGAAAGAGTCTGCGCTGGAGTCGCTGCGCTTCAACGACGACCTGCATCGCAGCATCCTAGTGCACGAACGTGATGCCGATGCAGGCGTAGTGCCGCTCGAGGAGGCGCTCATCGTCAACGACCCGGCAGACCGACGCCGCCTAATGCTCTCCATGCTCACCGAGGAGCCCGACGCGTACTTGGCGCAGCTGCAGGCGGCTAAGCTTAACGACGACGTTGAGGTGGCACACTATGCCGCGACGGCGGTGGCGCAGATCTCCAAGGAGTCCGACCTTAAACTGCAGCAGCTGGAGCGTGCCTTTAAGACGGACCCGAGCGCGCAAAACCTCAACGAATACTGCGATTTTCTTGGTGAATACTTGGGCTCGGGCTTGGCCGAGGGGCGCGTGGCTCAGATTCAGCGCCAACAGTACGCGCGCCTGCTTGCGCGTCGCTGCGAGCGCGAGGACACCCTTGAGCTTCGCATTCGATACGCGACGGCGCTGGCCGATGTCGGACAGATCGACGAGGCGCAGGCCGTGACCGACCAACTGGTGCTCGACGTGCCCGAGGAGCAGGAGGTTTGGATGCTTTGCCTGCGCCTGGCGGTGATGCGCCGCGACGGTGACGAGGTCCACCGCGTGATCGATGCAATTGACAAACAGCATGTATACTTGAGCGCCGCCAACCGCGAGGAACTGGCGTTTTGGCGCAACGGAGAGGAGGCCCGATGAGCGTGGTACAGCATATCCGCGACCGTGCGGGCCATTTTCGCTGGATGGGGCTGCTTGTGGTGTGGGCGGTCTTTATTGCCATGGCGGCCGTGCTGCTGGTGGAGCGCGCCGGCGTACAGTACAGTGCGGGCCAGCATAAGCTGGGGATGCTTGCCGCCAACGATGCGCTGCCGGCTTCCTCGGCAATATTTGGCCAAAAGCCCACGTGCCTGGTCATTACCGATTCCGATCAAGCTGGCGTCGAGGACGTAAAGGAGCAGTTCGACCAGATTCTGCTCGACATGAAGATCGCGCACCGCGACGTGGACCTTGCCCTGGACGGCGCGGATGCCATTCCCTCGCTGACCTCCTACGATTGCGTGATTTTGCTCATGCCGTCGCTCGATGGGCTCGGTACGCACCTGAGCGACATTATGAGTTGGGTGAGTGCCGGCGGTTCGCTTATGCTCGCCATGCCGCCGGATAACTCGAGCTATCTGCAAGTGATTGCCTCCAAGCTTGGCATTGAATCGGCCGGATATGACTATGTAAAAGCCGAAAGCATTGTGCCGGGCGAGGACTTTATGCTGGGCGGGGGAGAGCGCTACGAGCTCTCGGACCCCTTTGATTCGTCGCTTTCGGTTTCGCTGCGCGAGACGGCTCGTGTGTGGGCTAAGACCGGCGATGCGGGCGCCCCGCTCATTTGGTCGAATGACTGCGGTAGCGGTCGCACCGTGGTGTGCAATATCGGTATCTATGACAAGGTCATGCGCGGTTTTTACGCCGCGGCGATCAGCCTGCTGGGCGATGCCACGGCCTACCCCGTCATCAACAGCGCCGTCTTCTATCTGGACGACTTTCCCAGCCCCGTGCCCTCGGGCGACGGCACCTACATCAAGCGCGACTACGGGCTTTCTATCGCCGACTTTTATGCCAAGGTCTGGTGGCCCGATCTGCAAAAGCTCGCGCAAAAATATGGCGTTCGCTTTACCGGCGTGATGATCGAAAACTACGAGGACGCGGTCAACCAGACCGAGCCCGCGCGCCAGGCCGATACCACGCAGTTCCGCTACTTTGGCGGCATGCTGCTGCAGATGGGCGGAGAGCTGGGTTTCCACGGCTACAACCATCAGCCGCTTGCGCTCTGGGACACCGACTATGGTACGTTGTACGTCTACAAGACCTGGAAGAACAAAGAGACGCTCGTCGCTTCGCTCAACGAGCTTATCGCCTTTCAGGACGAGGTGCTGCCTAATGCGCACGGCTCGGTCTATGTGCCACCGTCGAATATCCTTTCGGCCCGTGCGCGCAAGCTTATCGGCACCGACGTTCCGCGCATTAAGACTATCGCCAGTACGTATTTTGAGGATGGCACTGACCTGCCGTACGTGCAGGAGTTTGGCGTGGCGAGCGATGGCATTGTGGAGCAGCCGCGCATTGTCTCGGGCGGCATGGTCGACGATTCCTACATGCGCCTGGCTGCCGTGTCCGAGCTCAACATGCACTACGTGAGCACGCACTTTATGCATCCGGACGACCTACTGGATCCCGATCGCGGCGCCAAGGAGGGCTGGGAGGTCTACAAGGGCGGTCTGACCGACTACCTGGACTGGCTTACCAAGTCTGCGCCCGACCTGCGGCGCCAGACCGGTTCGGAATGCTCGGGCGCCATCCAGCGTTTTTCGTCCGTGACGGTGGGCGTGGACACAGGCGCGGATGCCTGGACGATCAGCCTGGGCAATTTCCACGACGAGGCGTGGCTCATGTTCCGCGCCAACAACGGCGAGCCTGGTGCAGTCACGGGTGGCGAGATTACGCATCTGACGGGCGACCTGTACCTGGTCAAAGCCACGGACAAGAGGGTGACTATTGCACGCAAGGAGGGTGGCGACAAATGAGAATCTGCTTGGTACTCGAGGGTTGCTACCCCTATGTGCACGGCGGCGTGTCCACTTGGATGCACGGCTACATCCAGGCCATGCCCGAGCACGAGTTTGTGCTGTGGGTGATTGGCGCGCATGCTGCCGACCGCGGCAAGTTTGTCTACGAGCTACCCAAAAACGTGGTCGAGGTACACGAGGTGTTTCTGGACGACGCCCTGCGGCTTTCGGGCGAGCAAGAAGAGGCCGACTTTAACGCCCGCGAGCGCGAGGCGCTGCGCCGCCTGGTGTCGCTCTCCAATCCGGACTGGGACGTGTTGTTCGATATCTTCCAGCGCCGTCGCGTGCATCCGCTCTCGTTTTTGCAGAGCCGCACGTTTATGGATATCTTTCGCGACGTGTGCCTGGCCGAGTACCCCTACACGCCTTTTGCCGACGCATTCCACACTATGCGCTCCATGTTGCTGCCCGTGCTCTACCTGCTGGGCAGCGAGGTGCCGGTGGCCGATGTGTACCACGCCATCTCAACCGGCTACGGCGGCCTGCTCGCCTGCCTGGGCTCAAGCGTTCACCATGCGCCGGTGCTGCTCACCGAGCACGGCATCTATACCCGCGAACGCGAGGAAGAGATCATTCGCGCCGACTGGGTGGTGCCGTCGTTTAAGGACCGCTGGATCCGCTTTTTCTACCTGCTTTCGGAGGAGATCTACCGCCGCGCCTTCCGCGTGACGAGTTTGTTCCATAACGCCCGCAAGACGCAGATCGATATGGGCTGCGATGCGGGTAAATGCCTGGTCATCCCCAACGGCATCCAGTTCGACCGCTTTAAGGACATTCCCTTAAAGCCCGATGACGGCTGGGTGGACATTGGCGCGGTGGTGCGCCTGGCGCCCATCAAGGACGTCAAGACCATGATCTATGCCTTCTTTGAGCTGCACGAGCGCCTGCCCCGCGTGCGCCTGCACATCATGGGTGGCGTGGATGACGAGGAGTACGGCGCCGAGTGTCACGCGCTGGTCGATACCCTGGGCGTGCGCGACTTGATCTTTACCGGCCGCGTCAACGTGGTTGAGTACATGGAAAAGCTCGACTTTACCATTTTGACGAGCATCTCCGAGGGCCAGCCGCTCAGCGTGCTGGAGTCGCTTGCAGCGCGCCGTCCCTGCGTGACGACCGAGGTGGGCTGCTGCCGCGAGCTGCTCGAAGGCGCCCCGGGCGACGACTTTGGCGTGGCGGGTTTTGTGACGCCGCCTATGTATCGCAAGGGTTTGGCTGATGCCATGGAGCGCATGTGCAAAAGCCGGGCCCGTCGCATTGAGATGGGGGAGCGTGGCCAGCGTCGCGTTGCCACGTACTTTTTGCACGAGCAGATGCTCGCCAACTATCGCGCGATGTACGACGAGACGGCGCGCGTGTTTGACCTGCCCAGAGAGGGGGAGTAGCCGGTGGCCGGAATCGGTTTTGAGCTCAAACGCCTATTTAGGCGCAAGGGTCTTTTTGCCACGATGCGCGCCTATGGCTACGCCGGCATTGTGTGCACGGGCCCCATGCTGCTGGGCGTGCTACTCCAGGTGGGTATCTTGGTGCTGTGCGGTCTGTGGGGCGTGGGGCGCGCCAACCAGGATCTGCTGGTGTGCATGGTGACCTATACACTGCTGGCCTCGCTTACGCTCACAAGCTTTTTCTCCATGCCGGTCACGCGCTTTTTGGCCGACATGCTCTTTGCCGAGCGCGAGGATGAGATCCTGCCTTCGTTTTGGGGATCTAATGCCATCATGCTCGTTGCGGGCACGGTGCTCTACGGCGTCTTTTTGCTGTTCTCGGGGGCCACGCTGCTGCAGGGGCTGCTGTGCCTGTGGCTCTTCAACATCATGATCGTCAACTGGAACGGCATGAGCTATCTCACGGCCATCAAAGATTATCGTGGCATTCTGTGCAGCTTTGCGGCCGCCATTGGCGTGGCGTGCCTGTGCGCCCTGGCAGCGCTGGCACTGGGGCTGCCGCCGGTCGAGGGCCTGTTGGCATCAGTTGCTCTGGGCTACGGCGTCATGCTTGCCTGGGATGTGGTACTGCTGTACCGGTATTTTCCACAGAGTGATCGGAGTCCCTGGCGTTTTTTGCGCTGGCTCGACCAATTTATGCCGCTTGCGCTTACGGGGCTGTTTACCAACTTGGGGCTTTTCGTACACCTGGTTATTATCTGGGCGGGCCCTATTGGCGTGCAGATCAAAGGCCTGTTTTACGGGGCTCCTTACCATGACGTTCCGGCACTCATTGCGTTTTTGACCACACTCGTCACGACCGTCAACTTTGTGGTGTCGGTCGAGGTCAATTTCTATCCGCGCTACCGTGACTACTACAGCCTGTTCAACGACGGCGGCGTGGTGGGCGATATTGTGGTGGCCGAGGAGGAGATGCTCTCCACGCTCAACAGCGAACTGCGCTTTTGCGCGCTCAAGCAGCTGTTTGTGACCGCGGCGGTCATCTCGCTCGAGACCACAGTGCTCTCGGCCCTGCCGCTGGGCTTTAACAATCTTATGCACGGGTATTTTCGCACGTTATGCGTAGGCTACGGCCTGTATGCCGTGGGCAACACGATCCTGCTTATCTTGCTGTACTTTACCGACTACAAGGGAGCCGTTCTGGCCTCGGGCCTGTTTGCCGGTGTGGCAGGGCTGGCGACCGCCGTGTCGTTGCTTTTGCCGCAGCAGTTTTACGGCTTTGGCTTTTTGTTGGGTGCGGTGGTGTTTTTTATCGTGGCCCTGCTGCGGCTCGATACCTATACCGCCAACTTGCCGTATCGTATCCTGAGCCAGCAGCCCATTGTGGCGACCGACAAAACGGGTCGCTTTACACAGCTGGGCCGCTTGCTCGACCGTGCCGAGCAGCGCTATGAGGAGTGCCGCCGCAAGGGCATGCCGCACGGCGCGTTTCAGCGCGCAGTAGTTCGCGTGTATCGTAACCATTGGGGAGGTTCTGATGATCGATAAGTTGATGTCTCGCCGCTGCCTGATCGAGGCGGCTGCCGGCGCGCTGTTGCTTTCGGGCTGCTCGTCTCAGGACGAATCCTCGACTAAAAAGGGCAAAAAGCAGGACAAGATTAAAAAGGCCGAGGCCTCCGACCAGTCCAAGCACCTGCGCGATAAGGACGAGCTGTACGAGGTCTATGATGACTCGGGCATTGTGACCATGTACCTGACGGTCTCGCGCGGCAACAGCTCCGAGAACACCGACCACAGCTGGGCCGAGATCAATACGTACTCGGTATATGACTATGCCGACATGGGCGTGACGCGCTATCAGGTTATGGGCCTGCTGCAGCCGGGCGACGAAGACGGCCCGGTGGCCGGCGAGGTTGGCTATGGCGAGGAAGCGCCCAATGCTACCGTGCAGGTGCGTGGCCAGACGTCGAGCTCCTACACGCAAAAGAATTACAAGGTGGAGCTCAAAAAGGGCAAGGGTACCTGGCGCCAACAGCGCGCGATTGCGCTCAACAAGCACATGGGCGAGGGTATGCGTTTTCGCAACAAGATGGCCTACGACCTTATCCGCGGGATTCCCCAGATGATGGGCCTGCGTACGCAGTTTGTGCATCTGTGGGTGTGCGACCAGACCGAAAAGTCCAACGATACCTTTGAGGACTACGGCCTGTTTACGCAGGTGGAGCAGCTCAACAAGACGGCGCTTAAGGCACATGGCCTGGATAAGAGCGGGCACCTGTACAAGGTGAACAGCTTTGATTTCCATCGCTATGAGGACACCATTAAGCTCGCCGACGATCCCGACTATAACCAGGCAAACTTTGAGGGCATGCTCGAGATTAAGGGCGATTCGGACCACACCAAGCTCATCGAGATGCTCGATGCGCTCAACGACGAATCGCAAAAGATCGATGAGGTTCTCGACACCTACTTTGATACCGAGAATCTGGTCTATTGGCTGGCGTTTCAGATCCTGACGGGCAACTGCGATACTCAGAACCGTAACTGTTATCTGTACAGCCCGCTCAACTCAAATACCTGGTACTTTTTGGATTGGGATAACGATGGCATGCTGCGCAAGCTGGAGCTTTCTCTTACAGGGTTTTCGGACTACGCGAGCTGGGAGCGCGGCGTAAGCAACTATTGGGGTAACGTGCTGTTTAATCGTGCGCTGCGCAGCAAGGCGTTTCGCAGTGAGCTCGATCGCGCCGTCATGGACCTGCGCTCGTATATGACCGAGGCACGTCTGAGCAAGATGATCAAGCATTATCGCGAGGTTACTGAATCGCTGGTCTTTGCTTCGCCCGATATCGATAATCTGCCTGTCACCAAGGATCAATACGAGCAGATTGCCGCGGCGATTCCCTCCGAGATTGAGGAGAACTACAAGAGCTTTCGCGAGAGTTTTAAAAAGCCCATGCCGTTCTACATCGGCGTGCCGCAGATCGATAACGGTAAGCTGCGCATTAACTGGGATACGTCCTACGACTTTGAGGCGCGCGACATTCGCTACACCGTAGAGCTTTCGCGCGACTATGCCATAAGCGACGTGCTTTTTAAGGCCGAGGACGTGCTACTGCCCGAGGTGACCTGCGATGCGCCCAATGCCGGCCAGTATTTTGTGCGCGTGCGCGCCACCAACTCAGACGGCTATATACAAGATGCGTTTGACTACTATGTGACCGACGACGGCAAGCACTACGGCATGAAGTGTTTTTACGTGCAAGACGGCGGTAAGGTCGTGGAGGACACGTATGAGGAGGGCTAGCGCGCTGCTTGAGCGCTTAGCGGCTCCGCCTGTGCGCGCCACGCAGGAGCGTTATCGCCACGAGCTCAAATATCTCATTAATGAGGGCGAGCACGCCGCGCTTGCCTGCCGCATGGCGCCGGTGTTTAAGCTGGACAAGCATGCGCGGGCGGGTGGTTACACCATTCGCAGCCTGTACTTTGACGACTACTGCAACTCGGCCTACGAGGAAAAAGACGCCGGTATTCTCATGCGCAAAAAGTATCGCGTGCGCATCTATAACGGCAGCGACAAGGTGATTAAGCTCGAGCGCAAAAAGAAGTACGGCAGCTGGATCTACAAGGAGGACGCGCCGCTCACGCGTAGCGAGTATGAGCAGATTCTGGCCGGCGACTACGACTTTTTGCTGAGGAGCCCCTATCCGCTCTGTCGCGAGTTCTACATCGAGTGCATCTGTAATATGATGCGCCCGCGGACCATCGTGGACTACGAGCGCGAGCCGTGGGTGATGGACGAGGGCACCGTGCGCATTACCTTTGATAGCAACGTGCGTGCGGCGGTGGGGAGCTTTGACATCTTTGACGCGACGTTGCCCGCGTTGCCCGTGCTGGAGCCCGGCAAGCTGGTGATGGAGGTCAAGTATACCGAGTTTTGCCCGCAGCTGGTGCGCGATATGGTGCCGCCAGGTGCGGCCGAACTCACGGCGGTCTCTAAGTACTGCCTGTGTTATGACAAGACCGCCTACCTGCGCGGTTTTAACTACTGGGAATCGGATTTTGGGAACCGAGGGGATATTTAGACCATGAGCACTAGGGACTTTTTTAAGAACTCTGTCTTGGAGGCGTTTGGTCAGGTCGACCCTGCCAAGATCGGCCTGTCGCTGCTCGTGGCGCTCGCCATGGGCATCCTGATCTATTACGTGTACAAGCGCTTTTTTACCGGCGTGGTGTATTCGCGCAGTTTTGCCGTAACGCTCGTTGGCATGTGCGTGCTCACCTGCATGGTCACGCTCGCGATCTCGACGAATGTGGTCATCTCGCTCGGTATGGTCGGTGCTCTGTCTATTGTCCGCTACCGCACGGCGGTCAAGGACCCGCTCGACCTGTTGTATCTGTTTTGGGTCATTACCACGGGCATTACGGCGGGCGCCGGCATGTATGCGCTCGTAGGACTCACGGCAGTGGTGATCGTGGTGATGATCGCCGGCTTTGCGAGCCACCAGGACAAGGCGCGCGTGTACATGATGGTCATCCACTACACGGGTCAGACCACCGGCGATGATATCGTGCGTGCATTTGGGCGCACCAAGTTTACGGTGAAGTCCAAGACCATGCGCGGTGACAAGGTGGAGATGGCCGTCGAGCTGTTCTCGGACGGCGTTGACATGCCCTACGCCGATGCGATTCGCGCGCTCGACGGCGTTGAGGACCTGACGCTCATCCAGTACAACGGCGAATATCACGGCTAATTTTGTTCCGGTGTTCTAACGAACGCCGGACCGCTCGACGCTGCGCGGGCATCTGCCGGGCGATCTGCCGCTCAAACCGTCGCTCGCGTACATGAAGTACGCGTCGCTCCTCTTTCACGGCACCTCGCCACGACAGCTGCCCGCTCGCTGGCGCGTGCTCTTCCAGGATGGCTAATTTGGTTCAGTTTTATTATTTAAGGGACGGTGTCGCGTGGACGTGCAACAGCTAGAAGAGTCCTGGGCTGCAAGGGCCGGCGCGCGTGAGGCGCGTCTTGTTGCGGCCTCGCACGTGCCGGCGGCGCTGTCGCTGCTGGGGATTGTGCGTCCCAGCGATCGCTTGGTGGCCTTTGCCGATGACTTTGCCGATGCGTTTGCGCGCGGCTTTGATGCCTGCGACGTTGTGCTCGTGGGGGAGCCGTCGGTTGCGGCGTTTACCGCCGCGTCCGAGGGCTTTGATGCTTCGTTTGATGCTGGCGGGTCGCATCTGTGGTGGTTCGTCAATTCCATCGGCGGGTTTGGCCTACGTGTGCCCGACCTTCGCGCTCTGGGCCGCGCGGCTCGTGAGTCGCATGCGCTGCTTGTGGTGGATAACACCGTGGCAGGTGTTTTTGGATGCGATCCGTTGCGCTTGGGTGCCGCGCTGTCGCTCGAGGCACTCGACCGTGTGTGCGCCGGCGAAGCTCCTCGCAAGCTCGTCGCCGTCTCGGTGGCGCGCTCGCAGCTCAAGCGCCATCGCGTGGATGCCGCCGCAGAGTGCGCGCACGCGTTGCTTGCGACCTGCAGCGCGCCTGCTTTTGACCTGTCTGCTGAGGAGACCGATGTGCTGGAGCGCGGGCTGGACTCGCTCGATACCCGCATGCAGGCGCATTTCGACCGCGCCCGTGCGCTGGCCGAGTATCTGGCTGCCAACGAGATGGTGCGCAACGTGCGCTATCCCGGGCTGAGCTCGCATCCCGACCATGCGGTTGCAACGGGAATCCTCGAGCACGGCTTTGGCCCGGCAGTTGAGTTTGACCTTATCGAGCGAAGTGCGGGTGAGCTGTTCGACACATTGCCGGGGGAGTTCCGCACGTCGCCCGCCGGCGGCTCAACAACGCGCCTTTCGGCCCCGCGTGGTAAGCAGGGGGGCGCCATCCGCCTCTTCGCCGGCACCGACGATCCCCTGGTTGTAGCGTCCACCCTAGACAACGCCCTTCGCAAGTTAGCTACTCTTTGATGCTGGCGATGAGGTCGTCGGCTTTTGAGGCGATGACGTTGTTGATGTCGGTCTGCAGCTCCTCGTAGACCGCTATGGCTCGCTCGCCGGCCGGCGTGAGCGTGGATCCGCGGGCTCCGTCGCGCTCGATGAGCTTGCAGCCCAGCTGGCCTTCGGCCTCGTTCACGATGCGCCAGGCCTTGGAATACGCCATGCCCATGCTCTTGGCGGCACGGTTGAGCGAATGCTCTCGGGCAATACCTTGCAGCAGCAAGACACAGCCGTGGCCAAACACGCCCGGCAGGTCTTTGTCGCACGCTTGAATGACCAACTTTGCCGTCGTCTTGTACTCCATGTGCTCCACGTCTCCCCGCTAAAGTGTTTGCTGGGCAAACGCAAAGCCTGCGTCAAACCCTCGTGTGCTCTTCTTAAATCATGCATTGTAGCAGTCAAAGTGCGTTAAGATACTTGCCCAGTATTGGGCGCCCAAGGTTGGGCTGGGTCCTACGAGGCCTGCAGCCGACCGGTCGCATGGAAAAAGGAGAAACATGGCTACGTTCTTTCCCGGTGAGTCCCACACGTTTTCGGAGTATCTGCTGGTCCCTGGCTACTCGTCCTCGCAGTGCATCCCCAACAACGTCTCTCTTAAGACGCCGCTAACCCGCTTTAAGCGCGGTGAGAAGCCGGCAATCACCCTGAACATCCCCATGGTTTCCGCCATCATGCAGTCCGTCTCGGGCGTCGACATGGGTGTCGCGCTCGCTACCGAGGGTGGCCTGTCCTTCATCTACGGTTCTCAGACCCCCGAGTCCGAGGCCGCCATGGTTAAGGCCGTCAAGGATCACAAGGCCGGCTTTGTTCAGTCCGATTCCACGCTGACCCCCGACATGACCATGGAACAGGTCATCGAGCTCAAGGAGAAGACCGGTCACTCCACCATGCCGGTCACCGACGATGGCACCCCCAAGGGCAAGCTCCTGGGTATCGTCACCAGCCGTGACTATCGCCCCAGCCGCGATGACCACCAGAAGAAGGTCTCCGAGTTCATGACCCCGCGTGAGCAGCTCATCGTGGGCGACAAGAACATCAGCCTCAAGGTTGCCAACGACGTCATCTGGGACAACAAGCTCAACGCTCTGCCTATCGTCGACGACAACGATCACCTTATGGGTATCGTCTTCCGCAAGGACTACGACAGCCACAAGACCAACCCCAACGAGCTGCTCGATAACGACAAGCGCTACATGGTCGGCGCCGGTATCAACACCCGCGACTATGCCGAGCGCGTGCCGCTGCTCATCGAGGCCGGTGCCGATGTCCTGTGCATCGACTCCTCCGAGGGCTTCAGCGAGTGGCAGAAGCGCACCATCGAGTGGATCCGCGCCAACTACGGCGAGGACGTCAAGGTCGGTGCCGGCAACGTCGTCGACGCCGAGGGCTTCCGCTTCTTAGCCGACTGCGGTGCCGACTTCATCAAAGTCGGTATCGGCGGCGGTTCCATCTGCATTACCCGCGAGACCAAGGGCATCGGCCGTGGCCAGGCCACCGCGCTGATCGACGTCTGCCGCGCTCGCGACGAGTACTACGAGGAGACCGGCGTCTACGTGCCCGTGTGCTCCGACGGCGGTATCGTCTACGACTACCACATGACGCTCGCCCTTGCCATGGGTGCCGACTTTATGATGCTGGGCCGTTACTTCGCCCGCTTTGACGAGAGCCCGACCGAGCGAGTCAACGTCAACGGCCAGTACATGAAGGAGTACTGGGGCGAGGGTTCTGCGCGTGCCCGCAACTGGCAGCGCTACGACCTGGGCGGCGCGGCGAAGCTCAGCTTCGTCGAGGGCGTCGACTCCTACGTTCCCTATGCCGGTTCCCTCAAGGACGGCGTGGGCGGCACGCTCTACAAGGTCAAGTCCACGATGTGCAACTGCGGTGCCCTCTCGATCCCCGAGCTCCAGGAAAAGGCACGCCTGACCCTGGTCAGCTCCACCTCCATCGTCGAAGGCGGAGCCCACGACGTTGTCGTGAAAGACTCTCAGCAGTCTGTGTCTTATCGATAGGATAAGAGCTGCACATAAAGGTTGAGTATCAACCACGTTATTTAGATAAAGCGAGATGCCTGCAAGTCGCAGACATCTCGCTTGTTGTATTTGCTATCATCAGTCAAGTTAACCTTAGGGTCGGGCGGTTTAGCTTTGTTCGCTACAAGTTCCGCACGCAAAGAAGAGCACTTAATGTGCTCTTCGTCTTGCGCAGGACTGTCCGCAGTAGCGAATAAAGCCAAGCCGACCGACCCCATCTAAGATTAAAGGAGCTGATATGTGCGATTGCACAGATCATAAGGATGAGATCCCTGCCTACGACGCGCAGGCCATTGAGTCCAAGTGGATGAAGGCCTGGGAGGACTCCAACCTCTTTGCCGTCGACACCGACGCCAGCAAGCCCAAGAAGTACGTGCTCGAGATGTTCCCGTATCCGTCGGGCGACCTGCACATGGGCCACGCGCGCAACTATACCATCGGCGATGCCATGGCCCGTCAGGCCCGCATGCGCGGCTACGATGTGCTGCACCCCATCGGCTTTGACGCCTTTGGCCTGCCTGCCGAGAACGCCGCTATCAAGCACAACACGCAGGCTGCTGCCTGGACGTACAAGAACATGGACCAGGCGCTCGCCACGATGAAGCGTATGGGCTTTTCCTACGATCTGGATCGCATGGTCAAGACCTGCAGCCCCGATTATTACCGCTGGGGCCAGTGGATCTTTGAGAAGTTGTGGGAAAAGGGCCTGGTCTACCGTAAGAAGAACCCGGTCAACTGGTGCCCCACCTGCAAGACCGTTCTGGCCAACGAGCAGGTCACCGAGGGCAAGTGTTGGCGCTGCGGCACCGAGCCCGAGAAGCGCGATCTGGAGCAGTGGTACTTCAAGATCACCGAGTACTCCCAAGAGCTACTCGACGATCTGGAGAAGCTCCCCGGCTGGCCCGAGCGCGTCAAGCAGATGCAGGCCAACTGGATCGGTCGCTCCGAGGGCGCCGAGGTCGACTTTACCCTGTGCGACAAGGATGGCGAGCCCATCGAGGGCGACGAGGGCAAGATCACCGTCTTCACCACGCGTGCCGATACGCTCTTCGGTGTCTCCTTCTTTGTCCTGGCCCCCGAGTACGCTCGTCTGCACGAGCTCGTCGAGGGCACGGAGTACGAGGAGGCCGTGACCAAGATCGTCGAGGACTCCAAGCATATCTCCGCCGTCGAGCGTGCCCAGGGCACCCTCGAGAAGCACGGTGCCTTTACCGGCCGCTACGTGGTGAACCCGGTCAACGGCGAGAAGGTCCCCGTGTGGGTTGCCGATTATGTCGTTGCCGACTACGGCACCGGCGCCGTCATGGCCGTTCCCTGCGGCGACCAGCGCGATTTTGAGTTTGCCCGCAAGTACGACCTGCCGATCGTGCCGATCATCCTGGACGATGACGACCGCGCAGCCGTCGAGGCTAACGGTGAGACCATCGATACCTTCCATGCCGAGACCGTCGACTGGGATTGCGCCCACGCTGCCGAGGGCACGCTCGTCCAGTCCGGCAAGTACACCGGGATGCGCGGTGGCAAGCACTCCGAGGGCGAGGCTGCAATCGTGGCCGACCTCGAGGCCATGGGCTGCGGTCGTCGCAAGGTCGAGTTCCGTCTGCGCGACTGGCTCATTTCCCGTCAGCGCTATTGGGGCAACCCCATCCCGGCCATCCACTGCGAGCACTGCGGCATCGTACCCGTGCCCGAGGACCAGCTGCCGGTGACGCTGCCCGAGAATCTTGACCTGGGCGCCGGCGAGACCCTCGCCGAGTGCAAGGAGTTCTACGAGACCACCTGCCCGGTCTGTGGCCGCCCGGCCAAGCGCGAGACCGATACCATGGACACTTTCACCTGCTCCAGCTGGTATTACCTGCGCTATACCGATCCGCACAACACCGAGCTGCCCTTCTCCCGTGAGGCCGCCGACCGTTGGATGCCCGTCGATAACTACATCGGCGGCATCGAGCACGCCATTCTGCACCTGCTCTATAGCCGCTTCTTTACCAAGGCGCTGCGCGACCTGGGTCTGCTGAGCGTGGACGAGCCCTTCACCAACCTGCTGTGCCAGGGCATGGTCAAGGACGAGAACGGCGACACCATGTCCAAGTCAAAGGGCAATGTCGTGCCCCCGAGCTCGGTCATCGAGCCCTACGGCGCCGACACCATGCGTTTGGCGATCCTGTTTATCGCCCCGCCCGAGAAGGACTTCGACTGGGATCCCAAGGCCGTCGAGGGCGCTAACCGCTTCATTAAGCGCGCCTGGCGTATCGTTTGGCAGCTCGTCCAGTCCGGCGACGCCAACGTGGCCTTTGGCAAGTCCGCGCTCGACGAGGTTGCGATGAAGCTCTATCGCGAGCGTCACCGCACCATTGCCAAGTGCACTGAGGACTTCGATCGCGGCCAGTTCAACACCGCGATCTCGGCCGTCATGGAGCTCGTCAACGCGGCGAGCGCCTACCTCAACGCCACCGAGGGTGCCGCCCGCGACAAGGCGCTGTGCTACGGCGTGGCCAAGGACATCGTGAGCGTCCTGGCGCCCATCTGCCCGTTCTGGGCCGACGAGCTGTGGCACGAGGCACTCGGCTGCGAGGGCAACGCCTACACCGCCGCCTGGCCCGAGTTCGACCTGGCCGAGTCCGTTGAGGACACGGTGCAGATCGTGGTCCAGGTGCTCGGCAAGGTCCGCGGCCGCGTCGACGTTGCCCGCGATGCCTCCAATGAGGATATGCAGGCTGCCGCCGAGGCCGCCGTCGCCAAGTGGCTCGAGGGCAAGACGGTCGTCAAGGCCATCTGCGTGCCCGGCAAGCTGGTCAACCTGGTGGTCAAATAGGCTCTCCGTGTAAAGCTGACATGCAATAAACGAGGGACGGTCCGGTTGGGTCGTCCCTCGTTTTGTTTTGCCTGCCCAAAGCGCCCGCGGTCAATTGTTCTATTCTTGTGGAGAACCTGTGCGCACGCTGACCTGCAGATTCGTACTGTGCTTGCACGTTTCCGCAGCTATTGGTATAGTTTGCTTGCAAATGAAGTTGTAATTGAAAGAAGTGGGGTTTCGGCCCCGCTTCTTTTTTGTATGGATGGAGGTGCCGCAATGGTCAAGACCAAGACCGAGCAGGCGATCATCGACGCGCTCGAGGCCGTCGCTCCCCAGTACGATGTCGACATCGTCGACGTCGAGCTCGTGGGTGCCACCAAGGCCCCCTGCGTGCGCGTGCGTATCGAGGGTGCCGAGGGTCAGAGCCTGTCGCTCAACGACGTCACGGCCAACACCAAGTGGGTCGGCGATGTGATTGAGGAGCTCGACCCCATCTCTTCGAGCTACACGCTCGAGGTGTCGAGCCCGGGCATGGCGCGACCGCTGCGCCGTCCGCGCGACTTTGCCCGCTTTGTGGGCGAGGACTGCGAGCTCACCTCCACCGCCACCGAGGGCCGTCGCAAGTACACCGGCAAGATTGCCGCCGCGACCGAGACGAACGTGACCCTCGAGCTCGAGGACGGCGAGTCCGTTACCCTCGATTTCTCTGATGTTAAAAAGTGCAAGTTGAAGCCCACCTACGACTTCAAGCCCGCGAAGGAAGGAAAGTAAGATGGCAGCATCCGACATGATGTCCGCCCTGATGGAGCTTTGCCAGGAGAAGCACATCGACCAGCTCTACCTGATCGACCGCCTGGAGCAGTCGCTCGCCAAGAGCTACGCCGAGATCCTGCATCTTGAGTGGGGCGCCAAGGTGACCATCGACCGCACCACCGGCAAGATCTATGTCTACCGCCTGGAGCCGATCGACGATTCCATGGACGAGGAGGGCAACTTCACCGAGTTCGAGGAGATCGACGTCACCCCCAAGAACACGAGCCGCATCGCTGCCCAGCACGCCAAGGCCGAGATCAACGCCATCGTGCGCAACTCCGCCCGCGAGCAGATCTACGAGGAGTTCTCCGGCCGCATCGGTGACCTCATCAGCGGTACCGTGCTGCAGTCCACGCCCGACTTCACGATCGTCAAGATCCGTGAGGGCGTCGAGGCCGAGCTGCCGCACTTTGACCAGCGCCGTTACGAGAACGAGCGCAACGAGCGTCCGATGGGCGAGCGCTACCTGCACAACCAGCACATCAAGGCCGTGATCATCGACGTACGCGACCCCAACTCCAACCTGCAACCGGTTCGCGGCGAGCACAGCCGTCCGCCGATTGTCATCTCCCGCACCCACCCCGAGCTCATGCGTCGTCTGTTTGAGCAGGAGGTGCCCGAGATCTATGAGGGCACCGTCCAGATCAAGTCGATCGCCCGCGAGCCCGGCCAGCGTTCCAAGGTAGCCGTCCACTCGCTCGACGACCGTCTGGATCCCGTGGGCGCCTGCGTCGGCCCCAAGGGCAGCCGTGTTCGCGCTGTCGTGGGCGAGCTCCGTGGCGAGCGCGTCGACGTCATCCTGTGGGATGCCGATCCTGCCGTCTACGTCGCCAACGCCCTGTCGCCTGCCAAGGTCACCCGCGTCCTCATCGACGAGGAGAAGGCCTACGCCGGCGTCATCGTGCCCGACGACCAGCTGTCCCTCGCCATCGGCAAGGAGGGCCAGAACGCCCGCCTCGCCGCGCGCCTGACCGGCTGGCACATCGACATCAAGTCCGAGACGCTTGCCGCCGACATCCTCAAGAACGTTCCCGTTCACGAGGAGCCCGCCGCCGACCTGATCGGTGACGAGGAGGACGAGGACGTCCGCCGCTGCGAGTACGTGTCCGAGGACGGCGTCCAGTGCCGCAACCAGGCTCGTCCCGGCTCCCGTTTCTGCGGTGTCCACGACACCGACGCCTTCGATGATGCGGAGGACCTGATCTAGCGCGCGGTCGCGCCGGGCGGGTCCCGGCGCGTCTCCCACGCTCGTTCAGTCTCTAGGCACCCAAGGTGCCAGAAAGGGTAGGTGAAGTCATATGGCAAAAGTCCGTGTGTCCACCCTGGCCAAAGAGTTCGGCATGACCTCCAAGGAACTGATGGGTCATCTCGCCGATATGAAGATTCCCGCTAAGTCCGCGTCCTCCACTTTGGAGGACGCCTATGTCGCCATGGTCCGCAAGCAGCTCGCCTCGGTGATCGAGGCCCGCGCTCAGGAAGTCGAGGCCGCCAAGCAGGCCGAGGAGCAGGCAGCTGCCGCCGAGGAGGCCGCTCGCGCCGCCGAGGCCGAGCGCGAGCGCATCGCCGCCGAGAAGGCACGCGAGGAGGAACGCCGCCAGTTTGCCGCAGCCCAGGCTGCCGAGGAGGCTGCCCGCGCCGAGGCCGAGGCCAAGAAGAAGGCCGAGCAGGAGCGCCTTGCTCGCGAGAAGGAGGAGGCTGCCCGCGAGGCCCAGCGCCGCGCCGTTCCCGCTTCCGACTCCGGTTCGCGCTTCCGTTCGCTGCTCGACCAGATCGCCGCACAGGAGACCGTGCTCAAGGAGAAGAAGGACGCCGAGGACAAGGCCAAGGCCGAGCGCGCCGCCGAGCGCGGTAACCGTCGTGGCGGCAACAATGACCGCCGCGGTGGCCGCCGTAACGATCGTAACGCCTCCGACAACAACTCCGAGCGCAACGCCTCCGAGAGCCGTCCGCACAGCCATCGCACCAACGCCAGCAACAACGTCGCTGTCGGCATGGACTTCCCCAACCCCGATAAGCAGGGCAAGGGCAAGAAGCGCAAGGGCGGTCACAACAACGAAGAGGACCACTACAGCCGCATGGCTCGTGAGGCCGAGGAGTACAGCCGCGAGAAGGTGCTCGAGGAGGCTCGTGCTGCCGTCGAGGAGGCCTCTCGTGAGTCCACCGGTCGCCGCAAGAAGCGCAAGGAGAAGCGTGAGCGCGAGGCTGCCAAGGCTCAGGAGGAGCGCAAGATCGAGGAGGCATTGGCCCAGGGCGTGAACCCCGAGGAGCTCGACGCCATCAAGGTTTCCCAGGGCGTTACCGTCCAGGAGCTCGGCGAGGCGCTCGACGTTCCGGCCAACGACATCATCAAGCGCCTGTTCCTGCTGGGTACGCCGCTCACCATGACGCAGTCCATGTCCGACGACCTCGTCGAGCTCGTTGCCGACGACTTGGGTCGTCAGATCAAGATCATCACCCCCGAGGAGGAGAACACCTTCTCGTTCTACGACGATCCCGCCGACCTTAAGCCGCGCGCACCGGTCGTCACCGTCATGGGCCACGTCGACCACGGCAAGACGTCGCTGCTCGACGCCATCCGTCACACCGGCGTTGCTGCCGGCGAGGCGGGCGGCATTACGCAGGCCATCGGTGCTTCGCAGGTCATGATCAACGACCGCAAGATCACCTTCATCGATACCCCCGGTCACGCCACCTTTACGGCTATGCGTGCCCGTGGCGCCAAGGTGACCGACATCGTCATTCTGATCGTGGCTGCCGACGACGGTGTCATGCCCCAGACGGTCGAGTCGATCAACCACGCCAAGGCCGCCGGCGTACCCATCGTTGTCGCCGTCAACAAGATCGATAAGCCCGGCGCCAACCCCGACCGTGTGCGTCAGGAGCTCACCGAGTACGGCGTCATCCCCGAGGAGTGGGGCGGACAGAACATGTTCGTCAACATCTCGGCCAAGCAGAAGATCGGTATCGACGATCTGCTCGAGACCGTGCTGCTCCAGGCAGATGTGCTCGAGCTCAAGGCCAACCCGGACACCTTTGCCTCCGGCAACGTCCTCGAGGCCAAGCTCGACAAGGGCCGCGGCTCGGTCGCTACTGTGCTCGTGACCCGCGGTACCCTGCACGTGGGCGATACGCTTGTCGCCGGCCTCACCTACGGCCGCGTCCGCGCCATGCTCGACCCCAAGGGCCGCGCCGTCACCGAGGCCGGTCCCTCCGACGCCGTTGAGATCCTGGGCCTGCAGTCCGTGCCCAACGCCGGTGACGAGTTCCGTGTGTTCGAGGACGAGCGCGAGGCTCGCGCCCTTGCCGACGAGCGTTCGCTCAAGGCCCGTATCGAGGAGCAGAGCCGCGTCAAGCACGTCACGCTCGAGAACCTCTTCGAGACCATTGCCGACGCCGAGGTCAAGGAGCTCAACCTGATCATCAAGGCCGACGTCCAGGGTTCCATCGAGGCCCTTCAGGATTCGCTCGACAAGATGGATCAGTCCGAGGTTCGCATCAACACGATCCACTCCGCCGTTGGTGCCATCAACGAGACCGACGTCGTCCTGGCCGACGCCTCCAACGCCATCATCATCGGCTTTGGCGTCCGTCCCGACGGTAAGGCCCGCTCCGCCGCCGAGCGTGAGGGCGTCGAGATCCGTTGCTACGACGTCATCTACAAGTGCCTCGAGGAACTCGACGCTGCCCGTATCGGCATGCTTAAGCCCACCGAGGTCGAGGTCTCCACGGGTACCGCGACCGTCCTGGACACCTTCAAGGTGCCCAAAGTCGGTATCGCCGCCGGTGTCCGCGTCGAAGAGGGCGAGATCGCCGCGACCGATTCCGTGCGTCTGGTGCGCGACGGCATCGTGGTCTTCAACGGCAAGATCGCCTCGATGCGTCACTACAAGGACGAGGCCAAGAGCCTCAAGAGCGGTTCCGAGGGCGGCATTGGCCTGGAGAACTTCCAGGACATCAAGCCCGGCGACCAGATCGAGGGTTACCGCATCGACCAGGTTGCCCGTACCGAGTAGGGGGTAGCGCTATGAAGCAAACGCAGGCAACCCGCCGTCTGGGCGAGCAGCTTCGCGAGAAGCTCGGTTATATCCTGCTCTTTGAGGTTTCCGATCCGCGTCTCGACCTGGTTACTTTGACCGCGGTCGAGGTCGCGGTGGACCGTTCGTTCGCGCGCGTGTACGTGTCGTGCGATGCGAGCCGCTACGACGAGGTCTTGGAGGCGCTCGCAAGCGCTAAGGGCCGTATTCGCAGCCTGTTGGCTCGCTCGCTCGATTGGCGTGTTACGCCCGAGCTCGATTTTCGCATCGATCGCTCGACCGATGAGGCCGAGCGTATCACGCGTGCGCTGGAAAACGTTCCCGCCACGCTTGCGATCGAAAAGGACGAGGACGGCTATCCGATAGCGGATGCCGCCCAGGAGGCAGCTTTAGATGACTAATTCCGCCGACCTCGCCTCGTGCGAGTCTGCAGATATTCAGCGACGCATCCTCGAGCTCATCGAGGGTGCGTCCTCCATTGCGATTTCGGGACATACTTCTCCCGATGGCGATGCCTTGGGCTCCGTTTTGGGTCTGGGCCTTTCGCTCATGAAGTTTTTCCCCAACAAGGACATTGCCCTGCTGCTGGCAGACGATGATCCGGTTCCGCGTATCTACCGCTTTATGGAAGGCTCCGATCGCCTGGTGCCGGCATCTGCGTACACCGGCAATCCGGACCTGTTCATCTCGGTGGACGTGCCGGTCGTCGAGCGTCTCAATAATTCCGCCGAGGTGCTTCGTCGCTCCAAGCATGTGGTGTGCTTCGATCACCATCCGGCGCGTGAGGAGTTTGCCGAGCTCAGCCTGAGGCGCGTCGAAGCTGCAGCCTGCGCCATGATCATCGACCGCTTCTTGGACAATTGCGGCATTGTCGCACGTGATGGCGTTGCGACCTGCCTGCTGTGTGGCTTGGTTACCGATACCGGCCGTTTTCAGTACCAAAACGCCGATGCCGCCGCGTTCCATGCAGCCTCGCGTCTGGTTGCCCACGGTGCCGATCCGGCGCGTGTGGCACTCGAGGTCTACCAGAGCATGCGCGTTGAATTTTTGCACCTCAAGTCCATCGTTATGGGCCGCATTAAGACGGTGGCCCACGGGCGCGTCGCGTATAGCTACGCGTACCAGAGTGACCTTGAGGCCTGCGGTGTCACCTCGGATGAGTGCGACGGCCTGGTCGATGTGGTTCGCTCGGTGATGGGCGTCGAAGTCTGCCTGTTCCTGAAGGGCATTGAGGGCGATACCAAGGTGCGCGGCAACCTGCGCTCCAAGGGCGACCTCAACGTGTCCGAGATCGCTGCTGCCTTTGGCGGAGGCGGACATCCCGCTGCCGCCGGTTTCTCCAACAACGGAACGATTCTCGAGACGCTCACCGTGGCACTTCCCATGCTGGCCGAACTGGTAGGGGAGGATCCCGCTTCGGTGACCGTCGAGCTTTAACTTTTTGGATGGTACATGGCTCGTCGTACGCCTTCTCAACTGAATATGCTGCTCGCCGTCGATAAGCCGGTGGGCTGCACGTCCCACGATGTGGTCTCGCAATGTCGGCGCGCCCTCCATGAGCGTCGCGTCGGCCATGCCGGCACGCTCGACCCCATGGCATCGGGTGTCATGGTGGTGGGTGTTGGCCAGGCTACTCGTTTGCTGGGCATGCTAACCCTCGATACCAAAAGCTATGTCGCCGACATCTCGTTTGGCGCCGAGACCAATACCGATGATGCGGAGGGCGAGGCGGTCCGCACGGTGGCTATTGCCAACGAGCTGCGCGATCCTGCCTATGCCCGTGAGCGCTTGGCGGCCATGCTGGGTTCGCAGATGCAGGTGCCGCCGGCGTTTTCGGCTATCTCGGTCAATGGCGTTCGCGCCTACAAGTCTGCTCGCGAGGGCAATGCGGTGGACCTGCCTCCGCGCCCCGTCGAGGTCTATGCCGCCGACCTGATCGCCGTGGGCGGCGAAGGTGATACGTGTGTGTGGACCGTGGCGTTCTCGGTGAGCAAGGGCACCTATATCCGTGCGCTCGCTCGAGACTTGGGCCGCGCCTGTGAGAGCGCCGCGCACATTTCCGCGTTGCGCCGCACGGCCTCCGGTGTTGTTTCCATTGGCGCTTGTCATGCGGTCGAGGAACTTTCCCCCGAGTCCGCGCCTGGCTTTGCCCTGGATCCCATTGCGGCCCTGGGCGCCACGCGTGTTGACTTGCCTGGCAATCTTGCCGATGACCTGCTCTGCGGCCGACGCATTCCCGTTGAGCGTGCGCTTGCGGATTTCGATGCCTCGAAGGCGCCGTTTGCGTTGGTGCTCGATGGGGGACTCAAGGCGCTCGCCCGCATTGAGAGTGGCCGCTTTGTCATGGAGCACGTGTTTCCGCAGGCAATCGGCGGTGTTCGATGATGTTGTCCGCTCGCGAGCTCGCGCGTATCTTTTTCGCGGGCGAGTCGGACGAGGCTCGCATCGTTGCTGCCGATGCATTTGATGAGTGCGAGCACTTGGGTGCTGCCTCCATCGCCATCGGCGTTTTCGATGGTGTGCACCGTGGACACCAGGAACTCATCGAAGCGCTTGTCTGTGATGCCCGTGCCCATGGCTGTAAGGCGGTCGTGGTTACCTTCGATCCCGACCCGGACGTCGTGGTGAGCCCTTCGCCCGCTCAAAAATTGATGACGACGGCCGACCGTCTGCATGCCCTGGCTCAAACCGGGGTCGATGCAGTGGTGGCCGTTCCCTTTACGCCTGAGGTTGCGGCGCTCGACCATGTCGGTTTTCTCGCACTGTTGTCACGCGTTGTCGACATTCGTTCGATTCGCGTTGGCAGCGATTTTAGGCTGGGTCGCGGCGGTGCTTCTGGTGTTGCCGAGATGCGCGCTTGGGGTTCCGAGCGCGGAGTTGACGTGTATGGTCACGACCTGCTTTGCGAGGGCGGCGAGGCCATTTGCGCCACCCGCATTCGTCACGAGCTGGGACGGGGCCATGTGGGGCTTGCTGCTGGGTTACTCGGCCGCCCGTATATGGTGCGTGGCGGTGTTATTCGCGGCCGCCACGAGGGCTCTGGCATGGGCTTTCCCACGGCAAACCTACAGGTTCCCGACGGCATTCAGGTGCCTGCCGATGGCGTGTATGAGGGCCTGGTGCTGGTAAACGACATCGTGTGGCCCGCTGCCGTTAACGTCGGACTGCCGCCGACGTATGCCGACGATGCGGCATCTGCGCATCTTGAGGCTAATTTAATTGGTTATACGGGCGACCTGTACGGTGCTTCCGTTTCGCTGGCGTTTACGCGCTGGCTGCGTCCGTCGCGCGTGTTCGATTCGCTGGATGAGTTGATCGCGACCGTCGAGGGTAATATCGAAGATATTCGTCACAACTTGGGCGAGCAGGGGGTGAGCGTCCGTGATTAGCGATGAGGAAAAAGACCAGGTACGCGCTGCGTCCGACTTAGTCGCCATCGTGCAGGAAACGGTTGAGCTCAAGCCCCGCGGTCATGAGTTTTGGGGTTGCTGCCCTTTTCATGGCGAAAAGACTCCGTCCTTCCACATTATTCCCGCCACGCAGGTGTGGCATTGCTTTGGCTGCGGCGAGGGTGGCGACGTCTTCACCTATATCATGAAGCGCGAGAACCTGAGCTTTCCCGAGTCAATCCGTTATTTGGCCGATCGCGCGGGTATTGAGCTGCACGACACCGGAGACCGCCGCGAGCGCGGTACCAAGCGTGCCCGCATCTACGATCTGTGCGCCGAGACCGCCCAGTTCTATCACACCATGCTTATGCGCGGTAAGGACGGCCGTCCGCGCGAGTACTTTGCCAGCCGCGGCATGGGTGGCGACGTCTGCCGCCGCTACTGCCTGGGCTTTGCGCCTGGCCGCAACGCGCTGGTGTCGCACCTGTCCCAGGTGGGTTTTACCCCGCAGGAGATGATCGATGCCAACGTTGCCGTGAGCCGCGGGCGCGGGCAGCTTGCCGACCGCTTCTACGACCGCGTGATGTTCCCCATTTTTGATGAGCAGGGTCACAACATCGCCTTTGGCGGTCGCATCATGGGAGACGGCCAACCCAAGTACCTCAACACCGCCGAGACGAGCGTGTTTCATAAAAAGCGAAACCTCTACGGCTTTAACTGGGCCAAGGAGTTTATCGTCGCGCAGGATACGGCCATCGTGGTGGAGGGCTATACCGATTGTATCGCCTGCTGGGAGGCGGGGATCAAAAACGTTGTCGCTACGCTGGGCACCGCGCTCACGGAGCATCACGTCAAGACGCTCACCCGCTTTGCCAAGCGTATCGTGTATATGTTCGATGGCGATGCCGCGGGCCAGAAGGCCGCCCGTCGCGCGATTCAATTTATCGAGCAGGATTCGATGGACCTGCGCTGCGTGGTGCTGCCCGACGGCAACGACCCCATGGAGTTCATCACAGCGCATGGTGGACAGGAGCTTCAGGCGCGCATCGACGCTGCCGAGCCGCTCATGGACTTTGTCTACCGTTCGCTGCAGGAGTCGAGTGACATCACCACGCCGGGCGGTCGTGCCAAGGCGCTGGAAGATGCGCTGACGCTTATCTATCCTCTGCGCGATAGCTATATGATCGACACATACTTTATCCAGATTGCCGATCTGCTGGGTTTGGATCTGGAGACGGTTCGCGCGAGTTCGGGTCGCGTGTTTCGCGATGTCGCCAAGCGCGAAGATGCGGAACGACGTCGTGAGCAGAACTATGAACGCCAGCGGGCGCAAGCCGAGCGCTCTGGTAGCGCGGGCGGTCGGACGTCTGGTTCGCAGGGGGCATCTCGCGGTGCTTGGGCATCGGGCGCGACGCCGCCGGTGTCCGCGCCGGTCGAAGAAGAGCCGTATGACTACGTCCCGCTCGATGCCTACGGTGCCGCGCCCGTGGAGGTCGTCGACGACCTGCCGCCGATCGATGTGCCTGATGGTATGGGTGCTG
This sequence comes from Collinsella aerofaciens, assembly GCF_964243765.1. GTDB lineage: Bacteria > Actinomycetota > Coriobacteriia > Coriobacteriales > Coriobacteriaceae > Collinsella > Collinsella aerofaciens_BU. The sequence goes on along the minus strand of NZ_CAXTGI010000003.1, from coordinate 64,568 downwards.
TGCCTGTGACTGATGGTTCGGGCGCTCCGGCTGCGGCGGCGCCGATGGTTCTTACTGATCTTGAGCGCAAGTCCTTGGCAGGGGAGCGCGAGCTGTTGACGATGCTCACGAGCTACCCCGACCTGTTCCGCACGTATGCCGACCGCATCTGCTCTATCGAGTGGGTTGACCCACGTCACGAGTCCATCGCATGGGCCGTTCTGGCAACGCCGCCGGGAACCGATCCTGCAGCCTGCATGGATGCGGCGCGCTCGGTCTGTCCCGAGGCGGCAACGCTTGTGAGTGCCGGGCGCATCTCCGCGACGAGCAAGCACCCCACCGAGACGAACATCGTGTTCATGCTCGATACGCTCGAGCTCTACACCATCAAGCGCCGCATGCGTGCCGCACAGGCCAAGCTGCGCCAGGACCGTTCGCTCGATGATGAGGCCCGTCGCGCGCTTACCGTGCAGGCCGCGCAGGATTCGCAGCGTCAACGCGAGCTGCAAAAGTCGATCGGCGGCGTGGCGGACCCGTTCCGTTTGATCGGTCTGGAGGCCGCAGGCACCGAACAGGCCTAGATGTTGTGGTCAACCAGCGTATTCTCGCCTATATCCAGTCCTCTTTTTGGGTATAGACGCCTATGTGTGTGCTAAAGTATTGAGTCCTGTGGACTATGAAGGGAGAATCTGTGCCAAAAAAGACTGAGAGCACGGGTACTGGGCTGGAATCCTACGTTGCAAAGCTCATGGGCAACGGCTCAAACAGGACTTCGGTAACCGAGGACGAGATTCAGGTCGCCCTGAAGGATATCGATGTTTCTGACGAGCAGCTCACCGCGGTGTATTCCGCGCTGCGCAACAGCGGCATCCAGATTATCTCCGCGAGCGGTAACGACGACGCCCCCATGGACGTCGACGATGACGATAACGATACCGACGATTTCGATGACGACGACGAGCACGATTCCGGCTCGCTCGACGATCACGAGCTCAAGATGGCCCGTCAGGCCGATGCCGAGATGGGTTCTTCCAAGAGCAAGAAGAAGCGCACCGTGCGCACGTCCCGTTCACGCTCCCGCGTGCGTGGCATCGATGCCTCCACGGTGATGCTGACCGGCGATCCGGTTCGTATGTACCTCAAAGAGATCGGCAAGGTCGACCTGCTGACCGCCTCCGAAGAGGTCGATCTGGCCATGAAGATCGAGGCCGGTCTTGAGGCCACCGAGAAGCTCGAGGCCGCCGATGCCGGTGAGCTCGAGCTCACGCGTGCCGAGATGCGTCGTCTTACGCGCATTGAGAACGTTGGCCTTGAAGCCAAGCAGGCACTCATCAGCGCAAACCTGCGTCTGGTTGTTTCCATCGCCAAGCGCTATGTCGGCCGCGGCATGCTGTTCCTTGACCTGATCCAGGAGGGCAACCTCGGTCTGATCCGCGCCGTCGAGAAGTTCGACTACCAGAAGGGCTTCAAGTTCTCCACGTACGCCACGTGGTGGATCCGTCAGGCCATTACGCGCGCTATCGCCGATCAGGCCCGTACCATCCGTATTCCCGTACACATGGTCGAGACCATCAACAAGCTCGTCCGCGTGCAGCGCCAGCTCCTTCAGGACCTGGGTCGCGACCCGACCCCCGAGGAGATCGGTGCCGAGATGGACATGAGCGCCGACCGCGTCCGCGAGATCCAGAAGATCTCGCAGGAGCCCGTGTCGCTCGAGACCCCCATCGGCGAGGAAGAGGATTCCCAGCTGGGCGACTTCATCGAGGACTCCCAGGCTATCGTTCCGCCCGATGCCGCCAGCTTCTCCATGCTGCAGGAGCAGCTCACTCAGGTGCTCGACTCGCTTGCCGATCGTGAGCGCAAGGTTATCGAGCTGCGCTTTGGCCTTGTCGACGGGCATCCCCGCACGCTCGAGGAAGTCGGCCGCGAGTTTGGCGTCACGCGCGAGCGTATCCGCCAGATCGAGTCCAAGACCCTGGCCAAGCTCCGCCACCCGAGCCGTTCGAGCAAGCTGAAGGACTACATCGAGTCTTAGTAGTTACGGCGTTTTACCAAACGCCGTAACTGGCCGACGCTGCGCGGATACCAGAGCGACAACTTGTCATTCAAAGAGGACGGCATGACCAGAAGGTCTATGCCGTCCTCTTTTCATGCCAATTTGTTCGCTCTGGTGCCCGCTCGCTGGCATTGTCAAAACATCGGCGTTTCCGTTGCCGGTGCCGGCAGTTAGGCCGTCCCCAAGGGATCAAGGCGAGAAAATTTCTTAAAAAAGTTCTTGCCCTTCGCCCGATCGTCCGTATAATAAACTTCGTTGCTTGAGAGCACGCACCTATTCCTCGGTAGCTCAATGGTAGAGCACGCGGCTGTTAACCGCGCTGTTGTAGGTTCGAGTCCTACCCGGGGAGCCAGAATTTCTCAGCCCATTTCGCTGGGCTTTTTAATTCCTCGGTAGCTCAATGGTAGAGCACGCGGCTGTTAACCGCGCTGTTGTAGGTTCGAGTCCTACCCGGGGAGCCAGGTTGTAAAACCCGTCGCTTATGCGGCGGGTTTTTTCATGCCGCGACCACTTGACTCGAACGTTGCCATATCAACATTTCGTGTCGAGGATGTAATCCCGCGACCCACCACCTCAACATGGCGCGGTCGTTGTAGAATATTGCAATGATTGCTCCCACGACATGGTGCCGCGAGCACCAGATAAGGAGATTCTTGTGTCTGAGACCATTAACGGCAGTCTGAGCGTCTCGAACGACGTTATTGCCGATATTGCCGGTTATGCCGCGATGACGTGCTATGGCGTTGTCGGAATGGCTGAGCAGCTCCAGGGCGCCGAGAGCGTGCGCCTGCTTGCCGGTCAGCGCCTCCGCAAGGGCGTGCTTGTCTCCGCCGACGAGAACGGCCTTACGGTCGATCTTCACGTCGTGCTCGAGAACGGCGTCAACATGAAGTCCGTCTGCCACAATCTTTCGAGCTCCGTTGCCTTCACCCTGCAGGAGATCGCCCAGATCGATCCCGCCAGCCTTAAGATCGGCATCCATATCGACGCGCTCAAGAGCCGTCTGAACTAGCATCCGAAAACGGAGATTCAAATACCCATGATTGCAAAGACCATTCGCACCTGTTTTCCGATCGCTGCGGCTGCCGTTTCCGACAAGGCCGAGGAGATCAATAAGCTCAACGTCTTCCCCGTGCCCGACGGTGACACCGGCACCAACATGTCGCTCACGCTCGCCTCGGTGACCAAGGAGCTCTCCGCTCTTCCTGCCGACGCCGACATGGAGGCCATCGCCGGCGCCATCACCCACGGCTCCCTGATGGGCGCCCGCGGCAACTCCGGTGTCATCACCTCGCAGATTCTGCGCGGTGTGGCCGAGGGTCTCGTTTCTGCCGATGAGCCCATTACGTCCGCCAACATCGCCTATGCGTTCCGCCGAGCCGTCAAGGTCGCCTTCCAGGCCGTCCGCAAGCCCATTGAGGGCACGATCCTCACGGTGCTGCGCGATGTCTCGACCAAGGCCGACGAGTGCGAGAAGAAGAAGTTCTCGGCCGAGGACGCGCTCGACGCTATCGTCGTCGAGGCATATCAGTCTGTCGCCCGCACGCCCGACCTGCTACCCGTTCTGAAGGAGAACGGCGTGGTCGACTCCGGCGCCTTTGGATTTGCCATTTTCCTCGAGAACTTTGTGGCCGCCGCGCTTGGCCGCAGCACCGTGGTCGAGGATTTCTCCGCTACGTTTGACTCCGCCGGCTCTGCCCGCGATGCCGCTCTTGGTCGTGTTGAGATCGAGGCTAACGACGACTGGGAGGGCTCGGAGTTCCGCTACTGCAACGAGTTCCTCTTTAAGGCCGACGCCCCGTTTGACGAGGACGAGTGCCTTAAGTTCCTAGGCTCCATGGGCGACTGTGAGCTGCTCGTGGGCGCCTATCCCGACTACAAGATCCATGTGCACTCCAACACCCCCAACCTGGTGCTCGAGCACATGCTGCAGCTTGGCCAAATCTATGAGGTCTTTATCCACAACATGGAGATGGAGGCCCACGACCGTACCGCCAAGATCCACGAGGATCAGGAAAAGGCCGTCGAGCCCGCGAAGGCCCTGGGCTTTGTCGCCGTTGCCGCTGGGTCCGGCGAGGCAGACATCCTCAAGTCTCTCGGCGTCGACGTGATCGTGTCGGGTGGTCAGACCATGAACCCCTCGACTGCAGACCTGCTGGGCGCCGTTGACCAGGTCAACGCGACCTCGGTTATCATTCTGCCCAACAACGGCAACATCCGCATGGCCGCTGAGGCCGCTGCCTCAGCCTGTACCGACAAGAAGGTCGCCGTCGTTCCCACCAAGACCGTTCCGCAGGCCTTCTCCGCGCTGTTCGCGGTCCTGCCCGATTCCGAGCTCGAGGACGCCGTCGCCGCCATGGTCGACGCCATCAGCGAGGTCCGCGATGGCGAGGTCACCCGTGCCGTGCGCGATTCCAGCGCCTCTGACGGCTCTCCGATTCACTCCGGTGACGTCATGGGTATCATCGCCGGCTCCATCGACGTGGTCGGCTCCGACGTGAAGCAGGTCACGCTCGATTGCATCAACCGTATGCAGGAGGAAGAGGAGGGCGACGCGCTGACGATTCTGGCCGGCGAGGAACTGTCCGATGAGGCCTTCCAAGAGATCGTCGACGCTATCGAGGAGGCTCAGCCCGATCTGGAGATCGACGCCCATCGTGGCGAGCAGCCGCTCTATCCCGTGATCTTCTCGATCGAGTAGGCAACTGCCTATGTCCGAACTGTGCTCCGTGCCGCGCGTCTCGGAGCGCTTTGCCCAGAGCAATGCGCTCGACGAGGATATCGCGCGACTCAAATATGTTTCGGGTAAACGTGAGGAGGCCCTTCGCCGTCTGGGAATTCGGACGGTGGGGGACCTCCTTCTCCATATCCCTCATCGATACCTGGACTTTACGCGCTCCTGGTCCATCGAGATGGCGCCCATCGGTACCGTGTGCACCATCATCGCCACGGTCGATCGTATCGTCCAAAAGCAGCCGCGTCCGCGCATGCAGGTGACCGAGGTCTCACTCGTTGACGAGACGGGCGTGCTGCAGGTCGCCTTTTTCCGCCAGCCCTGGATTGCCCAGCAGCTTAAGCAGGGCGATCGCCTGGCCGTAATGGGTAAGGTCGAGTTTGCCTACGGCTTTAAGCAGATGGCCTCGCCGCACTTTGAAAAGCTTGAGGAAGGGCGCGCCGCGGGCACTATCCTGCCGGTCCATTACGTGAGTGACGGCGTGAGTCAGGCATGGATGCGCCGTATCGTAAGTGGCGCGCTCGAGGTCGTCGGCAATCCCTTTGATCCCATTCCGGCACGCTTACGCGTTAAACGTCGCCTGATGAGCCATGCCCGTGCCCTTCGATCGATCCACTTTCCCTCGAGCATGGCTGAGCGCGATATCGCGCGCGCACGGCTTGCCTACGAGGAGTGCCTTTACCTGCAGCTGGCGCTGCGCCTGCGCAACGACGGCAGCCTGGTCGATGTGGTGCCCTACGCCCACGCCGCGGGCGAGCACCTGGCCGCGCTCAAGCAAGCCCTGCCATTTTCGCTGAGCGACGAGCAGGAGGCCGCGTTCCAAGATATCCTGCGCGATATGTGCGATGGCGGGCGCGTGATGAACCGCCTGCTGCTGGGCGATGTCGGTACCGGTAAGACCGCCGTTGCCGCCTGCGCGCTGGCTGTGGCTACCGATAGCGGCACGCAGGCCTGCGTTATGGCGCCCACGGGCGTGCTGGCGCGTCAATATGCCGATAAGACCGGCCCCTTGCTCTCGCAGGCTGGCATGACCTGGGCGCTTCTGACGGGCGCCACGCCGGCGGCCGAGCGCGAGCGGATCCATGCCCAGCTGGAATCGGGCGAGCTCGATGTCCTCTTTGGCACCCACGCGGTGCTTTCGGATAACGTGGCGTTCAAGCATCTGTCGCTCGTGGTCATCGATGAGCAGCACCGGTTTGGCGTCGGCCAACGCAACGCCCTGCGTGCGAAGGGCCCTGGTGCCGATCTGCTCGTTATGACGGCAACGCCCATCCCACGTACGCTGGCGCTTTCGGTCTACGGCGATCTGGACACGAGCATCATCCGCCATCGGCCCGTCCCTGGCGCTGGCGTGACGACACGCGTGCTTACCGAGTCGAGCCGCGACCTTGCCTATGGCGCCATCCGCGAGGCGCATGAAAAGGGTCAGCAGGCCTACGTGATTTGCCCGCTCGTGGAGCCGAGTGACTCGGCCGATGATCTGGAGGACGTGCCCGGTATCGCCCGCGACGACGAGGGCCGCGTGACGGTCCCCGTGCCGCTGCACGATACGGCGACCGAGCTCGATCGCCTGCGTCTGGCGTTGCCGGGTCTTGCCATCGAGCGCCTTCACGGCCGCATGCCAGCGGGGGAGAAGGACCAGGTTATCGATGCCTTCAAGCGCGGCGAGATCGACGTGCTCGTCTCGACTACGGTGGTCGAGGTTGGCGTCGACGTGCCCAACGCCACTGTCATGGTCATCGAGAACGGCGAGCGCTTTGGTTTGGCGGCCCTACACCAGCTACGCGGCCGCGTGGGCCGCGGCAGCGTGTCGGGCACCTGCCTGGTCATGACGCACTCCAAGGGCAACGGCGGCGCTTCGGCAGCACAAGATCGCCTGCAATCGCTCGAGAAGACCTCGGATGGCTTTACGCTCGCCCAGATGGACCTGCGTCTGCGCCACGAGGGCGAAATCCTGGGGTACCGCCAGCATGGCGGAGTGACCCTGCGCTTTGTCGACCTGGATGCCGACGAGGAGCTGATCGAGTGGGCCCATTTGGACGCGGTCGAGCTCTTGCGGTATGCTTGCAACCTTGACTCCGTGGCGACGCGCCCCCTGCGCGATGCGGTCGCCATGCGATATCGACACATTTTTAAGGAGGTCAGCGGAGGATGAGAATCATCGGCGGCGAATGGCGCGGTCGTAAGATCGAGGAGCCCCGTGGTCGCGATGTTACCCGCCCCACGACCGATCGCGTGCGCGAGGCATGCGCATCTATGGTCATGTCGGCATTCGACTTCGATCTGGACGAGGTCCGCGTGCTGGACGCCTTTGGCGGCTCCGGTGCCTTAGGGTTAGAGATGCTCTCACGTGGTGCCCGCTCACTCACGACGTTCGAGATCGATCGGAATTCCGCGCGGCTCATTACCAAGAATATCGAGTCGCTCTGCCGTGACCGTGCGCGTTGGCGCGTGGTAACGGGCGACATGCTGGCGAGTGCCTCGCGCGGTCGTGTGCCGGGCGGTCCCTTTGACCTGGTCCTGCTCGACCCGCCCTATGCTTTTGGTGCCGAGTCGGTCGAGATACTGCTGCAGAACCTGGCTCAGCAGGGTCTGCTTGCACCTGGCGCTTATGCCCTGTTTGAGCATGCCGCCGCCGATGCGGGCGCGCATCCGGCAGGCTTTGAGATCGTGCGCGAGAAGCGCTACGGCATTACCTCGGTCGACCTGCTTCGTTGGGTCGGCGATGACGATGGTGAGGAAGATTGCACCGGCACCGATGCTCACAACAACGATGCCATGACGGTTCAGGAGAACGCCCATGAATGACACCATCAACCGCGTGATCGTCCCGGGCACCTTCGATCCCATCACGTTTGGCCATATCGATGTGATCCGCCGCGCCCGTCGCATCTTTCCCAGCGTGATCGTCGCTGTTGCCGAGTCGCAGGGTAAAAACGGCGTGGGCACCACGTTTATGCTCGATGAGCGCGTGGCGCTGGCTCGCGAGGCGCTCGGTGATATCGACGGCGTCGAGGTCCTGCCCTTTACCGGCCTCTTGGTCGACTTCGCTCGCGAGCAGGGGGCGGGGGCCGTTGTCAAGGGCCTGCGCGCCATGACCGACTTTGAGTACGAGCTGCAGCAGGCAGACCTCAACTACCGCTTGGATAACGAGCTGGAGTCCATCTTTGTCATGAGTGCGCCGCAGTACGGCTATATCTCGAGCTCGGTCGTTCGCCAGATCGCCTCGCTCGGCAGCGATGTATCGACGTTTGTCCCGCCCAACGTGGTCGAAGCGCTTAGACATCGCTTTTCGTGACGTTTTTTATTGCCTGGTGGCATGTGGTAAACTAGCACGATGATATGTTACCTATGAAAGGAGACCGGATGCCGGGCGAGAATTTTCCTGGCGATAGGATCGTCAGCTTGGTCGATGAGCTCGAAGGGCTGATCGAGGAAGCCAAGCCGCCTTTCGGCAAGAACGCTCAGTTCAAGGTCATCGACGCCGACGTGTTCTTCAACATCCTCGACGAGATCCGCATGAGCTATCCCGAGGAGTGGCAGAAGTCCCGCCGTATCCTTAAGGAGCGCGAGGAGCTTATGGCTTCCGCCGCCGCTCAGGCCGATTCCATCATCGCCGACGCTCAGCAGCAGGCCCTCACCATTGCCGGTGAGCAGGAGATCGTCCGCTTGGCACAGCAGCAGGCCGACGACATCCGCGATCGTGCCCAGCAGTACGAGCGCGAGACGCGTTATGCTGCCGAGGACTACGCAGAGCAGGTCTTTACGCACCTGGAGGAGAACCTCAAGAGCCTGACCGGCACCGTTACCCGTTGCCGTCAGCAGCTCAACGAGGGTGCCGCCCAACAGAATGGTCAGTGGTAATGGCTGAGTTCCCGAGCGTTACCGTCGATCTTTCCGAGCAGCTCGAGTTTCCTGGTGATTCGTATCCGCTGACCGGCAAGGTCGATGTTGCCACCTACACGGTGGGCGAGAAGGAGTACCAGCTACAGGACGGCATCGACTACGACGTTGTCTTTACCAATGCCGGTACCGGTGTCTTGCTCACGGGCATGGTCCGCGCGCACGCCATCGGCGAGTGCGACCGTTGCCTGGAGCCTGCCTCGTTTGATATCGCCGGCGAGATCGAGGAGTTCTACCTCTTCGAGGAGCCCGAGGATCCCGAGGCCTACGAGGACGGCTACGAGCTCCTTGGTGAGGACCGCATCGTCGATCTAGGTGAGCCCATCAATGACGCGGTCGTTATGGACACGCCGTTTGTCGTTCTGTGCAAGCCCGATTGCCGCGGTCTGTGCCCCACTTGCGGTTGCAATCTCAATGTCGAGCAATGCGATTGCGCCGCCCAGGCAGAGGCAGAATGGGCCGCTGCCACGGAAAATCCATTTGCAGCATTGAAGAATCTCAAGCTCGATGAGTAAAACTGTGGTAGTATCGCTACTTGCGCGTAATCGCCACACTGGATAGTTCATAAGGAAGGTCACTATGCCCGTACCTAAACAAAAGCAGGGTCGTATCCGCACTCACACCCGTCGTTCCGCCAACATGAAGATCTCGGCTGCGGCTCAGTCCACTTGCCCCCGTTGCGGCGCTGTCAAGCTTCCGCACCACGTGTGCCCCAGCTGCGGTTTCTACAAGGACCGCGAGGTTATCGTTACCGAGTAACGGTATACTCTGGATGCGATGCCGTTCCAAATGGAACCACAATGGCCGGCTCAATGAGTCGGCCATTTTTGTATAAGGAGCATGTATATGAGTAACGTTCGCGTTTGTGTAGACGTTGTGGGCGGAGACGAGAAGCCTCAGGTTGTTCTCGATGGTATCGAGGCCGCACTTGCCGCCGATCCCCATATCGAGGTCTTGGCAGTTGGCCCCGCCGAAATCGTCAATCCCTTTGCCGCGGCCCATGCACGTGTGGAGGCTCTGGAAGCCCCTGACGTCATCGCCATGGATGACGATCCTATTCGCGCCGTGATGACCAAGCGCAAGTCCTCGATCGTGCTTGCCTGCCGCGCCATCAAAAAGGGAAATGCGGACGCGTTCTTCTCCGCCGGCTCGACCGGCGCCATGACAGCTGCCGCGACCGCCTACGTCACACCGTTTAGATATATGGCCGAAGGCAAGAAGCAGCCGGTGCGCCCCTCTCTGACCAATGCGTTGCCCAATCGCGCCGGCGGTCTGACGGTGCTGTGCGATATGGGCGCCAACCCCGATGTCGAGGTCGATGACATGGTGCGTTTTGCCCAGATGGGTAGCGCCTATGCCCGCGTCGTCCTGGGCATCGAACATCCTCGCGTGGGCCTGCTTGGTAACGGCACCGAGGACGAGAAGGGTTCTAACTTTACCAAGGCCTGCTTCCCTGCTATGAAGGCCGCAGTTCCGGGCTTTGTGGGCAACTGCGAAGGCACCGACCTCACCTCGGGCAATTTCGATGTCGTTGTTGCCGACGGCATGTCGGGCAATATCGCTCTCAAGGCTACCGAGGGCGCTGCCAAGTTTTTGCTGCAGGAGCTCAAGGGCGCCTTTATGGCCTCGCTCGGCACCAAGATCGCCGCGCTGCTCATCAAAAAGCAGATGCGCGAGATTAAGGCCAAGCTCTCTGGTGATGCCAAGGGCGGCGCGATTCTTTTGGGCCTGCGTGGCGTGGTCCTGATCGGCCATGGCGCCACCTCGGTCGAGGCCGTCAAAAACGGTACGCTTGCGGCGGCCGAAGCCGTGCGCGCGGGGCTGGTCGAGAACGTCGCCAACTCCATGGACGGCATCGTTTTGTAAGAGCGAGTTAGAGCGCTGTTATGTGCCTCGCGGCCTGCTTCGTGGGGTAGAATCAGAACCGTGTCTTGGTACCGCCCGGGCGGTACCATTCTTTTGGTATTCATGCACTATGAGAGGAAGCGCTATGGACCGCTCCGAAATCTTCGACAAGATCGCCGAGGTCGCTGCTGACGTTCTGGGCGTCGATGTTGCCGAAATTAGCGATGAGACCACCTTTGACGACCTCGATGCCAACTCGCTCGAGCGCCTGCAACTGGTTACGGCTATCGAGGACGAGTTCAATCTCGAGATCGATGACGAGACCCTGCTCTCGCTCAACTCTGTCGCCGACGCCGTCGACGCGATCGAAAACGCCAGGGAGGCTTAGGTCTTGGCTTTATCCGAACGACTTACGCGCGCCCAGGAGATTCTTGGCCACGAGTTCAATGACAAGGTGCTGCTGCGCGCGGCGCTTACGCATCCCTCGGCCGTCGAGGGCCAGCCGGTTTCTGCCAGCTATGAGCGCCTTGAGTTCTTGGGCGATTCCATTTTGGGCGCCGTCGTCGCCCGTTCGCTCTTTGAGTCCTATCCGGAGTTTGACGAGGGCAAGCTTACGCGCCTGAAGGTGTCGCTCGTCTCGGGTGCCACGCTGTCCGAGGTATCCCATGAGCTGGGCATCGACGACATCATCATCTTTGGTGCCTCCGAGACCGGTACCGGCGCGCGCGGCCTGCACTCGGCGCTCGAGAACGTCTATGAGTCGCTCGTGGGTGCGCTGTATCTGGATGCTGGCTGGGATGCGGCGGCGGAGTTCATCCACCGTACGCTTAAGCCCCATTTGGCCTCCGAGCGTGCCGAGCATCCTGCGAACCCCAAGTCGTTTTTGCAGGAGTGCGTGCAAGCCGACGGCCACGAGCCTCCGGCGTACAAGCTCGTTGGCTCTGAAGGCCCGGCGCATGCACCGACCTTTACCGCCGTGGTGCTCATCGACGGTATTCGCCAGGGCCGCGGCACCGGTTCCTCCAAGAAGGAGGCCGAGGGAGCCGCTGCGCTCGAGGCGCTCGACCGCATGGGTTACACCACTAACGGCGTGATTCTCAACAAGAAGCCTGTTTAAGCGAGGAACCGTGTATCTCAAGTCCCTCACGCTCAAAGGGTTCAAGTCGTTTGCCGACCGCGCCCATATGACGTTTGAGCCGGGCCTAACCGTCATCGTCGGTCCCAACGGCTCGGGAAAATCGAACATCTCCGACTCGATTCTGTGGGTCCTGGGCGAGCAGAGCGCCAAGCAGCTGCGCGGCCAGGCCATGGAGGACGTCATCTTCTCGGGCTCGTCGGCGCGCAAGCCGGTGGGTGTGGCCGAGGTCACGCTGGTGCTCGATAATTCGGATCATATGCTGCCTGTCGACTTTGACGAGGTGGCTATCACTCGCCGCATGTATCGCTCGGGCGAAAGCGAGTACCTCATCAACTCGAGCCCGTGCCGCCTGATGGACATCCAGGACATCCTGCACGATTCTGGCCTGGGCAAGGATACGCATTCCATCATCAGCCAGGGCAAGCTCGATGCCATTTTGCAGAGCCGCCCCGAGGAGCGCCGCGCCCTCATTGAGGAGGCCGCCGGCATCTCCAAGCACAAGCGCCGCAAGGAGCGTGCGCTCAAAAAGATCAAGTCGATGGACGAGCACCTAACCCGTGCCCGCGATATCAACAAGGAAATCGCCCGTCAGTTGCGACCGCTGGAGCGTCAGGTCGATCGCGCGCGCAAGTACAAAGAGCTGTCCTCGCGCGCGAACGAGCTTACGCAGATGCTGGCCGTCGACGAGCTTCGTTCGCTGCAGTCGCAGTGGAACGACTTGGAGAGCCGCTCCAAGGAGGGTGCTGCCGAGCTTGAGCTTGCGCAGTACCGCTTGGGCGAAAAGGAACGCGAGCTCGAGAAGCTCCAGGTCATGCTCGAGGAAAAGGGCCTGTTTGTGGGCGATCTGGGCGAGCAGCGCCGCCATATGCAAGACGCGGTCGGTCGCATTAACTCCGATATGCGCCTGCTCGAGGAAAAGGGCCACAATATGGTGTCGCGCCTGTCCGACATGCGCGGCCAGATCTCGAGCTCCGAGCATCAGCGTCGTCGCGTGGTCGAGGAGCTCGAGGATGCACGTGCGCAGCTTGAGGAAGTGACCGGCGCGCACATGCAGGCCCAGGAGGACGTTGACGCCGCTGGTCCTGCCGCCGCTGAGCTCCACGATCGGCGCGTGGCGCTCGACAATCAGATTTCGCAGCTTACGCGTGAGCAACGCGATGTGCAGCGTGTGGCCGATAACGCGGCGCTCGAACTCGCCAAGGTGAAGGACTCGCTGAGCAACGCCGAGGTCGAGGACAACATGTACGCCTCGCGCCTGGAGCAGATTGATGAACAGCTCGAGGAGGTTACAGCATCGCTTGATAGCCGTCGCGACCGTGCTGAGGAGCTTGAGAGTGCCCTTGAGGCGGCTCGTCAGGCCCAGAACGATGCGCGCGAGGCCACCGAGGTCGCCCGTGCAGCCCTGAAGGACTTGCGTAATCGTGAGAGCGAGGCGCGCAACAAGCTGTCCGAGGTGCGCTCGGAGCTTGCCAGCCAAAAGAAGCTTGATGCCCGCATGGCAGACAGCTCGCCGCTGGTGAGCCGTCTGATGGGCGCACTGGGCGATGATGTCTCAGGCCGTCTAGGCGACGTGCTCGACGCCCCTCGTGAGCTTGAGGGCCTGGTTGAGCAACTACTTGCCGGCGATATCGATGCTCTTTTGTTTGATGATGCCGCTACGCTTGAGCGCGCCGGTCGTGCGGCTTTGGACCAAAAGAAGGCTTCGGGCGGGGCGCTGTTGGTGGCGCGCGGCGTGAGCGGTGGTGCTGCTGCCAATGGCGCTGCCGGTACGCGTCTGGTCGACCGCCTGTCCGTGCGCGCCGGTTATGGTCCGGTTGTCGAGGCACTGCTCGGCGGCTATTACGTGGTCGATGATTTGGCCACCGCGCTGGCTGCGCCGGTTGTGGATGGCGTGACCTATGTGACCCCCGATGGCGCCCGCGTTGCCTGTGGTGGCTTGGTGCGCGTGGGGCTCGATGCCGGCGAGGCTTCGGGTGCCTTGGAGCGCAAGCGCCGCATCCGTGAGCTCGAGGGCTTGGAGCCCGATCTGGCTGCTATCTTTGAGCATGTTTCGGACCAAGTCGTTGAGGCCAACCTCGCCGTCGAGGAGGCCCGTGCCGCCGAGGGCGATGCTGCCGGCGAGATTGCCCGCCTTGAGGGCGAGCGTCGCTCGCTGCTGTCCGAGATCGGCCGCCTGGAGCAAAGCGCCAACAATGCCGAGGTCGAGCGCGTGCGTATTTCCAAGCGCCGCGAGCAGGCTGCCGAGGCCGTTCGCGCTGCGCGCCCGCGCGTGGACGAGCTCACCCGTTCGCAGGACGAGGCGCGAGCGCAGGCAAGCGACCTGGGCCTTCAGATTGCCGAGGCCAACGACGAGCTCGATCGCGTGCGTCGTGACGATTCCGAGGCAGCCGGCAAGCTCGCCGATGCCAAGGTCCGCCTGGCTCAGACGAGCGAGCGTCTGCGTTCGCTGAAGGGCCGTGTGCCCGACTTGGAGCATCGACTCGAGGGCATCGACCGCCGTATCCGCGGAACACGCCAGGCCTCGCGCTCACTCGAGCTGCTGCGCCTGCGTGTCGACCCCATGCACGAGCGCTATTCGGCCCTGCTGGATCGCGCATCGGATTGGGCCGCGCGTCTGCGTGATCAGGCTTCGCTCGAGGAGGCGGACTCGGCCTCGCTCAAGAAGACCATCGAAGACGCCAAGGCCGAGGTCTCCCGCGCCAAGGAGCGGGTCGATGCCGCCACGGCGACGCAAAACGAGTTCAAGGTTTCCCGCGGCAAGCTCGAGGTGCAGGTGGAGGCGGCCATCAAGGCCATTACCGCCGATGGCACCACGGTGCTCGAGGAAGCGCTCATGCTTCCTGCTCCCACCGACCGCGACGCCGCCGAGCGCGAGCTCAACCAGCTCGTGCGCCAGATTAACAACCTGGGCCCTGTGAACCAGGTTGCCATGGAGGAGTACGAGCAGCTCAAGCGCCGCGCCGATTACATCGAGGGGCAGCTGGCCGATCTGGAGAGCGCGCGCAAGGCGCTCACCAAGATTACCGTGGCCATCGACCGTAAGATGCGTAAAGCCTTCTTGGTGACCTTCGAGAAGGTCGATGCGAACTTCCGTCAGATCTTCGCCATGCTGTTCCCGGGTGGTCAGGCGCATCTGGAGATGACCGACCCCGAGCATCCGGCCGAGACGGGCATCGAGGTCGTGGCGCAGCCGCGCGGCAAGCGCATCACCAAGATGATGCTCATGTCGGGCGGCGAGAAGAGCCTGACGGCGCTCGCCCTGCTCTTTGCCGTGTATCGCACGCGCACGGTGCCGTTCTATGTGCTGGACGAGGTCGAGGCGGCACTCGATGACGCCAACCTGTCCAAGCTCATCGGCGCGCTCGACGTGTTGCGTTCCGATACGCAGCTCTTGGTCATTTCGCATCAGCGCCGTACTATGGAGGACGCTGACGTCCTCTACGGCGTCTCGATGCAAGCCGACGGCGTCAGTCGCGTCGTCTCGCAAAAACTCGATCGCGAAACCGGAAAGGTCGTGAATGCATAATGGGATTCTTCGATGCTCTCTCGCGCGGACTTGAGCGCAGCCGCGAGGCCCTTAACGAGGTCTTTTACTTTGGCGGCGAGGTCGACGAGGATTTTTGGGAGGACCTAGAGGACACCCTCGTCATGGGTGACATGGGCGCCGAGGTCGCCATTCAGGTCTCCGATGACCTGCGTGACGCCGCCGCCAAGAAGAACCTCAAGACCGCCCCGCAGCTTCGTCGCGCCCTGGCCGAGCAGCTCGAGGGCCATTTTGTGCCTGTTGAGCGCGACCCGTTTTCCGATACGCCGAGCTGTGTACTGTTTGTAGGCATTAACGGCGCCGGCAAGACCACGACGGTCGGCAAGATCGCGAGCGCCATGGCCGCCCGCGGCAAGAACGTCGTGATCGGTTCTGCCGACACCTTCCGCGCTGCCGCCATCGAACAGCTCGATGTGTGGGGCCAGCGCGCCGGCGTTCCCGTCATCAAGCGCGACCGCGGCTCCGATCCGGCGAGCGTGTGCTACGACGTGCTCGACGAGACCGACAAGCGCGGCAGCGACCTGGTACTTATCGATACCGCCGGCCGTCTGCACACGAGCCCCGAGCTTATGCGCGAGCTTGCCAAGGTGGTCAACGTGACGCGTAAGCGCGCCGCCAATATGGCCGCCGGACCCATGCCCGTCTCGGTCGTCCTCGTAATCGATGCCGCGACAGGCCAAAACGGCCTCAACCAGGCGCTCGAGTTTAACGAGGCGCTGGGCCTGGACGGTATTATCATGACTAAGCTCGACGGCACGGCTAAGGGCGGTATCGCCATGGCCGTGGCTGAGAAGCTCAAGCTCCCGATCCTGCGCATCGGCGTGGGCGAGCAGGTCGATGACCTGCAGGAGTTTAACGCCAAAGATTTCTGCCGCGCCCTGGTGGGCGAGTCCAATTAAGGAGTAACCAGTGTTTGATTCCCTGAGCGATCGCCTCAACGACACATTTGACCGCTTGCGCGGCAAGGGTAAACTGACCGAGGCCGATATCACTTCGGCCATGCGCGATATTCGCATGGCGTTGCTCGAGGCCGACGTCAACTTTAAGGTTGTCAAGGAGTTTGTCGCCAAGACTAAGGAGCGCTGCATGACCGCCGAGGTCATGGAGTCGTTGTCGCCGGCGCAAAACGTCGTCAAGATCGTGCTCGACGAGCTCACCGAGATGCTCGGCTCAACCGAGAGCAAGCTCGTCTTTAGCAACCGCATTCCCAATGTCATCATGCTCGTGGGCCTGCAGGGCTCCGGTAAGACCACGGCGGCCGTAAAGCTGGCCTACCTGCTCAAGAAGCAGGGTCGCTCGCCGCTGCTCGCCGCGTGCGACGTCTACCGCCCCGCCGCTGCCGACCAGCTTGCCACGCTTGGCGGCGAGATCGGTGTGCCGGTCTTCCGCGGCGATGGCGCGCATCCGGTCGACATTGCCACGGGTGCCATCCAGGAGGCCGTCGACCACCTGCGCGACGTGGTCATCGTCGATACCGCCGGTCGCCTGCAGATCGACGAGCAGATGATGCAGGAGGCCGTGGACATCAAGAAGGCCGTCAAGCCCGATCAGGTGCTGATGGTCGTCGATGCCATGACCGGCCAGGATATCGTCAACGTCGTCTCGACCTTTGCCGAGCGCACCGACTTTGACGGCGTGATCATCTCCAAGCTCGACGGCGATGCCCGCGGCGGCGGTGCGCTTTCCGTGCGCCAGGTGACCGGCAAGCCCATCAAGTTTGTGAGTATGGGCGAGAAGCCCGACTCGCTGGAGCCGTTTTATCCCGATCGCATGGCCAAGCGCATCCTGGGTATGGGCGACGTCGTCGGCATTATCGAGAAGGCCCAGGAGGCGGCCGACGCCGAGCAGCTCGAGGCTGCCGAGCGCATGCTGCGCGAGGGCTTTACCATGAACGACATGCTCGACCAGATGAAGGCCGTCAAGAAGATGGGCGGCATGAAGGGCATCCTGGGCATGCTCCCCGGCGGCCAGCGTGCGCTCAACCAGATGGGCGGCAACCTGGACGAGGGCATCTTCGACAAGAACGAGGCCATCATCATGTCGATGACCAAGGAGGAGCGCCTGCGTCCCTCCATCATCAACGGCCAGCGTCGCGCGCGTATCGCCAAGGGCGCCGGTGTGACCCCCACCGAGGTCAATAGCCTTATGAAGCAGTGGGGCGAGATGAACAAGATGATGGGCCGCATGCGCACGATGGCCAATCAGGCACAAGCCGGCGGCAAGAAGGGCAAAAAGGGCAAGAAGGGCAAGAAGATGCGCATGCCCAATATCCCTGGGCTGGACGCTATGGGTCTGGGCGGCATGGGCGGCCTGGGTACGGGCGGTCCCAAGTCCGATATGGAGCTGCTGCGCCAGATGGAAGCGCAGATGCGCAATAAGAAATAGGGCTGTAATTCCAGCTTGATATGGCAAAGGCCACTCGGAAGCTACCGGGTGGCCTTTGTTGTTGGCTTTGATAGTTGGGCTGCGTTCAGCGTCGCGCCCCGAGCTCGCGGTGCCGTGCCGTTAGTGGCAGCCGCAGCCCTCGTGGCCCTCGGGCTCGTGATGGCCGTGGCAGCTGCAGGACTCGCCATGTTCGTGGGCGTGGTCGTGGTCATGGCCGTGGCAGCTGCACGTGGCCTCGCCGTTCTGTGCGAGCGTTCCGGCGATAAGGGCCTCGACACAAGCGTCGCAGCTGCCCTGAGCTCCTGCGTACACCGTGATGCCGGCTTGGGCAAGCGCGTTGATAGCGCCACCGCCGATGCCGCCGCAGATGAGCGTGTCCACGCCACCGTTGTCGAGCAGGCCCGCAAGGGCACCGTGGCCGGTGCCGTCGGTGCCCACGACCTGCTCGTTGAGTACCTTGCCATCCTGAATGTCGTAGATCTTGAACTGCTCGCTGTGGCCAAAGTGCATAAAGATGTTGCCGTTGTCGTACGTGGTTGCCACCCTCATGGTGTCGATCTCCTTTGCTGGCCATACGGCCGTTGCCGTGGTAATGGGGGAGTACGCGATATTGCCGCCCTCGATAACGAGCGCCCGTCCGTTGACCAGCGCGTTTGCCACCTTGCGATGTGCGCGGCTGCAGATGGCCGCCACGGTGGCGCGGGCGATGCCCATTTGCTGGGCGACGGCCTCCTGATTGAGGCCTTCCAGGTCGCACAGGCGCAGTACTTCGAGCTCATCGATCGTCATCTCGATGGCGTCTCCGCTGGCTAGGCCGTCAGGGGTAAAGCCGCGGTATTCGGGGATGATCCCGACGCGGCGCAGTTTCTCGCGTCTTCCTGCCATACGTGCTCCTTATCTGACATATGTCAACAATAGAATAGCGAACGCGCAGATTTACGCAAGGAATTTCTGGCATATGCCAGAAAATGAAGGCATATGTTTGGGCTGTGGGGCCGCATGTGCCTGGGATACAATGAATCTCGCTTTTAGGCGACTGACAGGAGGGTCAATGAGCAAGGCTGATCAACAGTTTGTAACCATGTGCCGCGATATTCTGGACCATGGCACCACCACCGAGGGCCAAAAGGTCCGCCCGGTGTGGGAGGATGGCACCCCTGCCTATACCATTAAAAACTTTGGTGTCACGGCACGCTATGACCTGCGTGAGGAGTTTCCGGCGCTTACCTTGCGTCGTACGGCCCTCAAATCTGCCATGGATGAGATCCTATGGATCTATCAAAAGAAGTCCAATAACGTGCATGACCTCAACAGCCATATTTGGGACGAGTGGGCCGACGAGACTGGCTCCATCGGCAAGGCCTACGGGTATCAGATTGGGCAGAAGAGCCATTATGCCGAGGGCGACTTTGACCAGATGGATCGCGTGCTGTACGACCTTAAGAACACGCCGTACAGCCGCCGCATTATGACGAACACCTATGTGTTTAGCGACCTGTCCGAGATGCACCTGTATCCGTGCGCCTACAGCGTGACGTATAACGTGACGCAGCGTCCGCAGGACGACAAGCCGACGCTCAACATGATTCTCAACCAGCGTAGCCAGGACATTTTGGCCGCGAACAACTGGAATGTGTGCCAGTATGCCATTTTGCTGATGATGGTTGCGCAGTCGGTCGATATGATCGCCGGTGAGTTGCTGCATGTGATCGCCGATGCCCACATTTACGACCGTCATGTCGATATCGTCCGCGAGCTTATCGAGCGTCCGCAGTTTGCCGCGCCTAAGGTAACGCTTAACCCCGATGTGCATGACTTCTATGCGTTTACGACCGACGACCTGATTGTCGAGGGCTATGAGCACGGCCCGCAGGTCAAGAACATCCCCATTGCGGTGTAGGTGACGCGCATGACGTGTAAGCTTTCTGCCATTGTCGCCGTGTGCGATGACTGGGGTATTGGGTGCGAGGGCGACATGGTGGTGTCCAACCGTGCTGACATGCGCCATTTTGTGGCGTGCACCAAAGGTTGCCCGGTCATTATGGGACGCAAGACGCTGCTGAGTTTTCCCGGCGGGCGTCCGCTTAAGAACCGCCGCAATATCGTGCTCACGCGCGATGAGGACTTTGCTCCCGAGGGCGTCGACGTGGTGCATAGCGTCGACGAAGCGCTCGCCGCGGTATCCGATGAGCCCGTTGCGTGGGTGATCGGTGGTGGCGAGGTGTATCGGCAGTTTTTGCCATATTGCGCCGAGGCCGAGGTCACGCATAACCACTGCGTGCATGACGTGGATACGTACTTTCCCGATTTGGATGCCGATCCCGCGTGGGAGATTGCGCGGCGTGGCGGTGTTGTCTCGATTGCCTCGGGTGAGGGCGACGAGGGTGTCGATTATGAGTTCGTGACGTATCGTCGCGTTGAGGCGTAAATCGTCTGGCGTGAACGGTATCATCGGGTTGTTTGAATGCATGGGGCGGCGCTTAGCGTCGCCTCGTTTGGTATAGATGTGCTGTAAAGAAGGGTGCGGGCTGGCTGCTATGACTGATGCCGTTGAGGTGCTGCGAATTGATTCGCTCGAGGACGAGCGGCTCGATGCCTACGTGCGACTGACCGAGCGCGAGTTGCGCTGCGTGCTGGAGCCGCAAAAGGGCATCTTTATCGCCGAGAGTGCCAAGGTTATCGAGCGCGCGGTGCGCGCCGGATACCAGCCGGTGAGCTTTCTTTTGGGCGAGCGCTGGCTCGACCAGATGATGCCGCTGTTTGAGCGCCTGATTGTGCGCGAGGGCGCGGGTCCGGTTCCTGTGTTCGTTGCCTCCATGGAGCTTATGGAGCAGCTGACGGGCTTCAATGTGACGCGCGGTGCGCTCGCGGCATTCCGTCGTCCACGTCAGATTCCGGTAGCCGAGTTCTTGGGTGGCGTCGTCGATGCGGCGGGGGAGCGCCCGGTGCGCGTGTGCGTGCTCGAGGGCATTGTCGACCACACCAACGTCGGCGCGATTTTCCGCTCGGCGGCTGCGCTGAACGTCGATGGCATTTTGGTGAGCCCTACGTGCTGCGATCCGCTGTACCGTCGCTCGGCCCGCGTGAGCATGGGCACGGTGTTTCAGGTGCCCTGGACGCGCATTGGCAGCGAGGCGCGCGTATGGCCGCATGATGGGCTGGCGGCGCTGCACGATGCCGGCTTTTCGTGTGTCGCCATGGCGCTGACGGATGATTCGGTGTCGCTGGACGATCCCGCGCTCCAGGAGATTGACCGCCTGGCAATCTTTATGGGCACCGAGGGTGCTGGCTTGGGCGCCAAGACCATTGCAGGCTGCGACCGCGCCGTGCGTATTCCGATGGCGCATGGGGTCGATTCGCTCAACGTGGCCGCGGCAAGTGCTGTTGCCTTTTGGCAGCTGTGCCCGCATGTGAGCAACGAGTACCACTACCAGCCGGGGCTGTATCACTAGGCAGATAGTTAGCACCGGGCTCTGGTTCGGGGCGTTTCGGCCGACGTCGGTCGGTGCTAAGCTGGTGTTGGCTTTGGTCTTAAATTGCCGTTTTGTTGTTTGACGTACGCTGGTGGGGAGGGCGTGTGGCTAAGAAATCTACGGCTATCGATGTAACGCAGGGCGTTATTTGGCAGCAGCTACTGTCGCTGTGCGTCCCTATCTTCTTTAGTTCGTTCTTTCAGCAGGCATACACGCTTATCGGTACCTATATCGTCGGTCAGTTTGGCGGCAAGCTCGCGCTGGGTGGCATTCAGGCCACGATGGTGCTTACGGAGCTCTGCATCGGCTTTTGTGTCGGCGTCGGTGCCGGCTGCGCGGTCATTACGGGCCAGTTTTTTGGCCAGCACGATGACGAGCGCCTGAGCCGATCGGTCCATACGGCTATGACGCTCGCGCTGGTGGGCGGCATTGTCATTTCCATTCTGGGCATGGTGTTTGTCGAGCCGATGCTTGTGTTGATGAATACACCGCATGAGCTGCTGGCCGAGGGTGTGGCCTATGCCCGTTGCTACTTTGCCGCCATGTTTGCGGCGCTGCTGCTCAATATGGGGACGGCGCTGTTGCGCGCCGTGGGCGACACGCGCGGTCCGGCGGTTATTATTGCATCCGGCTGCTTCGTCAATGTGGCATTCGACATTCTCTTTGTCGCCGTGCTGCACATGGAAGCGCTGGGCTGCGGCATCGCGGTCGTGCTGACTATCTGCACCAATGCCTCGATGATTCTGGTTCGTATGATGCGCGCTCCGGGTGCGTGGCGGTTGTCGCTATCCAAGCTCGGTATCGATCGCGGCATTTGCAAGAGCATGCTTTCGTGTGGTCTTCCGCTGGGCGTTCAGTCTGCGGCGTATTCGATCTCCAACGTTTTGATTCAGGTGTCGGTCAACTCGTTTGGTGCCGATGTCACGACCGCTTGGGGCCTTTCCGGCCGCCTGGACGGCATTATCTGGATGGTGACCGAGGCGCTCGGCGTGTCGATCACCACGTTCTCGGCGCAGAACTTTGGTGCGCGCAATTACGATCGCATGCGAAAGGGATACCACACGTCGCTCGTGCTGTCGTTTATGCTCATTGGTGGCCTGTCTGCCGTGCTGCTTGTGTTCTCGGGTCCGTTGTCGCGTTTGTTCATCGACGATGCCGCGATTTCGGCCTACACCACGACGATTCTTCATTTCATCGCGCCGTTCTACGCGATCTTCTCGATTATCGAAAACGCGTCTGGCTCCATCCGCGGCGCTGGCGTGAGCTTCCAGCCTATGATGCTCACGATCTTCGGCACGGTCGTGCTCCGCGTGGCGTGGGTGTTCGCGATTATGCCGCTCGACCCCTCGCTCGAGCATCTGCTGCTGGTCTACCCCGTAACCTGGGTAATCACCGCCGCGATGTTCACCGTCTACCATCACAGCGGCAACTGGCTAGGCCGCGCCACTGCCTAGCCATTGGGGACGTCCGCAATGGCTAGTATTCGATGCCTTGGCGGGCTAGGAGGCCTTCGTCGAAGTAGTGTTTGACGGGGCGCATTTCGGTGACCAGGTCTGCCAGATCGGCGTGGGGCAGCAGGCCGCGGCCGGTGAGCACGAGCTCCCTGGTGGTTGGTTTCATCGCGATCAACGCTTCGACATCTTCGCGCGTCACAAAGCCCCGTCGCATGGCCTCGCCGAGTTCATCCAAAATGAGCACGTCGACCTGCGAGATCTGTTCGCGTGCAAGTTCCATGATCTGCTCGGCGCAAGCCTCGGGCGTGTCGCGATCGGCCTGTACAATGCGCAGTCCCAGGCGCGGCGCGGCATCGTGTTCGGCGCAGTGCAGCTTCTTGGCAAACTGAAGCATGAGTACGTTAAGTCCATAGCCCGTGGCGCGCAGCGCAAGCCCCAGCGCAGCCGTCGTCTTGCCCTTGCCGTCGCCCGTATAGATTTGAACCTTGCCGACTCCCAGTGATGCCTTCTCTGTCCTTTCGTGCCCGGCGTCGGTTTATCGCCGTCCGGGTTGGGTATTCTAGAAAACATTATCAACCCCAGTAGATGGAGTTCAAGCAGATGGAGATGGATGACAATAAACGTAGACGGAATATGATCCTCTACGTGCTCATCGCCTTCGTCGTCTACCTCGTGCTCTCGACCGTTCTGTTCCCCAACATCGGTCACACGCAGCAGATTACGAAGACCGATTACTCGACGTTTGTCAAAGCGCTCGATAAGAAGAGCGTCGACAAGGTCGAGTACAACACGGACGATTACACGATTTATTACACCAAGAAGGGCGAGGACGAGAATATCGCCTACAAGACGACCGGTGTGCCGAATGACGCGGGCTTTACCGATCGCGTGCTTGAGTCCGGTGCTTCGCTTGAGTCGGTCGTTCCCGATAAGAACTCGGGCCTGATGACCTACTACCTGCTCACCCTCATTCTTCCCATGGTGATTTTCTTCCTGATTGGCTGGTGGCTCAACCGCCGCATGAAGAAGGCCATGGGTGATGACGGTCCGTCGATGAACTTTGGCGGCGGTGGTTTTGGCGGCGGTGGACTGGGCAAGTCCGGCGCGCGCGTGATCGCCTCCAAGGACGTGGGCGTGACCTTTAAGGATGTCGCCGGCCAGGAAGAGGCCAAGGAGTCCCTCAAGGAGGTCGTCGACTTTCTGGAGAAGCCGCAGCGCTACGAGGAGATCGGCGCCAAACTGCCACGCGGCGCTCTCCTTGTCGGCCCTCCGGGTACCGGTAAAACCCTGCTCGCCAAGGCTGTGGCCGGCGAGGCGGGCGTGCCGTTCTTTAGTATTTCTGGTTCTGAGTTTGTTGAGATGTTTGTCGGCCGCGGCGCCGCTAAGGTTCGCGACCTGTTTAAGCAGGCCAAGGAAAAGGCCCCGTGCATCGTCTTTATCGACGAGATCGATACCATCGGCAAGAAGCGCGATGGCGGCGGCTTTAGTGGCAACGACGAGCGCGAGCAGACGCTCAATCAGCTGCTGACCGAGATGGATGGATTCGATAACCACAAGGGTATCGTCGTCCTCGCTGCGACCAACCGTCCCGACAGCCTTGATCCGGCCCTACTGCGCCCCGGCCGCTTCGACCGCCGCATCCCCGTTGAGCTGCCCGACCTGACCGGTCGCAAGAATATCCTTGAACTGCACGCCAAGAGCGTGAAGACGCAGCCGCCGATCGACCTGACCGCGATCGCCCGCGCCACGCCTGGCGCCTCGGGTGCCGACCTGGCCAACATCATCAACGAGGGCGCCCTGCGCGCCGTCCGCGAGGGTCGCAAGCGCGCGACTCAGGATGACTTTGAGGAGTCGGTGGAGGTCGTCATCGCCGGCCAGCAGCGTAAGTCCACGGTGCTGTCCGATCACGAGAAACAGGTCGTTTCCTATCACGAGATCGGCCATGCCATCGTTGCCGCCCGCCAGAAGGGTTCTGCGCCGGTTACGAAGATCACCATCGTGCCGCGTACGAGCGGTGCTCTGGGCTACACCATGCAGGTCGAGGAGGATGAGCGCTTCCTGACCACACGCCAGGAGGTCCTGGACAAGCTCGCCGTCTATTGCGGTGGCCGTGCAGCCGAGGAGCTCATCTTTGGTGAGATGACGACCGGCGCAGCCAACGATATCGAGCAGGCCACCAAGCTCGCCCGTAACATGGTGACGCGCTTTGGTATGTCCGATGAGTTTGGCATGATGGCACTCGGTACCGTTCAGAATGCGTACCTCAACCAGGACACGTCTCTCACCTGCGCCCCCGGTACGGCCGAGCGCGTGGACGCGATTGTCGCCAAGCTGATCGAGGATGCGCATGACCGCGCCCTGCAGATTCTCAAGGAGAACAAGTTTAAGCTCCACGAGCTGGCTCGTTATCTGTACAAGAAGGAGACGATCACGGGTGAGGAGTTTATGAATCTCCTCACGCGCGAGAACCCGCTGATGCCAAAGCAGCAGTAATACTAGTTGCACAGTGTCAATCGCCCCATTTGAGTGTCCATCTCAAATGGGGCGTTTTGCGTGGGGAGAGTTGTATATGAAGATCGTGGTAAGTGCCTGTTTGATGGGCGAGAGCTGCAAGTATAACGGGCTCGACAACTACCATCGCGAGCTGGTCGAGGCTTGCGAGCGTACGGGGACCGAGGTCCTGTTGGTATGCCCTGAGGTTTTTGGTGGCTTGCCTACACCGCGCAAGCCGTCCGAGATTGTGAACGGAGAGGTTCGTACCTGCGAGGGCGTGTCGGTTGATCGCGAGTTTCGCCAGGGTGCTCAACGTGCGCTCGATATGTGCGAGCAGGCGGGCGGCCCGTCCGAGATTGTTGCGTGCATTTTGCAGGATCGCAGTCCGTCGTGCGGCGTGGGCCATATCTACGACGGATCCTTCAGCGGCACGCTCACAACGGGTAACGGCGTCTTCGTTGACCTGCTCCTGCGCCACGGCTACCGCGTGATCCCGGCAAGCGAATTCGATCCCTGCATGCTGGAACATTGTCCATAGCACTCGAACCCAACACTTCCTCACGGGTGACCGTTTTGGCATCATCCGTGAAGTTGATATTGAGTACGACCCGGTCATCAAAGACGTAGACCGAGTTGACAGGCGCCGTACCCAGGCAGCCCCTCCCCGCGGCCCTCACGCAGGAACGCGCACACGGCCTTCCCGTCTCTTGCGCCCCTCCCGGAACTGTCCACATCAGTGTAGCCAATCCAGTCCGCCAAGGGCTGCAGCCCGGACAACGCCGCGATGGAGGGCTTCTTCGGCCTGCTCAAGAGGGAGTTCTGGCACGGCAGGGACTGGTCGGGCTGGGCCCCCGCCCGCTTCATCGAGGAGCTCGGGGCCTGGATCGGCCGCTACAATACGGAGAGGCGCAGCGATGCGCTCGGCGGCCGCACGCCGGCCGAGTTCCGCGCCGCGCTGGGAAGGGCCGCGTAGCGGTCCAAGAAATCGTCCGCAGTCCCCATTCTTGCCCCTTTGGGACAGCTTCTTGTTGGGGCGTGCCCGCCCCAAACCCTGCTAGGAATGAGTACAGCAAACTGAAATATTCAAATTAGTCTTTGCAAATTACCTTTGAACATTCACCATCAATTACAATTCCCTGACGGTTGTTAATTGGGCATAGATTCAAATCCGAAAACTCAGTCATTATCTTCTCGGTAACTTTCTTAAATGGTGCTGTAAGATAATGCGGAAGAACATAGAAATCAATCAAATTAAGCCCTGCATCATCTTCTTGTGAGTAGTCCTCCGGCTTTTCATCCATTTGCTCGATATATTGGATGCTTGGAGCGCATACAATCGCACCTGCCGATTCACCAATCATCAGTTTTCCCTTTGCCAATTCTTTCTTCAACAGCTCATCCGTTCCCGTTTTACGGAGCTGGTCTATAAGGAAAAAAGAATTTCCGCCGGTAAAATAGATCACATCCGCATCTTCAAAAAGAGACTGTATCGTTGAATAAGCCTCCGTTGAAATATCAATTTCAGTTACGATTGCTCCCAACTTTTTGAATAGTTTTCGAGCCGAGCCGACATAACCGGTGTAGCCTTCACGCAGCGAAGCTGTTGGAATAAATGCGACTTTTTTATTTTCAATTTCTTCCTTTATCAGACTTCCTACACTTGAAAAGTGAGAACATAAAAACAGTTTCATCAATATTCTCCTTTATATATAAATTCTTATTTGTTGAACTAAGCCGTGTATACCATACTCTCCAATGAAAGAACGCCCTGATATAGCGAAATTTTGCCGTTTTCCTGCGTACGTGCGTACACACTCCACAGGAATTCTAAGGGGCCTGCCCCCTTAGCACACGGACTTTGGAACAAAGTCTAGTGTGTTACGCCTTGCCAGAGGTGTACAGGCTCCCGGTATGCACGTACGAAGCAATTGCCATCAATGCGCCATATAAGTGGCGATCAAGTTCGCATAAAGCGACCTTGATCCCGCAAAACAAAAGGCAGGATACCATCACCATGATGATACCCTGCCTCTGTTCGTTCCTGTTTACCGTTCCGAGTAGTCCTTCCGCAGAATTTCCGATAAACAAAAAACGTACTCGAACCCTTTCTCGTAAAGAATCGGGTTCGAGTACGAACTGAATGCTGGAGCAATAAAAAACCACCAGAAAGGTGCCTGTCCCCTTTGTGGTGGTTTTGGGCCAGTCCTAGAGCGTGTGGCCGTAAGCGTCGGCAGCCTTGATGGCGGCGGCGAACTTTTCGTCGGTGAAGGGCTCGGGGTTTTCCTGCTTCCACTCGTTGGTGGTGTGCGCGTACTCGCACAGGGCGGGGATATCGGACTCGGAAAGCCCGACCTGCTCAAGCGTCACGGGCAGTCCCATCTGCTTGTTAAAGGCTGAGTAGCGCTCAAGGTTCTCGGTATCGCCCGTGTAGGCAAACAGCACCAGCACGCCCAGGCTCACGACCTCGCCATGCAGGTAGGTGCCCTCGCGCGGAATGCTGCAGGTGGCGTTGTAGAACGCATGCGCCACGCTCGAGTTGTAGTAGTAATCGTTTTGGTTGGTCAGGTTGGAGACGTAGCCCGTGTTGACCACGATATCGAGCGCGATCTGCTTGACGGCTTCGGTCGACAGGTTCTGGCGAACGTCCTCAAGACCCTGCACGCCATAGGTAAACAGCGGCTCGGAGCAGGTGTGTGCGAGCGCCAGGCCAAGACCTGCGGTGTGCTCCAGGTTGCCGGCGCTCGTGGCGTACTCGACCTCGGGCTGCTTGGACAGGGCATCGCCCACGCCCGCCCAGAAGTACTCCGCCGGAGCCTCGGCGATGATCTTGGGGTTGATGAAGATGTGCGCGGGGCGGTTGGGGTACGAATAGCCCTCGAGCGAGCCGTCGTCGTTGTAGACAACGGCAATGGCGGTCGCGGCCGAGCAGTTGGAGCAGATCGTCGGTACCGTAAAGACGATCTTCTTGAGCTCGATGGCCGCCGTCTTGACGGTGTCGAGCGCTTTGCCGCCGCCGCATGCGATGAGCACATCGGCCTCTCGGCAGGCGGGGGAGTTAACAAGCTTGGCGATATTGGCACGCGTGCTGTTGGTGCCGTAGACGCGTGTCTCCAGAATCTCGATGTCGGTGCCCTCCAGTGCCGCTTCGATACTGGGAAGCGCCGCGGCCAGTGCTCGTTTACCACCGATAATCGCGACCTTGGCCGCTCCGTACTCGTCCAGCGCGCCGGGCAGCTCGTCAAAGCAGTCCTCGCCGACGGTGTAGTCGCTCATTCCAATCGTGCGCATAGCAGCCTTCTTTCGTTAGATAAAGTGCTTTCAGGTATTTTGCTCCAAGTGAGTGCTTGCGACCGCGAGAAATTACTAAAGTATGAAACCGATGTTGAGGGTTTTTCGCCGGCGTTGACCGTGCTACCATACAGCGCATAAGCGTTGATGGGGACGAGTAGTCGGCCGTCCGTGTGCTACAGAGAACGGGGAGCGCTGAGAACCCGTGCATGCGACCGATGAAAATCACCCCGGAGCTGCGGTCCCAACGGACGCGCCGTACAGGCACGTCTTAGTAGACATCGCCGAGATGGTCGTCGATACAGGCCAGCCGAGTAACGGATGCGAGCGCGCTGTAATGCGGGTGAGGGCATCTAAGCTGGGTGGTTAAGCGAAGAGCTTTTGCGGGCAGACGGCCCGTTTTGTGGCGCTTCGTCCCAGCTTGCAGGGACGGGCGCTTTTTTTGGTGCCCAACGGGCGTGCGCGCCCACGACATGAAAGGGGTACCGTGGCAAACGAGTACAAGCAGACGATGAATCTGCCCAAAACCGGTTTTCCCATGCGTGCCGGTCTTTCCAAGTCCGAGCCCAAGCGACTCAAGGACTGGCAGGACAACAAGGTCTACGAGCAAGTTCTGAAGAAGAACGAGGGTCACAAGAAGTTCGTGCTGCACGACGGCCCTCCGTACGCCAACGGTCCGATCCACATCGGCCACGCCATGAACAAGATTTCCAAGGACATGATCAACCGCTACTGGATGATGCAGGGCTATGAGGTTCCCTACGTCCCCGGTTGGGACTGCCACGGCCAGCCGATCGAGCACAAGGTCGAGGAGAAGCTTGGCACCGAGAAGTTCAACCAGACCCCCACGGCCAAGATTCGTGAGCTCTGCAACAAGTTCGCTGTCGAGAACATCGAGCTGCAGAAGGCCGGTTTCCGTCGCTTGGGCGTGCTCGGCGACTGGGACAACCCCTACCTGACGCTCTATCACCAGCATGACGCCGCCGACATCGAGGTTTTCAAGGCGATGTTCGATAAGGGCATGATCTATCGCGGCCACAAGCCGGTTCACTGGTGCAAGCACTGCCACACTGCGCTGGCCGAGGCCGAGATCGAGTACTCCGACGAGACGAGCCCGTCCATCTTCGTGCGCTTTGAGATGACCTCCAAGCCCGCCGGCCTCGAGAACTTCGACGGCCCGGTCGACTTCATCATCTGGACGACTACGCCGTGGACCATCCCGTCCGACCAGGCCGTTTCCCTCAAGCCCGGTGCCGCCTACGTCGCCGTTGAACACGAGGGCCGTGCCGAGGTCATGCTCGAAGACCTGGCTCCCAAGTGCTGCGAGGAGTTTGGGTGGGAGTACACCCCGGTCATGGTCGACGGCAAGCCCTACGTGGTTCCTGCCGAGACCTTCCACCACATCCACTACAAGCAGCCGATCTTTGACGGCGTTGAGGGCGTGGCGCTGCTGGCCGATTACGTCGGTGTCGATGACGGTACCGGTATCGTCCACAACTCGCCCGGTCACGGCGTCGATGACTACTTTGCCTGCCTCAAGGAGGGCATCACCGACATCTGCATGCCGGTCGATGACGACGGCAAGTTCTACACCGGCGAGGAGTTTGGTACCGGTGGCCCCTTCAGTGGCATGGATACCGACGAGGCCAACCCGCACATCATCGAGTTCCTGCGCGAGCGCGGCACCCTGGTCCTCGAGAAGAAGATCACGCACAGCTATCCGCACTGCTGGCGCTGCAAGCACCCGGTGCTCTTCCGTGCTACCGACCAGTGGTTTGTCTCGATGGACAAGACCGGTTTGCGCGAGCAGGCCGGCAAGGAGGTCCGTGAGAACGTCAAGTGGTATCCGGCCCACGCGGCCAACCGCATCGGTGCCATGGTCGAGCAGCGTCCCGACTGGTGCATCAGCCGCCAGCGCAACTGGGGCGTGCCTATCCCCAGCTACACCTGCGCCGACTGCGGCGAGAAGGTCATGAACGACGCCACGCTCGACGCCGTCATCAAGCTCTTCCACGAGAAGGGCTCCGACGCCTGGTTCACCGACGCTCCCGAGAGCTATCTTGGCGAGGCCTGCGTCTGCCCCAAGTGCGGTGGCCATCACCTCAAGGCCGATAAGGACATCCTCGACGTGTGGTGGGATTCCGGCGTCTCCTGGAAGGCCGTCTGCGAGTACCGTCCCGAGCTGGAGTATCCGGCGGATGTGTACCTCGAGGGCTCCGACCAGCACCGCGGTTGGTTCCAGAGCTCGCTGCTCACCTCGGTGGGCGCCAACGGCCACGCTCCGTACAAGGCGGTCGTCTCGCAGGGCTTCACCCTCGACGGACAGGGCCGTAAGATGTCCAAGTCGCTCGGCAACGTCATCGACCCCAACAAGGTCTGCGACGAGATGGGCGCCGACATCATCCGCCTGTGGGTTGCCTCCGTCGATACCAGCTCCGACGTGTCCATCGACCACGAGATCCTTGCCCGTACGTCCGATGCCTACCGTCGTTTCCGCAACACGCTGCGCTTCCTGCTCTCCGAGCTCGAGGGTCAGTTTGAGCCCGAAACCGACGGCGTCGCCTTTGCCGACCTGCTGCCGCTCGACAAGCTCATGGTTGCCCGTCTGACCCAGGTCCAGGCCGAGGTCGACGACGCTTACTCTTGCTACGAGTTCCCGCGCGCTTACCGTGCGCTTTACGACTTCGTGGTTACCGAGCTTTCCAACGTGTACCTCGACGCCCTGAAGGATCGTCTGTACTGCGACAAGCCCGGTTCGCTCGAGCGCCGCAGCGCCCAGACCGTGCTTGCCGAGCTCTTCTCGATGCTCATGCGCGACCTGCAGCCGATCCTGTCCTACACGGTCGACGAGGCCATGGCCTATGCACCCGCCGGCTGCGTCGATCACCAGAAGTACGCCGCGCTGCTCGATTGGTACAAGTCGCCCATCACGGTTGACGAGGCCAATGAGTTTGAGGGCGTGCTCGAGGCTTCTCTTGAGCTCCGTAGCGCCGTGACCAAGGCTCTTGAGGATGCCCGCTCCGCCGGCACCTTCACCAAGAGCCAGCAGGTCCGCGTCAAGGCGGTCGTTCCCGCTGAGATGTACGCGCTGCTGACCGGTGATAAGGCCGTCGACCTGGCCGAGTTCTACATCGTCTCCGATGTTGAACTGACCCAGGGCGAGGAGCTTTCCGTTGCCATCGAGGCTGCCGAGGGCGAGTGCTGCGACCGTTGCTGGAACTACCGCACCACCGTCGGCGAGTACAACGGTCACGCTCACATCTGCGAGAGGTGTGCGAATGCCCTTTAAGGCACGGTAACTCGGCATTTTAGTTATAGGGAGAATTTGGGCGCCTTCGGCCCATTTGCTCCGTTGAATAAAAGCGGCATTCTGTTTTTCGGAATGCCGCTTTCGTTTTTAGCTGGTTATTTAGCTTGCGTTGGTGGATATGTCGTGCGTTCTGCGTGTGGCAATATAAGATGGTTAATTGCGTTAAACGTAATTCGATGTTTTTGAGGGTAGGGGATTGATTTGGGTCGTTCTGCGGATATGACGCCGCCTTTGCGTTGGCGGTTGGGTGTTGCTGGTAGCGTGGCGTTGGCCGTGCTGCTTGTTGACCAGCTGACCAAGCTTGCGGTTCGTGCCGTTGGCGATGCTCTGCATGTGACTGTTATCCCCGGTGTGATCGACTTCCTTTTCGTGCGTAACATCGGTGCTGCCTTTAGCATGGGCGAGGGACATGGCCTCGCATTTGCCGTGCTGGCGTTTGTCGTTATCGTTGCGATCGCGGTGTACTTGCTTCGCGCACCCCAGCTTGCTCGCTTTGAGGTTGTGGGCATGGCTATGGTCGTGGGCGGCGCCATTGGCAATGCGATCGACCGTCTGGCTTTTGGCTTTGTGACCGATTTTATTGCCACCACCTTCATCGACTTCCCCGTCTTCAATGTGGCCGATGTCGGCATTACGGTCGGTGTGGTGCTTGCCCTCATCGGCTACATGTTCTTGAGTCCTGCGGCCCGTGAGGTCGACGCGACCGCCGAGCTCAACGCCCGTGACGAGGCCCGCGCTAAGCGCAAGGCCCAGCAGCGTGGGGAGCGTGCCCGCAAGATTCGCGAAAGGAGCGAGCGCTAATGGCCGACATCCATATCCTTGTTGCCGACGATGCCGCTGGTCAGCGTCTTGACGCCTATCTGGGCGCTAATGACGGCTGCCCTACGCGCTCTGCATGCGCGCATCTGATCGAGGGCGGTGCCGTTGCCGTCAACGGCGAGACATGCCTGTCAAAAAAGTATGCCGTGCGCTCCGGCGACCGTATTTCGGTCGATTTGCCCGAGCCGCACGATCCCACCGATGTGATTCCCGAGGCCATTCCCCTCGATATCCGCTACGAGGACGACTACCTCATCGTGCTCTCCAAGCAGCGCGGTCTGGTGTGCCATCCCGCCCATGGCCACGAGAGCGGCACCCTTGCGAACGCCTTGGTCTATCACTGTGGCATTGACCATCTGGGCACCGTGCAGGGCGAGGACCGCCCCGGCATCGTGCATCGCCTGGATCGTGACACCTCGGGCCTTATGCTCGCGGCAAAAGACGACGACACCCAGCGCGCGCTCCAGAATCTCATCCGCACGCGCACGCTCGACCGCCGCTACATTACGCTCGTCCACGGCCACATTGCCATGGACGAGGGCACGATCAACACCGGCATTGCCCGTTCTACGCGCGACCGTGTCAAGATGGCGGTTTCGGACGATCCTTTCGCGCGCCAGGCCATTACGACCTTTAGGGTCCTCGAGCGCTTCGATTCCACGCGTTTTGACGATGGCTATACGCTCGTCGAGTGCCACCTGTTTACGGGTCGCACGCATCAGATTCGCGTGCACATGCGCCATATCAACCACGCCTGCGTGGGCGATCCGCTCTACGGTAAGTGCGATGCGCGTGCCGACCAGGGTTTGACCAGGCAATTCCTCCATTCCTGGCGTGTGGCGTTCGATCATCCCGTGACGGGGGAGCGCATTGAGTGCCGCGATGAGCTGCCGTGGGATCTCGCCGCCGTTCTGGATGACCTAGCCCCGCGCTCGCTCGGCCGCACTGCCGCCGGCGACGAAATCGTTCCGCAGCTCGGTCTACTCGAAGCCTAACCAGTATTAGGTGGTTTCTTGAACTCGGTTAGCCTACGGTAAGATATACGGTTGTTTACGTAACGCGTTCTCGGGAGCCTGCATGCTCGCCTTTTTACAAACTAACACGCCCATCGTGATCTTTAACCAGATTGTGGTTACGCTACTCACGGTCTGCTTTCTGTACCAGGTGGTCTTCTTTGTCATTGGCGCTCTTCGTGGCGAGGTCGCGCCTCCCAAGGCCAAAAAACTCCACCGCTATGCCTTCTTTATCGCGGCGCATAACGAGGAGGCCGTGATCGCCAACCTCGTTCGCTCCATCAAGGACCAGGATTATCCGTCCGAGCTTATCGAGGTCTTCGTGGTCGCCGATGCCTGCACCGATAATACGGCGCAGCTCGCGCGCGAGGCGGGCGCCATCGTTTATGAGCGCAACGACCTGGCCCGCAAGGGTAAGAGCTGGGTCATGGACTTTGGTTTCGATCGCATTCTCAACGAGTATCCCGACACGTTTGAGGGCTACTTTATCTTCGATGCCGACAACGTTATCTCCCGCGATTACGTCTCCAAGATGAATGATGCCTTTGACCAGGGCTTCCATGTGGTTACGAGCTATCGTAACTCCAAGAACTTCGGCAGCTCGTGGATTTCGTCTGCCAACGCCACCTGGTATCTGCGTGAGGCCCGCTTCCTCAACAACGCGCGCAACATCTGCAAGACGTCTTGTGCCGTCTCTGGTTCGGGCTACCTCATCTCCGCCAGCGTAATTGAGGGCATGCACGGCTGGCAGTTCCATACGCTGACCGAGGACATCCAGTTCACTACGTTCTGTGCCATTCACGGCATTCGCATCGGTTATGCGCCGGCGGAGTTCTTTGACGAACAGCCCGTGACGTTTAAGGCGTCCTGGAAACAGCGCATGCGCTGGACCAAGGGCTTCTACCAGGTGTTCTTTACCTACGGTAAGCACCTGGTCAAATCGACCTTCCGCTATCATCGCTTTGCCGCATATGACATGTTTATGACCATCGCTCCGGGCATGCTGCTGTCCCTGATCTCCATGCTCGCCAATGCGACGTTCCTGATCGTGGGTGGCCTTTCGCATGGTTTCTTGGCTACCGAGGTCGAGATGCAGGCTTGTGCCGCCTCGCTTATCATGACGTTCGTGATGATGTACCAGACCTTCTTTATCCTGGCGCTGCTCACGACCATCTTTGAGTACAAGCACATTCATTGCGCTCAAAAGTGGCGTCTGGTGACCAACCTGTTTACCTTCCCGATCTTTATGTTCAGCTATATCCCCATCACGGTGGCTGCACTGTTCCTAAAGGTCGACTGGGTCCCGACGCAGCACGCCGTCAACGTTACCCTCGACGAGGTCATGCAAGGCGCCAAATAACCACCATCAAAACCACCACAAAGGGGGCAGGTACCTTTGTGGTGGTTTTTGTTTTTGAGAGGGCTGTACCGGGAGGTGTCCTGTGGTCTATATCCCATTTTGGATCTGCGTCTTTGCCGGCGCGGCGATTGATGCCCGTGAGCGACGCTTTCCCAATGAGCTTGCCGGCGCGTGTGCGGTGGCGGCGTTTGCGGGCGTGTGGCTGGATGCGGGCTTGAACACGGCACTTGACCACGCTGGCCTTGCGGTCATCGTGTACCTTTCTCTTGTGCTGACTGAGTCGCTTTGGCGGCGCCTCCGTCAAGCCACGGGCATCGGCATGGGAGATGCCAAGGCACTCTTCGCGCTTTGCACGCTCGACCCTATGGGCGGCATCGTGGCATTTGCCGTCGCGCTCCTGGCCCTTGCCCTCTCTTGCCTCTTCACAAAATCGCGCTCCCTGCCTTTGCTGCCGTTTTTGGTGCCGATTTTTGCCATAATCGAGGTCGTGGGCTGCACATTGTAACCGATTGTGCATCCTTCTTAAGGAGCATGCCATGGCAACTAATCAAGAAACGGCCGTCATTAAGGCGCGCATGGACCGTATTCCCTCGGCGTTATCGCCCGAACTTGTCGAGCGCATTGCCGCAGATCGTGCTTCGGGCTATGTCAATCCGTACCGTTGCGACGATGACCAGGTCATCCGTCGCGTTGATCGAGCCGCAGACGAGGGCACGCTCATGCGTCCGGCGTTTATGCGCGATACCGAAAAGATTCTTCATCTTCCGGCGTACACTCGCTATGCCGGCAAAACACAGGTCTTCAGTTTTCGCAGCAACGACGACCTGTCGCGTCGTGGCCTGCACGTGCAGCTTGTCTCGCGCATCGCACGCGATATCGGCCGCGCCCTGGGGCTCAACTGCGACCTGATCGAGGCGATTGGCCTGGGCCACGACTTGGGCCACACGCCCTTTGGCCATGCCGGTGAGCGATTTCTCAACGATATCTATCACGAGCGCACGGGTCGTTATTTTTTCCATAACGTGCAGTCGGTCCGCGTGCTCGATGCGCTGTATGGCCGCAACGTGTCGCTCCAGACGCTCGACGGCGTCCTGTGCCATAACGGCGAGTACGAGCAACGTGTTTTTGAGCTTTCGGACATGAGTTCCTTTGACCAGTTCGACCGAACTGTCGAGGATTGCATTGCCACTGGCTATAGCGCGATTGAGCACCTGCGTCCCATGACACTCGAGGGTTGCGTGGTTCGCATCTCGGATATCCTTGCCTACGTTGGGCGCGATCGCCAGGACGCCATTGCGGCGGGCCTGCTGTCGCCCGACGCTTTTGACGACGGTCGGGGCGGCGCCTATAACAGCTGGATTCTCACGCACGCTTCCATCGATATCGTTGAGCATAGCTACGGCAAACCGCGTATCGAGATGAGCGAGGACCTGTTTGAGGAGATCCGCCGGGCTAAGCGCGAGAACTACGAGAAGATCTATAGCAAGGGCGGTATCGAAGGCGACTCCGAAGCGGAACTGCGCGAGGCCTTCGAAAAGCTCTACGACCGTTGCCTGCAGGATATAAACGAGGGTGACGAGTCATCCTACATCTTTAAGCACCACATTTCGCGTATTGAGCAGCAGCTTTCCTATTATGGCCGCACCTATGCTTGGCAGGACGACAAGGATCAGGCCGTCGTCGATTACATCGCAAGCATGACGGATGGTTATTTCTGCGAGCTGACGAGCAAATTGTTCCCAGGGCTAAAGTTTCCGCACCGCACCTATATTAACGAACGGTAGTTCGCATCCTTTCGGTATACTGTTGGTCAACAACGATTTTGATTGATGCACGGGATGGCTATGGACGACCTTTTTTCTGCTTCGACGCGTGAGCGCTCTTTTCAGAATGCCCCGCTTGCGGTGCGTATGCGCCCCAATTCGCTCGACGAGTATGTGGGCCAGCAAAAGGCCGTCGGTAAGGGCTCGTGGCTGCGCGCCGCGATTGAGCATGACGTGCTGTCGAGCGTGATTCTGTACGGCCCGGCTGGCACCGGCAAGACGACGCTGGCCCACATTATCGCCAACCATACCAAGAGCGAGTTTGTCGAGGTCAGCGCCGTGACGGGCACTGTGAAGGACCTGCGTCGCGTGATCGACGAGGCAAAGACGCGCCTGAATACGTATGACCGCCGTACCATCTTGTTCATCGACGAGATTCACCGTTTTTCGAAGTCGCAGCAGGATGCGCTTTTGCATGCGGTTGAGAACCGTACCGTCATTATGATTGGCGCCACGACCGAGAACCCGTACTTTGAGGTCAACTCGGCATTGCTCTCGCGTGGGCGTGTGGTAGAGCTTGAGCACCTGAAGGACGAGGATATCGCCATGCTCATTGAGCGTGCGCTCGAGGCGCCGCAGGGTTTAAACGGTAAGTTCTCGGCCGATGAGGATACAGTCAAGACCATTTGCACGCTGGCCGCGGGTGATGCGCGCTCGGCGCTCACGACGCTCGAGCTTGCGAGTGAGATTGCCGTTACGCGTCCCGATACTGCGGGAACGCCAGCGCCGGCGGCCGGGGAACGCTATCCCATTACCGTGGATGACGTGAAGATCGCCAATCCACGTCGTGGGTTTTCGTATGACAAAAACGGTGACATGCACTACGACATTATCAGTGCGTTTATTAAATCTATGCGCGGCAGCGACCCCGATGCCACGATCTATTGGCTCGCGCGCATGATCGACGCGGGGGAGGATCCCAAGTTTATCGCTCGCCGCATTATGATTCAGGCTTCCGAGGATGTTGGCAACGCCGACCCGCAGGCGCTTTTGGTGGCACATGCCGCATTTAAATCTGCCGAGGTCATTGGCTATCCCGAGTGTCGCATCAACCTGGCTCAGGCTGCGCTCTATGTGTGTCTGGCGCCTAAGTCCAACGCGTGTGAGGCCTCGATCGATGCGGCGCTGGCCGATATCCGCAGCAGTGGTCTTCGCGAGGTGCCCAGCTACCTGCGCGATCGTCATCGTCCTGGCAGCGACGAATACGGTGTGTATAAGTATCCGCATGATTATCCCGAAGGCTGGGTCGAGCAGCGCTACTTGCCCGAGGGGCTGGAGCGCGGCGCGTTCTGGCAGCCTGCCGGCCGCGGTTGGGAAGAGTGGCGTGTGGAGCAAAGCGAGCGCGACCGTAGCGGCAACGCTCCCAAGTAGGCCATTGGCGCCTCGCGCATTCCCTTTGGGTATCTTTGCCCTTCTTTGGGGTACCATGAAAAACGTCTGTATTTCGATTCCTTCGGGAGGCTTGTATGAGTCCCATTCAAATCGCCCTGCTGGTGCTCGCCGTTGCCGGCGTGTGGGCTGTTGTCGAGCTCGCGCTCACGCTGCGCAAGACTCGCACCGTCGTCGACTCGCTCGACAAGACGGTGAGTGACCTTAACAATACGCTCGCCGAGGCACAGCCTGTGGTGGCAAAGCTCGATGGCGCTGTCGATGAGCTCACTCCCGCGCTGGCACAGGTTGAGCCGCTCCTCAAGTCGAGCAAGACTGCCGTTGATGCTCTGACGTCTAACCTCGTTGAGGTTGAGGCGGTCGTTCGCGACATCTCCGAGGTCACGGGCAGCGTGGCCGAGGCCAGTAATGCCGTATCGAGCGTGACTGATTCTGCTGCTGGCGCCGTGCAGAAGCTCTTCAATAAGGTGAAGGCTCCTGCAGCCGACGCCGATCGCAAGCTCGCCGCTGCCGCCGCCGAGGCCGAGCAGCCTACTGAGCGCGTTCTGATTGACGATGACGATGCCGCTGCTGACGACGATGTTGTTCAGAAGCCCGCTGCTAAGCCTGCTCAGTATTACACCTATACGCCTGCCGAGGAGTCCTGCGATGAGTAGTGAAGCAACCTGCCCCATTACGCTGAGCGTTGCCGGTGATCCGCGTCTCGCGCGCTTGGTGCGCATGACGGCCGCCAACGTCGGCGCCCTGTGCTCTATGTCCGTCGATCGCATCGAGGATATCCGCATGGCTGCCGAGGAAGCCTTCATCTTTGGGTGCACCGCGGTCGACTGCGACGACATCACGATCAATTTCGATGTGGACGAATCTCACGTCGGCATGACCTTTACCTTTGGGGAACAGGCCACCGTCGACGAGGATGACCAGGCTGCGGTGTATGCCGAGCTCATTTTGGCGAGTGTGTGCGACTCCTACGAAAAGACTACAGCGCCCTTAACGCTTTCCCTCGACCTCAAGGCGGATATCTAATATGACCGAACGTTCCCGGAGCGGCAAGACCGCTTGGGACAAGGAGAAAACCCGCGAGTTGTTTCGTCGTTATAAGGAGACCGGTGATCCGGATGCTCGCGAGCAGCTCGTCATGTCCCATATGAACCTGGTAAGGTTTCTTGCCAACAAATTTAAGAACCGCGGCGAGCCGCTCGATGACCTTTTGCAGGTCGGGTACTTGGGCTTGCTCAAGGCTATCGATCGCTTTGATCCTGAGCGCGGACTCGAGTTCACGACGTTTGCCACGCCCACCATCTTGGGCGAGATTAAGCGCCACTTCCGCGACAAGGGCTGGAGCGTGCGCGTGCCCCGTCGTTTGCAGGAGCTCTCGGCCAAGGTCAACCAGGCTACCGATAAGCTCACCAACGAGCTGCAGCGTTCGCCCAAGGTTGAGGAAATCGCCGAATACCTGGACGTGACCGTCGACGAGGTGCTCGAAGCCATGGAATCGTCCTCGGCTTACACCTCGGTGCCCATCGAGGCCCCCGGTGCGTCCGATTCCGATGATGCGCCTTCGATTCTCGATCGCTATGCCGACGACGACAACGAGCTCGACTTTACCGATGACCGCCTGGTAATCGAGGAAGCTATCCGCGATTTCTCGCCGCGCGAGCGCGAGGTTATCGAGCTGCGTTTTGTGAAGGGCATGACCCAGATCGAGATTGCCAAGAAGCTTGGCATCTCGCAGGTGCAGGTCTCGCGCCTGCTGCGCCGCACGCTTAAGAAGATTCAGGATAAGATTGATCCCGACGGAGTGATGGTTCGTTCATGAGTGAGCACCCCCAACAAATCGACCGCACGCTTCGCGATACCCGCATTCTGACGCTGCGCATTTGGGGCGTCGTCGGCTGCATTGTCATCGCTGCCGTCATCTTTAACCTTATGGGCATCCTGGCACCGGTCATCGAGTTTCTCGCTGTCGGTTCCATCATCGCTTTTGTGATGTCTCCGATCACCAACTGGCTCGAGCATCACGGCGTCGGACGTGGCCTCGGTTCGCTCATCGCACTCATTGTGGTTGTTGCCGTGCTCGTCGGCGTCGTCTGTATCCTCTCGCCTATTTTGCTCGGTCAAATCATGGAAGTCCTGAGCCGCCTGCCCGAGCAGCTTCGTGTTGCGGGTGGCGATCTCAACGAGATGCTCTCGCACGCTAAGACGCTCAACAACACGCCGCTCAAGGAGTATCTGGACGACAATCTTTCTTCGCTGGTTACCGTAGCGTCCAAGTACGTCTCGCAAATCGCTGCTGAGCTCGGCCGCGGTGTGTTTCCGCTCATTACCAACACGGCCTCGCAGCTGTTCGTCATCTTCCTGGGTCTGGTGCTTGCCTACTGGCTTGCCTGCGATTATCCCCGCATGCACCACGAGGTCTGCACCATCATCGGGCAGGAAAAAGAGACCTCGTACCGCTTTATGGTTGCCATCCTTTCGCGTTCGGTCGGCGGCTACATGCGTGGCATGGTCGTCACATCGATCTGTGGCGGTTTTCTTGCCTTTATTGGTTTTACGATCATCGGCCATCCGTATGCAGCACTCATGGCTATCTTCACCGGCATTATGCACCTGGTTCCGGTTGTCGGTCCCTGGGTGAGTGCGGCGATCGCCACGGTGCTCGGTTTCATGTTCAGCCCCATGTTGGCGTTATGGACGCTCATCGTGACCATGGTGGCTCAAAACGTCACCGATAATGTCATTTCGCCTAAGG
The DNA here is from genome assembly GCF_964243765.1 of Collinsella aerofaciens. Taxonomy (GTDB): domain Bacteria; phylum Actinomycetota; class Coriobacteriia; order Coriobacteriales; family Coriobacteriaceae; genus Collinsella; species Collinsella aerofaciens_BU. Next base: position 23,810 of record NZ_CAXTGI010000003.1, on the reverse strand, counting down.
TCATGCAGAGCTCGGTGCAGGTGCATCCCGTTATGAGCCTGACGGCTCTCGTTATCGGTTCGGCACTCATGGGTCCCATCGGCATGGTTATCGCCATTCCGCTGTGCGCGGCCCTCAAGGGCATTTTCGTCTACTACTTTGAGAACGAGACCGGGCGTCAGCTCGTGGCATACGATGGTGCCGTGTTTAAGGGCACTCCGTATCGCGATACCGAGGGTAACCCAGTTGCCGCCTACGACGCGCTTGGCGACGATACGTTCATCTATGAGTCCGAGCTCATCGGCAACGAGACCGCGCCCGAGGCCCAGGCCATGCCCAAGCCCGAGCTCGATAATCCCTGGATTAAGCTCTCAGGCCTGCAGCCCGACGCGACGGGTTTCTTTAAGAACCCCTTTGCCAAGGACGACGACACAAGCTCTGACGACGACACCAAAACCGGCATCGACGGCTCCATGGACGATTCGGATTCCAAATAGGCCCTGTTAGCGTTTCTTGATGTTGTAAATAACAATAAACGCGATCAAAGCGATTGATAAGGGGCCAGCCACATAGAAAAAGATGGCGTCAATTGCGCTTAGGGTGTAATACGCTTTATCGCCAGATGTTACTGCGTACAATGCGTAGCCAAATCTCGGCTGGTTCACATACCAGCTCGAGTAAGCGAAGATTGCTAAAAGGGCTACCGAGGTTAGTGCATTCACGACAAACCGTTTGCTATTCATCGATCGCTCCTTCCGGACGATTCTTATATGCAATTATACCGAAATCATTTTTTTCAAAGTATTTGACAGACCTAAATAACGTGCACTTTCGCTGGAGGGTCGCTGTTTGGCGGCCCTCTTTTTTGCACAGGCGCGGTGGGATGGTAATATCGTTACGTTTGAACTGTTTCGATGTGAAACCGAGGAGATTCCCTCTATGAGTGCTGACTACCCGTCAATGACTACGGCCGAGATTCGCTCCAAGTTCCTCAACTTCTTTGAGGAGCGCGGTCTTAAGCTCTATCCTTCTTCGTCCCTCGTCCCCGACGATCCTTCGCTGCTGCTTGCCAACGCCGGCATGAACCAGTTTAAGGAGTACTACCAGGGCAAGAAGACCATGAAGGAGATCGGCGCGATCTCCTGCCAGAAGTGCGTCCGCACCAACGACATCGACTGCATCGGCGAGGACGGCCGTCACCTGTCCTTCTTTGAGATGCTCGGCGACTTCTCCTTTGGCGGCGTCTCCAAGCAGCAGGCCTGCGCTTGGGCCTTTGAGCTCATCACCAAGGAGTTCAAGCTGCCGCTCGACCGCCTGTACTTCACCGTCTTTACCGAAGACGACGAGACCCACGACGTGTGGCGCTCTCTGGGCGTTGCCGAGGATCACATCTCCCGCCTGGGCGAGGACGACAACTTCTGGGCCGCTGGCCCCACCGGCCCCTGCGGTCCGTGCTCCGAGATCTACTTTGACATGGGCGAGGAGGTCGGTTGCGGCAGCCCCGACTGCAAGCCTGGCTGCGACTGCGACCGCTTCCTTGAGTTCTGGAACCTCGTGTTTACCCAGTACGACCGCCAGGAGGACGGCTCCATGCCGGAGCTGCCGCACCGCAACCTCGATACGGGCATGGGTCTGGAGCGCATGGCCGCTATCATGCAGCACAAGACCGCTAACTACGACGGCGATCTGATGCAGCACCTCATCAAGCTCGGTGAGAAGATCAGCGGCAAGACCTATGACGCCGACGATTACTCCGGTGCCAGCCGCTCGCTGCGTATCATCGCGGATCACTCTCGTGCCGTCGACTTTATGATCTCGGACGGCATCCTGCCCGGTAACGAGGGTCGCGAGTACGTCCTTCGACGCCTGCTCCGCCGTGCCGTGTTCCACGGTCGCCTGCTGGGTATCGAGGGCGCCTTCCTGACCAAGTTTATCGACGAGGTCAACGCTCAGATGGGCGAGGCCTATCCCGAGCTGCTCAAGAACGTCGCGCTCGTCAAGGGTATCGTCGCCTCCGAGGAGGAGCGCTTCTCCACGACGCTCGACAACGGTCGCGTCTACCTGGATGAGGCCCTGGCAGCGCTTGCCGAGGGCGCTGTGCTTCCGGGCGATGTTGCCTTTAAGCTGCACGACACCTTTGGTTTCCCCATCGACCTGACCGTCGAGATCGCCGGCACCGCTGGCCACGACGTCGACATGGACGGCTTCACCGCCTGCATGGACGACCAGAAGGCCCGCGCCCGCGCCAATGCCAAGGGCGACGCCTGGGGCAGCTTCAACGACGTGTGGGTCGAACTTTCCGACAAGGTCGCCGCGACTGAGTTCGACGGCTATGACAACGATGTGATCGTAGGCGCCAAGGTTGTTGCCATCGTGCGCAACGGCGAGTCCGTCGAGTCCGCTGCCGCCGGCGAGGACGTCGAGGTCGTTCTCGACCGCACCCCGTTCTATGCCGAGATGGGTGGCCAGCAGGGTGACGCCGGCGAGCTTTCCGCCGAGGGCGTTGCGCTGACCGTTTCTGATACCAAGAACCACAACGGCTTGTATGCTCACGTCGCCCACGTCACCGAGGGTACGCTGACCGTCGGTACTACCGTGACCGCCACGCTTGACGCCGAGCGCCGTGGCTTCCTGCGCCGCAACCACACCGCCACGCACCTGCTCGACGCCGCGCTTAAGCAGGTCCTGGGCGAGCATGTCTCCCAGGCCGGCTCGCTGGTGACGCCTGAGCACCTGCGCTTTGACTTCACGCACTTCGAGGCCCTGTCCTCCGAGCAGCTCAAGGCTGTCGAGGACCTGGTCAACCAGCAGATCTTCGCCTCCAAGCCGGTCTTGACCCGCGTCATGGGCATTGACGAGGCCAAGTCCGCCGGTGCTGTCGCCCTGTTTGGTGAGAAGTATGGCGACGTCGTCCGCGTTGTCTCCGTGGGCGCCGAGGACCAGCCGTTCTCCCGCGAACTCTGCGGTGGCACGCACGCTGCCAACACCGCCGAGATCGGCCTGTTCAAGATCATTTCCGAGTCCTCTACGGGCTCGAACGTCCGTCGTATCGAGGCCGTGACCTCTAAGGGTGCTCTCGACTACATGGCCGACCGTCTGGCGCTCGTCGACGCCGCCGCTGCTGCGCTCAAGTGCCGCGTGGATGAGGTTCCCGCCCGCGTGGAGAACCTGCAGGCCGAGCTGCGCGAGACTTCCAACAAGCTCAAGAAGGCGCTGACCGGTGGCTCCTCCGACGCTATCTCCAGCGCCATCGAGGGCGCCGTTGAGCTCGACGGCTACAAGCTCGTCGTCGCTGAGCTCCAGGGCCTTGAGGCTGCCGACCTGCGCAACGTCTGGGATACCGTGCACCAGAAGGTCGCCGGTCCTGTCGCCTGCGTCGTCGCCAGCGTGACCGAGAAGGGCACCCCGGCCCTGCTCGCCGCCGGCTCCGATGACGCCGTCAAGGCCGGTTTCCACGCCGGTAACGTGATCAAGCAGATCGCGGGCCTGGTCGACGGTCGCGGTGGCGGCCGTCCCAACATGGCCCAGGCCGGTGGCAAGAATGCCGCCGGCATCGCCGATGCCCTCGCGGCCGCTAAGACCGCGCTCGGCGCCTAAGAATCTAGGTAGTCGCTGTGGTCGCGCTTGCGCTGGACATAGGGGAGACCAGGATCGGCATCGCCGTCTCGAGCCGTGATGGCAAGATGGCGATGCCTGTCAAGGTTCTCCCGGCTGCAGAGGTCACCGGTATGGCCAAGACGTTCCGCTACCTGGTCGAGGACTATGAGCCCGATATCCTGGTAAGTGGGCGTCCCCTGACCATGGCCGGTGAGCCCGGTCCCCAGGCCGAGCGTGTTGCCGCTGTTGCGCAAAAGATTGCCGACGAGCTCGATCTTCCGTTGGAGTTTGAGGACGAGCGCCTGTCCTCGCAAGAGGCCAAGCGTATCCTGCGCGAGCAGGGCCTCAACGAAAAGCAGATGAGGGGCAAGATTGACATGATTGCCGCCAGCCTGTTTTTGCAGACGTGGCTTGATCGTAAAAACGAGGAGGTTTCGCATGCCTAGCGCTCCCGATCCGCGCCAGCCGAATCGTACACGTCAGCCGTCGTCGCGCCCTGCCCAGCCTGGCCAGCGTCCGGCACAGCCGACCCAGCGCGCAGCTCAATCTGCCGCGCGCCCGGTGCAGTTCTCCTCTCGTTCGGCCCAACCTGTTCAACGGACGGGTCAGCAGTCTTCTGCTCGTTCGGTTCAGTATCCGGTTTCTCACGCGGCTCAGCAGCCCGCTGCTCGTTCGGCTCAGCCTGCAGGCGGTGCTCGCTTTAAGCATCAGGCACCTACTCAGCGAACGCAGGCCCCCCAATCGCATTCGCATCACGCTCGCGGTTCGCATGGCGTTGCTCCGGCGGCCCGCTCGAGCTACAACACGCATGCTCGTCGCGGTGCCCAAAAGAAAAGCTCCCCGGTGCCCATGATTGTCGGCGTCGTGGTGGCCGTAATCGCGCTTGCTACTATCGCTTTCTTTGTCGTGCCTGCCGTCAAGGGCTTCTTTACCGGTGAGGATACGAAGGTCGCGGCTGGTCAGCAGGTTACGGTGACCATTCCCGACGGTGCTTCGGGCGATACGATCGCCTCGATTCTCTCCGAGAACCATATCGTCGAAAATCCCAAGGATTACTACGCGGCGGTGAAAAAGCTCAACGCTGATATGTCGCTTAAGCCTGGCACCTACTCGTTCACCACGCTCATGGATGCGACCAAGGTTGTTCAACAGCTCATGGAAGGTCCTAACGCGGGCTCCAATGCGCTGACTATCCCTGAGGGCCTGACGGTCGATCAAGTCGCTGACCGTGTGGCCCAGGCCTACGACAGCATCTCTAAGGAAGACTTCCTCAACCAGGCTAAGGCCTCCAATTACGTGGACGACTATAGCTTCCTTAAGGGCGCCGCCAACGACTCGCTCGAGGGTTTCTTGTTCCCCAAGACCTATTCGTTGGGTGATTCGCCGACGGCCGATGACGTGATTCGCGCCATGCTCGATCAGTTTAAGACCGAGTACAAGTCGCTTGACTTTGCGAGCTGCGAAGCCAAGATCAAGGAGCGCTACGGTGTGGAGATGTCCGACTACGACATCGTCAACTTGGCCTCTATCGTTGAGCGCGAGGGCCTCAACGCCGATCAACGTGCGCACGTGGCCTCGGTCTTCTACAACCGCCTTGCCGGCAAGCTCGACGGTCTGCGTTATCTCAACAGCGATGCGACCATGATGTATGTCACCGGTGGCGAGGTTACCGCCGACGACCTGCAGAGTGATAGCCCCTATAACACCTATAAGCACGAGGGTCTGCCACCCACGCCCATCTGCTCTCCGTCGCTCGAGGCACTCAAGGCCACGCTTGAGCCGACCGACTCTGATGACCTGTATTTCTACATTACGCAGGACGAGGAGTACTTCTCGCAAACCTACGAAGAGCATCAACAGTCTTGGAATTAGCATGAGGATATTTAGCCCCAAACGATACGTTGCCTCGGTCGATCGCATCGACCTTGATACCCTGTGGGCCGACGGCAAACGCGCCATTCTGCTCGATCGCGATAACACTCTGGTGCCGCGCGACACCGAGCAGGTTCCCACTGCGGTTTCCGCTTGGCTCGACGCCGCCCGCGCCAAAGGCTTTAAGCTGTGCATGGTGTCCAACAATTGGCATCGCGACCAGGTCATGAGCTCTGCACGCGAGCTGGGACTCGAGGCCATTAGCCACGCCATGAAGCCCGCCCCGTTTGCCTTGAAGGCGGGTCTTAAGCGCCTCGGCGCCACGGCAGACGAGGCGGTGCTGATTGGCGATCAGCTGTACACGGACGTGTGGAGCGGTAATTTTGCCGGCGTTGACACTATTCTGGTCAAGCCGCAGGCAACCCAGGACCTGTGGTACACGCAGATCTTCCGTATCTTTGAGCGCCGGGCCCTGCGCGACCTTCCCTGCGAGGAATAGGTTTCGCCATGTCTCAGCACATCAAACACGGCTGCGACCATATTTTCTTTATCGGCTTTTTGGGCGCGGGCAAATCGACGCTCGCGCGCAATGTCGGCACTATGTTCAAGCGGCGTTTTATCGATACCGATCGTTTGGTTGTGCGTCGATGCGGCAAGTCGGTGACCGAGATATTTGAGACCGAGGGCGAGGATCGTTTTCGCGAGCTTGAGACCTCGGCACTCCGTTCGCTTCAAAGCGAGCGCAGCCTGCTGGTGTCGTGCGGGGGTGGCATCGTCGAGACGCCGGTGAACATTGAACTGATGCACGAGATGGGTACATGCGTGTACCTCGAAGGCGACTTTGAGGACTCGTTGCGCCAGATTCGCCGTTCTGATACCCGGCCCGATTTCCGCTCGCCCGAGCATGCTGCGCGCCTGTTTGAGCATCGCCGTCCGCTGTATCGCCAGGCCGCCGATATTACCCTTGATATTCGCAACAAGTCCTTCGAGGACGTTTCCTACCTTTGTGCCGAGATGCTTTTGGAGCGTGGACTGCTATGATTCGCCGTCAACTGATCAATTTCCAAAACCGCAGCGTCGATGTCCGTGTCGGATTGGGCGCGTTCGATGAGCTGCCGCGCATGTTTGCCTCGGTTGTGGGCAAGCCTAAGCGCGCGATGGTGGTTTGGAACGACGCCACATCCGAGCGTTTTGGCGAGGCTGTCGAGCATGCACTGGTTGACGCCGGTTTTGCTGTGTCGTTGCTCGTCCTCGAGGTTTCGCCTGCCGGTGCTACGCTGGTCGATGCCGATACCGTCTTTGGCGCCCTGTCGGCTAATGGCATTACCTGTGACGATCTCGTTGTCGCTGTCGGCGACACGGCGACCTGCTCAGTCGTTTGCTGGTGTGCCAATCAGTGGTGCGGTCGCACCGAGTGCGCCTTGCTGCCGACGACGTTCGACGCCATGCTCACGGTCGCGACGACCATGAAGCCGCTCGTCGCCTCGTCGGAGAATGCGCTTCCCGCTATCGCGTTTCGTCCCGAGCCGGGCTTGGTCGTGTGTGACCTCGACCTTGTTCGCGCGGCGGACCCCGAGGACCTTAAGCTCGGTTATGCGGTACTTGTTGGCACCATGCTTTCGAGCAGCAAGTCCCGCTGGAATCAGTTTACCGAGACCGTCCCCGAGATTCTCGCGGGCGAGGAGGTCGCGCTCGTCAATGCCGTTCAGTGGTCTCAGACTGCACGTAAGGACGTACTGATGGCCACGAACCCGAGCGCCCGCCATGCGCTCGATTTTGGCAAGACGGGGGAGCGTACCCTGCGCGCCTGCTTGGTCGATGCCGCTTTGCAGGTCCCTGTCTACCAGCTGCTGTCCGAGGGCATGCGCTTTGAGGCGCGCCTAGCACATGATGCCTGTGACTTCGATATCGATTACGTCTTTGAGGTCGATGACTGCCTGGAGGACTTTGGTATCGAGGAGCTTGCCTTCGATCTGGAGCCTGCCTCATATATCGAGGAGTTCCGCAGGCAGCAGTTTGTCCGCTCGAACCGCAGCATGTTGCCGCTGCCCGCGGCGCTCGGCGCCATTCGTCTAACGAGCGTTGAGGACGAGGTTCTCGACCGCCATGCTCGCGCATACTTGGCTTCTCGCAAAGAACTTCTCTAGGATTTATTGACATACATCGTCTTTCGTATCATGTTGAGGGGCGGGTTTCCAATCGGTTGCGAATCGCGCGCGATTCCGTCGTTCGGTTGAGACCCGTTCCGTCTTTATAGAGACAACAAGAAAGGAATCTGCATGTCAGAGTTTGCTGCCGGTCCTGCCGGTCGTATCGAGCGTGTCCGTGCCCTGATGGTCGAGCGTGGCTACGATGCCATCGTGGTGCGCGACGAGGCCAACCTTCGTTGGCTCACGGGCGTGAAGGGCGTCTTCGACTACACCTTCGAGTTCCCGCACGCCGCGTTTATTACGGCAGACCAGTGTCTGTTCCACACCGACTCGCGCTACCTTAACAGCTTTGAGGAGAACACGCCCGCCGGCAGCCCCTGGGTCTACGACATGGACGAGGGCACCATTCCCGGCTGGGTCGCCGGCAAGATCGCGGCCACCAAGTGCCGCGTCTGCGCTGTCGAGGATGACATGCAGATTAACTTCTACCAGGGCATTCAGCGTGGCCTGGAGGACCGCTCTGTTGCCTGCATGCTGCCGCTGATGCATGACGACATCCGTAAGATGCGCGCCATTAAGGACGCCGAGGAGATCGAGCTCATGCGCCACGCGCAGTCGATCACCGACGCCGCCTTCCAGCACATGCTCGCCTTTATTAAGCCCGGTATGACCGAGAAGCAGGTTCGCAACGAGCTCGAGAACTTTATGTTCGCCAACGGCGCCGACAGACTGGCCTTTGGCTCCATCGTGGCGAGCGGTCCCAACACCGCCAACCCGCATGCCGTCCCGAGCGACCGCGTGATCGAGAAGGGCGACTTCGTTCTCATGGATTATGGTGCGGGCTACTGCGACTACCGCTCCGACATGACGCGTACCGTCGTGATGGGCGAGCCCACCCAGGAGCAGCTCGACCTGTACGCGCTCGTGCGCCGTACGCACGAGGAGTGCGTCGCCGCCATCCATCCGGGCGTCGAGGGCAACGACATCTTCAAGCTCTCCAAGAAGATCATCGGCGATGCCGGCTATGGCGATTACTATAACCATGGCCTGGGCCACGGCGTGGGTATTGACATCCACGAGCTGCCCAACTTCAACCGCAGCAAGAATATCATCGAGGTCGGCTCGGTTATCACTATGGAGCCCGGCGTCTACCTGCCCGGCGTGGGCGGCGTGCGCTTGGAGGACTACGGCGTGGTCACCGAGAACGGTTACGAGCCCTTCACCAAGACCCCGCATGACCTCCACGTTATTGACTGCTAGTCTTCTTCGTAGATAGTTTGGGACGGGGCGTCCGGAATGATTCGGACGCCCCGCGTTCTCTTTTTATGCGCTCGCTGCAGGCGCCGTCTGCAAGTGTATAATTTCGGTCGTATGTAATTTGGACGCTTGTGCGTTCTGCCCATAACAAGAAAGGTCGCTATGCCTACCATTTCTACCGCCGACTTCAAGAACGGCCTCGGTCTCCGCATCAAGGACAAGGTCTACACCATCGTCGAGTTCCAGCATGTCAAGCCGGGCAAGGGCGGCGCGTTTGTGCGCTACAAGACCCGCGACATCAAGAGCGGCCGCGTCGTCGAGAACACCTGCAACGCCGGCACTAAGTTCGAGAGCGTCATGCTCACCACCCGTGAGTTCCAGTACCTCTACAACGATGGCACCGACTACATCTTCATGGACAACGAGTCCTATGAGCAGGTTCCCGTTCCCGAGGACATGGTGGGCGAGAACTCCAAGTGGCTGCGCGAGAACGACATCTGCCAGCTGCTCTTCGCCGACGATGAGCTCATGGGTGTGACCCCGCCGATGTTCATCGAGACCACAATCGTCCAGACCGACCCGGGCTTTAAGGGCGACACCGTCCAGGGTTCCACCAAGCCGGCCACCATCGACACTGGCGCTGTCATCCAGGTCCCCATGTACCTCAACGAGGGCGAGGTCATCAAGGTTGACACCCGCGACGGCAAGTTCGTCTCCCGCGTCTAGCAACCAACTCTTCTAGGAGGACTCATGCCCCAGGAAATCAAGATTGACGGCATCGGCATTTCGCCCGATGTTCTGACCGCCATCGTCTCGCGCGCCGTCACGGATGTCGAGGGCATCGCCTCCGTGGGCGTCAAGGACCTTGCCACCAACCTTGTCTCCATGATGCTTTCGTCTAAGGCCCCGGCTTCCGAGCCGGCGGTCGAGGCCGAGGTCATCGGCGACAAGCTTGCACTCACCGTGCGCGTCGTGGTGTTCTTTGGCTATCCGTTCAAGAAACTCGCCGAGGCCGTTCGCGCCGCCGTGGTCACCGCCATCGATGCCCAGGTGGGCGTCGAGGTCGAGTGCGTTGACGTTTGCATCGACGGCCTCGTTTTCCCCAAGGAGTAACCTTTGAGCCTTAAGGTTTATCGCGGGCGTACGCTTGCCCGCAGTCAGGCGCTGCAGCTGCTGTTCCAGGCCGAGGCCACTGACAGCCCGCTCGAGCGCGTCCTCGAGGGCGATTTCCTGATCTCGAAGGGTCCCCTCGACCCCTATGCGCTGGAGCTGTGCCGCGGTGCTTACGAGCATATCGATCGCATCGACTGCGCTCTGCGCTCCGTTGCCAAGAACTGGGATCTTATGCGCATGCCCGGCGCCGACCGCAATCTGCTGCGTATCGCCGTTTACGAGATGCGTTTCCTCACCGACGAGGAGGTCTCGGACGCTATCGTGATCAACGAGGCCGTCGAACTTGCCAAGGCCTATGGCACCGACCAGTCCGCGTCGTTCGTCAACGGCGTGCTGGGCAAGATCGCGCGCAGCGAGGAGTTGCCGGGCGAGGACCTGTACCAGGAACTGCTGGCCGAGGATCGCGCTCGCGAGGAGGCCCAGGCTGCTGAGGCTGCCGCCAAGGTCGCTGCCGCTCAGGCTACCGCCGGTGTACTTGCCGAGGATGTGGACGCTGCTGAGGCCGTCGAGGCCGACTCCGTCGAGGAGTAGCCATGCCAGAGGGTTCTGTCCGCAACTTTGACGAGATTTCGGACCGTCTGGACCAGATCATCGCTACCGTTCGCTCCAAGGATACGTCCTTGGAGCGTTCACTCGATCTGTTTGACGAAGCGATTGAGCTGGGCTCCCGCGCGGTCGATATGGTCGACAAGTTTGAGCTGACGCCGCGTGAGGCCGATAAGCTCGAGCAGGAATACGATGAGGATGCGGCAAACGAATCCCAGGATAGCTAGGCCGCATCTCCGGATACGAATGGTTGATGGCATTCATGAAACGCGTGCGTCTTGATGACGAACTGATTTCACAGGGCATCTGCGCCGATCGCGCGGATGCCCTTCGCACTCTTATGGCCGGATTGGTCTCGAGTGGCGGCGAGCGCTTGACTTCGCCGGGCCTTAAGGTGATTCCGGGTCTGCCACTGCACGTGAAGGGGCGCATTCCCTATGTTGGCCGCGGCGGTCTTAAGCTCGAAGGCGCGCTTGATGCGTTTGGCATCAATCCGACGGGCCTTAGCTGTCTGGATGTGGGCTGCTCTACCGGCGGCTTTACCGATTGCCTGCTCAAGCGCGGAGCTGCGACCGTTGTCTCGGTGGACGTGGGTCGCGCCCAGTTCGATTGGTCGTTGCGTCAGGATGATCGCGTGACGCTGCATGAGCGCACAAACGTGACGCAGCTGCCTGAGCTTGGCTATGCCGGTGCCATCGACCTGGCTGTATGTGATGTCTCGTTTACCGGCATCGCGAATATCATCGACGCCGTGCTGGCGTGCCTGAAGCCTTCGGGTTCGTTCTGCACGCTCGTAAAGCCCCAGTTTGAGGCGCCGGCTGCGCTGGTGGGCGAGCGCGGTATCGTGACCGACCCCGCCGTCCGCCGCGATACGCTCGTGGCGGCGATTGAGCTCTTTGCTGCCAAGGGCCTGTTCCCGCTTGACGTGTGCGTGTCGCCCATCCATGGCGCTAAGGGCAACGTTGAGTTTTTCTTGTACGGCACAAGGTTTGTCCCCGGGGAGCGCGCCGACGATGAGCTGCAATCCCAGGTATCGGCTTTGAGCGAGAAAGCTGCAACGCTATGAAGGTCTTTCTGGTTCCCAATTACTACAAGCAAGAGGCGGTCGAGAGCGGCCTGATGCTCGAGCTTTGGCTTTCGCGCCAAGGCTACGAGGTCGCATGGGCGGCCGATCAGCGATCGAAGATTCAAAGCACGCCTGATATTGACGGCTCAGATCTGGTCATTACACTCGGCGGCGACGGTACGTTGCTGCGCGCTGCCCGCATCCTCAACCATCGCGAGATTCCTATCCTTGGTCTTTCCTATGGTCACCTGGGCTTTTTAACTGCTGCGAGCCCCGAGGAGCGCGACATTCTGCAGGTCGTGAGCGATGCTCTGTCCGGCGAGCTCCACGTGAGCCGCCGCGCCACCATCGCCGCGGATATCGTGTCCGTGCGCGAAGACGGCACGAAGGATGTCGTGCGCACGTTTGCCCTCAACGATATGGCCCTTACGCGCGGCCCCCTGTCCGATATGGTTGAGTTTGACATCACGGTGTCCGGCCATCATATTGATCGCCTGCGCGGCGATGGTGTGGTCGTATCGACGGCGACCGGCTCCACCGGCTACGCGCTTTCCGCCGGCGGTCCCATTGTCAGCCCCGATTACACGGGTATGGTCTGTGTGCCCATCGCCCCGCATACCATTCAGGCTCGCGCTTTTTTGACCTCGCCGAGTGATGTCGTCGAGATCTTTATGTCCGATGATCGCCCGAGTGTGCCGGCCATTGCCATCGACGGACAGTTTATTACCTGCGATGGCACGGTCGAGAGCGTGGCCGTGCGCCGTGGTCCCGGCGACGTGCTGCTGCTCGATTACGGTCCCGAAAGCTTCTATAACTCGGTGAGCCGCGTGTTCTATGGAGTGCGCCATGATCGATGAGCTGCAGGTTTCCAACATCGCGCTCATTCGCGAGGCGACGTTGGTTCCGAGTGCGGGCCTAACGGTTTTGACCGGCGAGACCGGCGCCGGCAAGACCGCGCTGCTCTCGGCCCTCAAGCTTATTTTGGGCGAGCGCGCGGATTCGTCGACGGTGCGCGAGGGCGAGGCGCTGGCGAGCGTCGAGGCGCGCCTGTTCGACGGTCCGCACGACACGGAGGGGTTCACCGTACAGCGTAGCCTTTCTGCCGAGGGCCGCAGCCGCGTGAAGATTGACGGTCGCATTGCCAGCGTGCGCGAGCTTTCCGAGCGCGTCGGCGTGATGATGGATCTGTGCGGCCAGCATGAACATCAGCGCCTGCTCGATCCGGCACATCATGTTGCCATGGTCGATGCCTGGGCTGGTCGCTCTGCGCTTGAGGCGCTGGAAAAGTACCGTGTCTGCTTTAAGGCGTCGCGTGCGGCTGCCAAGGAGGTCCGTCGCGTAGAGGAGGCGTCGCGAGCGCAGGGGAGTCGCGTCGAGGAGGCGCGCTTCGCCCTGGAGCGTATCGCCGAGGTTGACCCCAAGCCGGGTGAGTATGAGGAGCTCGAGGAGCTGCTGCCGCGCTCCGAGCATGCCGAGGTGCTGGTGGCGACGGCCAACGATGCCCATGCATCGCTTACTTCCGAAGGGGGAGCGCTCGATGCCGTGAACGGCGCCGTGGCAGAACTGTCGCGCATGGCTACCGTCGATCGCAAACTGGGTGACATCGCCGACGCACTTTCGGATGCCTGCATCTCACTCGAGGATTGCGCCAACGAGCTGCGTGCTTATCGCGATGGCGTTGCGTTCGATCCTCGCGAGCTTGCTCGCATGCGCGAGCGGTATTCCGACCTTAAGGGACTTCTGCGGCAGTGGGGTCCCACCATGGACGATGTATTTGCCATGCGTGACCGCTCGCGGGAGTTGTTATCGCTGGTGGACGATGGTGACGAGCAGATTAGGAAGGCACGCGAGGCACTTGGCGCGGCGGAGCGCGAACTGTTCGCTGCTGCCAAGGCGCTTAAGCGCGCACGCAATACGGCAGCCCCGCGTTTTTGTCACGAGGTGGGCCGTCAGATGGCACGCCTGGAAATGGGCGGCGCTGAGCTGGTCTGGGAGTCCCGCGATCTTCCGCGCGCTGAGTGGACACCCGCGGGCCCTTCGAGCTACGAGCTTCTGTATCGCAGCGGTGCCGGATTGACGCCGCGCCCTCTGCGCCGCATTGCCTCGGGCGGCGAGCTCAGTCGCGTTATGCTGGCGAGCAAGGTGGTCTTGGGTAATGCTGACGGCGTCGACACACTGGTATTTGACGAGGTCGATGCCGGTGTCGGTGGTTCCACGGCTCGTGCTCTTGCTGGTGTGCTGGCCGATCTTGCCGCCACGCATCAGGTCATCGTCGTAACCCACCTGGCGCAGGTCGCCGTCATGGCCGACAAGCATTATGTTGTCAGCAAGGAGCCGGGCGATGTTCCCCAGACGCATTTGGACGAGGTAACCGGCGAGGCGCGTACCGCCGAGATTGCCCGCATGCTCAGCGGCGATCAGTCGGAGGCAAGCTTGGCCCACGCCAAGCAGATGCTCGAAGAAGCTCGAGCCTAGGTCGTATCAGCGGTGTTGGTGGGACAAAATAGACTGAAATTTTGTCCCACTACGCGTTTTACTCTACGACCTTATCCGGTTGGATGAGCTCCTCGTAGTAGCTGATATGCTCTCGGGCGTCTTCAATCTCGGGCAGCAGGAAGTTGTAGATAACCTCGACGATCATCGTGGCGCTGATCTTGGAGAACGCAAAGTCACCCGTCGTCAGCAGCGCCTCGTGGTTGACGGTATTAAAAGTGTAGTCTGCCAGGCGCGCAAGTGGAGACTTGCTGTCGCTGCTGATGACGACTACGGTGGCACCGCAGTCGCGAGCCGCTTTTGCCATGCGATTCAGTCGGCGCGATTTGCCGGAGTTTGAGATGATCACGATGACGTCGCCGGGGCGTAGTGTGAGCGCAAAGCCGATTGATGTCTCGCTAATGGTGCTCGCCATGCAGCGCAGGCCCAGCTGCGAAAACTTAAACGTCGCATCGAGCGCGACCGCGTTCGTATTGCCCACAGCCGCAAACTCAATAACCCCTGCATGCTTAAGGGCATGCACAACAGCCGCCAGCGTATCGTGGTCGATCCCGTCGATAGTCGCATTAAGCTCGCTCACCTTGGCAGCCAGGATGTTCTTAAGGCTCTGCTCCATATTGTCGAGCGAGACTTCGTCAGTCAGGCCCTCGTTGCGCTGGCTTTCCAAATCCCTCGCCAACGAAAACTGAAAGCTGCGGAAGCTGCCAAAGCCAAGCTTGCGGCAGAAGCGCGAAACGGTCGCCTCGGACGTGGCGGCGGCGCGCGAGAGCTGAGCCGCCGTGAGGCGTGGCGCCTCGGACTGGTGCTCCAATATATAGTCGACAATGCGCTGCTCGGACTCGCTGTATCCCTGATGGGTACTAATGAGGGAAAGTGCGCTCTTGCTACTATCGGTCATGGATGGCTCCTGGTTGGCATGAAAATCGGACTCGTTTTGTAATGTCATAGTATAGGGGGATTTTCAATTACAAGATACACCTTGCCGTTTCAAGTGTTGATGGTAAACTTTCACCTACCGTTTACGGTTATGAAAGAACCTTTCACCGGAGAATTGCGCCTTGTCTCTTCTCACGCGGACGGTAGGTTGGTATCTTTCAGTTGTGGAAAAGCGCGCAAGGACGCGCGTGTAGGGGAGCGCCTGCGGGCGCAAAACTTAAAAAGGAGGGACACATGGCTAAGATTGACATCATCGCCGCCACCGGTTGCCCGACCGGCATTGCGCACACCTTCATGGCGAAGGAAGCGCTGGAGAAGGCAGCTGCCGAGCGCGGTCTGACCATTAAGGTCGAGACCCATGGCCAGGTCGGTGTCGAGAACGAGCTCACCAAGAGCGAGATCGCTGGTGCCAAGGCCGTCGTCGTCGCAGCCGACAAGGATGTCCAGGCGGAGCGTTTCGCCGGTAAGCCTATGGTTTCCGTTGGTGTTTCCAAAGCCCTGTCTGTCGAGGCCGCCGGTAAGCTGATTGACCGCGCGCTCGCCGCCAAGGGTGACGACACGGTTGCTGCCGCTGCCGATGTCGAAGACGAGGTCGAGGAGAAGGAGTCTATCGGCCACGTCATCTACAAGCACCTCATGAACGGCGTCAGCCACATGCTGGTCTTCGTCGTTGCCGGTGGTGTTCTGACCGCCGTTTCGTTCCTGTGGGGCATCACGTCCTTCGATTCGACGGCTGCCGACTACAACACCTTCGCCGCTATGCTCAAGATCATCGGCGGCATCGCCATGAACCTCATGGTTCCCGTGCTTTCTGCCTACATCGCCGAGTCCATCGGTAAGCGCCCGGCGCTCGTCCCTGGTTTTGTCGCCGGTATGATCGCCATTCAGGGCCTGCCTGTTAACGCCGAGACCGGCATGATCGACGCCGGTGGCGCCGGCGTGGGCTTCGGCTTCCTGGGCGGCATCGTTGGCGGCTTCCTCGCCGGCTATGTCATCCTGCTGCTCGAGAAGGTCTTTGCCGGCCTGCCCAAGAACCTGGACGGCCTCAAGGCTATCTTCCTGTACCCGCTGTTCTCGACGGCTATCGTCGGCCTGGTCATGCTCGGCATTTCCGGCCCCATGGCTGCCATCAACACCGCCATGATGGACTTTCTCAAGGGCCTGTCCGCCTCTGGCGCCGTTGTCCTGGGTCTTGCCATCGGCTGCATGTGCGCCTTTGACATGGGTGGCCCGGTCAACAAGGCTGCTTACGTCACCGGTACTGCTATGCTCACCGAGGCACTGGCTGCTGGCGTTGGCACCGATACCTACAATTTCGGCACCAACTTCATGGCTGCCGTCTCCGCTGCTTGCATCGTTCCGCCGCTGATCACCACCTTCGCCGTCGTCGTCGGCAAGAAGTACTTCAGCCAGGAGGATCACGACGCCGGTATCGTCAACCTCATTCTTGGTTGCACCCACATCACCGAGGGCGCCATTCCGTTCATGACCAAGAACATCTGGCCGGTCATGCCCATCATGATGCTCGGTTCCTCTATCGCTTCGATCCTGACCATTATGTTCAACGTTCACGATCCGGCGCCTCACGGCGGCTTCCTGGTCCTGCCCGTTGTCGAGAACGGTCCGCTGTGGGTCCTCGCGATCCTCATCGGCGCTGTGGTCGGTGGCATCCTGTTCGTGGCCTTCAAGAAGTACGACTTCGAGAAGAACCAGAAGTCAGCTCCCGCCGCTGCTGCTCAGCCGGTCGAGGCCCCCATGGCCGCTGCCGTCGAGGCTCCCAAGGCCGAGGCTGCCGACTTCGTGAAGGTCGAGAATGTCTTTGTCGCCGAGGACTTCGCTTCTCGTGACGAGGCTCTGAGCTTCGTTTCCAACCAGGCTGTCAAGGCCGGTATCGCCAGCGACGCCGACGCCGTGATGAACGCCTTCCTGGCCCGCGAGGCCGAGGGCACCACGGGCATGATGGAGGGGTTCGCCATCCCTCATGCTAAGTCCGACGCCATTACCGAGGCTGCCGTCATCGTCGTCAAGGACGAATCCGGCGTGACCGGTTGGGACACCATGGACGGCGCTCCCGTCAACGTGGCTATCGCCCTGCTCATCCCTGGTGCCCAGGCCGGCACTACGCACCTCAAGATCCTGTCCAAGGTCGCCGAGGCGCTCATGGACGAGGACTTCCGTGCCACCGTCAAGGGTTCCACCGACGCCGCCGAGATCGCCAAGACGATCAACGCCCGCCTGGTCTAATTCCGCAGTACGCGAATAACATCGCCCCCTGTAAAAAGGCGAGGACTCCCTACGAGCCCTCGCCTTTTTTCATGCCCCCGGCACCTAGGGACGTTCCTTTCCTGCCAGCCCCCGGGACACTCCTCAGTCCCCAACAGGGGCATAGATAGCCCACATCAACCAAATCACCCACGCGAACAGAACTTCAGCCAAAATTCCTTTCGCACGATATTTCTTGGACGGAAGCATGTTCCCGCAGCTTGCCTGCCGGGCGGGGCGGTTAAGTTTGTCGCGAGTTCCGCACGCAAAGGAAAGCACTTAATGTGCTTTCCGTCTTGCGCAGGACTGTAGAGCAGCAAACTTAACCGCCCCGCCCGGCAGGCGAGCGGACAGCGAACGACATCTGTCCAACAATTCGTGCGAAACACAATGAAAAACCGTTTGATGTGAGTTAATATAAACAACGTCGTGAATCTGACTCCTGCCACATGCATGACAGGGGTTAAACACAAAAAAGGAGTCAACTATGGTTTCTGAGAAGGCTACCCTCGTTAATCCTCAGGGTCTGCACATGCGTCCGGCTGGTCTGTTCGCCTCCACCATGGGCAAGTACGCCTGTGACGTGACGGTCGTCACCCCCGAGAAGGAGGTCAACGGCAAGTCCCCGATGGCCCTCATGGCTGCTGGTATCCCCTGCGGCACCGAGGTCGATGTCAAGTGCGACGGCGCCGACGAGGCCGAGGCTCTGGCTGCTGCCATCGAGCTCATCAAGAGCGGTCTTGGCGAGTAGAACTCAAACGGGTCGCATGTTGAACAACTAAGTTCATATTTGGGGGCGCAGTGACCTGTTTTTAGGTAGCTGCGCTCTTTTGTCATGGATATGGCAAAACGCTTTATCACATGACACGGAGAGAGGAATGGGAATGTATCAGGGAGTCAACGCTTCCGAGGGCATCGGTATCGGCACCGTCATGGTTGCCGTCGATCCCGACTTGACGTTTGAGCCGCACGAGGTTGCTGATTCGGCAGCAGAGAAGGAGCGCTATCAGACCGCTCTTTCGGTCTTCTGCGAGAAGACCCAGGCTCAGGCCGACCACATGAAGGAGACGGTGGGCGAGGCCGAGGCCGAGATCATGAGCGGACACATTGTCCTGGCTCAGGATCCGGGCATGACCGACGCCATCAACGCCGCCATTGACGGCGGCACCTGCGCCGAGCAGGCACTCATGGACACCTCGACCATGTTCGAGAACATGTTCCTGTCCATGGACGACGAGATGTTCCGTCTGCGCGCGGCCGACATCGCCGACATCCGCACCGGTATTCTGGCTGAGCTGCTGGGCAAGGAGGTTGTCGACCTCTCCGTCCTACCCGAGAACACCGTCGTTGTCGTGCACGACCTTACGCCGTCCATGACCGCCACGATCGATAAGGCCCACGTTGCCGGTATCGTCACCGAGACCGGTGGCCGCACGTCGCACTCCGCGATCATTGCGCGCGCCCTCGAGATCCCGGCTGTCCTTTCGGTTTCCAACAGCTGCACCGCACTGCGCAACGGCATGACCGTTGTCGTCGACGGTGGCAAGGGTATCGTCGAGGCCGATCCCGACGAGGATACGCTCGCTGCCTACACCGCCAAGGCCGAGGCCTTCGCTGCCGAGAAGGCAGCCCTCGAGGCCTTCCGCGGCAAGCCTTCTGTGACTGCCGACGGCATCAAGAAGATCATCGCCTGCAACATCGGCAACCCCGATGACGTGCCCAACGCTCTCGATCATGACGCCGAGGCTATCGGCCTGTTCCGTTCCGAGTTCCTGTTCATGGACTCTGCTGAGCTTCCTTCCGAGGAAGAGCAGTTTAACGCCTACCGCAAGGTCGCCAGCGCGCTCAAGGGCGCTCCGGTCATCATCCGCACGCTCGACGTGGGCGGCGACAAGGAGATCCCGTACCTGCACATGGTCAAGGAAGACAACCCCTTCATGGGCTTCCGCGCCGTGCGTTACTGCCTGGCCAACCCCGACCAGTACAAGGTTCAGCTTCGCGCCCTTCTGCGCGCTAGCGCCTTTGGTGACGTCAAGATCATGATCCCGCTCGTCACTTGCGTCGAGGAGGTCGTGGCCGTCAAGGAGCTCGTCGAGCAGTGCAAGGCCGAGCTGACCGAAGAGGGTCGCAAGTTCAACGAGAACATCGAGGTCGGCATTATGGTCGAGACGCCCGCCGCTTCGCTGCTCGCTGACCGTCTGGCCGAGGTCGCTGACTTCTTCTCCATCGGCACCAACGACCTGATCGGCTACACTATGTGCGCCGACCGTGGCAACGACACCATCTCCAACCTGTACCAGGTGTACTATCCCGCCGTGCTCCGCTCGCTCAAGAACATCATCGAGAGCGGCGTGAAGGCCGGCATCATGGTCGGTATGTGCGGCGAGGCCGCTGCCGATCCGCTGCTTGAGCCGCTGCTGATCAGCTGGGGCCTGGAGGAGTTCTCGATGAGCGCTCCGTCCATCCTGCGCGCCCGCAAGACCATCAGTCAGTGGACCAAGGCCGAGTGCGACGAGCTCGCCGAGAAGGCGCTCGCCTGCAACACCGCTGCTGAGGTCAAGGCACTGCTCGAGTCTGCAGCTCGCTAATTTGGTATCAGAGGTAACCGCGTGGTTGGAATGGGCCGGCCACGCGGCCCTCACATATACAGGGGGTACTGTAAATGTTCTACACGCTAACCGCTAACCCGGCTGTCGACATGACGGTTTCGAGCTCTCCGCTCGAGCCCGACGAGAACGTCCGCACCGGCTCGGCCAGCTACACGGCCAACGGCAAGGGCCTCGACGTGTCCTTCGCCTTTAAGAAGATGGGCGTCGATACCGTTGCGCTCGGCTTCTTCGCCGGCTTCACGGGCAAGTTCATCGTCGAGGAAGTCATGAACCTGGGTTGCCTGTGCCGCCCGGTCTGGACCGACGGCATCACGCGTATCAACACCTACGTCAACGATGGCCAGCACGAGTACGGCATCCTCAACCCCGGTGCTCCTATTACGCCGCAGCACCAGGAGGAGCTCTACAACATCCTGGACACCGCGGGCGATCTTGAGTGCCTGATCGTCTCTGGCTCCGTGCCTCCCAAAGCCACGCCCGACTTCCTGGCTCAGGTCATGGAGCACGCTCAGGCCCGTGGCGCCGACGTCGTCCTGGACCTTTCTTCCGACAAGCTCAAGGAGCTCGCTCACAAGAAGCCGCTGCTCATCAAGCCGAACCATCATGAGATGAAGGCCATCTTCGGCGTGCCGGTCGACACCGACGACGAGGTCCGAGTTGCCATGAAGCTGGCTCACGAGGCCGGCGTCCAGAACGTGCTGCTCACCCGTGGTAGCCGTGGCGACGCTTACTTCTCCAACGGCGAGGACATCTGGTACGCCAAGCGTGAGTTCAACATCAAGCTGGTTTCTTCCGTCTGCGCCGGCGACTGCACCCTCGCTGCGTTCCTGCACAAGTGGTACAGGGATCGCGACAACGTCGAGGAGGCCATGAAGCTCGCTATGGCCACCGGCGCCAACGTTGCCGAGTCCGTCGGCATCGGCGACTTCGGTCACGTCGATGAGTACAGCAAGCGCGTTGCCGTCCGCAAGCTCGATCGTCAGTAATCGAAACGCGACATATTCGTGCGCATGCGGCGCCCCGGTTTCGGCCGGGGCGCCTTTTTTGTTCCGCCATGGTGGAGAGTTGTCGTGCCGTACTTCATCGCTTCCACACCGTTCACCGAGTTGTGGTAGCCTTTTGTCGATGCGTGGAATATACTTTCATTAACACGTTGCTTCGTGAAAGGAACATTCATGATTTATACGCTCACTGCAAATCCCGCCATTGACTACAACATTTCCTGCGACGGTCTTGACGCCAACACCGTCACGCGTACCCGCAACGCCGTTTACACGCCCAACGGCAAGGGTCTCAACGTCTCGTTCGCCCTCGATCACTACGGTGTCGACACCACGATCCTGGGCTTCTTCGCCGGCTTCTCGGGCGAGTTTATCGTTAAGGGCGCCGAGGCCCTGGGCGTGCCCGTCAAGCCCGTGTGGACCGACGGCATCACGCGCGTTAACGTGTTCCTCAACGCCGGCCCCGACACCGAGTACAACATGGTCAACGCAGGCGCCGCCATCAATGCGGCTAACGAGCAGGAGATGTTTGAGCTCATCGATTCGCTCGATGACATGACCTGCCTGGTTATCAGCGGCTCGCTGCCCCCCAACACCTCCGATGGCTTCCTGGCAGAGGTCCTGCGTCGCGTGAAGGCGAAGGGCGCCGAGTTCGTGCTCGATATCTCGAGTCATCAGCTGGCAGACCTCATTGCCATGGAGCCGCTGCTGATTAAGCCCAATGACGACGAGCTGCTCGATATCTTTGGTATTAAGGTGAGCGGTGGCGACGATGAGTCCGTTAAGGTTGCTATGGCCGAACTGCATGCCAAGGGCGCCAAGAACGTGCTGCTGACCCTTGGTGGCGCCGGAGCGTACTTCTCCAACGGCGAGCACATCTGGTTTGCCAACCGTACCTTTGAGGTCAAGCTGCTGTCGACGGTCTGCGCGGGCGATTCCTCGCTGGCCGCATTCCTGTCCGTGTGGCACGACGCCCCCGAGCGCGTCGAGGACGCTCTGCGCCTTTCGATGGCCACCGGCGCCAACGTGGTCGAGTGCCCGGGTCTGGGCGACTTTGCCAAGGTCGATGAGTATCAGAAGGGTATCGCAATCCGTAAGGTTTGCTAGCTCCGACACCTTGCCTGAATAGTTCGATTATTTCGCATCCGTCTTAGACCAAGACGGATGCGTTTTTGTTTATCGGACTTGCGTGTGCAGCGGAGGCTGTTTCTTGCTAGACTTCTTGCATATGCAATCGATAGCCAATTTGATCGTCGCAGGAGGCCATAGGCATGTGCAATGTTTCGCTCAACGGTACGCAGCCGACCGATGCCTCCATCCGTGTCCTGCGTGCGCTCGAGGCAGCCGGTCTTGAGGCCTGGTACGTAGGCGGTTGGGTACGTGATGCCCTGATGGGGCGCCCCAGCCACGATGTTGACATGTGCTGCAGCGGCCTGTGGCAGGAGTCCAAAGAGGCGCTCGAGGCGGCTGATATTGCGGTGGTTGAGTCGGGCATTAAATTCGGCGGCATCACGGCTATTTGCGATGGCGAGCGTATTGAGGTTACCACCTACCGCCTGGACGGCTTCTATACCGACGGTCGTCATCCCCAGAGTGTGGAGCGCGCTGCTTCGCTTGAGGACGACCTGGCGCGCCGCGACTTTACCGTCAATGCCATGGCGTGGCATCCCGAGCGCGGCCTTGTCGACCGTTACGACGGCCAGGGCGACCTGGAGCGCAAGCTTATCCGCGCCGTTGGAGATCCCATGCGTCGTTTTAACGAGGACGCGCTTCGCATGCTGCGCGCGGTGCGGTTTGCCTGCCGCTTGGACTTTATGATTGAGCCTGCGACCAAGCAGGCCCTGGCCGAATGTGCGCCGCTGCTCGATGCCGTGGCGCGCGAGCGCGTGGGCATTGAGCTCGAGGGCATCCTTTCGACGGGCCACGGGGGAGACGCGATGCTGCGCTACCCCGAGCTTGTTTGCGCCGCCGTGCCCGAGCTCGCGTCCGCTCGCGGGTTTGATCAGCGCAGTGTCTATCATGCGTTTAACGTCTACGAGCATATCGCCCGCGTGCTGACGGTGGCAGGGGAGCTGGCGCTGTGCGACGGCGTCGCGCCCTCGTCGAGCCTTATGTGGGCGGCGTTTTTGCACGACGTTTCCAAACCCGAGTGCTTTACGGTCGATCACGACGGCAGCGGTCACTTCTACGGTCATCCCGAGCTCGGCGCCAAGAAGGCGCGTGTCATCATGGATCGCCTAGCGCTCTCGCATGATTTGGTGCGCGATGTGTGCCTGCTGATCAAATACCATGACAAGCCGCTGCGCTCCGAGCGCTCCTGCCTGCTCAATATGATGCGCGCGCTTTCGGGCGAGGGTGTCGATACGCCGCGTCTGATGGACGAGCTCATGGACCTTAAGCGTGCCGACACGCTCGGCAAGGCGCCCTCGTGCTTCTATTACGTCGAGACGATTGAGGAGATGCGTACGCTCGCCCACGATCTGCTGCAGGCGGGGGAGCCCTATACGCTTAAGATGCTTGCCATCAACGGCGGCGACTTGATCCGTGCCGGTGTGAAGCCGGGGCCCGAGCTAGGCCAGCTACTCAACGCCGCCCTCGAAGCCGTTATCGAGGACAACATCCCCAACGATCGCGAAACCCTTTTGGTTCATCTCAACTTGAATTAGCTAATTAGTTGACCTGCGCGTTCCATAACCTGTCGACAATTTTTCGGCAATTTGGAATTTCTTCTTGCGCTGATGTTTTTTGTCCCGTAATATATTTCCTCGCAGCACGGCAGTGCAGATGTCATGTGGCCCGTTCGTCTAGCGGTTTAGGACGCCGCCCTCTCAAGGCGGAGATCACCAGTTCGAATCTGGTACGGGCTACC
>NZ_CAXTGI010000002.1:0-281372 GCF_964243765.1 Collinsella aerofaciens | reverse complement strand
GCTTGCCCGTATCGTAGGCAATGCGCCGAATGCTCGCCATCGAAATTTATCGGTGGCCCACTTCAGACTGTAATGGGGAGGCGGCTGAGGCCGAGCGGCCCTTCTGCAGGGACTCTGGGTCGGCGAGCCGACGCTGTCAATCTACCACGCCGGCGAGCGCATCGCCACGCACCGGTTGCTGCCGCCCAATGTCTGGAATGTTACCGTCAATGGGAAATCGGCCAATTGGTTGTATTTAGATTAGCCCTAACGCAACTGCTACTCCGACGTTGGCGAGGAGGGCGCATACGCTGTCTGCCTCGCCGAGCAGGAGGGTGTGCTTGCTGAGGGCGGGCTCGTCTGGCATTCACATAATCCAAGCTAACACCTTTCCGGTCAAATCCTGCTACAGCCCTGCTGAATCCAGACGCGAGGTTTTGTAAGGCCTCTATAAGGCGGAATCTGTAGAGGAGGGAGGCTGTGGTATCGTGCGTTTCGACGATGATATGCCTTGCGAAGGGTTTTACGAGCTCTACCGCGTACTCTTTTACCCCGGGCTTCACGAGAGGCCTACGGCCAGAATGCGGGATGTGCGACGGGGGCAGCGAGCCGTTCGCCAAGTGGGGCCCGACGACCGGAAGCCTCTCCTTGAGGCGGCGACACTGGCGGATGGGTTGGCCAAATGATCACGGATGGCGTTGTAATTAGTTTCAACGGCCAAATCGATTTCGGCACGGCTGTTGCTTTCCTATCTTTGGCGCTCACTCTCCTCCAGTGGATTGTCTCGCTGGTACGGGGCCGCCGGGCGGCCGCGCGGAGCCAGGCATCGGCCATCTGTGCCCGTGTGGTCAGGATGTCCGAGAGGGAGACGGCCACGGTTGGAGGGTGCAGGGCTGATATCGCGCCACAGTTCGGCCTAGAGGTGATGAACAATAGCAACGACCTCGTTTACCAAGTTATCCTCACTGCCGTGCTCGTCCAAGGCGCCGGGCCTGAAGACGGGAGGGCCGTCGAGGGGAGCGACGGCAGGGTTCTGCTCTCGTCCGTTGCTCCGGGCAAAACCGTGAGGTGCATCGGGCATCTCGATTGCTCGATGCATAAGGCCCTCGGCTGCGAGGTGGCTTTCACCGATCGCTACGGACGCAGTTGGGTGCGGAAGAGCGACGGTCATTTGGGCAGGATTCAATTTAAAACGCCCGTCGATTATTACGGTCTGATGCAGCCTGTAGAGTGGATGGACTTCGATGAGCCGTAATCGACATACTCTGGTTTTGTACGAAAAGTCCCAGAGTCGATTAATTACAATTCTTCTTTGATGATGCATGCGGCGCTACCATTAGCAGCGCCGCATGTTTGTATTCCGTACGCAGATAGGCCCCGTCATGTTGACCACCGAACGCATCTTGGCGACGTGCTCGTGTCGGACCGCTGTTCGTGACCGAGCCCGACCATGATAGCGAGGCCGTGGACGAGTTCATCGACCCGAAGTCGGGGGCGAGGATGGACGCGAAGACAGGAGAGATTCTCTGATGGATAGTGTGTTCAATGACCATGTGTTCCCGAAATACAAGGACCAACAGGTTATGAAGCCCCAGATGGATGGCTTCAATGACCCCACTTTGAGAAATTTCACGCTGTTGGACTCATCTGCCCTGATGAAAGACGAGCTTAAAGCCGACAGGTTCGACGATGAATTCATTAGATCCTTCCTCAATGCCGCCAAGGAGCTTGCGGCCGCCGGGAGGAGAGCGACCGACAGGCCGAGTATGTATGTGTTTCTGGAGCATTCCTACGCGATTCCGGTGATGTTCCTCACAAGGCACTGCATTGAGCTTTCAATCAAGAGGGCGATAAAAAGATGTGGGGCTAAGCCTAAGAAAGACCACAGCCTTACAAACCTGTGGAACTCCTTGCTCTCGAGGTTTCCGGGGCAAAAGTGCCGTGAAGACAATACAACCATCAAGAACATGGGTGCTTTTGTAAAAGCCATTGCCGAAATCGATGACAACGGCATCAGTCTCCGCTATCCGCAGGACAAATCAGGCAGACTGACGCAGGACAGGCCGCTATTCGTGAATGACGAGGAAGTTGTCTCGTATTTGGAGAAGTTCGTAGAGCAGCTTCAGCTGATTGACTTCGATTATCTTGTCGAGAATGGTAAATAAGTGGTTGGAAGCTGGTCTTTATCGTTTGTAAAACCAGTGGTTGGAATCATGGTTGTATTAGCCGGTTAATCAGAACAGCTGTTGATTATTTTTTAACAGCTTAATTAAGATACCTGTAATTTATGCATAAAAGGTAGTGAATTGCTACCTTTACCATATGGATCTGTGAGTAAGTGCTTCGAGATGATGATGCCGATCTCGCTTCAATTTATGGGTGTATCGAAAAATAAGGGCGGAGTCGCTCTCGCGTTCCCGCCCCGCAAACCCGAATGATTCTGACTTTCCCGTTATCCGGAACGGCCGGGAAAGTTCGCGTCTCAGTCCGGAAAACCCAATGCTTAAAGCGACGATGCCAAGGGGCTACTCGGTCAGCTTCTTGCATCCGTACCAGGTCAAGGGGAGGGGCAGCCTGTAGAACGAGGTCGGCTCCATAGGGATCTCCTCGAGACTTCCGTTGCCTCGCCGAACCCACGAAGTTCCGTTTGCGTCGGTGAAAGCCGTTTCGGGTGCCGTGCGTACTCCCATTCCGTGCCCTTCCGTCGGGAGCCATGTGTACCATGCTCCAGGAGGAAGCGTGCCGACGCAGACGCGGTCGGGAAAAGCGGGACGGTTGTCCTCTCCTTTGAAAGAGGGGCCGGCTCCGCTAATCCCGACACAGGTGACGATTACGTCGTAGACGGGGGACTCGCTTTCGTTTCGAAGCACGACTAACTGCCAGACGAATCGATTGTCCTTGGGCTGATCGGTTCGGTTTCGACCCCCTTCGTACCATGCCGATATGCGGGATGGCTGATACCGCTTGATGTCGTCCTCCCTGTTCCTTTTGTTCTGGCTGCTTTGCCGCAATGCGGCAATCAAGGCCCCCAAGGTAAAGAATCCGATGAATGCTTGGACAATCAGATTGGCGATGTCTATTTTGTTGTCAAAAGTCACTGGATGGTCACCGGCTTAGCGTCGTGGGGCGATACTTCTAACTCCGAATAATAAGGGATGATCGATGGTCGACGTTACGTAAACGTCAAAATGGGTTTGTCTTAACAGCCTTATTTTCTTAAGACAAACTTGCCGCAACGCCAATTTCAAAGAGTTTGCCGTGACGCAGACAGATGCAGTTGGTTGCTGAAAAGCGTGGTTATTTGGGCAGGATTCGCTTCAAAACGCCCGTCGATTATTACGATCTAATGCAGCCTGTAGGGTGGATGTACTTCGATAAGCAGTAGTCGACATGCTCTGGTTTTGAACGAAAAGTCCCAGAGACAATCGATAACGAGTCTTCTTTGATGATGCGAGCGGCGCTACCATTAGCAGCGCCGCTTGTTTTCCGCTCGCAGATAGATCCCGCCATGTTGACCACCGAATGCATCTTGACCGACGTGCTCGTACTCCTATTCGGGCACAGAAATTGGAGGCGCGGCCCCCAGCGTCTACTCAGCGAAATTCGTTAAGAAAGCTGACATCGAACACTGTGAACTCCGTCATCGAATCGAATCTCATTGACTGGGATGCGTTCATTAATGATGACTTTGATGCCTATTTCAAAGCTCGCGTCATGGCTTTGCTGGACGCTATTGAGTTTGCACTGGGCAAGTCCATCTCCGATAGGGGCACCGAGGAAACAGTAAAGAGATTTGGCCGCTCATTGGAATAAGATGCTTCTTAGCTCCGTTATTGGTTATAGAAAGAAGGCTTAATGTCTGATTTTGAAATTTTGCAGCAGTTGTGCGAAACAGCAGACGAACTTTCAAAGAAATACATCAGCTCTAGTTCGCCTGACTTTAAAGCATGGAAGACAAGGGCGGACAGGCTTTTAATTAGGCGGTTTGGAAAAGACAGCTACGAATTTAAAAGCTTTAACAAAATCAGCTACTCGTTGTCTTTCTTCACCTCCGGTACGCCCGACTCGGCTTTCGTTGAAGCCTGTGCGGACGGCCTGCGCAGTGCAAAAGCTGTGCTGGAGACATACCTTGATGAGTTTTCAGACGAAGGGGAAACCGGATCGACTGCAAATGTCGGAGATTATTCGAAGGTATTTATCGTTCATGGTCACAACGGAGAGCTTAGAGAAAGGGTCGCGAGAATCATCGAAAGGCAGGGCCTGACGGCGGTTGTCCTAAACGAGCAGTCAAATCAGGGCAAGACAATCATCGAAAAGCTGGAAATTGAAGGCGATGCAGCAGGAGCGGTATGCCTTTTTACGGCGGACGACGAAGGAAGAGCCCAGGCAGAACAGTCGGAAAAGCCCAGGGCTAGACAAAATGTTGTATTTGAAGCCGGATACTTTATTGGTCGGCTTGGCAGGGAAAACGTTGCAATTCTTGTTGACAAAGGTATCGAGATTCCCTCCGATCTACAGGGCGTCGTTTATACCGGAACAGACAGTTGGGAGTTCGGCCTCTTGAAAGAACTCAAGTCCATGGGATATTCCATCGACTTTAATAAGATGGATATCTAATCCGTTGATCCCTCCTTTCACCGACTGGCAAAACGATTTACACCTAATTGTGGACATTGCCCACACGATTTCTCTTTGCTCCCGCATTGATCTCGCTAAACTATTAATTGCTGCTACCAGGGCATTTTCTGGTGCACATTCTATTGGCTCCTGCGAAGATCGGAGCAGGTATGTTTGCTGCCAAGTCCCACACCAGCCGTCATTACATTCCGATTGTTGCCATGGCCTGCCTATGCGTTTTGCTGGGCGGGCCTTCTTATGCCGCGGGCGCGGAGAGCCTCATCATCGCGGGCGCGACGTACTACGAGCCGGGCGTGTCGGGCCCCGGCTGGGTCTGGACCGATGCCGACCACCTGGAGCTTAACGGCTACGCGGGCGAGGCCATCGGCGCCGAGGGCGACCTGGTGCTGACGCTTGCCGGGCAGAACTCCGTGACGGAGTCGCATGCGCCCGATGCGGACATCACGCTGTGCGGCATGGAGGTGTGGGGCAACCTGACGCTTCGCGGCACCGGGACCCTGACGGCCACGGGCTCGCAGTGCGGGATCCACGCCTCGCAGGCGCTCGTGGTGGACGGCTGCACCGTCGATGCCCGGGCGGACGGGGCCGATATTACGGACGAGGCGGTAGCCGGCGTGATCGCAGGCGACATGGCCGTGCGCGGCGGCGGGCGCGTCGTTGCCGCGGGCGCCGGGTCCGGAGCGGGCGTGCGCGCTTACGGTGTGTATCTGCAGGACGCTGGCATTGGTGCTGGCGTGGCTGCCTGTCGGCTTTCCGTCGATGCCTCGTGGCTTGATGCGGCCGGTGCCGATGGCGGTGTCGCGTGCACGGGCGGCTCGCTTGTGTCCGCGCGGTTTGTGGCGCCTGCCGGTGGGGCTTTTAGTGCTGGTGGCGTGGTAGATGCCTCCGGTGCGGTGGCACCGCATGTGGTGGTTGAGCCCGATGTTGCCACGCCCCCGGCGGGGGAAACCAACGGGGGCGAGGTACCGGGCGATAGCGTGGAAAAGTCTCCCACCGATGCTAGCCCCGCTGCCGGAGAGCCCACCACAGGGCCCACGGCAAATCCGGCGCTGAAACCCGCGGCCACAACAACCAAGACATCAACGACAGGAACCAAGACCACGGTCGCCAAAGTCCCCAAACCCAAAGTTGCCACCGCGACAACTGTGGCACTCCCCAAGACCGGCGACAACTGCTGGATAGCCGCTTCTGTGACGCTTTTCCTGCTGGGGACAGTGCTTCTAGGTGCCGCATATCGCTGTTGGGGCGTGCGGCATACCTAGCTGCAATACAAGATCCCAGTTGAAGCTTTAAAGGCAACGCTTTCCGAAAGGGAGCGTTGCCTTTTTACTGCATGCAATGTATGACGTGCCGTACCACTAAAAGGCTTAGTTAATTGATTGTAATTACACAATCTACTAGTGTATGTGCGTTATACTAAGGTTGCACTCACACGATTGGAGGGTCCAAAATGGCAAGCTCAACATTAACCATTAGGGTTGACGATGACCTCAAACGCGAGGCAGCAGAAGTGGCTGATTACTATGGACTTGATTTGTCGTCCGTGACGCGCGCATTCTTCAAGCAAATGGTCAACACCCATCGCATCCCGTTGACTTTTGCCCCTGAGGAGCCCAATGCCGAAAGCCTTGAGGCCATTCGCGAGGGGGACGCGTTTCTTGCATCTGGCAAAAAAGGACGTTTTGACAATGGCGCCGATCTTATCGCTGCGGCGATGGCACAATGAGCACGTTAACCGCAGAGTTCTCTGCAGCCTTCTCCCGCGATTTAAAGAAAAAAGCAAAGCGCCGTAAATGGGATCTATCCGAGCTTCAAAAGCTAATTGACCTGGTGCTACAGAATACACCCGAGTCAATGGACATATTAAAACGACGTCATAATATGCACCGGCTAAGCGGCAACTGGGCAGGGCGAAACGAATGTCACGTAGCAAACTCTGGCGACTGGCTTGTCATATGGTCATCAAACGAAGAGGTAGCTTTCTTCGAACGCACCGGCAGCCATGATGAGCTGTTCCGATAGCTCCCTTAATATCGACACCACCAAAGCTATCCGGATTTCAAGCAAATGACATCCTATTTGTTCAACACTGTTGGAGATTTAGCTGCGCAATGATGATTGCCTCCCATCCTAGGCTGGAATATCGTCTCCAAACCAGGCCCTGGCAGCGGTTTGCTCTGCAAAAGGTTGCGCAATGTGCTCGCCGGTAGATCCTGCGTGTGGCCATACGCTACCAGACTCTTCCTTTTCATCGACAGGTTCCTTAAAGCGATGGCCCAACACTGTCGGTGAGCGGAATGCGGCAAACTGCGCCCCCGCGTTCTCTATCGAGGTGCGTCGATCCTAGGTACGAGGGGTTCGCCCAGATCGAGACGACCTATTAAGGCATCTCTGTCCCTGTCGTCTCGATGAACACCTTCGACCTGACTCATGCCTTACGCGATGTTCGGACAAACTCGGTTATAGCGATTTGCCTTCTCATTAAAAGGGACTGCAAGATGTTTACCGCCATGGCCTGCCTATGCGTTTTGCTGGGCGGGCCTTCTTATGCCGCGGGCGCGGAGAGCCTCATCATCGCGGGCGCGACGTACTACGAGCCGGGCGTGTCGGGCCCCGGCTGGGCGTGGACCGACGCCGACCACCTTGAGCTTAACGGCTACGCGGGCGAGGCCATCGGCTCCGACGGCGACCTGGTGCTGACGCTTGCCGGGCAAAACTCCGTGACGGAGTCGCATGCGCCCGATGCGGACATCACGCTGTGCGGCATGGAGGTGTGGGGCAACCTGACGCTTCGCGGCACCGGGACCCTGACGGCCACGGGCTCGCAGTGCGGGATCCACGCCTCGCAGGCGCTCGTGGTGGACGGCTGCACCGTCGATGCCCGGGCGGACGGGGCCGATATTACGGACGAGGCGGTAGCCGGCGTGATCGCAGGCGACATGGCCGTGCGCGGCGGCGGGCGCGTCGTTGCCGCGGGCGCCGGGTCCGGAGCGGGCGTGCGCGCTTACGGTGTGTATCTGCAGGACGCTGGCATTGGTGCTGGCGTGGCTGCCTGTCGGCTTTCCGTCGATGCCTCGTGGCTTGATGCGGCCGGTGCCGATGGCGGTGTCGCGTGCACGGGCGGCTCGCTTGTGTCCGCGCGGTTTGTGGCGCCTGCCGGTGGGGCTTTTAGTGCTGATGGTGTGGTGGATGCCGGCGGTGCGCTGGCGCCGCATGTGGTGGTTGAGCCCGAAGGCGCCACGCCGCCGGCAGGGGAGACTGGCGGGCGCGACGTGCCGGGCGGAGAGGCGGGTGAGCCTTCCTCCGATGCCGACCCCGCTGCCGGAGAGCCCACCACAGAGCCCACGGCAAATCCCTCGCTGAAACCCGCGGCCACGACAACCAAGACAACAACGACGTCCAAGACGACGGTAACCAAGACCACTATATCCACGTCCTCTAGGCCCAAGACTGCCACTGAGACCACCGCGACGCTCCCCAAGGCCGGCGACAACAACTGGATCGCCGCCTCTTTATCGTTATTCCTGCTGGGATTGGCGCTTTTTGGTGCCGCATATCGCTGCTGAGGTGCCATATTTTCAGAAGTATGCGGTGATCGATTTCTCATCTATTTGCTAATCACCGATTATCGCTAATCGATGACCTTACAACTGGCAGCATGCCGTCGCATCACCAAGAAGATCATCTCTCAGCATTTGCCGAGCACATGTCGGCTATAAGTTCAATTCGCGACATTGATAGCGCCCTATGACAAACAAGAAAGATTTCTTCTCTCCATTCATAATCATCTTCAAGGACGACATCGTCTGAATGCCTATTCTGGATGGAAATCCGAGGCAAACACGTGAGCACGGAAACTCAGATTGCAGCATCGATGGAATCTGGAGGCTACTGTTTCTACCTGAAAGGACACGAGGGGGCTCATTGCACAGACGACACCGTGGAAGGCGCGCCAACATCATACTTGCCCCATCGCGGAGTTATAAAGCGCGGTTCAGCCTTTGCGCAAAATTAAAGACTGGTAAAATGACCCTATAGCCGGTTCGAATTAGCGTTTGCGCATCGCAATCGGAAGTGCTTTGTTTGCACATTATATTCTGCTACGTGTCTATCAGGTACGACTCTACGGAGGAACCGGCTATTAACTTTAAGGATAATCTGATGCTCAACGAACTTCAGTCGAAAGGCGATCTGGCTGGGTTTCTTGGCCTGTCCTTGGAAAAGCTTGATCTCTTTGTATATCCAACTTCCATGTATGACCTATATAGAAATAGATTGGTCCCAAAAAGAAACGGTGGCTATCGAGAACTATTAATCCCAAGATCTGATTTAAAAAGGGCTCAAAGACTCATCGCCTCTGAGCTTGAAAAAGGCTATAAGCCATTGCCTTGTGTCCATGGTTTTGTCAAAGGACGGTCAATAAAAACAAATGCTGAAAATCACATTGGCTCGCAAGTAATTGTTGGCCTGGATATTAAGGACTTCTTTCCTTCTATCTCGTCAAGACGAGTGTGCGGGCTTCTTGTTTCCAAGAAGCTAGGTCTAACCCCTGAAGTTGCATTCTGTATTTCAAGGATTGTTGCGACACCGAAAGGACTCCCTCAAGGCGTTCCCTCATCTCCTATTATTTCGAACATGATTTGCCTCGGGATGGATAAACAGCTAATGCACCTATCGCGAGAATATCGATACCAATACTCTCGATATGCCGATGATCTTACGTTCTCATTTAATAGTTCTTACTTCTTTTATCGAAATTTTTATTCAGGTGGAAAGCTCAGGTTGCCCAATAAGCTACGAAACGCAATCACTAACTTCCATGGAATCGAATCGTTTGAGCTCAACGAGGATAAATCGTTTTACAGTTGCAGTTTTTCAAGACAACTGGTCACGGGCGTTGTCTGCAATCAAAAGACAAATATAAAACGCGAGCAATATCGGCGACTCCGCTCAACGCTCCATCGACTGAGCAATGGCGACATTGAAGGCGCGATGGGCTGCTATTACGGTAAAACCATTGCCAAGCTTACCGATGCAGAAAGAGGGTCGTTTGAAGCGTCTCTACGCGGAAGTCTTGATTTTTACAAATCTCTTATTAAGGATCCCTGGACATCGGGTCCACTTATGCGTTTAGGCAGCCTGTACAATAAAACGAAACCAGAAGACACACCTGTTTTCCCAGTTGCACTTCAGCAAGACTCGCTTCTATATCTAGAAGGAGAGGATGACAAGCAAAACTCATTTGAGGGTCTCGGGTTTTATTTGGCTGGCTACGGTCTTGTTACGGCCTGGCATGTGATATGCGATGCCGTTTCCCGTGATAAAAATAGCAGGGAAATTAAATTATTCAGCTCAGATAAGACGCCGCTTGCAATTTTTAGGTTTGGAAATGAGGTGGTTCAGGATAACAAACGCGATGCCGCAATATTACAAGATGTTCCTCCTGCGATCTTAAAGAACATTCCCCTTCTTCCATCAAATATGGATTTGCTTACCAAGGGCGACAGGATTTCTGCTTACCAACACCATTTTTCCGAATCTAGATTCAGCTTTGAGCTACACAGCGGAGATTTGCTCAGGATTGGGGAACCAAGTGAAGAGGGCACACTTTGTTATACGAATTGCTCATTTCGCCATGGAATGAGTGGTGGCCCGGTGTTTAATGGTTTGGGCCAGGTCGTTGGCATAGTACATACTGCAACTGAACATGGACAACTTGGATCATTTCTCCCTTTAAAGGATTGTATCCGCTCAACTGAAGTCTATGGAAGGTGGCTCCTCTTCTAACTAGGACATGAAATAAGTTCCTGCATTACGGCTTATAAAAATCAATCAGGCCTCGCTCAACAGTAGGGTAAGATTTCGGCCAATAGATGCTCATTCGAAGAATAGCAATTCGTGAATATCATACAGGGGGCCAAGTCTCAAGCCCTGATAGGGAGTGTGGCCGTTAAGCGCATTGATTCTTAATCCGATCAGCAGCGCCCCTATTTGATATTTTTTAGATTTAGCGTATGAATGCTAATCATATTTGGGATAATAAAGTTACAGCCTTAGTAAGGGTTGACTTGGGAAGGGTAAAAGCTGGGTTCCCGAATGGGAGTAGATCCTTTGGATTTAGAATTCCTTTGCTCCTGGGGTCATCCCTTACTAAGGCTGTTTTTATTTGTTCGTCGCCTTTGACCTTAGATCTTCGATGATTCCATCTGGATTCTGTTTAATCAGCTCATAGATATCATCGATTGTCTGTTGTGAATAGGCATACCGCGGCTGTTCTCCCTTCATCGAAGTATTAATTGAAAAGCGAGGATCGTCCTTCATCCCATACATCTTTATAAACAGGTTAAAAACCCAGCTGTTGAATTCTTGAGGACAGCCATTTCTTTTTAGCTGGATGCTATTTGCATTTAGCCTGCGCTGGATTTCTTCAACTACATAATTCGTTCGATAGGGATATTTATCTTCAGGCTTAACAAGCTGTTTGATGATAGAAACTGGCGTATTTCCATTTTTGTCAATACGAACAGTCAGGTCCGCATCTTTCTTTTTGGTTGAACGTAGTTCCGTTGTGTAGGTATGTGCATATCGGCGATTGCCCTCTTCGTCCGCCGAGGTCAACACGCCACTTCTGGCATCGATCATTCGACTTATGACTTCCGGAGAGTAGCGCGCTCGACATTCCTCAATCGTTGCATCTGAGCGTCTAACCGAAAGCACGAGATAGTTTTCCGGGATGCGGTCGCTTATCTCAATCCCCATGAGCTCGCGCGCTTTTTCATCGTAATTCTCAACACACGCTTGCAAGATCGGAGCATAGATTCCTTCATATTCTTGAACAACGAAATGGGTGCTAGTATTTCGCAAGTCTATTACTTTGCTCAAATTTCGCCGCAAGGGATCTTTTTCGTTAGTGAAAACCTTTTTAACACAGTCTTCTAGGGACAAGGTTCGATCGGCTTTGTCAGAATAGTATATGGCCCTGTTGCCGTTACGTTGTACGAGATGGGCTTTCAGGAGCAATTCCCATGCGTTGCAAAGAAAGAAAGCACATCCTTCAACTCTATATTTAAGTGTTGGCCTGTTATAAAGCTCGATTGACAATATAAAAGCTTCTTGCGATTTATCACAAAGACGTTGAACGGTTAACGAGTCGATATTATTCATCTTGTTCCAATCGGCAGCGCTTTCTATAAGAGTAGTGTACCGCAATTACGAACATAAGATCGTTTTCTGTTGAATTCAGGGGTAGCAGCTTATCTGCTCGTCCATTTTTCAGGACGCTAATAGCTACCTGCTAGCTTCTTTCAAGGCTCTATGAATCATATGAAGGCCAAGGACATGCTTGCGGTGGACTACGATTCCCCAATGAAGTCAGCAACGGAGTCGCAGGCGCTCGTGGTGGACATCACGCTGTGCGGCATGGAGGTGTGGGGCTGTCTGACGCTTCGCGGCTCCGGGACCCTAACGGCGATGGGCTCGCAGTGCGGGATCCACGCCTCGCAGGCGCTCGTGGTGGACGGCTGCACCGTCGATGCCCGGGCGGACGGGGCCGATATTACTGACGAGGCGGTTGCCGGCGTGATCGCCGGCGACATGGCCGTGCGCGGCGGCGGGCGCGTCGTTGCCGCGGGCGCCGGGTCCGGGGCGGGCGTGCGCGCTTACGGCGTGTATCTGCAGGACGCGGGTCTTGGCGATGGCGCGGCCGGCTGTCGGCTTTCCGTCGATGCCTCGTGGCTTGATGCGGCCGGTGCCGACGGCGACGTTGCGTGCCTGGGTGGGTCGCTTATGTCTGCGCGGTTTGTGGCGCCTGCTGGCGGGGCCTTTGATGCTGGCAGCGTGGTGGATACCTCCGGTGCGGTGGCACCGCACGTGGTGATTGAGCCCGAGAGCGCCACGCCCCCGGCGGGGGAGACCGGTGGAGAAGGCGTGCCAGGCGGCGGGACGGGTGAGACTGTTGGTGATCCTGCTGCGGGGCAGCCCGGTGCAGAACCCGCGACGGACCCCACAGTGAAACCCGCAGCTGCGATTCCCAAGACAAACATAACGGCCAAGACGACGGTGACCAAGACCACGGTGTCTACGCCGTCCAAGCCCAAGAGCATCGCCGCGAACACAACAGCGCTCCCTAAGACCGGCGACAGCAACTGGATCGCCGCTTCCGTGACGCTTTTCCTGCTTGGTACAGTATTTCCCGGTCGTGAACGGTTACCAGTCGTTTTTCCGCGACCCGAGCACCCGGGTATACCGCGATGGCGCCACTTTTGAAGACATCCTAGCGCTTTACGAGTTCGACGTAGAGCTCAGGGAGATAATGCTCGATGCACTGCTCAAGGTCGAGGCGAAGATCAGGTCGGCGCTTGCCTACAAGTTCTGCGCTGCATATGGCGAGTCCCAGAGTAAGTATCTAGACGCTCGCTGCTACGCGACATCGAAGGGCGCGAAGCGTGTTCTCCCAAAGCTGCTAAACATGCTTGAATATATCGCCAACAAGGATACCAGCCATGAATACCTCGCCTACTACCGCAGGGCAAATAAGAACGTGCCGCTATGGGTCGCCGTGAACGCCATGACCTTCGGACAGATTTCGAAAATGCTCACGGCACTTAGGGACAACGAGAAAACCAAGATCGCCAAGAGGTTCGGGGTCGGAAACCCAAAGGAACTCTCTTCGTTTATCCGTGTGCTCGCCCTCCACAGGAACGTCTGCGCGCATGGCGAGCGCCTCTTCTCCCACAGGTGCCACTTTGAGATTCCTGACACGGCCTTACACGCCAAGCTCGGCATCGAAAAGATTGGGCCGGATTACGTTTGTGGCAAGGTAGACGTCTTCTCGGCAGTGATCACGCTTCGATACCTCCTGCGCGACGACGAGTTCAAAGCATTCAAGGCTAAGCTCGTCAAGTGCGTTAACGGATATCTGCTATTGGACGAGAGCGTCGGTGAGGAGCGTCTCCTTGGGGCCATGGGCTTTCCGGCTGAATGGAAGAAGATAACCAGATACAAATTGTGAGCTTGACTCGCCTAAAACGAATCGCTGGCTTCGGCGGATTATTGGCGATTGAATCATGCGCCAAGCCCTTCGCGCGTCGGGCATTCTCTTCTTCGCGTAGTCGTAGTATTCGGATTTAGACGCGCACAAGACCCCGCGTCCTCCTGATGAAGCCGAATTCGCCCTTATGCTCTTTGGGGACCTCATACCTCGCGCATGGTCTTGACTCGAGAAGGATATGTGCTGCTTCGAAAAGGCGAAGCAAAGTTGGAATCGATTTGAGGAAACCACAACTAGGAGGTGTTGCCTATGGCTTCGGCTAATCATCTGGGGCATCCGATTGACGAAGTCTATCAGCCCGATGTACCGTAGACTTTGGAAGAGCTGCTTGGCTGCTTCCCTACCGGCTCGGCAGCAGACGATTACATGTGGAGAGGCCAGACGAATTATTGCTGGACGCCCTTTCCGACGCTGTACAGGCGGATCAGAAGATCTGGGTATAGCGATATGCAGATTGACGAAGGGTTGGTTCGGCATGCCGAGTCAAGGATTCTCGAGGAGGCGCGGGCCAACGGGCTGCTTCGCTGCGGCGGCTCCGTTTTGGAGTTCATGGCCTGCATGCAGCATTTCGGCGGTGCGACGCGTCTGCTTGATGTAACTTCGAGCCTCGACGTCGCGCTTTACTTCGCGTCATCCAGGCATGACAAAGTGGCTGGCGTTGTGTATTCCTATAGGGTTAATCCCGATATGCGCGTCTCGATTGGAGAACAGCCCAACGGTCAGGACCCCGACTGGTATGATCTGACCGATCGTTGCCGCGGCGGGCGCCCCCTGCTCGTGAAGCCGCGAAGCTATGAGCCGAGAATCGTCGTGCAGCATGGTGCGTTCATCATGACATCGCTCGACGGCTCGTTGGCGGACCCAAACCTATTTATATGTCAGACGGTCGACTCCGAAGCTCGTCCGATTTTGATTCTCCCAAAGCTGAAACCTTCCGTGAGAAGGTACCTGGCGGCAAAGCGAATCACTGAGGAGTCTCTATTCCCATCGGGCATCGAGGGGTTTTCGAAGGCTCGCTCGGCGAACGTGCCTATCCGTCTATGACCGGTGTTTGTGGCAAGCAAAAAGCTAACAAAGGGGATGAATCTGAATCTACCCCGATTCCATTGTCACCTTTTACGCCGCCTTCGAGCGGCTATCTTCCGCAGGCCAATTGGCCTTCTCGAACTCCGCCGGGCTGAGGTAGCCCAGCGCCGAGTGGATCCTGGCCCTGTTGTAGATGACCTAGATGCACTCGAACAGATTCAGCGCGGCCTCCTCGCGCGTGGCTTAGGTGCGCGCGTGCACGCACTTCGACTTAACGATGCCCATGAGCGACTCCATGGCCGCGTTGTCCCACGGAGAGGATATCGAGCCCATGGACGGGCGCACGCCATGCTCGCGCATGGTCTTGGACGGCAACAACGACACATACTGGGATCCGTGATCCGAATGATGCACGTAACCCCTCGGGTTGTTTCGCCTGCCCAGGGCCATCTTCAGCGCCTCGTCGGCCAGCTCGGCCGTGATGTCGGGCCCCATCGACCAGCCCACTATGCGGCGCGACCATATGTCCATCACGAGCGCCAGATACAGCCAGCCCTGGCGGGTTTTGACGTAGGCGATGTCCGCGAACCACGCCGCGTTTGGGCCGCCGGCCTCGAACCTGCGCTTGACCAGGTCGTCTGGGGACTCCCTCTTGGAGGCGCGTTGGTCGACCGAGGGACGCTTGACGCGCGCGCGTGACTCCGCGCCATCCGCGCTCGCGCATGATGCGGGCCACGCGCTTGCGCGAGGTGCGCATCATGCGCGAGCGCAGCCGCACGAGCGTCTTGGGCGCGCCGTAGATGCTCCGAACCTCGTCCCTGAGCTGGGATATCGCGATGGCAAGCTCCTCGTTGCGCAAGGCGTGCGCGCTCGGAGGGCGCGACTTCCAGGCGTAATAGCCCTGGCGCGCCGCCTTCAGCGCCGCGCACATCTCCGACACCGGCCAGCGCGTCTCGTTGAGGGATATGAACTCTGTTGGGTGGCGTCGAGCCAGATGTAGGGGTACCTGACGTCGGAAGGGTCACGTTCCTGCAGGTCGGCGACCGTGTCGTCGAGCGAGGAGCACATCCTCGACACCTGGCTGGCGCTCATGCGGTCTATGCCCATGGACTGCGCCACGCGCTTCACCTTGCTGGCGGACACGCCGTTGGTCACCATCTCGGAGACCGCGGCGGCGACCGCGCGGTCCACGCCCGGGTAACGCTCGATCAGGCCCTCGGGGAAGAAGCTCCCCGCGCGCAGCTTCGGAATCCTGAGGTTGATGTGCCAGACGAATCGATTGTCCTCGGGCTGATCGGTTCGGTTTCGACGCTCTTCTTACCATGCCGATATACGGGATGGCTGATGCCGCTTAATGTCGTCCTCCCTGTTCCTTTTGCTCTGGTTACTTTGCCAGAATGCGGCAATCAAGGCCCCCAAGGTAACGAGTCCGATGAATGCTTGGACAATCAAATTGGCGATGTCTATAACGATGTCAAAAGTCACTGGATGGTCACCGGCTTAGCGTCGTGGGGCGATAATTCTAACTCCGAATAATATGGGATGACCGATGGCTGTCGTTCCGCAAGACTTCAAAGACCTAAAGAGCCAAATAACATTACTCGTCGGTTCTGATGTGGAATCCTTGGAGAGATGCATGGCGGCTCAAACGAGACCCGCTATTGCTATGACATAGAGGATGTGAATGCCAAGATTGAAGATGCGGAATCCGAGATGCTAACCGTGAACAATGCTCATTTCCAGCCAACCCGACTCCTGCGACTCTAGTCGAGGCAATCGGCAGCCTATAAGGGAATCATGGCTCTCCTCTATAAGGGGAAGGGGCTCGATTTAATGCGTGGCATCTCTATCGATATCGTGAACAGCATGGAAACCGCTCCCGATATACATCACATCTTCCCGCAAAGCCACTGCGTAAAAACGGGATACGAAAGGCATAAGTGGAACTCGGTCATCAACAAGATGCCTCTGCTGCCTGAATCGGACAGAGAAATTGGAGGCTTGACTCCCAGCGTCTGCTCAGCGAAATTCGTTAAGAAAGTGAAATCGAACAGGGTGAACTCCGTCATCGAATCGAATCTCATTGACTGGGATGCGTTCATTAATGATGACTTTGATGCCTATTTCAAAGATCGCGCCATGGCTTTGCTGGACGCTATTGAGTTCGCACTGGGCAAGTCCATCTCCGATAGGGGCACCGAGGAAACAGTAAAGAGATTTGGCCGCCCATTGGAATAAGATGCTTCTTAGCTCCGTTATTGGTTATAGAAAGAAGGCTTAATGTCTGATTTTGAAATTTTGCAGCAGTTGTGCGAAACAGCAGACGAACTTTCAAAGAAATACATCAGCTCTAGTTCGCCTGACTTTAAAGCATGGAAGACAAGGGCGGACAGGCTTTTAATTAGGCGGTTTGGAAAAGACAGCTACGAATTTAAAAGCTTTAACAAAATCAGCTACTCGTTGTCTTTCTTCACCTCCGGTACGCCCGACTCGGCTTTCGTTGAAGCCTGTGCGGACGGCCTGCGCAGTGCAAAAGCTGTGCTGGAGACATACCTTGATGAGTTTTCAGACGAAGGGGAAACCGGATCGACTGCAAATGTCGGAGATTATTCGAAGGTATTTATCGTTCATGGTCACAACGGAGAGCTTAGAGAAAGGGTCGCGAGAATCATCGAAAGGCAGGGCCTGACGGCGGTAGTCCTGAACGAGCAGTCAAATCAGGGCAAGACAATCATCGAAAAGCTGGAAATTGAAGGCGATGCAGCAGGAGCGGTATGCCTTTTTACGGCGGACGACGAAGGAAGGGCCAAGGCAGAACAGTCGGAAAAGCCCAGGGCTAGACAAAATGTTGTATTTGAAGCCGGATACTTTATTGGTCGGCTTGGCAGGGAAAACGTTGCAATTCTTGTTGACAAAGGTATCGAGATTCCCTCCGATCTACAGGGCGTCGTTTATACCGGAACAGACAGTTGGGAGTTCGGCCTTTTGAAAGAACTCAAGTCAATGGGATATTCCATCGATTTTAATAAAATGGATTTCTAACGGATGCGGCAGCAGACGACAAGATGTGTATTGTGGGAGCCAGCTTCGGAACAAAGAACAGATGAAGATGCCAGGAGCTGGAAATGACGCAGCTCGACCTGACAGAGAAAATGCGGCTTTCCGAGGCCGCCGTGCGCAGCTACGAACTGGGGAGGTAGTGGCCTTGGATAACCCCAACCTATCTCTTGCCACCGATACACCAATCAAGGTGAGGGAGCAAGATCTTATCGGAAGGATCCCTTTCGCTGAGAGACTGGCTGATATTCTGAAATCCGCAGCTGGGCCCGAGTCGCTTGTCATTGGTTTGTATGGACCTTGGGGATCAGGCAAGACTTCGGTTATAAACCTCGTTGAAAATGCGCTCTCCCGAAAAGACGATGACGAAAAGGCGGGCGTCTCTGTCGTCCGTTTTGAGCCCTGGAATTACCTCACGGCCGAGCAGCTGCTCGCTCAGTTCCTTAAGGAAGTCGGGAGTGCGCTTGATAAAGATGCACATGGGCGGCGCAAGCTATTCGGAAAGTTGCGCGCTAAGCGCCCCGAGGTCCTCAATGCCTTCGCGGCATATTCTGAAGCCTTGTTGATGACCGCCGGCGCCGCTGCCAGTTTGGCGGGCATGCCGCTTGCGGGCGTTGCTGTGCCCGCCTTCGGCAATCGTTTGACGAGCAGGTTGAGGAAATCCGCAGTTAGGGCGGGAAGCGTCTCCTCGAAGAAACAGAGACTTGAGGAGGAGCTCCTCAAGTTCGATGGGCGAGTCGTAGTGATCATCGATGACATCGATCGGCTGCCGAACGACCAGGTGCGTATGGTGTTTCAGCTCGTCGCCTCTCTGGCGAAGCTTCCCAAGATAAACTACCTTCTTTCTTTCGATGAGGAGGTGGTTACGCGGGCTTTAAGTGAGGTCCAGAAGTGCGATGGCGCTGAATACCTGGAGAAGGTAGTCCAGGTCCCTGTGCGCCTGCCGTCCATTTCATCGGGCGATTTGGAGCGGATGCTTCTCAAGGACATTAACGCGATTTTTGAGGCGTTTGCCTACAGGCGGGAGGATCTTGACGACAAGAGGTGGAACGGCGTCTGCCTGACGTTTCTGAACAATCGGTTCTTCACCATAAGGGAGGTTCGGCGCTTCTCGAACGCGTTAAAGGCGAAGTTAAGCATCCTGCCGCGATTCTGCTGCTTCGAGGACGTCGTCGCCTTGGCGGTGCTGGAGCTCAAGGTGCCAAAGCTCGTTGATTGGATTCGCGTGCACAAGGACCTCCTTTGCGGCACGATCGGATCTTCGTTGTATATGAATAACATGGATCCGAAAGACAGCCTCGCCAATTTGGAGAAGCTGTTTTCTGGGATAGTCCCGAGCTCTGAGGCCAAGTGGGCGGTCGAGGCCGTCTGCAGGCTTTTCCCGCGGGTGGCAAATATAACTGGCATGAGTCATTGCGTCTCTTACTCGAGGGAGACCTTGAACGCTATCTGGCGGGCCGATTCCTTCGATCTATACTTCCATTCGAACATGCCGGACGGAATCGATGTTCACGAGGTACAGGATGCGTTGAATGTGAGCGAGGGCGGAGTGCTGCTCGAAGACCTGCGCAGGCACGCCGAAGCGGGTAGCATGATTGACTTTGTGTCGGCCATGAGGGCCCGCGTATCGACGTTGGAGGAAGGACGTGCCGAAGTCGTCGCCAAAGCGTGCCTTTTGGCCTTGGGTCTGAGCAAGGAAAAGCACTATGCCCCTTTGGCCTCGACGAGTGCCGACCTGGAACTCCTCAGACTCATCGAGTTGCTGTTCAAACAGTTGGGGCCTGCTAAGTCTGGCGAGATTCTGCGAGCGTCGGTGGACGAGAGCCAGGGGAGAGTGATCTGTCCGCTCACGCCTTTCTTGATATCGCAGCTGAACAGCCTGAATGACAGGGGAGACGGTGGCTGCAAGACGCTTTTGCCCGAAGGCGACATTTTCGAGCTTTCCGATGCCGTTTGCGCCAAGGTGATCGAGGACGCCGCCACGAGGAACCTGTTCCTAGACGATGAGTGTCATTATGCGTTGATCTTGCTCAAAGAGCGTAAACCCAATGAATTCATGGCTTATGCGAAAAGGGTTGCCAACGTTGACGGGGCGGGGTGCGCGTCTTTTCTCTCGTTCGGGTCGGGGCGCTACACCTCGCTTGACAGCGGCGAAGTAACGAGCTTCTCATTCGATAAGGCTGGTGTCGCAAGGGTGGTCGAGCTCGCAAAGATCGACGGTCTTCTTAC
This sequence comes from Collinsella aerofaciens, assembly GCF_964243765.1. Classification (GTDB taxonomy): domain Bacteria; phylum Actinomycetota; class Coriobacteriia; order Coriobacteriales; family Coriobacteriaceae; genus Collinsella; species Collinsella aerofaciens_BU. Next base: position 261,394 of record NZ_CAXTGI010000002.1, on the reverse strand, counting down.
TGAGGCGCGCGCAGACGGCAGCTTTTTCGAGTTGCCGGAAGACTACCAGCTGGTTGCGGCAGCTTTCTGCGTTGCGAATAGAGACGATGATGGTGGGAACGAGGTCTCTGCTGAAGAAGCTGGTAGGCTCCTTGCGCATTGGAGGCGAAATAGCAGGAGGACGTGATGAAGATGCGGACGTTTCTTTGGACCTGCTATGTGACCGTGGCGGGCGCGGTCGACTGCGCCCGGCCCTCGCTGCGGCTCTTGATGCAGGTAGCATCGAGCCAGATGTAGGGGGCCGGTTGCCGGCCTCGCATGCCTCGTCGGCCTGGGTGTCCATGATCTTGTTGACGAGCGACTCGGCCATCACCCTTATGAGCTCGGCCATGTTCACCATGCCGTCGTCGAATCTCGGCATCAGGGCACCGCCGCCCGCGATCTCGTGCATCTTGTTCATATGCGGTTATTGCCTTTCTACGAATCCTGACTTCAGCAATTAGAATTCCAGGCGATAGCCGCATCGTGCTTTCTACGGCCGGGGAAGCGACCCTTTACACCAACATGCGATCCCTATGTGACGCTTTTTCTTGGCGGATAATAGAAAGAATAACGAATTGAGCTGCGAGAGTTGGTGGAACCGTGCATATAAAAGAGCTCAGGGTATTTGGATTTAAGAGATTTCGCGAGGCGAGCATCTCGTTTTCCGAAGGAATAAACATTGTCGTTGGAGATAATGATTCTGGAAAGTCGACGCTGCTTGAGGCGGTAACAGCAGTAATCGATGGTCAATATCGAGGAGCTCCGCTGATGAGGAGCATTTCCGAGGATCTCTTTAACAAGGATATCGTTGACGAGTATCTTTGCCTGCTGAAGAACGGAAAGCCTTGCAATCCTCCGAGCATTGTTATCGAGGTGGTATTTTCCGGCGAAGAGGACACAGTTGCTCTTTATAAGGGCGACTTTAATAGTCGCGGTGTCGCTGAATCTGGAATCAAGCTAGATATCGCCATAGACGCAGAGTCTTTTTCCGATGAGTACCAAGACTTTGTTGCCGCGAAATCACACCATGGTTTACCTATCGAATACTACGCATGCTCATGGACGACATTTGCCAGAAAGAGCATCCGCCCTGCTGGCATCAAGTTCAAGTCGGCACTAGTTGGCGCTGGCAATTCTCTTGCTTGGCCTGGTTCGAAAGCGATGGTGACAAGAATTGCAAGAGACGTGCTGGAAAGATCCGATCAGATAGCCATATCGCAAGTGCATAGAAGAATGCGCACTGGCTTTTCCGCCGACCAAACCGTCAAAAGTATAAATGAAAAGATTTCCGAAAGAGCAAAGAGTCTCACGAATAAGGCTGTAACGTTTGGGTTCGAAGCGGGCACAGTAAACTCCTGGGAAAATGGAGTCATCACCAAACTTGAGGATATTCCATTCTCCAACGTAGGAGATGGAACCAAAAGCATCGTCAGCACAGAGCTCGCTTTGGCAAAGAGCGAAAAGCGTGGCGGCAACGTGGTATTGCTTGAAGAGCCCGAGAACCATCTTTCACATACTAGGTTGAATATGTTCCTTGAGGGCGTGAAGAGCCGATGTGAGGGGGTTCAGCTAATCATCACGACACATAGCAGCTTCGTTGCAAACAAGCTCGAGCTTAGGAACTTGATCCTTCTCAACGGAGGTAATTCTGCCTCGATGAGAGACCTGAGCGAGGATACCTCTAGGTTCTTCATGAAGGCCCCTGGATACAAGACATTGAGGGTTCTTCTGTGCGATACCGCTATTCTCGTCGAGGGAGATGCTGACGAGCTCGTTGTCCAGCGCGCATATATGGATGCCTCCGATGGAAAACTTCCAATTCAGGATGGTGTCGATGTCATTTCCGTCGGAACAAGCTTCCTTCGATTCCTTGAAGTTGCAGAGGTGATCAATAAGAGGGTTATCGCCATGACCGACAACGATGGAAACATTGGGGCACTGGAAAAGAAGTATCAAGGCTACAAGTATGTAACCCTAGCTCAAGAAGATGAACTGCAAGTCGTCTCGTACGCAAATAGGCTTCTTGAAAAGGGCAGCATGGAGGGAATCAACTACAACACGCTTGAAGCAGAGATGTACGAATCGATTGGCGCTGAAATGCTGTCGAAAATCTTGGGCAAAGAGTTCAAGGATCGAGATTCCGCACTCAAGTATATGGAGGAAAACAAGACAGAGGTCGCGCTCAAGATATTTGATTCGGTGGAAACCTTGTCGTATCCGGAATACATAATGCAAACCATTGCTTGGGTGCGAGGCGAATTAGATGAAATCTAAGATCTATTTAGCTGCTGCCGGCTCAGGAAAAACCACATTCTTAATCAATAGTCTTTCGGATGCCGATCAAAAAATCCTTTACACCACCTTTACGGATGAAAATTCGGCGGTGGCGAAGGAGATGATTTATCAGAAGTATGGCTGCATCCCTTCCAACATCACTGTACTCCCGTGGTTCACCTTCCTTCTTGAGCACGGAGTGCGTCCTTTCCAAGGCGCTGCGGGCTTCGGTAAAGAGAAATTCAGCGGGGTTGACCTGAATCCTGAAGGAAGGAATTTCTATAAGAAAGGAACCCTTCGTTATTACTGTAATAAATCGAAAGAGATTTATGCGGCCAAACTTCCAGCGCTTGCGCTGAAATGCAATGAATGCAGTTTCGGAGCGGTTATCGAAAGGATCAAGGAGCTGTTCGACGTTGTGCTCATCGATGAAATACAAGATATGGCCGGATACGACTATGACTTTATCGCCGCGCTTCTATCCTCTGGCATGCCCGTAGTCATGTGCGGCGATGAGAGGCAGTCAACCTATCGCACCAATGCTGGAAACAAGAACAAGGGTCTGAGCCTCGAGCAATATATCGAGAAAAAGAAGCTTACGTCGCTCTGCGAGATAGATCGCGCGACTCTCAACGGAACGCATCGTTGCTCTAAGAGCGTCATCGAATTCGCAAACATGGTCTATCCGGAGTTCCCACCAACCGAATCTTTGTGTGCCGCTTCAAATGAAACCCATAATGGAGTTTGGGCTATTCCAAAGTCACTTGCACAAAAGTATTGCGAGTTTTTGGATCCAGTGATTTTGAGACATAGCGTCGCCACTCAGACCGCGAACGCTTCATTGGTCTGCAACTTCGGCAAAGCAAAAGGCCGAACATATGACCATGTTCTGATTTATCCAGTTGCCGATATGGCCTCTTGGTTGCAAGACGCTTCAACGGATCTGAAGCCGCAGACGCGCTCCAAGCTCTATGTTGCAATTACTAGGGCGAGGTTCAGCGTTGGCTTCGTGGTTGCTGACAATAAAATAAATGAGCTTCCAGACACGCTAAGCGTTTGGAAGCCATAAATAAATCACGTGTTTGTTTGACAGCCAAAACGGATACCGGGGACGCAGCAGATACTCATTACACTATCTTTCTCCCAGCAATCGCATATTCACAAGAGGAGAATAAGTCATGGAATTGAACGCCAGCAACCTCTCTAATACGATTGATAGATCATTAATTACTTACTATTCTGAACAAGGAACAGTATCAAAAGGGACTCTGGACGATGAACCTGATGGCTTCTATGTGTACAGCTTGCCGTCGCAAGATCTTTTATACGATTCCTATGACAGCATTCAGGAGCAAATCCATTCGAGATTGATCGACCTCGACAATCTCATCATCGAAAGATTGTTCGGAAATCAGTCGATTTACTATTCCATCATCCGCTTCTGTCCGATTGCAATATCAGAGGGCGGCTTCAGTCCCGAAATGACTTTCGATAGGAATTCGTTCGCTGATTACGTCAAACGTTTCTCATTCGAGGAGGCGCGAAGGCTCATCTATCTAGATGATCTAAGGTATTTAACCGATAGCTTTGGCGAAACGTACGATCAGGCCGTGGGCTCACTGAGGATGGCATTCTGCGCACTAGGGGAAATCGAGCCCATTGGAGACATCTCGGACGGAGTATTCAAGGTATCCTCTCCAAAGTCTCATTCAATGATGAGAGAAGTGGAGTCGTTCATAATTAGGGTGTATTCTTCATTGGATATTCTCAGCCATCTGCTATTTGAGCTGGACCGGATTCCCAATCGATTCGAATCCTTCAAGAAAATCCGATCAGACAAGTCGGCCCTATATTCCAAATTCAGGTCAAAGAGTCCGCACTCTGGCGACGAAGGCCATATATGCAACGACTTTCCCGAAGCCGTGTACTTAGAAGAACTGAGAAACGAGATCGTCCATAACAGAGCTTTCGAAAATTCAGCGACCTGCTACATTAGCCTCGAGAATGGCATCGTAAAAGAGCGCTTCTTCCTCCTGCCGGATTCAAATGAAAACGGCAGGTTGCCAAGGTGGAATGGAAGATGTCGATTCTACTCGCAAGAAAATAAAGGAACGGAGCGCCTTTCCTCGCTTTACCGAGAGATATCGATTCGAATATCGAATTCCCTGGATTACGCTATTGATGATCTTTCGGAAGAGATCAGCGAGATGCGCGCCAGCGGCGAGCTCAAGGTGATGAACCCCAATGCAATAGAGGAGGCCATCGAATCATTTCGTGTCGCAGCCATGCCAGCCACCAGCAAGTAATGGAAACCGCCGCATTGGGGTTCATCAGAGGAGGTTCATCTCGGCACATTCTGATATCAACGAAGCCGATATCAGAAGCGTCTCGGAGAAATCGTAGAGGATGCTGGAGACTTCTCCCGTATCTATCCGTGCCAAAGATTGAAGAGATGTTCAACGCGGGATTCGGCTTCGCTGCCTGTGCATGCGCTGCCCCGCGTGGGATATCCGCCGCGCGACCGCCACGACTTCGACCCCGAGGTGCTTGGCCAGGTCAAGCGCGGGCACCGCGACGGCGCTCAGGAGGGGGTCGGATATTGTTAGTATACGCGGCTTGCCGACGTTTATGCGAGCAATATCAACCCGAAGAAGTCGGAGGGCTCTCTCCGGCAAATTTACTTGTTTGAGGCGCGGGACAGTGGCACCCCAGGCTGCTGAAGCCATGCTTGATTCTTGTCCCCTAGGGTCTTTTCAGGGGTTGTTCCTTTTTAACGGGAGCGTTGGAGGTAGCCGCTTTCATCAAGTACTTGTTCGTGGCACGCGAATTGCTGTGCGCTAGTCACTTCATACTGTCGTTCTTTTTTCGTTATTCGTACCGCTTGATGAACCGGTCGGTCTCGTCGTACGAGAGGTAATCGGGTTCGCCCGTTCCGATTCTCCAAGCGATCTCTCGGGCTTTCGCTATCATGGCCGCTGTTGCGGCATCGGCACCTTTCGGCATCTTTGCATGTTTGATTTCTATGCAGCCGCCCGTGACCTCGGGGACGCTCCTGTACATCCAAGTTTCGCCTATGGGTACATGGACGTCGAAGAAGTTCCACTCGAACTCGGTGTCCTCAACCGTCCTTGAGGGGAAGTTCGGATGCAAATCCCAATGCTCGGAGAGAGCCTTCTTAGCACGGTTGAGGACGACACCCATTGCCCAATTGCCTGTTCTTTTGTAGGCAGGACCCTCCTCTGCGTGCTTTTCGGCAGTCGCCATCGCGTTCCAGATGAGCGAGGTGATCTGTGCGGGCGAGTATTCTAGGAGCATGGTGTCGAGCAGAGTTTCAAACTCTTCGCGCTTCGGTCCCTCATACTCGTAGCACGCATCGTCAAGCTGGACATCGAGGTAGGCTAGAACGAGACCTTTTGCGGTTCGCAGCCAGTACTCGCGCTCACCCTGACCAAGCGCGACGTATTCGCGATCACCTACGACGATGATGGGGTTTCTCTCGTGGGCAGTGTAGCCTTTCAACTTGATTGCAAAGGGCACCTTGTACCAATAGAAGCTGAAGCCGTCTTCCTCTTCCTCAAACCCGCTCAACCATTTGTCGAATGCTGCGGTTGGTTGAATGTACCCCTCGCCCCTGAGCGCCTTACAGACGTCGATGAAGCCAAACAAGAGCGGTTGGTCTGCGATGGGCCCAAGGTAGGTATTGCCACCCCCGCCTCTTACTTCGATCAGGACCTCGAATACTGTGCTCGTGAGGCTATCAGGATTGCGCTTGGCCCATTCGAACTCTTTCGGCTCAATTGAGAATGCACGACGCAGCCTGTACTTCCGCTCAAACTCTTCGAGCTCTCGCATTGCTTGCTGTCTAGTTTTACCGCAATTTGGGCAGAAGACCTGATCCTTATAGTACGAGTCCGCCGAGACGTCCTTGATGCCCCTGCTGATTCTAGGCGCAAAGAGCGCACCGCCGCAAAGGGGGCAGCCATCGTCCAGCTCAATCATAGGGAACAGCTCAACGATCTTCTTGTCTGTGAAGCTCTTCGGGAGGTCATAGAGCTCCCTCAGATCATTCAGTGAGAGGCCAGAGGTGTAGTAGGCGTCCATAAGCTCGTTGACGTTGTCCTCGCCCAGCTCTGCTCTAACTTCGTCAACTCTTGACATATGCTCGACTTTCTTTCGATCAACGGAGGTTTATACGTGCCATTTTATGATATAGCCATGCGTCTTACGGTGGCGCTTTGATAAGAGGAAGGTCTCGGGCAGCGTTAGACCGTCCGAGACCGGGATGTCGCCGCTAGGCTGTGGGCAGCTGCTCTGTATTTATTGACACTAAGGCCTCAAGCATCTGATGCCAATGTAAGTTTCGATAACTCTCTTTCAGGTAGGCTATATTTCTGATCTGATGCGATCGCGTGATTCAAGATAGCATTCCGGTACAATAAAATTGCTTTACGCATTTGGCGTAAAGGTGCGTTATCGCCGTCAATAGCGCAAACGACGAAATTCCGACGTTCGCACTATTGATGCCGACGTTGCCTGCGCATAGCTGGGCAAGGGCGCTGATAATCATATCGGTTATCTCCGCATCTCCATCTAGTATGCCATAGGCAAGCATTGGAATGGGCGGCCGCATTGCGTTGGTGAACTCGCTTCACCTTATGTTAGCCTGCTCGGTTTGGGTGAGCCGCTTCCTATATACCGAGCAGGTTGATTAAAGGCGGTGAGCCCGTGGACGATTTCGACCCGCCTCGTATTCCAGGGTATGCGATAAAGAAGAGCTACGCGCATTTCGATTACCGTGTCGCATTCAAGGATGTCGAGGCGAGGGTTTGTGACGTAGATTTTATTCAGCGTCACGCATTTCTTCCCTTGATTGCGAATACGCTTTGCCATGTGAGATTCAGGGACGGTAAGAAGATCCTGAAGACGAGAGATATCGCATATGCATCTCACTTGGATCATAGGATTTTTCAGTATTATGCGCTGCAATGGGGCAAGTTATATGACCGTCGTGCCTTAGAAACTGGTATCGGCAGTGTTGCTACGGCTTATCGAAGCGGATTTCACCTCACTAATTGCTCTGTTGCTGCAGATGCAATCGATGCCATTCGCGGGCAGGGGGATTCGCTAGTTATCACGGGAGACTTCACCCACTTTTTCGATAACCTTGACCATAGTTACTTACGCAAGGCCGTTAGAGGATTCTTTAACGAGGGCGTGCTTCCACCGGACCATTACCAAGTCCTGAAAAACATATTGCATTACTGTTATTGGCCTGTTGGCGATTTAGCGAGAAGGAATGGGCTTGGCTGGATTGATCTTCAGCCAGACGACCCGTTCACGTTTGGCGATTCTGCGTCCAAAGTTCGATCCAAGGCGTTAAGGAGTCTTAACAGGCTACCGCGCATCTTGACACCTGCGGAGTTTTCGGCTTACAAGGGTTCTTCGATTGTTGTGCCTTGGAAAAGAAGTCATGATGCGAGGGGCATCCCCCAAGGGCTGGCAACAAGTGGCGTCTTGGCGAACATGTATATGTTTGATATCGATGCCCAGATTAACGCGTGTGTTGCCAGCGTGAATGGCAGGTATATACGATATTGCGATGACTTCATCATTATCGTCCGAGCCAAGGATCTCAAAACAGCAAGCAATGCACTTGCTTTGGCACAGGGAGTTCCTGCAGTTGAACTACAAGATGAAAAGACCAAAATCCACCGTGTAAACGATGGGAGGGTCGAGCAACTTTCACTTGGTGCATTGCTCGCAGGAGAAATGGAAGTTGTGCGAACCGCGCATCATGCTGGAAATCATGTTTCGTTTTTGGGATTTGATTTTGACGGTAAAGATGTCCGAATTCGCCAATCTACGGTCGGCAGGTTTTACAGCAGGTTTTATCGTGCTGCTAAATCAATCGGCAGGCTGGCCGATAATCCGGACAAGCATCCGAGTAAAAAGCGCGTAAGCGCATTGTACGAGCATTACTCTCCGAAGGGGAACAGATCGAGTGACAAGCGAGGCACTTCGGACCCAAGCCACCATGGAAACTATCTTTCATATGTTGCAAGAGCTCAGAAGGCGTTTCCGAATGATCCCATTAGTGGCCATGTTTCCAAGATGTATAGGAAAATTAACAAGGCAACGGGTAGGGGCTGATGCTGATTTAGGCGCTGTAAGTGACAGTAAAGCTGTAGCTAAATCAAGAACTTCGAAGTTGTCTTTGGAGTGGGCTGCATCTGATTTCATATATTGGATTGATTGAAGGATGAGCCAGTCGCGTCTTCTTCGCCGTGCTCACGGTCTTCTGTCCGTCTCGGCTGCATGGTGAGGCTCAACGGTGTAGAAGCGCGCGAACGAGATCCTGGCATGACGCGCGAGCGGCTGCAACAAGAGCTGACATGGGGCGTGGCAACGCTGTTGGCCGGGCCCCTTTGTCTGGTCCTGCCGACCTTCGTTTTGCCGGCTCTCTTCGTTGAAGCTTTCATCGACCTTTTCGTTGACTAACCACTTAGACCAGAGCGGGTGCCTCTCCCGGCCGTCTCCGAAGCCCATGGCTCGCCATTCCTCGCGAGGCAGCCTCTCTTCCATAAGATCGAGGAGGCGCGACCGTTCTTGGTATCCAAGTCGCCCTCTTCTTCGTGCTCGTTTTTGCCCTGCGCAGGAGCCTGGGAAAGCTCTTCTCGGTTGCAGCTGGTATAATCGGGAAACGAGTCGCGGGTCGCCGCTGACGCAGGCTGCGGCCATGGCGATTCGGATAGAAGACAGGTCGGGCCATTTGGTGAGGAAAGTCGATTGCTACGGTAGATGAGATGAGGGCTGGCGAGGATTCTGCATCCGCCCGCACGGACCTCTCAGAGGCACTGCGCGAGTCGGAGGCGATGCGGCTCAGCATGGCGAAGGCCCTGAGCGAGTCCGTCGCATATACCGAGATGATGCATAAGACGTCCGAGGCGGTTTGCGCTAGTATGGCGCCGGCCCTCGTGACTTTTGTTGACAGCATCAAGTCCATTACGGCGGGCGTCCGCCTCGACTCCATTCGTGCGGTCCTCGATTCCATCAACTCCAGCGGCTGGCTCTCTTCCTATCGAGCTTCCGAGGTCATGAAGGTTGTTTCCGCCCAGCAAGAACTTCTTGCGGCATGTACGGCCTCGCTCCAGACCCCCGCCATTCGGGACATGGCGGACCGCTTTGCGTCTAAAGACTACTTCGGCGTCTACGAGAGCCTTGCCAGCAGCCTTTCTGGGCTGACCGTCAGGGGTCCCGACATCGCCCTCCTTGGCAATGTCGGCGGGCTTGTCGATTCCCTCGGAGATTTCGGCTACGGCGGCTCGATACCGCGTGGTACCAAGACCTTCGTGAAGAACCTCAGCAAGGTCTCGCTCGAGCGGCTCTCCGTTAGCGAGGATGTCTCGGTCGACATCAGGGGAAAGAGGCTGCTTGCGGCGGACGCCGAGACGGACCCCGGGCCCTGCAATTGCGTCGGCGATGATTCCGGCGTGGTGTCCGCGAGCGTTCGCTCGTTCAACGTCCTGACCTCGTCCCTGTCCTTCCTTGAGGGGCTGACCGAGGTTGACATGATGAAGCTTCAGCAGCTTTGCTCGGATGATCCCGCCTTCGCAAGGGATTGCAAGGCCGGTAGGCTTATCTGGGAGACGGTTCGGGACTGGAGGGATGCGATTTCGTTCGACAGGCCGGTCTATTACCACGCTCGGCTGAAACCCGCAGGGACGGCCTCGTACCTTAAGGACGACATGGTCAAAGCGCCCCGCCTACTTGTGAAAGCGGGAAGGTTTAACGGCCCGCAGAAGGCTTACTACTACTTCTCCGACACAGAGCACGGCGCGATGCAGGAGATTGGGAAGCACGGTTCGGGGGACGAGGCCCAGGTCGCCGAGATAGAGGGCAGGCGCGACGTCCGCCTCATCGACCTTTCCGGCGTGGGCCGCGGGACAAACTACTTCCTGAAGTACCTTCGGTTCCCATTCACCAACACCGACCAGGTCATCCCGCCGGAGTACCTCGTGCCGAACTTCGTCGCCCAATGCTGCCGTCATGCCGGCATCGACGGAATCAAATACTACGGCAGCAAGACGTACAGCAACTACGTGGTTTGGGACGACGGCTTGTTCCGCATCGTCTCCATGCACGTGACTCCCATCGAATGAGGCTGGCATTACAGCTGGATTCGATGTGGTCGGCTTCTTCGATGAGCTCATGTGCGCGCTTGGGGAGATTGCAAGCTACGTCGGCGTGGTCGACCATGGGCGCTAGCCCTCTCTACGGGTAAATGAGCCGATTCTAGCGAACGCATTTTACAATGTGGGGGGACGCCCGATCGGCGGCCCAGACGGGCTTGCTTGCATCGTATCCGACACCGGGGAAATGCATCAACGAGATATCGAATAGCTCATTTCTGACTGTAATGGGAAGATTCGTCGTGTTCGGTTTTCCTTCGTTAAAGGAAGGGCTGTGGAACGGCGTGCGTCGATCCGACTCTTTATAATTGAGTCGATAGAGGGAGGGTGCCGCAGTGAAAGCCTTAGTTTCCATACATCCGAGATTCGCGCGACTCATTCTGTCGGGAGAGAAGAAATGCGAGTACAGGAGAAGGCTGCCGACAAAACCGATATCGGGTATCGTCATCTACGCAACATCTCCCGTTTCGAGGATCATCGGCGAGGCGGGGGTGGAGTCCATGCCCTTTTTGGAAAAGGGGGAGCTCTGGCGGCAGACGTCTTCGTTCGGAGGGATTTCCAAATTCGAGTTCGAGAGTTATTTCTACGGCATGGAGATGGCCGGCGCGTTGCTGTTATCCCATCCGGTTGCGTATGACCATCCATTTCCAATAGAAAAGGTGGGTCTCGTTAGGCCGCCGCAGTCGTTTTGCTATCTGAGTGAGGAAGATGAATAGCTTCGCTTTTTGGTGCCGACCTAACGAGGGCGGCGGAAAAGATCGCGTCGACGGCCAGGGTATCGAGGCGATGGTCAACATAAATCTCTGGATTGCGGATAGCCTGGAGCACGGGAAATCGAGTACAACGGCATTCGATTTCGGCCTGATGCTATCGCCCGCCTGCTCCGATGGTCAGGACGACGGGAAAGCGGGCGATACCGCTCAAGGCGACGAGAAATCCGAAGACCTGAAGGGAGACGTTTCGATTCTCGATTCTATCAAGGGAATATCCCTTTACTGCCCCTTCAAAATAGATAAGAGCTGCTTTTCTGATTTGATGCCGAAGCTGAACAAAGAGACCCTGGGCGCGATATTCAACGATCGGTGCCGCGTTTCCGAAGTCGATTTTACCTCACGCTATGTCGAGGTGAATCTTGCGAACGATGAAAGCAGGGGTCCGTTTCTCCTTTTGTCGTGCGACGTGCTGAAGTTCGAAGAGTGCGACGGCGGCGCGGCAACCGTCATCAATATAGATTTCCCCCATATTGCGAGAGAGGTTGGCGGCGAGTCCCGCAGGGTTTACGTGAGATTTCGCTTATACATCGATCAAAATAGCGGTTTGGCCAAACGGAACGACTCTCGTGACAGGTTGTTTACCAGTGCGTTCAGCCGGGAGGAGGCGATCGATCTCAGGATCAACGACTACCGGACGCTGAGCGATGAGATGAGGGAGAAGGTCGACGGCGTGGACCCGGACGCCTATCCTCTTAAATCCGTCACCGTGCACACCCTCCTCATGGCGCGGACGAGCGTTGCCGTTGAGTCCTTCGAGGACCTTCATGAAAAACGTCTGCTGGAAGGGGATAGCGTGTGGGGAGGCTACCTGCCAGAGGGGCTCTCAGCCTCTGACGTGGTGGCATGGCATTGGAAGAAAAAGATCAACAGGCCAGGGGACGGTTACAAGATGTACCTCAAGCTGAGCTATTCGGTGTGCAATTGGGGTACGATCGCCCTGTATTTACTCTTCCTGACTGCGTTTTCCGTGTTTACCAACGTACTTGCGACCGTGCTCTGCGATTTGACTTGGCTTGGGGCAATCGGAGCTTCTGGCGCCAGCCTCGCGGCGTGCGCCGTTCTCCTCGTTGTGTTCGGTGTGTTCAGAGTTCGGAAACCGCATGGCCGACGTTTTCGGCCCTGACGCAATGGTATTCTATATCTGAAGAGAGAGGAGGGGTCGTCATGGAAAGACTGAAAATCGTTTCCGTCGAGAACAAAACCGAGGTAGGGCGGCTGCACGCAATTTGCCGCGGCAGCTTCAAGCGGTATTATCCGGGGTTTGATGGATGGTATCGTGCGAAGGTCCTCCCGGGCATCGGATCCTCCAGATGGGTGCTGAAGGCCATCTCGGGAGACAGAATGGCCGGCATCTGTATCGTCAAAGACGACGGCGCGGAAAAGAAGATTTGCTCGCTGCGCGTGGACGCCAACCACCGCGGACGGGGAGTAGGGACTGCGCTGATCGCGGCCTCCATCGAGCTCCTTGATGATGAGAGGCCTCTTATAACGGTTCCCCAGGAGGTAATGCCGTCCCTATCTCCCCTGCTTGAGAAATTTGGGTTTGAGGCGATGGCGGAGTATCGGAACCTTTACCGGGAGGGTGCAAGCGAGTTTTTCTATAACGGTACCCTTGCGTCCAGTACCGGCATTGCCGAAACGTTTGATGTGAGGTCGTCTCTTGATCTGGTGTTTCGGTAGTTCCGTCGAATGACAAAACCTAGAAAGATGCAGGCCGTTCATTTCGGGTTACTGCAGGACAGGGGTCCAGAATTTCTGGACCCCTGTCCTGTTTTGGGTTGACCGTGCGATAAGGGGCGCCTTGGCCTTCGCTACACCTGCTGGGAGCAGCGCTTCTGGGTGCCGCACGCCGCTGCTCGGTATCGCATGCATTGTCGTGGCGGTTGTTCTTGCTTTGAGCTAAGCGGGCAACCGATTAAAAGCGGGTTTCATGTTTCCCAAAGCAGGGGTGCACCGGCTAACGCCGGCGCGCCCCTGCTATTGAACGGACAGTTTTAGTTACCAAATATATGACAGCCATAGCGTGCCCCACCTCGTTCGTAGCCTTTACTCGACGGTGCAGAAGCGCGTGCACGAGATCCTGGCATAACGCGCGAGCAGCCGCAACAAGCGCTGCCATTGGGCATGACCACGCTGCTGACCGCGCCCCTTTGTCTAGTCCTGCTGCCCTTCGTTCTGATGGGTCTCTTCGTTGAAGCATTCATCGGCCTTTTCGTTGATTAGCCACTTTAACCAGACAGGGCACTTCCCCCAACTGTCTCCGAAGCCCCTTGTATATCAACTTCATCCGAACACCTCCCACATTCATCCGTACATGTACGGATGAATGTGGGAATCCGATGCCCTGAGGGCCGAATCAGCCGGCCCCGGGAGATTGGAGGACTCCACGTCTGAACCTCCCGCATCCCGTGCGGGCAAGATAAATGCCCGCAACGATTGCCGCTGCGAGCATTCTCCAGGCCGGTCACAAACCGGCAGGCTCCGACTATTTGACGTCACCGTGTAAGTGTAATACAGTAATACATGACTGTAGGACACCATTAAGGAGGTAGACAATGGCAACCATCTCTATCCGAGTCAGTGATGACCTCAAGGCCAAACTCGAGGGATTGGCCCACGAATCGGGTGGCACCATCTCAGGAGTGGTCACCGAAGCCCTCGAATCAATTGTGGGCAGCCCCCGCACTGATTACCCCGAGGAGATGGCCCCGCTGACCATAGCGCCGGTCAACCGCCTCATCCTCCGCGACCAGGAGCTCATCCTTGCCGCCCTCTCGGAGTATGAGGAGGATGCCGCTTACCACAAGCGCAATGCACAGATATTCGAGAAGGGCTACGTGCGCGAGTACCCGGAGGCATTCGCCGTGCTTCGACCGGAGATTCCCAACTCCCGCTGCGAGGAGCTGTACGACATCCTCGACATGTTCGGCGTCCTCAGGGCCTCATACGAGGACCTGCCTGAAGATGAGAAGGCCGAGGTGGACGAGCGCGACATCTCGCCTCAAGGCTTCGACTACAACGACATGGAGGAGGGGCGTCTCGCCGGCTACGTGAAGCACCTCCTTGCGGACAAGCGCTATGAGGAGCTCGCGGAGCCTCTAAGGAAGTATTCGGATGGCGGGAACTCGCATGGTCCCCGCCTCGAGATGTACCGCCGCATGCTTCACTGCTTCAGGCCCCTCTGGCGCAAGCATATGCTCGGCGACCGCTTCCTCGGCCTCGCCGAGATCGAGAAGGTCATCGCTGCGCAGCGCTACGACTCTGGCTACTAAGAGGGAGCAGCCGATGTCTGAAGACATCGGACGAATTCTGTAGTACATCAACGAATACATCAAGGGCTGGAGTGTCCACGGGACGGCCGGGAGCTGCCGAGGGCCTACGGCGTGGAGGACGTGCCGCTCGGCGAGCTCGACCTGACGCCGGGGCTGATAGGGCGCGCGCGCATAGAGGGGCGATGCCCCGCTGTCCTAGCCTGAAGGGGAAAACGGAATAGGCGGGGCGACCGTCCGGCTGAGTCTGGGAAGAGGTGCCGGGCGGAGGGCGGAGCATGGCCACCGGACCCATCGAAAAGCATCTCCACCGTTCCTTCAACTGGGAAAATGCCGCCCCCGAGTCCCGGGAGGGGACTCGGGGGGGGGGTTCGGCTGGCTACGGAAACGGCCTATCCGATCAATGTGTTCGGCTGAGATCGGAAATCAACCCGTCTCCGAAGCCCATGGCTCGCCATTCCTCGCGAGGCAGCCTCTCTTCCATGAGATCGAGGAGGCGCGACCTCCATGAGGTGGCCGGCGCGATGGTTTCGAGCATGTAGCTGAGTACAGTGAGCGTGCCGAACATCTTGTGGTTGCCGACCTCGTGGGGCTCGTGCCAGGCGGTGTCATCCCTTGGGATCATGGGTTTGGTGCCGAGCGTCTTGTTCCAGAGGCGGCTATGGTGGGCACAGCAGTTCCTCACAGTGTTGAGCGCCACGAGCCAGGATTCGGCCACCTTGGCGCTAACTCCGAGCGTGCCTGCTGTTATCCCACGCGCTCGATCTTGCCGACGAGTTCTTCTCGGTCTGCCATGAGGCCGCGCGAGATCAGCAGGTCCGCCTGCTCGTCGTAGGTGAGGAATGGCTTCTCGTACTTCATCTCGGCTCCTAGAATTTG
This sequence comes from Collinsella aerofaciens, assembly GCF_964243765.1. Classification (GTDB taxonomy): domain Bacteria; phylum Actinomycetota; class Coriobacteriia; order Coriobacteriales; family Coriobacteriaceae; genus Collinsella; species Collinsella aerofaciens_BU. The sequence goes on along the minus strand of NZ_CAXTGI010000002.1, from coordinate 245,989 downwards.
AAAAAAAGACCCGCCAGTGTGCATGCTAAGCAGGGGCCGGGCGGGTTTACTGGCTTCATCTTAACGTGTCCCCTCGGCATTGGCTATTGAAATACTAGAACGCGTGCCCCAGCTTGTCCGTTAACCAATTGCTCTTGGCTCGGCGACATCGGCATGGCGCTCAAAGGCACCTCAGATCGCTGCCAAAATGCCTATATTTCGGAAGCGCGAGGAAAAATTAGCAATCCCTGAGCACAACCCGATTTTTGTCAACAATACCACGGTTAGAGACTTTGCCAATCTCCCTCGCGTATGGCATCTTCAGATTTTGCCGCATACTACCGGATACAGCCCCTCTCTAATCACCGGCCTGTGGAACGGGCGCATGGCGATTGCCATCCTTTCAATCGGTAAGTAAAATTGAGACATGATTACGCTTGTCGACATATCCGCTGCTGTTTCTCGTGTGCTGTCTCGTTACGACGTCCGCGAGGCATACCTATTTGGCTCCTTCGCCCGTGGCGAGCAAACGCCAGATAGCGATATTGATTTGCGTCTTGTCTGCGGTGAAACAATGACGTTCGGCACGCTATACGAACTCTCCCTTGAGCTCGAAGAAGAGCTCGGGCGAGATGTTGAGATTGTCACCAACCCTCCCGAGCATATGCGCCCTGCATTTCGCAAGAGCATTGAAAAGGATGAGGTGCGTCTCTATGAAGCGGCGTAAACGGGACGAGGAGCTCATCGGGGTCATTCTTTCCGATTGCGAAACTCTGGCTAGACGAATCGATTATTTTGATGCCACGGAAAACTCTTTCGTTAGCGATCGGAGCGAGGAAGGTGAGCTTGCTTACGACGCGATCATGAGCCCCGTCTACAGAATCGCCGAGGATGCACTCCATCTTTCCGATGAGATCCAATCGGCTTTTCCGGAGTATCCTTGGAACGATATTGGGGGTTTTCGAAATTTCGTAGCACATGGATACGTAGCACATGGATATCGAGAAGTCGATCGATCCCTTGCATGGAAAGTTATCGTCGATGATATTCCTGAGCTAGAGAAAGCGTTGCGTATCTTCAGACAGCGCCAGAGCTGATGCAGCCTTGGCTGACGCGGCTCCTTTGGTATCCCAAGCGCTGGTGGTCGACGGCTGCACGATCGACGCCCGTACCGAGGGGCCAACCTTATCACGCCGGCGATGGCCTAACTCGCCAAAAAACCTCGATGCAATTGCGTTGCGCGTACCGGCGACGTGTCGCCCGTATAGAATCAAAGCATCCGCCCGCCAGCTATCAATTGGATTGGACGCCACATGGAGATCCCCAACACCCTGTGCAGCAATGTCTACGACTTTGCGTTTTGCCCCGAGCCCTGTTACGACCGCCTGGTAGACCTCGCCGATCCCGAGGACTGGGGTCCCAACAACCGTATCCTTAAGAATTACCTGTCGTTCTCGTTTAGCCGCGCGGTGTTTCTGACCGAACGCGACGTGAACCAGACCGCGCCGTCCAACCTGCCGTTGGTGTTCGACGGCGACCGCTGCCTGTTCAACACCGGCCTGTACACGCGCCGCTACGAGACCATCTACGGCCTGTTTGAGCCCAACACCAGGCCCGACGCGCGCCAGCGCTGGTTTTTGAAGGGCTTCTTTAAGGAAAGCGACCCCATGCTGGTCTCGTTTGAGTACCTGCCGTGCCGTGTGCGCTTTACCGAGGACCCCTCCGAGCTGGTCTTTGACTACCGTCTGCCGATCCGCTCCAACATCGACCACATCCTGGGCGACGAGGAAAACCTCACGCGCATCCCCGCCAGCCTGATGGGGGAGGGCAACTCGCTGCTGCTGCGCCGCGCCTTTGAGGGCGCCGTCGTCGAGGCCGCCCGCCGCGCCGCCACCAACTACACGCTCGCCGTGCCGCAGTTCTACGGTGGCCGGATTCAACTGCTTCTGCCGCTGTGCCTAACCGGCGACAAGCCCGAGCTGGCGCTGACCATCCAACGCGAGGACGGCTTCTACGCCGCGCGCACCTGTCTCACGCTCGAGATGGCCTACAACAATGCGCGACTCATCTGCCGCCCCGAGACCTCGTGGATCAAGCGATAAAGGCGCGTTGAGCTGCTGGTTTGCTGTTTATTTGGACTGCGCCAGAGCGGCCAACGCCCACTAATTTAAAATCGTGGGCAAAAAGTACTTGGTAAACCACGCGCGGCTATGATAGTATCTCTTTTGCCGAAAGGCGACGGGCGATTGGCTCAGGGGTAGAGCATATCCTTCACACGGATGGGGTCACAAGTTCGAATCTTGTATCGCCCACCATCTAAAGCGCAGGTCAGAGGTGTTAAGCCTCTGGCCTTTTTCTTTTTGACACCAAAGATGGCATCAAAACTGACATCACAATCGAATCCATGTTGTCCGAGACGCCGTTTTTTGAACGCGCTTCACGTGCGCGCTTCATTTACTGACGTTATCTTCCGTTTTTTTGGTCAGCGTTTGGTTTACTTCCGGTACTTACCCGCTGGCCGTCGTCCTGGCCGTAAAGCTCCCCGCGGGCACATGCCGCCGCCTTCCCGTTCGGCCACCGGGACGTCGCGAAAAGTTTTTCAAAAATTGTCCTTGCATCGCCGTCCGAGTTCCCGTATAGTACTTCTTCGCACGGGGGCGTAGCTCAGCTGGGAGAGCGCTTGACTGGCAGTCAAGAGGTCAGGGGTTCGATCCCCCTCGTCTCCACCCGAGCATTGAATGAGGCTCCAACGCAAGTTGGGGCCTTTTTTCATATAGGCACACAAGGTCAAAGGCGGCACCATGATCCTCCTTGTCGACAAGATCGTGCGTTGAACGACCGTCGCGTGCATGGTAGTATTTCTCCTCGTGGTGCAAAACTAATGCAAATGGATAGCCGACATTACTATCACAGCCACTAACTACAAGGGCTCTTGGCGCAACGGTTAGCGCAGGGGACTCATAATCCCTGGGTTCTGGGTTCGAATCCCGGAGGGCCCACCAGAATTTCCAGAAGGCCAGGCACTATGTCTGGCCTTCTTTCTTTTTTTCTTTCTTTTATATAGCTTACATATCGGTCGATAGAAGGCCGTCCTGCCAGCTTCCGGGCGCCCCGGGTCGGCTGCCGGGACGCCGCGGCGGAAAGTTTTTCCAAAATTGTCCTTGCATCGTGGTCCGAGTTCCCGTATAGTACTTCTTCGCACGGGGGCGTAGCTCAGCTGGGAGAGCGCTTGACTGGCAGTCAAGAGGTCAGGGGTTCGATCCCCCTCGTCTCCACCCGAGCATTGAATGAGGCTCCAACGCAAGTTGGGGCCTTTTTTCATATAGGAACACAAGGTCAAAGGCGGCAGCATGATCCTCCTGGTCGACAAGATCGAAAAAAGCTTCGGCGCGCGCGTCCTCTTTAGTGGCGCGTCCTTCCAGATCAACCCCGGCGAGCGCTTCGCGCTCGTGGGCCCCAACGGCGCCGGCAAAACCACCATGCTCAAAATCATCATGGGCATCGACAGTCCCGACTCCGGCCAGGTCCAGTACGCCAAGGACTGCCAGGTGGGCTACCTAGAGCAGGAAACCAACCTAGAGCACAAGGACACCACTATCCTCGCCGAGGTCATGGCCGCCGCCAAGGAAATCCGCCGCATGGGCGAGCGCGCCAACGAGCTGCAGGCCCAGATCGCCGAGCTCTCCGAGCAGGGCAAGGACGTCGACGCGCTCCTTAACGAGTACGGCCAGGTCCAGGACCGCTTTGAGCACCTGGGCGGCTACGAGCTCGAGAGCAACGCCCGCAAAATCCTGTCCGGCCTGGGCTTTAAGGTCACCGACTTTGAGCGCCCGTGCTCCGAGTTCTCGGGCGGCTGGCAGATGCGCATCGCGCTCGCCAAGCTCTTCCTGCGCCACCCCGACCTGCTGCTGCTGGACGAGCCCACCAACCACCTGGACCTCGAGAGCGTCCAATGGCTGCGCGGCTTTATCGCCAACTACGACGGCGCCGTCCTCATCGTCAGCCACGACCGAGCCTTCATGGACGCCTGTGTCGACCACGTCGCCGCACTCGAGAACCGCCGCGTGACCACCTACACCGGCAACTACAGCAGCTACCTCAAGCAGCGCGAGGACAACCTGGAGCAAATGCGCGCCAAGCGCGCCGCCCAGGAGCGCGACATCGCCCACATGCAGGTCTTCGTCGACAAGTTCCGCTACAAGCCCACCAAGGCCGCCCAGGCTCAGGAGCGCATCCGCAAGATCGAGCAGATCAAAAAGGAGCTCGTCATCCTGCCCGAGGGCCACAAGCACATCAACTTTAAGTTCCCTGACCCGCCGCGCTCCGGCGACATGGTCGTGGGGCTCGAGGGCGTCTCCAAGTCCTACGGCGACAAGCACATCTACAACGACATCGACCTCAAGCTCTACCGCGGCGAACACGTGGCACTCGTTGGCCCCAACGGCGCCGGCAAGTCCACCCTCATGAAGATCCTCGCCGGCCTGGAGCCGCCCACCACCGGCACCCGGGACCTGGGCACCAACGTGGGCGTAGCCTACTACGCCCAGCACGCGCTCGAGGGCATGACCGAGTCCAACACCGTCCTGCAAGAGATCGACACTGTTACGCCCAAGTGGACCGTGCCGCAGCAGCGCAGTCTGCTGGGCGCCTTCCTGTTTAGCGACAACGATTCCATCGAAAAGCAGGTTCGCGTCCTCTCCGGAGGCGAAAAGGCGCGTCTGGCCCTGGCAAAGATGCTCGTGGCCCCCGAGGCGCTCCTGTGCCTAGACGAGCCCACCAACCACCTGGACATCGACTCGGTGGATATGCTCGAGAACGCCCTGCAAAACTTCCCCGGCACCATCGTGCTGATCAGCCACGACGAGCACCTGGTGCGCGCCGTGGCCAACCGCGTGATCGACATCCGCGATGGCAAGGTCACGGTCTTCGACGGTGACTACGACTACTACCTCTACAAGCGTGAGGACCTCGCAGCCCGCGCCGCCGCCGAGGCGTCCACGGAGAGCGCGCCGGCCACGACCAAGTCCACCAAGGCCAGCGCCGCCCAGGCCGACACCCCCGTCGCCGCCCCCAAGCCTGCCGAGCGCAAAAAGACCAAGGAGCAAAAACGCGCCGAGGCTCAGGCCCGCGCCGCGCTCAACAAAAAGCTCAAGGGCGTGCGTAACCAGCTCAAGAAGATCGAGGCCGAGCTCGACAAAAAGCGCGCCCGCTATGACGAGCTTATGGAATTGATGGCGAGCGAAGAACTTTATGCCGATCAGGATAAGTTCAACGCCGCGCTGGGGGAATATAACGGCCTTAAGCAAGAGCTGCCCAAGCTCGAAGACGAATGGCTGGAGCTTTCCACCCAGATCGAAGAGGAGACCGCGCGTGAACTCTCGTAAGGCCGCTGCCGTGGCGATGAGCATCATCGCCATCGCCTGTCGCATCTGCGGCATTTTTATGAGCGCGATGACCGTGCTGCTGTGTTTTAGCGGCCTGACCGCCAAGCTGCAGATCGTGGGCTTTGTCGTCGAGCTTTCGCGCGCCCTGCCGAGCGCCATCGCCGGCTACGGCGTCATCACTTCTCCCTTCGGCGGCGTGTTCCGCCTGGATTACGCCATCGTCGCCGTGATCCTGTTTGTGATCGACCACCTGCTCACGCGCGCCTCGCGCCGCGTCCGCTAGGAGATCGCCATGATCAGCAGCTACCTCATGAATCTGCTCGCCAGCGCCGTTGCCGTCATCGTGGGCATCGTGATCCACGAGAGCGCGCACGCCGCCGCGGCCTGGGCGCTCGGCGACAAGACGGCCCGTTCGCGCGGCCGCGTGTCGCTCAACCCGCTTAACCATATCGACCCGTTTGGCACCATCATCCTGCCGCTGCTCATGCTCGCGGCCGGCGGCCCGGTGTTCGCCTTCGCCAAGCCCGTGCCCGTCTACCTCAACAACCTCAAGCACCCCAAGCGCGACGAGGTCCTGGTGAGCGCGGCCGGCCCCGCGTCGAACATCGCACTCGCGTGCCTCGCTGCCGCCCTCATGCACGCAACGTACGGCAGCCTCTACACCAGCATGTCCTTTGCCCTGGCGTCGCAGATCATGAACTTCGGCGCCACGTTTATCGTGGTCAACCTGTCACTCGCGTTCTTCAACCTCATCCCAATCCCGCCGCTCGATGGCTCGTCGATTATCGTGCCGTTCCTCAAAGGCAAGGCGCTCAACAACTACTACCACCTGCAGCAATACGCCATGCCCATCCTCATCATTGTGCTGTATCTGCTGCCCATGTGGACCGGCATCGACGTGATCGGCCGCTATTTCGACGTTACCGTGTATCCGCTTGCTGAGCAGCTGCTCAACTTCGCAATCGCCGGCATCTAAGGTAAACTTACAGGTCGACCGTGCAAAACGGTCGTAATATGCACCCAAACCGCGCCGCGAAGGCGCCGTAAAAGGAGGTCGAAGATGTCGTATCGCGTGTCGACGCAGGTCTACAGCGGACCGTTCGACCTGCTGCTGCAGCTGGTAACCCGCCAAAAAGTAGATATCGGCGCCATCTCCATCAGCGAGGTGGCCGAGCAGTACCTTGCCGAGGCCGAGCGCATCGAGGCGCTGGACCTGGACGTGGCGAGCGACTTTTTGCTGGTCGCAGCAACCCTTTTGGACATCAAGGCCGCCTCTCTTGTGCCGCAGGAGGCCCCGAGCAAAGTCAATGACGACGATGGCGAGTTCGACGAAGACCTCGAGGAGCTCAGCACGCTCGACGGCGACGCCCTGCGCGAGGTCCTGATCCAGCGCCTGATTGCCTACAAGCAGTTTAAAGGCGCGGCTGCGGCCCTCGGTGCCCGCATGCAGGCCGAAAGCCGTATGCATCCGCGTGTGGCCGGCCCCGACCCCGAGTTCCTAGGTCTCATGCCCGACTATCTGGCTGGCATCACCCTGCGCGGCCTGGCCGTCATCTGTGCCGACCTGGACGGCAAGCGCCAGACCTTCTTGCTGGAGGCCGAGCACGTGGCACCGCATCGCGTGCCGCTCGACCTGACCGTGGCCTCAGTCGACCGCTTTACCATGACGCACCAAACCTGCACCTTCCGCGAGCTACTGGACGGCGATGCCACCACCGAACAGCTCGTCGTCACCTTCCTGGCCATGCTCGAGCTCGCCAAGCGCGGTTCGCTCACACTGAGCCAGGACAAGATCTTCGGAACCATCTGCATTAACCGAGTCGAGGGAGCCGAGGCATACGTGCCCGGCGAGGGCCCCGAGCTCACCGAATAGGAGCCGCAACCATGTCAACCCTTTCCACGCTGGAGGCAAACAGCTTTAAAGGCGCCCTCGAGGCGCTGCTGCTGGTGTCGAGCGACCCCGTGAGCGCACCCGCGCTGGCAGGAGCGCTGGATATCGCCCCGGGCGAGTGCGCGTCGCTGCTCGCCGAGCTCAAGGTTGAGTACGAGGAGGCCAACCGCGGCTTTCAGCTGCGCGAGGTCGCCGGCGGCTGGCGCCTGTTTACGCATCCCGCCTACCACGACGTGGTCGAGGCCTACGTGCTGAGCTGGGACACGCAAAAGCTGTCGCAGGCGGCGCTCGAAACCCTGGCCGTCATCGCATACCACCAGCCTGTGACGCGCGAGGTGGTCAAGGGCATCCGCGGCGTCAACTCCGACGGCGTCATCGCGTCGCTCGTGGACAAGGGCCTGGTGCGCGAGCTCGGCCGCGATCCCCAGCGCGGTCAGGCCATCATTTACGGCACGACCAACGCCTTCTTGGAAAAGTTCGGTCTGCGCTCCACCCGCGACCTGCCCGACCTGGAGCAGTTTGCCCCCGACGAGCAATCGCGTCAGTTTATCCGCGAGCGCCTGAGCGGCCGCAGCATTCAGTCCACGCTCGAGGAGCAGGCCGATGACCTGGACGAAGAGCGCGAACTGCTCGATACCGATGTTGAAGATGTTGAGGCAGTCGAGGACTTGGAAACCCTGGTCGTCGACGAGACCTCGGAGGATTTGCATGACGAGGACTAACGAAGTAGGGGAGACGCGCGCCATGGGTAACGCAGTACCCGCCACCGACGCCCAGCCCGTCTATCCGCACACCATGCGCCTGCAGCGCTTTTTGGCGCGCGCGGGCGTGGCGAGCCGCCGTGGCTCGGAGGACCTAATGACCGCCGGCCGCGTGACCGTCAACGGCCAGGTCGCGACCGAACTGGGCACCAAGGTCGACGTCGACCGCGACCATATCGAGGTCGACGGCATGCCCGTCAAGCTCAACCAGGGCGCCGTGTACTTGATGCTCTACAAGCCGACCGGCTACCTCACCACCATGAGCGACCCGCAGGAGCGCCCTTGCGTGGCCGACCTGGTCCCGCGCGACCGCTTTCCGGGCCTGTTTCCAGTGGGCCGCCTGGACCGCGACACCACGGGCCTTTTGCTCTTTACCACCGACGGCGACCTGTCGCAGGATCTGCTGCACCCCAGCAAGCACGTCTACAAGACCTACCAGGCGCTCGTGGACGGACGGCTGTCCGACCGCGACTTGGAACCACTCCGCAGCGGCATCGAGCTCGACGACGGTCTGTGCCAGCCGGCGATCTGCCGCGTCATCAACGCGCGCGAGGCCGAGGCCGTAGCTCCCCAGGGCGTCAAACCCGGCACCACCGCCGTGGAGGTCATAATCCGCGAGGGTCGTAAAAACCAGGTCAAGCGCATGCTGGGCAAGATTCACCATCCTGTGATCCGCCTGCACCGCTGCAACTTTGCCGGCCTTGAGCTCGAGGGCGTGGCCAAGGGCTCATGGCGCGAGCTCACCGACCGCGAGGTGCAGATCCTTAAAAGCGGCGGCATCCCGCCCAAGCAGGCGAGCGCCAAGCGCAACGGCGGCAAGCCCCAAGATACGCCCGCCAGCCGCACGCGTCACCACGGCAGCCACGGCTCCGCACCCAAGCGCAACACCTACCGCGAGCGCTACACAGGCTAGGCAACCCGCCGCGCCCCAGCGCCCCGAACCATACCAGCACGTCAACCACCGAAAGGAAGCATTGCATGATCGTCGCCATCGACGGCCCCGCCGGTTCCGGCAAATCCACCATCGCCAAGGAGATCGCCCGCCAGCTGGGCTTTAACAAGCTCGACACGGGCGCCATGTATCGCGCCGTCACCTTCGCCGCGCTCGACCGCGGCATCGATCTGGACGACGAGACGGCCATCGACGCCCTCGCCGAGCAGATCGAGATTCGCTTTACCAACGGCACCGGCGAGGATACGCGTTTGACCATTGACGGCAAAGACGCTTCGGCCGCCATCCGTACCCCGCAGGTCGACGCCAACGTATCCAAGGTCTCGGCCTACCCGGGCGTGCGCGCCGCCATGCTCATTCACCAGCGCCGCGCCGCCGAGGACCGCGATATCGTGGCCGAGGGTCGCGACATCGGTACCGTCGTATTCCCCAACGCGCAAGTAAAGGTCTTCCTGACCGCTGACCCGCGCGAGCGCGCCCGTCGCCGCGTGCTGCAGCGCCACCAGAACGACGCCCAGACGCTCACCACCGAGCAGCTCGAGGCCGAGGTCGACGAGACCCTCGACGCCCTCAAGCAGCGCGATAAACTCGACAGCAGCCGCGAGGTGGCGCCGCTCGTGCCCGCCGAGGACGCCGTGCACGTCGACTCCACCGCCCACACCATCGACGAGGTCGTCTCGATAATCGAGGACCTCATCAACCAAAGGAGGTAGGCCATGCGCCTGTTTAAGCAGACGCCTGAGGATTATTACAACGCTCCCTACGCAGAGTTCCCAGCGCTCATCCGCGGCACCGTCGTCGTAGTCATGGCCATCCTTTGGGCCTTCTCCAAGCTCATGTGGCGTTGGAAGGTCGAGGACGCTGACCTGCTGTTTGAGCGTCAGGAAGGCCGCGGCAGCGTGGTCATCTGCAACCACACCTCGATGGCCGAGCTCTTGGCCGTGGAGACGGCGTTGTTCTTTGGGGGCCGCCGCATTCGTCCCATCTTTAAGTCCGAATTTGCCAAGAGCAAGATTGTGCGCTGGGCCTTTAGCCGCGTTGGCGGCATCCCCGTGGAGCGCGGTACTGCCGATATGAAGTGCCTGCGCGCCGCCCAGCATGCGCTGCAGCGCGGCGAGGACGTCCTGATCTTCCCCGAGGGCACGCGCATCCGCTCGCGCGAGATCAAGCCCGAGGTCCACGGCGGTTTTGCGCTCATCGCTCAGATGGGCAAGGCGCCCGTCAACCCGCTCGCCATCTGCGGCTGGTCTGATATCACGCCCGCGGGCAAAAAGCTCATGCGTCCCAAGAAGTGCTGGATTCGTGCCGGCAAAGCCGTCTCGCTTTCCGATGCACCGGCCGGGCTTAAGCGTACGGAGCGCTTGGCCTGGTTTGAGTCCGAGGCTATGAGCCGCGTATACGCCATGCGCGACGAGCTGTGCGCCGAGCATCCGGGCAGGTTCTAGCCATGAGCGAGAACGTGACGAACACCGCCGCGACTGCGTCCGACCAAGCCACCGCGCCCACCATCGAGATTGCAGCTCACGCCGGCACCTGCTACGGCGTGCAGCGCGCGCTCGACATGGCATTGGCCGCCGCGCCGCAGGCAGGGGAGTGCACTCAGGTCCATACCTTGGGTCCGCTCATCCATAACCCTATCGTGGTGCGCGAGCTCGCTGAGGCAGGCGTTAGCCTGGCTGAGAACCTGGATAGCGCCGCAACCGGTACCGTGATCATCCGCGCCCACGGCGTGGTGCCGCAGGTAATCGATGCCGCCCGCGAGCGCGGTCTTACCGTGGTCGACGCCACCTGCCCCTACGTGAAAAAGGTCCACGTGGCGGCGGAGCGCTTGGTGCGCGAGGGCTACCGCGTGGTGGTCGTGGGCGAGCCGGGCCACCCCGAGGTCGAGGGCATTCTGGGCCACGCCGGCAATGACGCGCGGGTCGTGAGCTGCGCTGCCGATGCGGACGCGCTGTCGCTCAAGGGCAAGGTGGGCCTCGTCGTACAGACCACCCAAACCGCGCAGAATCTCGCCGAGGTCGTGGCCGCTATCACCCCGCGCGTGCAGGAGCTGCGTGTGATCAACACCATCTGCGCCGCCACGAGTGAGCGTCAACAGGCAGCAGCCGAACTTGCCAACCGCTGCGACTGCATGGTCGTGGTGGGCGGAAAGAACTCGGGCAACACGCGCCGCCTAGCGCAGATTTGCGCCGACGCCTGCGAACGTACGTATCACATCGAGGAAGCTTCCGAGCTCCAGGCCGCGTGGTTTACCGACGCTCACCACATCGGCATCACCGCCGGAGCCTCCACCCCACAAGAACACATCGAGCGCGCTGTCACGCGCATCAAGGAGCTTTGCCGCTAACCATGGACCAGACCGTACCCGCATACGCCGCCGAGGTGGCCGATTACGGGCGCAGCCGCGACCCCGAGCCGGGTGAGGGCGCGCTCGTAAAGAACGTGCGTCCCGAATCGCCCGCGTGGGATGTGGGTATCGAGCCGGGCATGCGCGTGCTCACGGTCAACGGCGAGGCGCTCACCGACATGATCGTGTGGCTCTGGGAGGCCGACGATGATACCGTCGACCTGGAGGTTTTCGATCCGCACGACGGCACCGTCACCCCCGTCGAGCTCGACCGCTTTCCCGGCGAGGATTGGGGTTTGGAGTTCGATGGCCCCATCTTCGATGGCATGCGTACCTGCGTCAACGCCTGCGTATTCTGCTTTATGACCATGCTCCCCAAGGGCGGCCGCTCCACGCTCTATATTCGCGACGACGACTATCGCCTAAGCTTTTTGCAGGGCAACTTCGTCACGCTCACGAACCTCACAGACGAAGATGTTCAAAACGTCATCCAGCGCAACATGAGTCCCATGAACGTGTCGGTCCACGCAGTGAGCCCCGACGTCCGCCGTCGTATGATGGGCCGTAACGCCCAGCGAGGCATGGACGTACTCGAGACCATCATGGCCGCCGGCATCGAGATTCACGCGCAGATTGTGCTGTGCCCCGGCATGAACGACGGCGAGGAGCTGGAAAAGACCCTGCGCTTTTGCGAGGAGCACGAGCAAATCACAAGCCTGGGCATCGTGCCGCTCGGCTTTACCAAGCATCAGAACCGTTTTAGCTGGTCCTACAGCGACAAGCCCGAGCTAGCGCGCGAGACCATTGCCATGATCCGTCCCTACCAGGACCGCGCCTATGAGCGCTTTGGCCGCCACACCTTCCAGATGAGCGACGAGTTCTACTTGGACGCCGGCATCGATCCTCCCGAGGCAGACTTTTACGACGGTTACCCGCAGTACTACGACGGCATCGGCATGATCCGCTCGTATCTGGACGAGACCGACGACGTGCTGGCTACCGATGCCGAGCGACTGGCCCGCGTCCGCGAGGCCATCGCCGCCCGCAGCCAGCACCTGCTGTGCCTCTCCGGCGCCAGCGCGCGCGACACCGTGGCGCGCTTTGTGGAGTCGCCGCATGGTCTCGGCGGCACTGTTACGGCCATCAAGAACCGCTACTTCGGCGGCAACGTGGACGTGACCGGCCTCATCGTCGCGTGTGACATTCTGGAGCAGCTGCCCCAAGACCTGTCGGGGGTTATGCTCTTTGTGCCTAAGCTCATGTTCAACGCTGACGGCATGACGCTTGACGAGTATCATCGTGACGATTTACTCGCAAGCCTTACCAGTCGCGGCGCCGAGGTTCATGTGGTGTCGACCATGCCGCATGAGCTGCTCGATACCCTGGAGCATATCCTTGGCATTGTGCCCGCAGACTCTACTAATTCCGCTGACCCTATCCATTAAAGGAGAGCAGATGAAACCTATCGTCGCCGTCGTCGGACGCCCCAACGTGGGCAAGTCCACGCTCGTTAACCGCCTGGCCCAAACCTCGGACGCCATCGTCCATGAGTCCCGCGGCGTCACGCGCGATCGCTCATACCACACGGCCGATTGGAACGGCCGCGAGTTCACCATTGTCGACACGGGCGGCATCGAGCCGCTCAAGAGCGATGACGTCTTTGCCACGTCCATCCGCGACCAGGCCCTCGCCGCCGCCGAGGAAGCCGCCGTCATCCTGTTTGTGGTCGACGGCCGCACCGGCGTCACCGAGGAGGACGAGTCGGTCGCTCGCATGCTCAAGCGCTGCGACAAGCCGGTCTTTCTACTGGTGAACAAGCTCGACAACCCCGATCGCGAAAACGACAGCATCTGGGAGTTCTATTCGCTCGGCGTCGGTGAGCCCACGCCCCTCTCGGCCCTGCATGGCCACGGCACGGGCGACCTGCTCGACGATATCGTGGCCCTGCTTCCGGAGGAAGAGGACGAGGTCGCCGATGAGTTCCCCGATGCGCTGAACGTGGCCATCATCGGCCGCCCCAACGCCGGTAAGTCCTCGCTGTTCAACCGCATCCTGGGCGCCGACCGCTCTATCGTGTCCAACATTGCCGGCACGACGCGCGACGCCATCGACACCGTCGTGGAGCGCAACGGCAAGCACTACCGCATGGTTGACACCGCTGGTATTCGCAAGAAGAGCACCGTGTACGAGAATATCGAGTACTACTCGATGGTCCGCGGCCTGCGCGCCATCGATCGCGCCGACGTGGCGCTGCTCGTCGTCGACGCCTCCGTGGGCGTTACCGAGCAGGACCAGAAGGTCATGGGCTTGGCCATCGAGCGCGGCTGCGCCATCGTCGTGCTGCTCAACAAGTGGGACCTGCTCGACGACGACCGCAAGCGCGAGGCCTGCATGGAGACCGTCGACCGCCGTCTGGGCGTTATGGCTCCCTGGGCCAAGTACCTGCGCATCTCTGCCCTCACTGGCCGCAGCGTCGAGAAGATCTGGGCGATGGTCGACGCCGCCGAGAAGACGCGCTCGCAAAAGATCACCACCTCGCGCCTCAACACCTTCCTCACCGACCTGCGCGAGTTCGGCCACACCGTGGTGGACGGCAAGCGCCGCCTGCGTATGCACTACGTGACTCAGACGGGCATCAACCCGCCGACGTTCACGTTCTTCGTCAACCACAGCGACCTGGTCAACGACACCTACCAGCGCTACGTGGAGAACCGCATGCGCTCGACTTTCGATTTTGCCGGCACGCCCATTCGACTCTTCTTTAGGAAGAAGGAACAAAAGGATGCATAATCCGATTCTGCTGACCGCCATCTGCGCCGTGGTCTCGTTCTTTATCGGAGCGATTCCGTTTGGCCTGATCCTGGGCCGCGTGTTCAACCACACGGACATTCGCAAGGCGGGCTCCGGCAACATCGGCACAACCAATGCGCTGCGCGTGGCCGGCCCTAAGGTGGCCGCGCTCACGTTGTTGCTCGACTGCCTTAAGGGCGCCATCTGCGTCCTTATCGCGCGTCCGCTCATTGCCGACTTGGGCTATGGCTTCCCCGTAAGCATCATGGCGCCCGGAGCCCCCGGCGATTGGATGCTCGGCGTCATTTGCCTGGCAGCCGTGTGGGGCCACATCTTCTCGCCCTACCTCAACTTCCATGGCGGCAAGGGTATCGCGGTTGGTCTGGGCGTCATCCTCGCCTGGTACTGGCCCATTGGCCTGTCGCTGCTGGGCATGTTTATCGTGGCCGTCGCCATCACCAAGTATGTGTCGGTGGGCTCGCTCGCCGCTGCCATCGGTCTTCCAATCGCTGCCTGCGCGGTCTTTCCGTATAGTAGCCTAGGACTCAAGTTTTGCATGGCGATGATCGGCATCACCGTGGTATGGGCCCATCGCTCGAATATCCAAAAGCTCATGGCTGGTAAGGAGTCCAAGCTCTCGTTTACCAAGCGCGTCACCGAGCCCGACGATAAGTAGGAGAGAGCAATGAATGTTGCGCTGATTGGCTCCGGCTCCTGGGGAACCGCCGTCGCCGGCCTTGCCGCCGCGCGAGCCGAGCGCGTGACCATGTGGGCTCATAGTGAGCAGACGGCCGCCGGCATCAATGGCGAGCACCGTAACCCCCGGTATCTGGTGGGATATGAGCTGCCCGGTAACGTCGTCGCCACGACGGACCTGGTGCAGGCGCTCAACGACGCCGATGCCATCATCTTTGCCGTGCCCTCCACGCACCTACGCAGCGTATGCCATCAAGCGGCACCTTGTATCGCCACCGACACCCCGGTGCTCTGCCTCACCAAGGGCATTGAGCCCGAGTCCGGCCTGCTCATGAGCGAGGTCATCGCCAGCGAGATCGGCAACGAGACGCGCGTAGCGGCACTCTCGGGCCCCAACCATGCCGAGGAGATCTGCCGCGGCGGACTTTCTGCCGCCGTCATCGCCAGCAAAGACCCGCAGATAGGGGAGACCTTTAAGGACCTGCTCCTATCCACGGCCTTCCGCATCTACCTGTCGCAGGACATGACCGGCGTCGAGGTTTGCGGCGCCATGAAAAATGTCATCGCCATCGTGTGCGGCATCTCCGCCGGCACCGGTGCCGGCGACAACACGCTTGCCCTTATCATGACGCGCGGCCTGGCAGAGATCAGCCGTCTGGTGCACGCCCGCGGCGGGCAGGCCATAACTTGCATGGGACTCGCCGGCATGGGCGACCTCATTGCCACCTGCACCTCGGAGCATTCGCGCAACCGCACCTTTGGCTACGAGTTTGCCAACGGCGTGTCGCTCGACGAGTATCAGACGCGCACGCATATGGTGGTCGAGGGCGCCGTCGCGGCCCGCAGCGTCAGCGAGCTCGCCCGTTCACTGGGCGTAGACATTCCGCTCACCTTTGCCGTGGAGCAAACGCTCTACAACGGTGTTACTTTGGATAGGGCGCTAGAGATTCTTACCGACCGCGTCCCTTCTCAAGAGTTCTACGGACTCACCGACTAGCGCAGAAAGGCTTCTACCATGGGTTCCATTAAAATCGCTCCGTCCGTCCTTTCGGCCGACATGGCCAACCTCAGGGGCGAGCTCGACAAGATCGCCGGTGCCGACTACGTGCACTTCGACGTTATGGACGGTCACTTTACCGGCAACCTCACCTTTGGCGTTGACATCCTCAAGGCCGTCAAGCGCTCCACCGACGTGCCGGTCGACGCGCACCTGATGGTATCGAACCCCGATGAGACGGTCGATTGGTACGCCGACGCCGGTGCCGACATGATCACCGTGCACTATGAGGCCTCCACGCACCTGCACCGCACGCTCACGCATCTTCAGCAGCGCGGCGTCAAGGCCGGTGTGGTGCTCAACCCCGCCACCCCCGTGTGCGTGCTCGAGAGCATCATCGACGTCGTCGATATGGTGCTGCTGATGAGCGTGAACCCCGGCTTTGGCGGCCAGAGCTTTATCCCGGGCACCATCGCCAAGCTCCACGAGCTCAAAGCCATGTGCGAGCGCCACGGCGTGTCGCCCATGATCGAGGTCGACGGCGGCATCTCTTCCAAAAACATCGCCGAGGTCGTCAAGGCCGGTGCCGATGTCCTGGTGGCCGGCTCCGCCGTATTTAAGTCCGAAGATCCCGCTGCCGAGGTTGCGCTGCTGCAGAAGCTGGGCAACGAGGCCGCACAGGAGGCATAAACCCTTATGACCGCAGGTCAAAACCGCATACCCGTGAATCTTGACTATGCCGCCTCGACGCCCATGCGCGCCGAGGCGCTCCTTGCGCAGCGCGAGTACGACGACAGCGAGCTTGCCGGCGTCAACCCCAACTCGCTGCATTCGCTCGGCCGCAAGGCCGCTGCACGCCTGGAGGTTGCCCGTCGCGAGATCGCCCATAGCTTTGGCGCATGCGTCCGCCCGTCCGAGATTGTTCTGACCAACGGCGGCACCGAAGCCAACCAGCTGGCGCTGCTCGGTCTTGCCGAGGGTGCTCGTCAGCGCGATCGCAAGCGTAACCGCGTGATCGTATCTGCCATCGAGCACGATTCGATTCTGGACAACCTGCCGCTGCTGCGTGCCGCCGGCTTTACCGTCGAGCTGGTGCAGCCCTGCCGCGCGGGCTACATTGAGCCTGTCGCGCTTGTCGAGCTACTAGGCGACGACGTGGCGCTCGTGAGCATCATGGTTGCCAACAACGAGACCGGCGTGGTGCAGCCCATCCGCGAGCTTGCCGCGGCCGCGCATACCGTTGGCGCCCTGTTCCACACCGATGCCATCCAGGGGTATCTGCACATTCCGCTCGATGCCGCCGAGCTGGGCGTCGACGCCATGTCCGTCGCAGCCCACAAGATTGGCGGTCCCGTGGCATCTGGCGCACTCTACCTTAAGAGCCGCACGCCGCTGCGCCCGCGCATCTTTGGCGGCGGACAGGAGGCCGGTCGTCGTGCCGGCACGCAAGACCTGCGAACGCAGCTCGCCTTTGCCGCTGCCGCCTCATCTCTGACGCCCCATGTGGCTCAGGAGCGCGCGAAGCTGCAAGCCCTTTCCGACAAGCTCTACGCCACGCTTACGGCTCATCCGCGTATTCATGCCACCATGGGCGACTACGCACAGGCCGATCGCCTGCCGGGCATGGTGTCGATCTACGTTGATGGCATGGACTCCGAGGAGCTCATCGTCAAGCTCGATGCCGCCGGCTTTGAGGTTTCGGCCGGCTCGGCGTGCTCGAGCGGCAGCATGGACCCGAGCCATGTGCTCAGCGCCATGGGCATTGGTCGCGAGCAGGCACTAGGTGCACTGCGCATTTCCTTTGACGACCGCGTGAATCCGGACGATCTGGACGAGTTTGCCCAGACGCTGCTCTCGATCGCAGGTGCCGCATGATCGTCGCCGAGCTCGAGCGCGCGCTACTGGCACGCTATCCCAAAGCAAATGCCGAGAGCTGGGATCACGTAGGACTTTCCGTAGGTGACCCTGCCGCCGAGATTACCGGCGTGGCCTGCGCACTCGATGCGACTGAGGCTAATGTTCGCCGCGCCCAAGAAGCAAGCGCCAACGTGCTGCTGACGCATCATCCCATATACATCAAGGCACCCGAGGCCTTTTGTCCGGCGGATGCCACACGACCCCAGTGCAGTGCGGCCCTCTACGAGGCTGCCCGCTGCGGGGTGAGCATTATCTCGCTCCACACCAACCTGGACCGCTCGCACGAAGCCCGTGTCTGCCTGAGCAAGCTGCTGGGTGCCGCACCCGTGAGCTCACTGGAGCACGTGGACGACCCCGAGGCCACCGGCCTGGGCGCACTTGCAACGCTCAATGACCCGTGCACGCTGCGCGATCTTGCCACCCGTGCTGCCACGGCCTTTGGCAGCGACCCGCGTGTGTGGGGCAAAGCTGATCGCCCGTGCCGCACCGTCGCCATTTTGGGCGGCTCCCTGGGCGACTTCGGAGAGCTCGCCATCGCCGCGGGCGCAGATGTTGTCGTGACGGGCGAGGCGGGCTACCACGTGGCGCAAGACCTTGCCTTGCGCGGGCTGCCGGTGATCTTGCTCGGCCACGACCGCTCCGAGGAGCCGTTCGTGGATATCTTGATGAACTCTGCAGTTGACGCCGGGGTTAAACCCCGTCATGCGATTAAAATACTGAACCCTTGCCAATGGTGGACTGTGACAAAAGGAGAGAACTTATGAGCGCCGGCGCTACGCTACTCAAGCTGCAACAGATCGATTTGGAGCTCGCCCGCAACAAAAGCGAACTTGCCAATATGCCGGAGCTCAAGGAGCTCGCTTCCAAGCGCAAGACCTATGTGAAGCTCAAGTCCGAGATGACCAAGCTCTACGCCCAGCGCAAGGATCTGGACATTGAGCTCGACGATCTCAACACCACCGAGATTCAGACGAACAACGCCATCGAGGCTGCCAAGAAGCGCCACGTCGACGGCTCCGACTACCGCGAGGTCCAGGATCTGGAAAACGAGCTTGCCACCCTGGCCAAGCGCCTGGACAAGATCGAGCACACCCGCAAGGACGTCGTCGTCGCCCATAAGGAAGCGCTCGACCGCGAGGCTCGCGCGCAGGCCATCATCGCCAAGTTCGAGGAGGGTGTGAAGGCCGATACCAAGGCCGCCCGCGCCAAGGCCGCCGACCTGCAGACCCAGATTGACGCTGCCACCAAGGAACGCACCGCCCTTGCCGCTACGCTGCCGACCGATGTGCTCACCGATTACGAGCGTCTGCTCAAACAGTTCCGCGGCTTGGCCGTCGAGACCATCCAGGGTAACATCCCCACGGTCTGCCACACCGCGCTGCAGGCATCGTCCATGAGCGACCTCAACCACGACGGTAGCGAGATTACGCACTGCCCGTACTGCCACCGCCTGCTGGTGCTCCCGAGCAAGGAAGCGTAAACGATGGCGGCGCCCAACAATTCAATGCAACTTGAGGGTAAAACGATCCTGCTGGGCATTACCGGCGGGATCGCCGCCTATAAGTCGTGCAATATCGTGCGCCTGCTGCAAAAGCGCGGCGCGCGCGTCAAGGTCATTATGAGCGAGCATGCCACCGAGTTTGTGGGGCCGCTTACCTTCCGTGCGCTCACCAACGAGCCCGTCGCCGTGGGTCTGTTCGACGATCCCTCCGACCCCATCCACCACATTTCGCTGGCGCAGGAGCCCGATCTGGTGGTCGTGGCGCCCGCGACGGCCAACATCATCGCCAAGATGGCCAACGGCATTGCCGACGACCTCATCTCCACCACGCTGCTTGCCACACCGCGCCCCATCGTGATCGCGCCGGCCATGAACAATGGCATGTGGAAGGCGCCGGCGACGCAGGCCAATATGGCCACGTTGCGCGACCGTGGCGTCCATGTGGTGGGACCCGGCAGCGGCTACCTTGCCTGCGGCGACGTGGACACGGGACGCATGAGCGAGCCTGAGGACATCGTTGAGGCCATCTGCGAGGTATTCAACCCCGCGCCCCAGGACCTCGCAGGCAAGCGCATCGTCATCACTGCCGGCCCCACGCATGAGCCGATCGACCCCGTGCGCTTCATTGGCAACCGTTCTTCGGGCAAGATGGGTATCGCCCTGGCGGGGGAGGCCGCACGTCGCGGTGCCGCCGTCACGCTCGTGCTGGGACCGACATCGCTCGACGTTCCCCACGGCGTAGAGTGCGTGCGCGTGCAGACCGCCGCAGAGATGCTGCAGGCGGCGTTAAACGCCTTCCTGACGGCCGACGCTGCCATTTGCGCGGCAGCCGTCGCCGACTACACGCCCGCGGCCCCTGCGGACCACAAGCTCAAAAAGGCTAATGAACGCTTGAATCGCATCGAGCTCGTCGAGACCGTTGATATTTTGGCCGAGCTTTCGTGCCAAAAGGGAGAGCGGTGCGTGATCGGCTTTGCAGCCGAGACCGATAACGTCGTGGAGTACGCTGAGCGTAAATTGGCCCGTAAGGGTTGCGATGCGATCATCGCCAACGATGTCACGCGCGCCGATTCGGGCTTTGGAACCGACACCAATAAGGCCTGGATTGTTAGCACAGCAGGGACGCAGGAACTTCCCGTGCTAACAAAACCCCAGCTCGCAGATACAATT
This sequence comes from Collinsella aerofaciens, assembly GCF_964243765.1. Taxonomy (GTDB): domain Bacteria; phylum Actinomycetota; class Coriobacteriia; order Coriobacteriales; family Coriobacteriaceae; genus Collinsella; species Collinsella aerofaciens_BU. Next base: position 225,604 of record NZ_CAXTGI010000002.1, on the reverse strand, counting down.
TTGGACTTGCTCAAAAATAATTAAAAAAGTTCTTGCACAAGGCCAAAGTTTCGGGTTAATATACTCCCTGTTGCGAGCGAGAGCAGAGCAACAAACAAAAGCTTCGGGACGTGGCGCAGCTTGGTAGCGCACTTGACTGGGGGTCAAGGGGTCGCTGGTTCGAATCCAGTCGTCCCGACCAGAAGTTTGCAGGTCAGGCACCTAGTACCTGACCTTTTTTGTTTTAAGCAATTGCTTAATTTTGATTAAGCAACAGGGTGCCAAAAATCTACCTGCACGACAATCGCCTTTTGCGGCTACTTGCGCGTTTTGCATACGCTTGAGACGATTTATTAACGCGATATGAATCTACATACGCGTAGCTGGTATACAGCCGAGTACAGGCTGTATTTATCGCGGCGATTTACACAGATATAGCGACTCTAACGAACAAGCGTGTCACTGTATTTATTCCAGTAGTTAACTTGATCGGTGGATAAGTGGGCTGTTGCAACGAAACGCCAAGCAGGATGGGCTCTATACGAGGACGCCGCAGGGTAATGGCGGGGGAGTGCGGCAGGCGCTCTGAAAGCCGCTGTATGACCCCATGTCTTCTTAACTCGATAATTTGTGTTTCAAGCCATGAATCGGTCGAGCAATTGCCAAAAGAAAGGCCCATGCAGGATTGCACGGGCCTTACATCAGATCAAATTTGAGCTAGAAGCACCAAACGGGGCAGACGCAACGCCATCTCGTCGCGGCCTCGGCGAGCGACATATCGCAGTCGAGGTAGACATCGAGGAAGTCGTCAGATCCCGCACAGGGGGACCGCGATGGTGGCCACCGCGCCGCCCGAGGGGCTGTTGGCGAGCGAGACGGAGCCCCCGTGGGCGCTCGCGGCCTCGGAGGCGACGTGGAGTCCGAGCCCGTAGTGGCGGCCTCCGTCGCGCGAGGAGCGGGAGGAGTCGTCTGTGAAGAGGCGCTCGCAGCCGCGTTCGAGGGCGGCGGGAGAGAAGCCCGGTCCGTCGTCGGACACCTCGATGACGAGGTGCCCGCCCGCGACGTCGCAGGAGACCGCCACGCGCGAGCGCGCGTGCTCGGCGGCGTTGGCCACGAGGTTCGCGGCGGCTCGCGTCAGGGCGGTTCGGTCGAGCGGGGCCTCGGGCGCGCCCGCGACAGCGGGGCCCATGGCCGCGTCGAGTGTCACGCCTCGCGACCGGGCGATCTGGGCGGCCTCGGCGAGGACCTGCTCGCAGAGCTCGGCCGGCCGCATGGGGGCCCTCTCCGCCCCGCCGGACCCGCGCGAGGCCTCGATGAGCAGGCGCACGTAGCCGTCGAGCCTTTCGACACTGCCGGCTATGTCGCGCGCGGCGGCCGCGAGGTCGGCGTCTTTCTCGTTTTCCAGCTCCTCTGCCACGAAGTCGGCGTTGGCGCGCAGCACGGTGAGCGGCGTCTTGAGGTCGTGGGCGAGCGACGCCACCTGCTCGCGCTGCCCCCGCTCCGCGGCCCAGCGGGCCTCGAGCGACTCGGCGAGGGAGGTCCGCATGGCGTCCATCGCGGCAAGGACGTCGTTCACCTCGCGCACGTTGGTGCTGCCGACCGCGAAGTCGAGCTCCCCCGCGCCGACGCGCCCCGCCGCCTCCGCGAGCGGCGCCATCTTGCGCGAGATCACGCGGCTCGCGCGGCGCGCCACGAGCGCGAGCGCGAGCGCGCTTCCCGCAGCGGCGCCGACGAGCATGAGGTTCTGCGGGTTGGGAAGCAGGCCGGCGAGGTCGCGCGAGACCCACTGCGGCAGGTACTCGCTGACGAGTGCGCAGGCCCCGCCGCCCTTGAGCGGGAACGCGGCGTAGGTGAGGCCCGAACCCCCGCCCTCGATCTTCACTGTGCCCGGTTCCGCGGCGAGTGCCGTACGGGCCATTTCCTTCGCGTCCTCGAGCCGCGTGCCCTCGAGGTCTGTCATCAGCACGTATCCGTCCTTGTTCAGGATGAGGTAGCGGTACGCCGTCGGCACGTCCTGCTGCCCGCAGACGCCGTCGCGTCCCAGGCCCTCCGCGACCTCGCGAACATTGGCCGGCCCCCAGCTTGCCTCGTAGACGATGCCCGCGTTGATCGCCACGGAGAGCACCATGAACGAGGCGAGCCACGCCGTGGCGACCGCCGCGAACGCGTAGGCGAAGTAGCGCGCGATGACGAAGGAGAGTGGCATGCCCCCGCGACCTCGCGCCCCGATCTTCAGAGCTGCCACTTGTACCCCATCCCCCAGACGGTCGCGATCGGATCGGCGCCGGCCTCGGAGAGTTTCCTCCGGGCGCGGCTGACCTGCATGGATATGGCCGCGTCGTCGGCGTCGCTCTCCCAGCCGAGCACCGCCTCGCGTATCTGCGCGCGGCTCATGACCTGCCCGGGGTGGCGCGCGAGGTACTCGCAGATGGCGTACTCGGTGGGCGTGAGCGGCACGGTCTCGCCGCCCACGGCGAGGTCGCGCGCCCCGAGGTCGATCCGCACCTCCCCGAAGGAGAGAGCGTGCGAGCGCGGCCGGCGCTCACGGCGTAGATGGGCCGCGACCTTTGCGCGCAGTTCCGCGGCCCCAAAGGGCTTGCGGACGTAGTCGTCGGCGCCCAGGCCGTAGGCGGCCACGGCATCCTCCTCGGCCACGCGCGCGGTCAGGAAGACGATGGGCCCGTCGAAGTCCGGGCGGATCTGCCGCACGAGCTCGAAGCCGTCGAGCCCCGGCATCATGACGTCGCAGAGCACGAGGTCGAAGCGCGAGAGGTCCATCCCCGGGACCGCCGTCGGGTCCGCCGCCCTGACGACCTCATGGCCGTCGCGGCCGAGGACGCGCGCAAGCGCGTCGAGGATCGCCCGTTCATCATCCACTGCCAGTATCCTCGCCATGTTCGACCTCCTGAAACTCTCGTCGGAATTGTACTAACGCCGCGCTCAGCGGTCCAGAGCCCTGCGCGCAGCCGCGGGCGCCAACATGACGATCTCAGGGCTGGGCAGCACGCAGTCGGCGATCGAGCGCAGCGCCGAACCCCAGCCGGCGTCGAGCAGGGCATTCCCGCCCAGGACAAACGCTGCGGAGAGGGGGACGAGCACGGCGGCGAGCGGCTTCCTATGCATCTGCCCTCCCGTCCTCGAAGCGGCAGAACCAGGCGAGAAGGACGGCGGCGGCTGCCAGGGTGAGCACGAGGCCAGCGAGCGCAGTCGTGAGGAGTGGGCCCGCCGCGCGTACGGCGTCGATGAAGGCCTCCACCCCGAGCGACCCCAGGCGCGCGGGCCAGGCGAGCGGCACCCAGCTCAGGGGCGTCGCCAGGGCACCGGTGAGCTCGCCGGTCATGAGACCGTGCGCAAGTCCGCCCACCGAGAAGAACGCGAGGAGCATCCCCGCCGCGCCGGCGCCGATGACGGCGTTGCGGCCGAGGCGCAGGGCCACGCCGAGCCCCAGCGCGTAGAGGGGCAGGCTGCCCAGCACGATGCCCGCCCAGGCGGCCGCAAGCGGAGTGGGCCCGAGCGGCAGGCGCCCGGCGACGGCGAGCACGGCCCCGAACACGCCGAGCGCCACGGCCAGCGCGCCCGCGCCGAGCGCCGCAAGGGCGAGCAGCTTCGCCGCGACGGCGCGCCCGCGCGAGGGGACCGCCGTGAGGTTGGCGAGGCGCCCGGCAGCGCGCTCCTCGTCCACAGCGAGCCCGCAGACGATGGCGGACATGAGCGGCATGAGAGCGCCGAGGAACTGGGCGTAGGCGTCCGCGCCCAGCGCCGGGTCCCATCGGGTTACAGAGAAGTACTCGCCGCAGGCAAGACCGGCTGCCAAGCCGCAGACGAGGTGCACCGCCGTGAGCGGGGAGCGCGCCAGGCGCAGGGCCTCGGAGAGCAGGGCCCGCGGGAGAGTCATGCGCGGCATCGGGTCGGAGAGTCGTGTCATGGCCATCACCTCTCCTCGGAGCGCGCGAACCAGGCCGCGCCCGCCGCCGTGAGCGCGGCGAACGCGAGCGCGCAGACCGCAAGGCCCGCCAGTGTGAGCATGCCGTCCGACGCGAGCGCCTCGCCGAGCGCCATGTCCGCCGCGAGCGGCTCGCCGCTCGGCAGCACGGGGATGAAGCTCGTGGGGATGACCATGTTCGCCGACGGCGGAAAGAGCTGCGGCAGCGGCACCAACGACCAGGCGAACCCACCTACGAGTTGCGCGGCGAGCGGGCAGAAGATGCCCGCGAGCATGCCGAGCCGCGCCGTGAGGAAGAGCCCTGCGGGGATCATCCACGCCGCGGTCACCGTGTTGACGAGCGCGCAGAGGAGCATCGTGAGCGTGCCCGCGGCCGTGAGGCCCTGCGAGGAGAACGCCGATCCCGCGAGGTAGATGCCGAAGACCACGAGGTTCGAGAGCGTGCAGAGCGCGAGGCACCAGAGCGCCTTGGCCCACCAGGCGCGCCCGAGCGGGAAGCCCAGGCCCAGAAGCCCCCGCATCCGCGTGCGAGCATCAGCCCGCGCGACGCACGCCACCACGAGCGAGAGACACACGGGCAGGAAGAGCGCGTACCAGTAGTTCCACGCGCTGAAGATCTGCACGCCCCGGTAGGGCATCGCGCCGAGCAGCGGCATCGGCAGCGCCATGAGCACGGCCAGGCGAACCGGCGCCGCGTGGCGCGATTTCAGGGCCTCGGCGCGCAGGGCCGCGAGCAAGCCGCCTTTCTCACCCGTCATGCCGCCACCTCCCCGCGCCCTCGTCGCCCTTCCCGACAGAAGCTCATGAAGAGTTCCTCGAGGTCCTGCTCGGGACGAAGCGCATCCTCGTAGGCAAGGCGCCCCCCGCAGATGATGCCGATGGTGTCCGCCATCTGCTGCACCTCGGAGAGGATGTGGCTCGAGACGATCACCGTCGTACCCGCCGCCGCGAAGCCGCGGATCTGGTCGCGCAGTTCCTCGATGCCGATGGGGTCGAGGCCGTTGGTGGGCTCGTCGAGCACGAGCAGGCGTGGCCGGGCGATCAGCGCCAACGCGAGCCCCAGGCGCTGCCGCATCCCCATCGAGAAGCGCCCGGCGCGCTTCTTCCCGGTGTCCGCGAGGTCCACGGCGGCGAGCACCTCATCTATGCGGCTCTCGGGAAGGCCCAGCAGCGTGGTGCGCACGCGCAGGTTCTCTCGCGCGGTGAGGTTGGGGTAGAGCGGCGCCTCCTCGATGAGGCTGCCGATTGCGTAGAGGTCCTCGCGGCGCCAGGCGTGCCCGGCAAAGAGGATCTCCCCGGCCGTCGGCCGCAGCATCCCGCAGATCATCTTGAGCGTTGTCGACTTGCCGGCGCCGTTGGGACCGAGCAGCCCGTACACCTCGCCCTCGCGGATATGAAGGCTCACATCGGCCACGGCGTCCTGCGCCTGGTCGCCGCGGCCGAAGCGCTTGGTGAGCCCACGCGTCTCGAGCATGTAACCCATGGGTTTATCCTTTCTCTTCCGGGAGCGCGGGCCGAGTCACCGTGCCCGCGCGCCTTACCTTTCGGGTTCACCATCCATGGTGGGGCGCGTTTCTAACGAAGCCATAACGGCCGTTGGGTTCTTTTGGCGCCAACCCTTCTCGACCCGCACATCATGATTAATTTGCTTAAGGCAACAACTTTCCCGATCGATGTAATCACCGAATCAAAACGTGTACATCAGCCATCAAAGATGCCGAAAAATGTCATATTTAGAGGCTGATGTACACAAATGCAGAATCCCGCACAACCCAGTAGCATCCTCCATATGTCTGGACTCTCTATGCTTACGCTGGATAGAGATCGCCGGAACGGGTATAGTATCGAAAGTTTTGTCGTTAACCAGCGGGGGAGTCCTGTGGGCATCAAAAAGAAGATCAAAAAGGAGCTTATCGGCACTTCCGATTACCCGTCGAATAAGATCTTTACGATCTCCAATTTCATCACCTTTACGCGCCTGATCCTCACCCTGGTATTTCTTTACCTGTTTGTGACGGATAACAACCGCGTCATCGCCATCGTTATCTACGCCGTTGCCGCCTCTACCGACTGGATGGACGGTCAGATCGCCCGCATGACCAAGACGGTCTCGTGGCTCGGCAAGGTCATGGATCCCATCTGCGACCGTGCGCTGCTGTTCACCGGCGTACTTGGGCTGGTGGTCCGCGGAGAGCTGCCCATCTGGGTCTGCGTGCTCATTATTGGCCGCGACATCTATCTGGGCATCGGCACGCTTATCGTTCGTCATTATCACCGTCGCCCCATCGATGTCGTCTTTCCCGGAAAGATTGCCACTGCACTGCTCATGACCGGCTTCTCGCTCATGCTGCTCGGGTTCCCCGTTATTGACGGCCTGCATCTTTTACCTTCAACCCTTACGGCCTTCCCGGGCCTCAACGGAAGCTCGGTGCCCCTCGGCATCTTCTTTGTGTACGGCGGCGTGATCTTCTCCATACTCACGGCTGTCATCTATTCCATTAAGGGCGGAGTGGCCATTAAACAGGCTCTCGCGCATCCCGAGGACGAGGACATCGACTTTCTGAACCCCGAAATCGAAGACTGATTCGTTGGGGTATGATTACGTACGGTTCATTATTTGCGGCACGTCCGCGATAAGTTAGGGGTTGTCATGGACAACATGGTCAATAATATGCCTCAGAATGATAAGACTGCTGACGCTACCTGCGTATTCCGCGTGCCTTCAAGCGACGTCACCGTTCCCGACCTCATGGCCAACGTGCGCATCACCGCCCCCGTTCTGTCCATCGTCAAGGGTCCGCAGACTGGTGCCGCCTTTGAGCTCGAGGACGACGTGACCACCATCGGCCGCGATCCTGCGAACGGCATCTTCCTCAATGACATGACCGTTTCGCGTAGCCACGCGCGCATTATTCGCGAGGGCCTCGGCGCTCGCATTGAGGACCTGGGCTCGCTCAATGGCACCTGGGTCGACGGCGCCATTGTCAACGCGGCCCCGCTGCACGATGGTTCTTCCGTCCAGATCGGTACGTTTACGCTCATCTACCACGAGAGCACGCCGGAGCGCATCGAAACCGGTGAGTAGGGCATGGCCGAACGCAACTATCTGAGTATCGGCCAAGTCGTCAACCTTCTTCGAGGCGCATACCCCGATCTTTCGAACTCAAAAATTAGATTTCTAGAAGATGAGGGGCTCATTACCCCTCATCGTACGCCTAAGGGATACCGTCAGTACTCTAAGGAGGACGTTGATCGCCTGGAGGTCATCCTGCACTTGCAGAAGACCCGCTACATGCCGCTCAACGTGATTAAGCAGCGCTTGGAAAACGCCACGGACCTGTCAACGCTCGCTTACGAGGTGGGCTTGCTGTCCGATGTTCCGCTCAAGACGGAGCCCAAGGAGACTAAGCAAAAGCTGCATCCCATTGAGACCATTCCCGATATGCTGGGCGTCGAGATTTCGTTTATCCGCTCGCTCGCCGAGAACGACCTCATTCGCATCATCAAGAGTCCGCAGAATCGTGAGCTCGTCGATGGTCGCGATTTTCCAATCATCCGCTACTGCTCCGAGCTGTCACGCTTCCATATCGAGCCCCGCAACCTGCGTCAGTACGTGTCTTCCGCCAACCGCGAGTCCTCTATGTTTGAGCAGGTGCTCGTGAGCATGCTCGGAATGGATACCTCCGATGACGAGCGCGACGCCAAGCTCGAGCGTGCGTTTAAGAAGCTTCACGACCTGACCGAGGGTGTGCACACTGCGCTGCTCAAGAACCGCGTTTTTGAGTCGCTCAATGCCGTGGTCGAGGACGCCGACATCGATGCACTCGATGAGGAAATCACTCGCTCCGAGTCCACCAAAGCCAAAAACGAAGAGATAGCCACGCCGGCTTCACACGAGGATTCTCTCGTAAAGCCGCTCAAGGTCGTCGCCCCTTCGCACTCCGGCACCGCCACGGCGGGCAAATAACCGCTGCCGCTTATCCGGCAACCCATTGAAAGGTCATGCAATGTACGACTTCGAATCTCAAATCGTCGACATCCCCGACTATCCCGAGCCCGGAGTCATCTTTAAAGACATCACGCCGCTCTTTGGCAATCCCGAGGCGCTCAAAGCCATGACCGATACCCTCGCCGAGCACTTTGCCGGCATGGGAATCACCAAGGTCGTGGGTCCCGAGGCTCGCGGCTTTATGGTTGGCGTACCGGTGGCTGTAGCCCTTGGCGCCGGCTTTGTTCCCGCACGTAAACCGGGCAAGCTGCCGCGCGAGACCGTAACCCAGAGCTACGAGCTCGAGTACGGCACCGATTCAATTGAGATCCATGCCGACGCTATCAGCTCTAAAGATACCGTGTTGATTCTGGACGACTTGGTCGCGACGGGCGGAACCGTCGAGGCAACAGGTAAACTGGTGCGAGATATGGGCGCAAAGCTTATCGGTTACGGTTGTATACTTGAGCTTGCGTTTCTCAACCCGCGCGAGAAGCTCACGCCGTCTGATGACGATGTGGAGCTCTTTAGCCTGGTGACGGTAGGCTAGCCGTTACCCTTAGTTACTGGAAAGGAAGCTACATGCGCACAGCAAACACGCACAAAAACATGGCACGCTGCGCTGCTACGGCAACCCTCGCTTGTGGTTTGGGCTTGGGCCTCGCGGCTCCTGCCTACGCCGATACCGCATCCGACCTTGCCGCTGCTCGTACGAAACTCGAGCAGATCGGCACCCAAACCCAGCAGATTTACGATGAGCTTGCCACGCAGACGCAGGCGCTCGATCAGACTGCCGGCGAGATCACGCAAAAGCAGCAGGAGATCGCCGATGGTCAGGCCAAGCTCTCGACCTATGTCGCCGGCGAGTACAAAACCGGCGGTCTGAGCCTGCTTCAGGTTTTGACGGGTGTCGATGATCTGAGCGATATGCTCAACCGTCTGTTCTACTACGGCAAAGTTTCCGATAAGCAAGCTCAGACCATTCAAGAGGTCAAGGAGCTTAAGCAGCAGCTCACCGATAAGCAGGCCGAGCAGGAGAAGAACGTCGCCACCACGCAAAAGAAGGTCGACGAGCTTAACGCCCAGCAGGCTGAAGCCCAGAACGTCGTAAACTCCCTGGATTCGCAGCTGCAGGCCGAGCTTGCCGCAGAGGCCGAGGCCAACGCCGCGCTGCAGGCCGGCATCAACGCCAGTACTGCCGAGAAGGCCACGGTGAGCAACGAGACTGCCGGTACGACCGAGAACACCAACAACGGTGGTCAGACCAGCAATAACAACCAGGGCGGCAACACTCCGGCTCCTACGCCGGCACCTGCTCCGACGCCGCAGCCCTCCACGCCTGCTCCGGCTCCGACGCCTTCTGCTCCGAGCCAGTCCGTCGATGGCGGTTCCGTTGTTTCGCGCGCCTACAGCAAGCTCGGCTATGCGTATTCTTGGGGCGGCATTGGACCGAACAGCTTTGACTGCTCCGGTTTTGTAAGCTATTGCCTCACGGGACGCTACTGCCGTCTGGGCACCACGGTCGACTTCATGGGTTGGACCCGTGTGTCCGATCCGCAACCCGGCGATGTTGTGGTTAACTCCTACCATACCGGCATTTATATCGGTAATGGTCAGATGATCCATGCTTCCGACTACAAAACGGGCGTCATCATCAGCTCCGTTGCCGCCGGCATGAACAACAACTATATCTTCGTGCGTTACTAAGTCATCTTACACAGCGTGTGAATGTGGACCTCGTGGCTTAAAGTCGCGAGGTCTATTCTTTTGTCTCTAATCTTGTACGGCTATCTAGTATTCAAAACTAGATAGCCGTACATTCGGTTTGCAAGATGGCTATAATTGTTGAGGAACAATTAGAAAGGACCCTCTATGAGCTGGGCACTTATCTCCGATTCAAGCTGTAACCTCCGCGATTGGCAACCGACCGCGCCCCATACCACATTTGCATTTGCGCCCCTCAAAATTCGAGTGGGGGAGCGTGAATTCGTCGATGACCTTTCGCTCGATGTACATGAGCTCAACTGCGCTGTTCAGGCGGAGACGAACGCTTCTTCGAGCGCTTGTCCCAGCGTAGGGGAGTGGGTCGAGCTCTTCAAATTGGCAGACAAGACCATCTGCATGCCGATCTCTGAGGGCGTGTCGGGCAGCTACAATGCGGCAGCTACGGCTCGCGATATGGTTCTTGCCGAGGAGCCCGACCGGCAGATTCATCTAGTCAATTCGCGCGCAGCTGGCGGCAAAATGGACCTCATTTTCTTGCTGTTCGACCGCTATCTTGCAAGCAATCCGGATGTCTCATTCAAGGACGCTTGCGCATACTTCGATAGCCTTGAGCAGAACAGCAAAATCCTCTTCAGCTTGTGCAATTACGAAAACCTGGCCAAAGCCGGACGTATCCCTAAGGCAGCCGGCGTCATTGCCAACAAGCTCAATATTCGCATTTTGGGCACGGCGAGTGAAGCCGGTAAAATCGAACTCGTCGGACACACGCGTGGCGAAAAGAAGATGCTCAACAAGATTATCGACACCATGGAAGCCGAAGGTTTTACGGGCGGCGAGGTCGTTATCGACCATGTCGAGAATGAGGCAGGCGCCCAAGCACTTGCCAGCCGAATTGTGGAGCGCTGGCCAGGCTCCAAGACTATCATCATGCCCTGTAACGGGCTAGATTCATACTATGCCGAAATGCATGGGCTCATTATCGGCTACGGCATGGGCGTAGCTTCGGGCAAATAAAGTCCAACCAAGCAAAAATATGGGCGGGACAAACCGACAGATGGCTCTTTGTCCCGCTCGTTTTATACGTCGGCTAGCTATTAAACCCGTTGAACTTGAGATAGCTCATCAAGTAAGCCTTCGAAACAAAGGATGAAACCGCGCTGCGCACAAGCAGCGACTCACGCGTTACCTGATGCGCCGTATCGGGAACCGGCGTCGGCTCGACGGAAAACGCCGAACGAATCGATGCCTCGAGCTGATCAACCACATAGTTGAAGGCCGTCGGGGCATCGTAGCTCAATCGCTGAATGTTAAAGAGTGCCTGCACCGCAGCAATAGGTAGCACCTGCTTAAAGATGCAGATAGCGATCAGACGGGCAATCTGCTCGCGGCCATATTGCTTTTTAACCGGAGCAGGCACCAGGCCGACCTTCACGTAGTTATTGATCATCGATGGCGTAATGACAGGGTGCTCAACGCAAATGGACAGCGGCTCCATCCACAGCGCAACATACTCAATGACCTGGTCGCGGTAGAGCGTCACATTGGGCAACTGGTTATAGCGCGGCAGACTCAACGTATTGAGTTTACGCACGATATCGGACTGAATGAATGCATCGGGTAGCACCGTGGGCTGAATATCCTCGGGCTTAATGCTGACCGACGAATCGGACATCGGAATAACGTATTTAGCGTGGTTCATAAGAGGCCTCCATTCGTTTTCTATATTGTATTCTAGGTTATCTAGTTTTGCATACCACATAGCCGCCAAGAAAATTGGCGGGACAGTGCACTGATGCTTCGTCCCGCCATTTAGTAAATTGATAACAACCTTACATAAGATATATTATCGTACTTATCCACGGAGAAACGCGTATGCGCTCGTTGCCGCTATGGCTCCGTCCGAAACAGCGGTCACAACCTGGCGTAAACGTTTGGAACGGATATCGCCAGCGGCAAATAGACCTGGCGTGCGGGTCGCCATGGATTCATCAGTCAGAATGCCGCCATCAGGCGCCAGGTCGACTAGATGCTCAACAAGCTCGGTATGTGGCTGCGTCCCCGTAAAGACAAAGATGCCAAACGAGCCGGGCTCAAATGACTCGACATGAGTTTCCCCAGATGCATTGTCCTTAAAGGTAATCGTCGTTGGCATGGCTTCGCCCGATAGCTCCACAATACTAGTTTGGTACCTAACTGTAATATTGTCCTTTGCGAGTACTTTCCGAACAACACCATCGGGCGCACGGAACTGGTCGCGGCGCAGCACGATGGTCACACTGCTGGCAATGTCGGACAGGAACAGCGCCTCTTCGCATGCCGAATTGCCACCACCGATTACAAAAACCTGCTTGCCGCGGAAAAACATGCCGTCACATGTTGCGCAATATGAAACGCCACGACCGCGATACGTATCCTCGCCTGCGAAACCTGCCGGACGCGGCGTGGCACCCATGCAAGCGATAACGCTCGAGGCCAGCGTATCGCCCATATCGTGATGCACCGTAAACAACGCTGCATCGGCATCGTAATCGATACCCGTAACCATGCTCCATGTAACCTGTGCTCCCAGGCCCTCTGCATGCTGCTGAAAACGCTCGCCAAGTTCGGCGCCACTCAGGAGCGGGAAACCCGGATAGTTCTCGACCTCATTGGTTGTGGCGATCTGCCCTCCCGACATGCCCTGCTCAATCACGGTCGTCGTCAGGTTGGCACGCGCAGCATAAATGGCGGCAGCATAGCCCGCGGGGCCGCCACCGATAATCGCAACATCGATCGGCTTATCGGTAGTCATGAAGCGTCCTTTCGTCGAAACGTTGTCGTTCTTTGCGCTCGTACCCAAATTTACGTGAACGTGACACTCATGCACTACAATGATAAATCCGTATTACAAAGCTGAAGGGGAGTTATCGATGGACCAGGCGCAGACGAGTGACGACGCTCCCCTGCTCACGCACAGCGCTCCCCAATCGGAGCAGACCACGCTCCTGGCTCAACAAAAACCTCTCGTGACCATCGTGCACGCCTCCGTCGGCTCGGGCCACAAGGCCGCCGCAAATGCGATAGCGCAGGCATTCGACCTCATCCGCGGCACCAATGGCATCCCCGAGGATATTGAGATTGAAGTGCTCGATATCCTTGATTTTGGACGTATTAAATTCGACGGCAATAAGACCGCGGCTTCTTTTACGGGAGCCACGCGCCCCATTTACGACCTGACCTGGCGATATACGCTTACGGGACATCTTCTCTGGGGCGGCGGCACGGCATGGTCGCGAATTATGTTCCCCGCCTTCAACGAATATGTCCGCAGCCGCAGGCCCATAGCCGTGGTCGCGACGCACATCACGGCAGCCAATGTTGCCGTAGGCGCCCGCGTGATTACGGGTATCGATTATCCGGTCATCTGCGTACCAACAGACTATGAAGTCGAAGGCTTTTGGCCCCACAAGGACACCGACCTGTTCTGTGTAGCCAACGAATTTATGGCCGAAACGCTGCGTCCGCGCAAGGTGCTCGAGACAAAGATTCGCATTACCGGCATTCCTATTCGCGCCGGATTCGACACGGATTACGATCGCGAGGAAGAGCTAGCTAAGTTCAACCTCCCCACCGACAAGACCGTCGTGCTGGTAATGGCCGGTGCCAGCTTGCCTCAACCGTACGTTCGCTTTCGCGCGGAGATGGACCGCACCCTCCCCTTCCTACGCAGCTTCGAAGACATGCACTTTGTCTTTTTGCCGGGCAAAGACACCGAATATGCCACCCGCCTCAAAACGCTCTTCGACGCCATGAAGCTCGAAAACGTCACGGTTCTGGACTATGTCGATGATATGGCAGCGCTTATGCACGGCTGCGACCTGGCAATTCTCAAATCGGGCGGACTCACCGTCACCGAATGCCTGTGCGCACACCTGCCGATGATCCTGCTGGGCAAGTCCTATGGCCAGGAAAAGGCCAACACCACCATGCTCACCGGCATGGGCGCCAGCATGCATGTCACCACCGCACGAGAGCTCATCGTTACCCTACGTCACTTGCACGATCATCCCGAATCACTCAAAGCCCTACTCATCAACGGCGAAGTACTACGCCGCCCCCACGCAGCCGAAGACATAGCCATCGCCGCCATGGAGCTCGTAGGCAAACCCCAAAAGCGCAAACGAGCCTTCTGCCGCTTCTACTGGGGCGGAAAACCCGCGCATATCAGGTAGTGATTTACTGTCCGCTGACCGGCCCGACCCGCCTATATATCATCCCATGCTCAAACATTCTCGCTGCGCTGCGAAACTGCGCGTGGGACGATATATAGGCGGGTCGGGCCGGTCAGCTGCGTTTACGCACCACCAGCTGCGCCGGATCCCCCTATTAGAAGCTGCAAAGGCAAACCAAAGTAACCAAATGCAGTTAGCCGGTGCGACAAAGGGACTGTTCCTTTGTCGCACCGGCATATCAAAAAGATTGATTATTGCTTTCAAGCGAGTAACCGCCCGCCCGCCTCTCACACATATCGTTCCACGCGCAGTTTCGCAGCGAGCGAAGCGAAGCGAGAATGTTTGAGCATGGAATGATATGTGTGAGAGGCGGGCGGGAGGGATACGAGCGCCCCTAAGCTACGCCGCTGGAGCCGAAGCCTCCGTTGCCTCGGTCGGTTTCGTCTAATTCGTCTACTTCTACGAGGTTGACCGTGGGGACTTCTTGGATTACGAGTTGGGCAATGCGGTCGCCTTTGTTGATTTGGATGTTGTTCGTGGGGTCTAGGTTGATGAGGATGACTTTGAGCTCTCCTCGGTAGTGGGCGTCGATGAGGCCCGGCGTATTGACTATAGACAGGCCCTGCTTGATGGCCAAGCCGCTGCGGGGCTGGACGAAGCCGGCGTAGCCATCGGGCAGGGCGATGGCCAGCCCCGTAGAGACCAGACGGCGTTCGAAGGGCTTCAGAACGCAGTCCTCGTTGGAGCGCAAATCCAAGCCGGCATCGGTGGGATGGGCGTATTTGGGAAGCTCGACGGTGGGGTCGAGACGCTTTATGTTGACGGTAATGTTGGACATGGAATCACCTTAGCTTGTCGAGCTCTTGCAGAAATTCATCGACGTCTTTGAAATCGCGGTAGACCGAGGCAAAACGGATGTACGCAACCTTGTCGATCTTGGCCAAGCGCTTGAGCACCATGTCACCCAACTCATGGGACGTGACGGCCGTCAGCGTGCGAGAGCGAAGCTCGACCTCGATGTCATCGATAATCTCATTGAGCTTCTTAGTGTCGATATCGCGCTTGATGGTGGCGCGCATCAAGCCGACAAGAAGCTTATTGCGATCGAACCGCTGCTTAGTTCCATCTGACTTAATGACCTCGATAGGGTCCTCGCATCGCTCAAACGTTGTAAAGCGGTAGTTACACGAGCAACATTCGCGACGGCGCTTAATGGTGTTATTTGACTCCTGCATACGGGAGTCAACGACGCGGGTATGTGCCTTGCCGCATTTGGGACAGCGCATGGTACCTCCTCTTAAACGATAACAAGGGTACCATGCGCAGCGCGATAATGATTACGAACGAGCAGGAACCTTAAGATGCGCACCGGCGGCGAGCGAACCATGCTCCAGATGATTGACGCTACGGATCATGTCGGAAGTCTCTTGCGTGGAAAGGCCTTCGATTGGATATTCTTCGGCAATCGACCAAAGAGAATCGCCAGGCTGAACGCGAATGGTCTCGTAGGTAATGTTGGAAACGGACTCGGCATACGCGGCGTGACGAGTGCTAAAGACCGACATAGCGAGGACAAAGAAGAGCGTAAGCGCAACGGCGACGGCGACAATCGTCGGAACCTTCAGGGCAACGCGGGCCGGCGCGACTACAGCCTGCTGATTGCGCGCAGGCTTTACGGTCAAAGGCTGAAAGCCGGAGCGACCACCCTGAACAACCGTAAAAGTGGGTTCTGCAGGCGTCTCGAGCTTAAGGGCGAGGTTTCCCTGGACCATATTCGTTACGTTCATCATGTTCTCCTCTCACGTGTTTTGCTGAGAACAGTTTTATCAAGCCGCTCGGACAAAAATGTCTAGCGCGAGAACGAATGTTCGGTTATTATTATCTTCGAACAGTTGTTCCTGTCAAGCAAAATTCGAACATTTGTTTGACATGGGTAGAGAGGATGCCCTGATGGCTCGCAAAATTTCCAAGCGTCAGCAGCAAATTTACGACTTCATCAAGGAATATCAGCAGGAGAAGGGTTATCCGCCCAGCGTGCGCGAGATGGCTTCTGCCGTGGGCCTTTCCTCCCCCAGCACCGTGCACGCCCATCTCTCTGCCCTTGAAGCGCGCGGGCTACTCAAGCGCGATGCCACCAAACCGCGCGCCCTGGAACTCTTTAACGAGGATGGTTCCTCTGTCTCAATTTCTAAATCTGACGAGCCCACCGCACCTCGCGGAACGGTCTCGCTGCCGCTCGTTGGTCGCGTCGCGGCTGGGATTCCCATTCTGGCCGAGCAGAATATCGAAGACACGTTTACTATCCCGACCGAAATCGCCACTGATCAGGGTTCCTTTATCCTTGAGGTGCATGGGAGCTCAATGATCAATGTCGGCATCTTCAATGGCGATTACATCATCGTCCGTGAACAAAAGAGTGCCATGAACGGCGAAATTGTCGTGGCCATGATTGATGGTTCGGCGACCGTCAAGACGTTCTACAAGGAGCAGGGGCGTGTGCGCTTGCAGCCCGAGAACGACACCATGGAACCTATCTATGCAACGAATCCCGTTATCCTGGGCAAAGTCGTCGGCTTGATGCGCCGGTTCTCGTAATGCAAAAACGCATAACCATCTTTGATACCGTCCGCGGGTTTACGATGATTTCTATGGCAGGTTTTCACGCTTGCTATGATCTCGCCTACCTGTACGGCTGGGATATGCCTTGGTTTACCCAGACTGTCTTTCAAGACGTCTGGCGCGCCAGCATCAGCTGGGTATTTTTGTTTATCGCGGGTTGGATGTGCACTCTTTCGCGCAACAATATCAAACGTGCCGCCAAATACGCCTTAGCAGCACTCGTTGTCTGGTTGGCAACAACACTTGTCTCATTCGACGATTCGGTTAATTTTGGCATCATCTACTGCATGGCCGCATGCACCGGCATCTCGGCGTTGACCGATCCCGTCCTTAAGAAGATAACGGCGAGATGGGGCATGCCCCTATGCCTTGTGTTGTTCGCCCTCACCTGGAGCATCCCCAAAACGATCTACCCTGTCCCCTACCTGGCGTGGCTGGGATTTCCGAGCCCTGGGTTTGTCTCAGGTGATTACTACCCCATCATCCCGTTTATCTTTATGTATCTTGCAGGATACTTCGCCGCACACATAGCGAAGAGTATCGATAAGACCGTCCCTAGCTTGGCCTACGCCAACCCCCTGCCGGCGCTCGCCAGCCTTGGACGTCACGCTCTCCCCTTTTATCTGCTGCATCAGCCCATCATTCTGGGCATTTTGGAGATCGTCTACTCGGTGCGATAACGCTCGAGCCGCGGTGCAATACGAGCCGGCAGTTTCGCCACAATGCGAACGCCGTCCACGAGATATTCTTCATGCAGAAGGGTTCCCTGCTCATGCACAAGCGTGATGAGAGCGCCCTCACGATACGGGATATCAGCGGAGAGCAACACATCGGTGGCAGCTGCCTCGCGAGCAATCCGGTCGACGAGATCGTCGAGCCCCTCGCCCGTTTGGGCCGAGAACAGAACGGCCTCCGGATAGCGACGACGGAAACTCAATCGATCGACGCTATCGAGAAGATCGATTTTATTGAATACGGTCAGCGTTAAACGCTCTCCGGCGCCGATCTCATCAAGCACGCGGTCGACAGCCTCCAGCTGCCGCTCATAGTCCTCGTCAGACGCATCTACGACTTTGAGAATTAGATCGGCACCCAACACCTCGGAAAGCGTCGATTTAAAGGCATCGACCAGACCATGCGGCAGTTTTTGAATAAAGCCGACGGTATCGGTAATCGTCATGCCGCGACCGCCGGGCAGGCGATACGAGCGCGTCGTCGGGTCGAGCGTAGCAAACAGCTTGTCCTGCGAAAGTACCGTAGAGCCGGTCAGACGATTGAGCAACGTCGATTTACCGGCATTGGTATAACCGGCTAACGCGACGCGAAACGCCGGTGACTCAATGCGGCTCTTGGATTGAACATCGCGGCGCTGTTCAACCTGCTTGAGCTCACGACGAAGCGCAGCGATCTTATTACGAATGAGGCGACGGTCGACCTCGAGCTGACTTTCGCCCTGACCAAAACGTGAGCCGATGCCGCCGCGCGTCTGCTCCTTGGCGAGATGGCTCCACATGCCACGCAGGCGAGGCAACAAATATTGAAGCTGTGCCAGCTGTACCTGCAGGCGTCCCTCACGCGTCTGAGCATGCAGGCCAAAGATATCCAGGATCAGTGCTGTACGATCGATAATCTTTACCGGCTCGCCCACGGCTTTCTCCAAATAGGATTGCTGCGAGGGGGTCAGGTCGTCGTCAAAAATAACGACATCGGCATCCATGCGATGCACCAGGCCGCAAAGCTCCTCTACCTTACCGGAACCGATAAACGATTTAGGATACGGCTTTACCAAACGCTGCGACAAGCGTGCCACGCACTGGGCACCAGCTGTGTGGGCAAGACGCTCCAGCTCATCAAGCGAGCGATCGAGCGGCCATGCATTGTCGCGCCACTCAACACCAACTAAAATGGCACGCTCGGGCTCGGGTGCCGTGGGAACAAGGGGGAAACGGGCCATTAGGCAGCCTCAATACGATGCAGGATATCCTCAACGACCCCATCGATCGTACATTCATCCATATCAAACCACACGATACGGTCATCGCGCTTAAACCACGAAAGCTGACGCTTGGCATAGCGACGCGAACGCATCTTAATGAGTTCACGAGCCTCGTCCATGCTCATAACGCCATTGAAAGCATCGATGATCTCTTTATAGCCAATTGCCTGCATTGACGTCAGGGCATCTCCCAGCCCCTGGCCCATAAGACCGCGGACCTCATCGACAAGACCCTGCTCAAACATTAGATCGACGCGCTGGTTAATGCGCTCGTAGAGCACCTCGCGATTACGCGTCAGGCCAAACCATAACGCATGATAATGCTCGCGCGGAACACTAAACTGCGACTTTTGCTGCGCATAGGAAACGCCATCATCGTGCATTTCGAGCGCGCGAATCACACGCCGCACGTTATGGGGATGAATAACAGCAGCTGATTCTGGATCACGCTCGGCAAGCAGGGCATGAAGTCCTTCCTCGCCAATACGCTCGGCAAGCTCCTGATAGCCCACACGGCGATCGTCCTCAAGTTCACCCGAGGGAAAGTCCATCTCATCGAGGGCTGCCTTGAGATATAGCCCCGTACCTCCGCAAAAAACCGGCAGGCAACCCGAACCAAGGAGACGTTCAACATGCGCGCGAGCGTCAGCCTGATAAAGCGCAGCAGAATATGCCACACCCGGCTCTACAATGTCGACGAGACGCAGCGGCGCCGTGCACTCATCGGGCGCCATCTTTGCGGTACCGATGTCCATGCCGCGATAGATTTGCATCGCATCGCACGACAGCACTTCGGACGAAAGACGAGCTGCCAAACGGTCGGCAACATCACTCTTACCAACCGCCGTCGGACCGACGATCGCAACGGCGGAAAGACCTGCCCCGGAAGAAACCATTAGCGCGGCTCGCCCACAACGGAACCGGATAAATACCAGGTCTTGGCAGCGTCAACGTCAACATCAACGATCTTGCCAACAAGCTGATCGATGCTGTACCCCTCGGGGATAGGCGCATGCACGGTCTGATTCTTGGGACTCTTGCCCAGCAGGACCGCGTCGTTCTTTTTACTCGTTCCCTCAATGAGCGCCGGAACCACAGTATGAAGCTCACCCTGGTTATACTCGTATGCCGTGGTCTCGATAACCTTAACCAGGCGGTTGAAACGCTCGAGAATAACCTCATGCGGCGTAGGATCGTCAATCTCGGCGGCCGGGGTACCGGCACGCTTGGAATAGATGAAGGTATAGGCCTGAGCATAGCGGACCGTCTCGGCAAGCGAGAGCGTCTGCTCAAAGTCTTCTTCAGTCTCGCCCGGGAAGCCAACGATAATGTCGGTCGAGAGCGCGATATCGGGCATGCGGTTGCGAATGCGATCGACCAGGCCCAGATAGTCCTCGCGTGTATAACGGCGATTCATCTCTTTGAGGATCCGCGTCGAACCTGACTGGACGGCCAGGTGAAGCTGCGGCATAACGGCAGGCGTCTCGGCCATGGCGTCGATGGTCTCGGGCAGCAGGTCCTTAGGATGCGAAGACGTAAAGAAGATGCGCTCCACGCCCGTATCGCCCACGGCACGCAGCAAATCGGCAAAACGCGGCTTGCCAAACAGATCGCGACCATATGAGTTAACGTTTTGGCCCAACAGCGTAATCTCACGCACGCCCTGGCGTACCAAACCGGTCACCTCGTCGACAATCTCCTCGAAGGGGCGGCTCTTTTCGCGACCACGCACGTACGGCACGATGCAATAGGTGCAGAAATTATTGCAGCCCGTCATGATGGGCACCCAGGCGTGATACTGAGTCTCGCGATGCCACGGCATGCTCATTGCATCCGTATCCTCATGCTCATTGATACGGATATGACGCTTGCC
Source organism: Collinsella aerofaciens (assembly GCF_964243765.1). Taxonomy (GTDB): domain Bacteria; phylum Actinomycetota; class Coriobacteriia; order Coriobacteriales; family Coriobacteriaceae; genus Collinsella; species Collinsella aerofaciens_BU. Next base: position 205,270 of record NZ_CAXTGI010000002.1, on the reverse strand, counting down.
ATCAAGGAACGCCTCGGCAATGAGCTCGGCCACATGCGCGATGGAATGCGTGCCAAAGATGACATTGACGTTATCGACGTTGGTGAGCAGGCCCTCGCCATCGCGCTGCGCGATGCAGCCACCAACGGCAACCACGCGCTTGCCCGAAGGCGAAGGCGGCAGGCTTTTGCAGGAATTGCACTGACCGTACAGGCGAGTATCGGCGGCCTCGCGCACGCAGCACGTCATGAAGACAACGATATCGGCATGCGCGGGATCGAGCGCCATGAGGCAGCCATACGAATCAAGCAGACCGCTCACGCGCTCGGAATCGTGCTGATTCATCTGGCAGCCAAAGGTGCGGATAAAGTAGGTTTTACCGGCAAGAATATCGCGTACGGAACGCTGGTCCATGTGCATAAGTCCTAACGATGGGGAGCAAAACGAGGCAATCAGAAGCTATGCCACAGGCTTAACATCATCCATGACGACGTTATCCATAGCAGCTCGATTGATCTGGTGAACGTAGATAGAAAGGCGGATGGCCGTGCGCGACTCCCCGTTAATGAGGATGTCGGAGAACACGGGCGCGCAGGAAATATCAAAACCGGTTGGAATCAAAAAACCGCGCGCGATAGCCACGGCCTTAATGGCCTGGTTGACGGCACCGGCGCCGACACACTGGATGTTGACGGGTACACCATCCTTGACCATGCCGGCGATGGCGCCGGCAACGGACGCGGGCGATGATTTGCTTGATACCTTCAGGCAATCCATGAAGAAACTCCTGCATTTAAAAGTACGTTTTAACTGCAATAACTGTATCGTACCGAGTGGACTCGGTAAAGGCACTATTCCTCTTTGGCAAGATCAAAGGTCACGGTGATTCGATCACGCGAAACACGAATCTTTGGGTCGCCGCAAAGGTTGAGATAGTACCGGGCAGCAAGGTCATTAAAGTCGCGCTCCACAGCACGCGAAAACTGTGCCATGTCATCCTTGGCAATACGTAGCCCGCGACGATCCTTCGCGAGATCGACAGGAGCCGGCGCATGCGAGGACGAATCACGCTCGCGCAGCAGACGCGCGGCCACACCGCGAACGGGCTTAATCTGCCCCGCCAAAATGCGATGGGCCGTGCGCTCGGACATCTCAAGACCCAAACCCGAACAGATACGGATAAAGTCCTCGGCATCAGAAGCAAGGCCTAAACGATCGACAACCGGAAGCTCGCTCTCGTCATCAATGAACAGGAGACGAGACGTATCAAGCCGGCTTGACGCCTGAGCATAAAGGGTCGCAGCAATCTCAGACGGAGAACCAAGATAGACATCGCAACCACGCAACTCCTCGAGCGCAAACTCACATGCAGCGCGAATAATATTATGCGGACCGCGAGCACAGACATAACGTCCGTCCTCATCCTTGACGGCCTGGGGCCAGCTGGACTGATCGGCACGCTCACTGAGGCGGTCGGCCGCGACGCTCACCTTAAAGGCTGAACCAAGATCGACACCGGACGTGACCACACGGGCCTCATCGGTGTTCTGCTTGATCGAAAACAATGCCATGCCACGACCGTGAACGCCCCAACGGTCCATCTTCATGCTCTCGAGCTTGGAGGTAACGCGGGCATCAAAGATTCGCTCTTGCATATCCTGCGGAACGCCCGAACCGTTATCCAGAAAGACAAGCGTGCGGACGCCGTCTTCCTTGGTCGTGGCGAGATAGACCTTGTCGGCGCCGGCATCGCGAGCATTACGGAGCATTTCGATGACGATATCCTCGACATGCTGAATGTCGTGCTTTGCCTGGCGCCGCTCGGCCTCCGAAACGCGGAGGCGGACATACCCCTCGCCAAGGTTCTCCTCGACGCGAAGGTTGCCCTCCCCCGACATCGACGCGATAAATGAGATGAGCTCGTTCGCGTCGCTCATGTTATTTAGCGATATCGACAGCGCGGCTCTCGCGAATCACGACGACGCGCACCTGACCGGGATACTCCATCTCTTCCTCGATCTGATGGGCGATATCGTGAGCCAGGACCGTGGACTGGGCATCGGAGATCTTGTCCGGCTGAACCATGACGTGGACCTCGCGACCAGCCTGCATGGCATAGGTGCGCTCGACGCCGTCATGGGAGTTGGCGATCTCCTCGAGCTTCTCAAGACGCTTGATGTAGTTCTCGGCAGACTCGCGACGGGCACCGGGGCGAGAGGCAGAGACAGCATCGGCGGCCTGCACCAGGACATCGAGCACCGTGTTGGGGTCGACATCGGCATGGTGAGCCTCGATAGCGTGGACGATAACGGGCTTCTCGCCATAACGGCGGGCCAGCTCGGCGCCGATGACGGCATGCGGGCCCTCGACGTCATGGTCGATTGCCTTGCCCAGGTCGTGCAGCAGGCCGGCGCGCTTGGCAGTCACAACGTCCAGGCCAAGCTCGGAAGCCATCACGCCGCACAGATCGGAAACCTCGAGGGAGTGCTGAAGCACGTTCTGTCCAAACGAGGTACGGTAGCGCAAGGCACCAAGGGTCTTGACGATCTCGGGGTGCAGGTCGTGGATGCCGGTATCGAAGGCAGCCTGCTCGCCAGCCTCACGCACGCGCTGCTGAACCAGGTCGGCAGCCTTGTGATACATCTCCTCGATGCGAGCGGGGTGAATGCGGCCGTCGGCGATGAGGTTCTCGAGGGCGACACGGGCGGTCTCACGACGGACCGGGTCGAAGCTCGAAAGAACGACGGTCTCGGGCGTGTCGTCGATCACGAGATTGACGCCGGAAACCTGCTCGAAGGTCCGGATGTTGCGACCCTCGCGACCGATGATACGGCCCTTGAGGTCATCAGAGGGAATGTGCACGGAGGTAACGGTAACCTCGGCAGTGTGGTCGGCAGCGCAGCGCTGAATCGCCAGGGACAGAATCTCCTGGGCGGTCTTGTGGCACTCAGCGCGAACCTGCTGCTCGGACTCGCGAATGATCGTGGCGGCCTCGTGGGTGACCTCGCCGCGAACCTTATCGAGGAGCTCCTTGTGGGCGTCCTCGCGGGTAAGGTCGGCGATACGCTCGAGCTCGGAGGTCTGCTTTGCGCAGAGCTCCTCGAGCTCACGAGAACGCTTCTCGACCTGACCAGCCTGACTGGACAGCTGATGCTCGCGCTTGTCGAGAGCGTCGTTGCGGCGATCGAGGGATTCCTCGCGCTGCATCACGCGGTTCTCGAGCGTACGAATCTCGTTCTTACGCTGCTTGTCCTCGGCCTCGGCGGCCTGCTTGTTCTTGATGATCTCCTCTTTAGCCTCGAGCAGAGCCTCTTTTTTGAGGGTCTCGGCCTGACGCTTGGCATCACCGATCAGGGACTCAGCCTGTGCGTGTGCCGACTGGATTTTTTCGTCGGCCTCGTGAAGACTACCCTGCTTGGCGGTGCGCATGTAGGCAATGGCGGCGATGGCACCCAAAACGATGCCAACGAGCGCTGCGATGATAGGCATGCTCACTCCTTTTTATGGATTCGTTACACAACAAAGCGAACCGTCCTTACGAACGGCTCGCGACATTTGAGTAATATGGGCGCAGCTTATGCGGGTCGGATACAGATAAACATATAAACAAACTCATCACAGATGAGCACATATCACAAAGCAAATGACAGTGTTTATCGTACGTTGAACCACAACAACTGTCAAATAAATGGCCCCAGCACGGCGGCTAAAACGCGGTGAACGGCAGGGGCACAAAACGCATACGCCTAAACCGCACATTCCTCACGTTCGGCATCGAGACGTGCCTTAACGGCATCGGCGGCGATGTGATACGAGAAGCCCTTGCCCATCAAAAACCGAACCAGTTTTTCGAATCCGCGCGTCTCTGGAACACGCCGCTTGGCGAGCAGGGCTGACGCACGCGCCAAATCGTCTTCGACGGCAAAATAATCCTCGGGATAACCGGGAATGTCATCGAGCACGACATGACGGCGCTTGAGCTCGGTCTCGATTTTACGCTGTCCCCAACCGCGCCGCTTGTGTTCCTCGATAAAGTACGAGCAAAAGCGGTTCTCGTCTAAAAAGCGATACTCGGTGGCGCGCTCGACGGCGAAATCGATCGCGGGCTGGCGAAAGCCGTAGCGTGCCAACTTATCACGGACCTCACCCGTCGCATGGTCGCGTCGCGATAGCATCTCGGTCACCATGGTAAGTGCACATTTACGCTCGATGAGCTGCACCGCTTCACGAAAGTTATCCCAATCACAGGGAAGATCGGGGCGATTTTTGACATACAGGCGCGCGACCCGCACGGGAATCCAAATGGACCGCTCAAAACCGCCCTCAAGCTCACAATCGATATGTGCGCAAGGCTTTTTGGACGCATACCCGCTCGAGAACGAGGAGGCCGCCTTCTTATCGGGAAAGACGACTGTGGCCTCGGTCACCGTATACGACATGAGCGTAACCGCTACTCGTCGTCATCATCGAGCATGGCGGAACCATCGATGGCGTAAAGCTCGTCAAACTCCTCAGGCGCAGGCTGATCGGTCAGCTCGACCTCGGACGGAGCATCGTCATCAAACTCAAGCCCGCAGGCAAGGCGGACCTTATGCTCAATCTCGTCGGCGCAATCGGGGTGTTCGCGCAGGAACGCCTTGGCGGCCTCGCGACCGTTGCCGAGCTTGTCCTCGCCATAGGCAAACCAGGAGCCCATCTTCTTGCAAATGCCGCACTCGACAGCCATGTCCAGAATCGAGCCCTCCTTAGAGATGCCCGTACCGTACATGATGTCGAACTCAGCAGAACGGAACGGAGCTGCCACCTTGTTCTTAACGACCTTGGTGCGCACGCGGTTACCGATAACCTCATCCTTAAGCTTAATGCTGTCGATGCGGCGAATGTCGATACGCACCGAAGAGAAGAACTTAAGGGCGCGGCCGCCCGTCGTGGTCTCGGGGTTGCCGAACATGACGCCGATCTTCTCTCGCAGCTGGTTAATGAAGATGCATGTCGTGTTGGACTTGGACAGCGAGCCGGCGAGCTTGCGGAGCGCCTGACTCATCAGACGAGCTTGCAATCCGACCGTGGTATCGCCGATCTCTCCCTCGATCTCGGCACGCGGGGTCAGCGCGGCGACGGAGTCGACGACGATGGCATCGATGGCGCCGGAACGCACGAGCATGTCAACAATCTCGAGCGCCTGCTCACCCGTATCAGGCTGGGAAATCAGTACCTCGTCGATATCCACGCCAATGCGCGCGGCATACGTGGGATCGAGCGCGTGCTCGGCATCGATAAATGCCACCACGCCGCCCATAGCCTGGGCTTCGGCCAGGATCTCAAGCGAAAGCGTCGTCTTACCGGAGGACTCAGGACCGTAAATCTCGACGATACGGCCGCGCGGCACACCGCCGATACCCAGAGCGGCATCGAGTGCCAGAGCGCCCGTGGGGATGGCCTCAACCTCAAGCTCGGGGCCGCCGTCACCATACCTCATGATGGAGCCTTGACCGAACTTCTTCTCGATCTCGGCCTTGGTGGTGGCGATCATCTCATCGCGCTCTTTACCCGTCGTGCGAGCATGAACGGTACGTACGGGACCTGAATTCTTGGCCATGAATAGCCCTCCTCTTAACAACCTGCATCGATAATAAACGAACGGCTGTTCGTGGTCAACCGTTCAGGCCAATCATATGCAGGCAGTCTTTCCAAAACCCAACCAAACGCCGACCAAACACTGACCAAATGCTTGACCACAAAGGGGCAAATAAGAACAAGAAAGGCAAAAATACACCTATGACCAGCGCAAACGCTAAATTCGTCAGGGGTCCCTATCTCCACAATTAAGGGGCCCGAAGGCCCCTTAAAACACGTCTATTCCATAGAGTTGAGCACAAGGGCAATGCGTCCCAATGCCTCCGCGACCGCATGGGCACGAACACACGAACGGTCGCCCTCATAGTGGCAGCGCACAGAGTCCACGACCGGCACTTCCCCATCAGCCGCGCGATACGCCCAGCCAATATAGAAAGTGCCAGCCGGATCGTCCTCAGTGCCGCCGCCGGGGCCGGCATAACCCGTTGCGCTCACTGCAATATCGCTCTGGTACAGCTCCAGCGAACCCGCCGCCATCTCGCGCGCGGTCTGATGCGACACCGCGGTATAGCGGTCGAGCGTCTCCTGATCAACACCCAAAACGCGATGCTTGATCTCATCGCAGTAGGTCACCGCACCGCCACGCAGCACCACCGAGGCGCCCGGGATATCGGCAATCGTCGAGGCGATCATACCTGCTGTCAGCGACTCAGCCGTCGAAACCGTCACGCCCCGAGCGCTCGCGCGCTCGACAATATGACGCGCCAGCTCCTCGTTATGTGCGGAAATCTGATCAAAAGAGTCCGTCATACCCACCAGGACCTAGATCGAAAAGACGATCTTGCGGCAGTTCCAGAAGTATTGGGCGCCCGAGATAACGGTCAGGACAACGGCAACGGCGTACAGGAAGCGCGACACCGAGTAGATGCCGAGCGTCAGCGCCAGCGGGCCAAGGTGCAAGCCGGCCATCGCAAAGACGCACAGGTAACCGCAGATGGAGACCATCGTGGTCGCCGTCTTGTACTTGCCAAGCTTATCGGCGGCAACGACCACGCCGGCGGCACTCGCAACCATGCGCAGGGCGCTTACCAACAGCTCGCGGAACAAGATGATGAACACGGACCAAACCGTCACGGTGCCAAAGTCCAAGAACAGCAGCAAGGCCGAGAACACGAGCAGCTTGTCGGCGATGGGGTCCAAGAACTTACCGAAATCGGTAATCTCGTTGCGCGAGCGCGCCAGGTAGCCGTCGACCTTATCGGTGCACGACAGGATCACATACAGAATGAAGGCAGCGGCGGCGAGCGGGCCGTCGAAGGTGCTCCAATCTGTACCGGCAACACTCGTGTGAGAAAGCGCCGACACGATCATGAACACCGGGATAAAGACGATGCGCACGCACGTCACGATGTTGGCGGGCGTCCAAACACTCGTCAGTTCCTTATTGCTCTCGTTTGCCACGATGCTCTCCTACTCCACAACATGGCCGATAAGCTCATAGCAGAAGCTATCGGTAAACTCGACCGTCAGAATATCGCCCACGGACGCCTCGCTGGCGTCCAAGTGCACCGCGCCATCGGAATCGGGCGCCTGGAACCAAGCATGGCCGATCAGCTCGGCGCCGTCCTCGGTCTCCTCGATGCCGTCGACAATCACCTGGGCGCGCTCGCCCACATGTGCGGCGGTGGCGGCAAAACCGAGCGACTCGGCCAGGTCCATGGCCTCCTGGGCGCGCTCGAGCTTGACCTCCTCATCGACCTGACCCTCCATCTTAGCGGCCAGGCTGCCCTCCTCCTGCGAGTAGGCAAAGACACTCGTGTAGTCAAAGCCGACGGTGTCCATAAAGTCGATAAGGTCGCGGAACTCGTCGTCGGTCTCGGTCGGGAAGCCGACCATGGCCGTGGAACGGATCACGATGCCGGGGATACGCTCACGCAGATCGCGAAACAGGTCCTCGAGCTCCTGGCGCGAACCAGAACGGCGCATAGCCTTGAGGATGCGCGCGTCGCAGTGCTGCACGGGGATATCGATATAGGGCAGCACCTCGGGCGTATCGCGAATCGTATCGATAAGCTCGTCGGTCATGCCCTCGGGCTGCAGATAGAGCACGCGGACCCAGACGTTGTGCGGGCGCACGGCCTCGGCGACGGCATGCAGCAGCTGCGCCAGATTGCGCGGCGAGCCATCGGTGGCGTCTTCGTCGGCAAAGTCGGTGCCCCAAATACCCGTGTCCTGGCCGATCAGCACGATCTCGCGCACACCGCCGGCAACCAGGTCGCGTACCTCGGAGATAATGCTCTCGGCATTGCGCGAATGATAGCGACCGCGAATATAGGGGATCATGCAGAAGCTGCAGAAGCGGTTGCAGCCATCGGAAATCTTGACGTAAGCAACAGCGCCCTCGACAGTGCGCTTGACTTGCGGAATATAGGCAGCGATCTCACGCTCGACACCCAGCACGCCATCGATGACCGCCACGATGCCGTCCTCCTCGTCGGCCTTCACAAAGGCAGCGACCTCGGGCAGCTCGTCAGGCAGGTCGTCGCCATAGCGCGACGGCACACAGCCGCACATGACGATGGGACAAGAACGAACGCCGTCCTGAACCTCGTTGGCGAGCTCGAGCGTGGTCTCGATGCTCTCGGACGTTGCGGAGGCGAGGAACGAGCATGTATTGACGATGGCGATATCGGCATCCTGTGGGTCGAATGCCTCCTCGTAGCCCGCGGCGGTCAAAAGAGAACGCATGCGGTCGGTGTCAACCTCGTTCTTAGCGCACCCGAGGGTGATGTAGAGCACGGAGCCCAACGGTGTATCCATGTTGGAGAGCAGTCCTTTCGAATGATATTAGCGGTAGTTGGTGAACTGCAGCGGCTGGCCGTAGTCCTGGTCGCGCAGGAACTGGATCACGGTCTGCAACGCGTCCTTCGAAGCAGAGGAAACACGCAGCTTGTCGGCCTCGATAGTCACCTTGACCTTGAGCTTTTGGTCCTTGATGTCCTTGTTGATCTTCTTGGCGGTCGCCTGGTCGATACCCTCGACGATATGGCCGAGCACGCGCACGGTGCCGCCCGATGCCGCCTGTGGAGCATCCCAAGAGACAGCCTTGAGGTCGATGCCGCGCTTGATGAGCTTGGAGCTCAGGACATCGATGATCTGCTTGGAGACAAAGTCGGCCGGGGCGTTAATCGTAAAGAGCTTGTCGCCCTTCGAAAGCTCGATCGTGGCGCCGGAATCCTTCAGGTCATAGCGCTGGGAAATCTCGCGCGTGGTCTGCTGGAAGGCGTTGTCGACCTCTTGAATGTTGACCTCGGACACGACGTCGAAGCTGGAATCTTTAGCCATGATGTTTCCTTTCGCGTACGAGCGGCTTAGTAGCTATCGTACGAATAGTCGGTAGAATCGGTGGGCGCCTGGCCGTCAGTTGCGGTATCGGCGCCATCCGTGGACTGGGCATCGGTACCATCGGTGGTGTCGGCACCATCAGAACTTTCACCATTCTCGGAATCAGTCGTTTCCTTCTTGGGAACGGTGATCGTCACACGCGCCACGCCCGAGGTCTTGGTATCGTAACGGACCTTTTCGCCGTTCTTGGTAACGGTGACATCGGAAGGCTTGGACGTGGTGATCTCGATCGAGGACTCGGGCGTGTACTCCTGCTCAAAGGGGCCAGTCGCCTGGGCGCCATAGACCGACTTGCCGTCGACCTTGACCTCAATCCAGGCGGTCTTTCCCTTGGCAACGGAGACCTTGACCTTCGTTACCTCGTTCTCTTCCTTTTTAGCCGTCGTCTTGGTGACGTCCGAATCGGTCGACTCATCCGTCGCCTCATCGGTGTCTTCGTCCTCGTCGACCGTTTCGGTCTTCTTAGAAGACTTCTTAGTCGTCGTCTTGGTGGCAGTGGGCGTCTCGGGCGTGGTCTCGGGCGTCGAAGATGCGCAGCCGCGCAGAAGTACCACGATGAGCACGATCAGCAGCAACGCCACGGCACCGATGCCGGCGTAGACGATACGCGGATCGAGACCGTTGTTTTGAGGAGTACGGGAACCGCCGCGTCCACGACTGGAACTGCTGCGGCCGCCTCCCTGAGGCATACGACCACGATTGCTGTCGGAACGGCCGCGATAGCCACCCTGGCCCTGAAGGCTGCGCTGACCCGAGCGGGGCGCAAGTTCACCGCGGCCTTGATAGCCACGCTGGCACGCACGTGGAGCCGAAGAGCGCTGGCCATACGGCTGTGATTGAGAGCGAAGACGCGGCGTCACCTGCGTGGCATCGGCGTCCGCATAGCCACTGCGAGAACGTCCGGTGGAGATACCACGGTGACCGCGATCGGAATAGCCGCCGTCGCCGTAGCCGGCACGAGGGTCACGCGCCACGCCGCGGGCAGCGGGAAGTGCACGGTCCTCGGGCATCGGCGTACTGCGGAACCGGTCACGCTGTGAGCGAATCTCCTCGCCCGAACCCGTCTCGGTAATATAGCCAGCCTGCTGCGGACGCTGACCATAACGCGTTGAGCGACCACCCTGAACCATCAAGAAGCGCCCATTATCCACCGAGGAACGTGAATTGACATAGCCGGCGGCGTCCTGAAAACGACCGCCCTGCTGCGACGTCTCGCGCTCGTATGCCATCAGCTCGTCAAAGTAGGCATTGACGACCTCGCGCGGATTGAGGCCCAAAAAGCGAGCATAGCTCGAAATCATGCCCTGCGCATAGCCGCGCGGCGGCATCGAAGCAAAGTTACCGGTCTCGAAAAACTCGATGATCTGCGGCCTGATTTTGATGGTGTTGGCGACCTGCTGAATGGAAAGGCCCATTCGGCGACGCTGCTCGAGCAGCATGTCACCAAAGCGTGCAGCCATCAGAATCCTCCAAACTCACGATCTTCACGTGCCATCTCGGCGTCGACAGATTCCAGCGCGGCAAGCCCCTCCTCGTCCAACAGGACCTCGCGCGGCTTGGAACCGTCGGGCGAGCCGACGACACCCTTTTCTTCCAGCATGTCCATAATACGCCCGGCACGCGCATAGCCAACCTTCAGACGACGTTGCAGGCCAGATGTGGAGCCAAGCTGCGATTCCACCACAATATGGGCGGCTTCCCAAATGAGCGGATCATCGTCTTGCGGCTCGGCTACTCCGGTGCGGACAATGCCGCCGCCACCAGCCATGGACATGGAAGCGGGCGCCACGGCGGACAGAATCTCCTCGTGGTAGTCGGGCTCACTCTGCGACTTGACGAACTCGACAATCTCGTTGATCTCATCATCCGAGACAAAGCAGCCCTGGATACGGCGGGGCTTGCCCCAGTCGACCTTGGAGAACAACATGTCGCCCAAACCGGTGAGCTTCTCGGCGCCCATCTGGTCGATGATGACGCGCGAGTCGATGCCCGTGGCGACGTTAAAGGCGATACGGTTGGTGATGTTGGCCTTAATGAGGCCCGTCACCACGTTGGAGCTGGGGCGCTGCGTGGCAACGATAAGGTGAATACCGGCGGCACGGCCCAGCTGTGCAATACGCACGATCGAGGCCTCGACATCCTTACCGGCGACCATCATCAGGTCAGAGAGCTCGTCAATGATAATGACAAGGTAGGGCATCTTTTGCGGCGGATTGTCGTAATGCTCAAACTCGCCAGCAGCCTGCTTTTCGTTGTAGGTCGAGATCTTACGCACGTTGAGACGCTCGAAGACCTTCAGGCGACGCTCCATCTCGGACACAGCCCATTGCAGAGCGCTCGCGGCCTGCTTGGGCTCGGTCACCACGGGCACATAGAGATGCGGCAGACCGTTATAGCCCGCAAGCTCGACGCGCTTGGGGTCGACCATGATCAGGCGAACGTCCTCGGGAAGGGCGCGCATGAGCAAGGTCGTGATGATGGAGTTGATCATCACCGACTTACCAGAACCGGTCGTACCGGCAATCAACAGGTGAGGCATCTTGGCGAGGTCGGCGACAACCGGCGTGCCCTCGGCGTCGCGGCCGATGGCGAGCTCGAGCGGACCGCCCTTCACATAGGGCAGCACGTCGCCCAGATTGACGTTCTGGCGCTTGCGGTTGGGAATCTCGATACCAACGAGAGAGGTGCCGGGGATCGGGGCAAAGATACGAACCGACTGGGCGGCGAGCGAAAGCGCAATATCGTCCTCGAGGCTCGAAATCTTGCTCACGCGCTCGCCCTCGCCAGGTTGCAGCTTAAAGGTCGTCACCGTGGGGCCGGCGATCCAGCCGACCACGCGGGCACTGCGGCCAAACTCAAGCAAGGTGGATTGCAGTGACTCAGCGGTCTGCTCCAGCTCCTTATCCGAAGACGCGGCAGAAGCCGACTGCGGGTTGGCATGTAGGATTTCGAGCGGCGGAAGCTTGAGGCCGTCCTCTTCTTCGCCCTCGTTATCTGCGGCGCCGCCGTCCGCTCCCCCATCACGAGCCGCAGCCGATTCGACAGCACTCGTGGCAGGCGCATCGGCAACCTTGGGATGCTTTAAGAAGTCGGGAATCTGAGGTGCGGCCGAAACAGGGTTCACGGCAAACGGCGGCTCGGACTCGTCAACCTTGTCCGGATCGTCCTCCATCGAAAGTTGTCCGGTGACCTGGCCGCGCTTTGCATGGCGACGCGGCAGCAAAGTTGTCTTTGCGGTCTCAATCGGAGCCTCGTCGTCCTCGTCATCGCCCTCGGTGAGCTCAATCTCGCTATCGGACCAAGACGGGTCGGGCTCACTCGTATTGAGCTTGGGAACCGTCTTGCCCTTCTTGGCATGACGGCGCGGCAGCAGCGTGGTCTTGGCCCGCTCGGCTTCAACCGACTCGGATACGTCGACAAACGGGTCATCGTCCTCGTCGTCATCCAAAACCGGGTCGACATCGCCACCCATGACCGTGGTCACCGCGGCGTCAGTCCCCTTCTGGCGCAAAATGCTCAGGTGCGGACGAGCGACGCCGGGAACAGACAGGGCCTCTTCATCGCCCCACGGGCTCGCATTGACATCGGCACGTCGACGCTCGGCAAAATCGGCAGCGCGATCGCGTGCGGAGCGCAAAACGCCACCCACCGAAAAGCCGATAATGACCAAACCAACGACGACAAGCCCCAGCAAGACAACCATGGCGATAGGTTTACCCAAGGCGTTTTGCAAGGCACTTGCGATAAAGGCGCCAATGTAGCCGCCCGACACGGAAAGGTTCTGCGGCGTAAACATAAGGTCGCACGAATCGCTCGTGCCCGGCACCATCAGCGAAAGAATGGAGACGACGGCGATAAAGACCAAGGCGCCGCCCGCAACAGAGCGCACGTTGAGCGGCGAGTCCTCACCCAAAAAGAGCGTGGCGGCAAACAGCAAGATGACGATCGGCAGCACGTAGGCGCCCAGACCAAAGCCCAGGTGGTAGAAACCGGCAACCGCAGCCGTCACGGGCGCTGTTGCCGGAGAGATCACGGCAATGAAGGACGCGATCGCCAAAACGGCGATGACCACACCGGCGATATCGCGATTGGCCGAAGGCTCGACCAGGGGCTCAAACTCATCAAACTCGGACTCGTGGCCCTTATTGGCACGCAGATGGGAACCGGCACCCTTAGCAGATGCCGGTTGGTTATTGGCCTTATTACCTTTGGCGTTTTGTGCTGATCCGCGCGCCAAACTAAACCTCCATGACGACCGGGATGATCATCGGACGAGTGCGCGTACGGCTCCAGATAAAGTTGGAGAGCGAATCGCGCACGGCCTTGCGAATGGCATCGGAACCGCTGCTCGTAAAGCTGAACTTGCCCTTCTCGATCGTCTTCATAATGGATGCGGAGGCATCCTCGGAGAACTGGTCGTCGATGGCAAACGAGACACCACGGCCCGAGAACTCGATGGCCTCGATCTTCTTGTGCTTAAGCGAGACGATGGCAACAGCGGTAACCATACCGTCGTTGGCGAGCTTCTGACGATCGCGCAGGACAATGGGGTCGGTATCGCCGATACGCAGGCCGTCGACGTAGACGACACCGGACTCGACGGGCGCACCGCGCTTGACGATACCGCCGCGCATCTCGAGCGTGTCGCCGTTATCGAGGATAAAGATATGATCGTCCTTGAGACCCATCTTACGGGCCAGCTGGGCATGGGCGCGCAGATGCACGGCCTCACCGTGAACCGGCATAAAGTACGTGGGCTTGGCCATGGCCATCAGGAGCTTGAGCTCCTCCTGGCTACCGTGACCGGAGACGTGGACGAGAGCGCGGTTCTTATCCCACACGTCGCAGCCGAGCTTAGCCAGGCTGTTGACGACCTGCTGGACGGCTTTCTCATTGCCAGGAACAGGAGTTGCAGAGAGGATAACGGTATCGCCCTCGTGGATGGAGAGCGTCTTGTGCTCGCCATTGGCCATGCGGGACAGGGCCGACAGCGGCTCGCCCTGCGAACCAGTGCACATGACGACAATCTTATCGTCGGGCAGGTTATCGATATCGAAGGCATCGATGATATCGACGTCATCGATGTTGAGGTAGCCCAGCTCACGCGCCACGCGGGTGTTCGTGAGCATGGAGCGACCGGTCACAACGACCTTACGGCCGCACTTGCGGGCGGCATCGCAGATCTGCTGCAGACGATGGATGTGGCTCGAGAACGACGCGACGAACACGCGACCCGGGGCGTTCTTGATGGCGTGCAACAGGTTGGGACCAACCTCGGCCTCGGACTTGGTAAAGCCGGGAACCGTGGCATTAGTTGAGTCGGAAAGCAGCAGGTCGATGCCCTGCTTGGCAAAGCGGCTGATAGCGGCGTAGTCGGGCGTGACGCCGTCGATGGGCGTCTGGTCGAGCTTAAAGTCGCCGGTGTGCATAACGGTGCCCTGATTGGTGCGGATGAACACGCCCAGAGCGCCGGGGATGGAGTGCGTCATCGAGAAGAAGTCGAGCGAGATGCCGCCGAGGTTGACATGGCTGCCGCCCTTGACCTCGCGGAACTTAGGCGCGCGGATGCGGAACTCGGAGAGCTTGCCCTCGATAAAACCGAGCGTCAGCTTGCTCGAGAAGATGGGCACCTTATTGTTGAGGTCCTGCAGCAGATACGGAAGCGAACCGGTGTGGTCCTCGTGGCCGTGAGTGACGACGATACCGCGGAGCTTCTCCTCGTTCTCCAGAACATAGGTGTAGTCGGGAAGCACCAGGTCGATACCAGGCTGGGAGTCATCCGGGAACATGAGGCCGGCGTCGACGAGCACCATGTCGTCGCCGCACTCGAAGACCGTCATATTCTTGCCGATGCCGTCAAGGCCGCCAAGCGGGATGATCTTCAAGGGAGATGATTTTTTAGCTGCCATAGGTTAGTGTGGTTTCCTTTCTTCGAAACGGGTCTGGAACAACCGACGGGGCGCTTCTGGCAAACCGACCGCCGGGAACGTACAAACATGCATCACAGAGTCGATGCAATAACCACAGTATGATACCCATTTGAACCAATACAGACCACCCATGCATTAAAGCCCCATCTGAACCGGTCTATCCCGCCGGTTTCCCGTGGGGCGGGCACTGATGAAGTTTATCGCGAGTTCCGCACGCAAAGGAAAGCACTTAATGTGCTTTCCGTCTTGCGCAGGACTGTAGAGCAGGAAATTTCATATGCGGCCCTCCCGGGCGCAAGCAAAAGGGCGACCCCTGTCCGGAGTCGCCCTTGCGGTGCTGCTTATGTACGGCTGTTACTCGGCGTCGTGGTGACGGCGGGGCTTGCGGCCTCCGTTGTCGCCGGGACGGCGCGGACGGTCGCTGCGCTCGGAGCGCTCGCGACGCGGACGCTCACGACGCTGGAAGTGCTCGCCGTCGCCCTCGGAGGTACCCTCGGCGCGAGCCGGAGCCTCGGGCTTGTCAAGACGATCGAGCGAGATCTTGCCGCGATCGTCGACCTCAATGACGACGACCTTGACCTCGTCGCCCACGTTAAGGACATCCTCGACCTTCTCCACGCGGCCCTTGGCGACGCGGGAGATGTGCAGCAGGCCGTCCTTGCCGGGCAGCAGGTTGACGAAGGCGCCGAAGGGCTGGATGGAGACCACACGACCGGTGTACTCCTCGCCCGGCTCGGGAACCTTGATGATGAGCTTGATACGCTCGACAGCCTGATCGACGGACTCGCCGGTGCCGCCGACAAAGACGGTGCCGTCCTCCTGGATGTCGACCGAAGCGCCGGTCTCGTCCTGGATGCCGCGGATGACCTTACCGCCGGAACCGATGACGTCGCGAATCTTGTCAGTCGGAACCTGGATGGAGACGATACGCGGAGCGGTGCTGCGCGTGGTGTGGCGCGGCTCGGGGATCACATCGAGCATCTTCTGCAGGATGAAGGCGCGACCCTCCTTGGCCTGCTGCAGGGCGCGGGCCAAGATGTCAAAGGTAAGACCAGTGGCCTTGTTGTCCATCTGCAGAGCGGTAATGCCCTCGGTGGTGCCGGTGACCTTAAAGTCCATGTCGCCAAGGAAGTCCTCGAGACCCTGGATGTCGGACAGGACCACGGTCTTGCCCTCCTCCTGGATCAGGCCCATGGCGATACCGGAGACCGGGCGCTTAATGGGCACGCCGCCGTCCATAAGGGCGAGCGTGGAGCCGCAGGTCGAAGCCATCGAAGAGGAGCCGTTGGACTCCATGACCTCGGAGACGACGCGGATGGCGTAGGGGAACTCGTTCTCGTCGGGGAGCACCGGAAGCAAAGCGCGCTCAGCCAGGTTGCCGTGGCCGATCTCGCGGCGCTTGGGGCTGCCCATGCGGCCGGTCTCGCCGGTGCAGAACGGCGGGAAGTTGTAGTGGTGCATGTAGCGCTTGCCCTCGGTGGGCTCGATGGTATCCAGACGCTGGCCCTCGTTGAGCATACCGAGCGACAGGACGGAAAGCACCTGGGTCTGGCCACGCTGGAACAGACCGGAGCCGTGAACGAGCGGCAGGTAGTTATCCTTCACCATGATGGGGCGAATCTCATCGGCGGCACGGCCGTCGACGCGCTCGCCGGTCTCGACGACCATGGTACGCATAGCCTTCTTCTCGAGCTTCTTGAGCGCCACGGGAATCTCGCGCTCCCAAGCGGACTGCTCCTCCTCGGTGAACTCGGCACGGATGGACTCCTTCAGAGCCTCGACCTTACCGATACGGGAGAGCTTGTCGGCGTCGCGAAGGGCGGCTGCCATCTCGTCGTAGTGGGCGAAGATGCGCTCCTGGACCTCCTCGACGGGCTGGTCGAGCGGGTACTCCTTCTTGACGATGGCGCCGTTGACCTGCTCCCACTCGGCGACAAACTCGTCCTGAGCCTGGCAGAAGGCAGCAAGGGCCTCCTGGCCAAACTTCATGGCGGCGAGCATGTCGTCCTCGGAGATCTCCTCGGCGCCGGCCTCGACCATCGAGATGAAGTCGGCGGAGCCACCCAGCTCCAGGTCCAGATCGGAGTTCTCGCGCTCCTCATAGGTGGGGTTGACGATAAACTCGCCGGTCTCCACGTTGCGGCCGATGCGCACGCAGGCAAGCGGACCCTCGAAGGGCACGCCGCCGAGCGTCATGGCCAGGGAGGCACCCATGACGTTGATGACGTCGAAGGGGTTGACCTGGTCGGCGACGAGCGAGGTGGCGACAATGTGCACCTCGTTGCGGAAGCCGTCCGGGAAGCTCGGGCGAATCGGACGGTCAATCATGCGCGCGGTGAGCGTGGCCTTCTCGCTGGGACGGCCCTCACGCTTGAGGTAACCACCCGGGATGCGGCCGGCTGCGTACATCTTCTCGTTGAAGTCGACGGTCAGCGGGAAGAAGTCGTAGTTCTTGCGCTCCTTGGAGACAACCACGGTGTCGAGCATCGTGGTGTCGCCCTGCTTGACCAGGCAGGCGCCGGTGGCCTGCTTGGCAAGCTCGCCGGACTCAAAGGTGTAGGTCTTGCCGTACAGCTCAAAGGTCTTGGATACGAGTGTCATTGTTCTCCTTTACCCCACAGGCCCCTTGCCTGTGGGCTTCTCATGTGACGCGGGCCCCCTGCCCCCGCCACGCTTCAGAGCGTGATTGTTCGCGCCCTTACACAAAAAGAGCGCCCCGCTGCGCAGGACGCTCTTAGCATGTACAAATCCTTACTGGATGTTGTCGCGGATGCCCAGAGCCTTGATGAGCTCACGGTACTCGACGATGTCGTTCTTCTTGATGTAGGAGAGAAGACGACGACGACGGCCGACGAGCATGAGCAGGCCACGACGGGTGTGGAAGTCCTTCTGGTGGGACTTCATGTGCTCGGTCAGCTCCTTG
This sequence comes from Collinsella aerofaciens, assembly GCF_964243765.1. Classification (GTDB taxonomy): domain Bacteria; phylum Actinomycetota; class Coriobacteriia; order Coriobacteriales; family Coriobacteriaceae; genus Collinsella; species Collinsella aerofaciens_BU. Next base: position 187,456 of record NZ_CAXTGI010000002.1, on the reverse strand, counting down.
ATGCGCTCGGACAGGATGGCGACCTGAACCTTGGGGTTGCCGGTGTCGACCGGGGTGTTACCGAACTGGGCAGTCAGCTCAGCCTTGCGCTCTTTGGAAACAGTCATTGTTTCACCTTTCGTTTCTTGTCGCCCGCGGGCGACACTATTCGCCTCGGACTGGGAAGCCGTCGGTGGAGCGAGCATCCAAGGTCGAGGTACCAACAGGTCGGTATGTTACCACAAGCAGACCGCCCATGCGCATCATCACCGACCCAACATGAATTCCATCGCACGGAGGCGCTGGTCGGTGTGCGTCGCAGCCCACACATGCGAAAGCCCGAGCAAGAACGCCGCCGTATGCGGGTCGATTCGCTCGACCATGAGTGCATCGAAGGTCATGGACATGAGGGCGCGCAGCCACTCGACCTCACCGGTCGAAACCAGCTCGGCACCCGGAACGCTCGACGCGCACGAACCGCACATGAGCCCGCCCGCCTGGGGCGAAAAGTACGACAGCATGGGGTCTCCGCACAGCACGCAGGCCGAAAAATCGGGTCGATAGCCCACGTGCGACAGAAGTTTAAAGACAAAGGCCGCCACGAGCAGGTCCATATGTGCCGAGTCGAGCCCACAGCCGACAAGCGTGAGCGCCCGCTGCGTGATGGCAAAGGTAAACGGGTCCTCGGCGTCCTCGAATGAGCACACGCGCGCGACCTCGGCAATCGCGCTTGCGGCGCAGGTCGTCTCGTAATCGGGCGCGGCGCCAACCGGCGCTTCCAAAAGCTCGGCCTGAGAAACAACGTCGAGCGAGCGTCCATGTGCGAGCAGCATATCGACGGTACAGAATAATTCGCAGCGCGCCGCCAAGCGCCCACCGGGTTTGCGGGCCCCCTTTGCCACGGCACGAACCTGACGACCCCGCTCGTCAAGCATCGTCAGAATCAGATCGGTCTCTTTGAGCTTGGTCTTGTCGAGCACGAGCACCTTCGTGCGATATGTCCGGGAGCCTGCCATGCGCGCTGCGCGTCCTTAGTCCTCGGCGTTGTAGCCAAAGCGGCGAATCTGGGCCTCGTCGTCACGCCAGCCGGCCTTGACCTTCACGTCCAGCTCCAAAAAGACCTGCGTGCCAAAAATGCGCTCAAGATCGCGACGGGCGTCGATACCGATATGCTTGATCATCTCGCCGCCCTTGCCGATGATGATGCCCTTTTGGCCCTCGCGCTCGACGTAAATAGTGGCGTGCACGCGCAGCACCTTCTTGGTCTGCTCGAGCGCGTCGCAGATTACGCCAACGGAGTGAGGGATCTCATCACGGGTGCGGCGCAAGACCTTCTCGCGCACAAACTCGGCAACGAGCGTCTCGTCAGAAGCGTCGGTACCCATGTCCTCGGGGAACCAACGCGGGCCCTCGGGCAAAAAGTGCGCAACGGTCTCGATAAAGGCATCGACGTTGAAGTTCTTGACCGACGACGTCACGATCTCGTCGTCAAAGTCCATAAGCTCGTGGGCTGCCTTAAGCTGCTCCATGACCTGTGCGGGGTCGGCCTCATCGGCCTTGGTGAGCACCAGGACCTTCTTGGAACGGGCATTCTTGACACGCTCGGCAACCCAGGCGTCTCCCCTGCCGATCGGTTTGGTGGCATCAATCAAAAACGCGACAACATCGACATCGTTCAGCTCGAACAGCGCGCTCTTGTTCAGCTCGGACCCTAGACCGTCCTTGGGCTTGTGGATACCCGGGGTATCGACAAAGACCAGCTGGTAGCCGGGGCGGTTGACGACGGCGCGCATGCGGCGGCGGGTCGTCTGGGCCACCGGCGAGGTGATGGCGACCTTTTTGCCATAGCAGGCGTTGAGCAGCGTTGACTTACCGGCGTTGGGGCGGCCGACCAAGGCCACGAAGCCACTGCGGAAACCGGGCTCAACGTCGCCAAAGCCCGCGAGGCTGTCGTCCTCATCGCACAGGGCGTCGAGCTCCTCGTCGCTCATGCCCTCAAACGGGTCGAACTCCTCGACTTCCTCATAGGCCTCGGTCGCCTTAGCATCCGGGGACTCGTCGTCCAAAATCTCATCGGTAGACTGCATATTGTCGGACATGGGAATCCCTTTCTAAATAAAGCCGAGCGCGTGGGCAAATACCAGCACGCCCACAATCGCGGCGGTGATGGAAAGAACGTATACAGAGGCGGCGGCGATGTCCTTGGCGCGTTTTGCCAGCGGATGGAGCTCCTGGGTCGCCAGATCGACAATGGCCTCCATGGCGGTATTGCACAGCTCGCCGTGAATCACCAGGCCGCAGCAGATGATAATCGTGGCCCACTCGGCAATGTCGAGCCCCACGATGCAGCCGGCAATGACGGTGCACACGCCCGCCACGAGCATGACCTTAATGTTGCGCTCGGTCTTGACGGCGGTGACGAAGCCCTCCATGGCGTAGGAGAACGACTTTAAAAAGGACGGATGGTCCTTGTTCGATCCGGGAATCATAAACGGCTCCTAGTCGTGGGCATGATTGGTGATGGGGCCGACGTGAACCAGTTTGGGATCCTCGCCGCGCTCGAGCGCCAGATCGCGCAGGATAGCGTCCTCGCGGGCCTCCATAACCTCGGCCTCGTCGTCCTCGATGTGGTCATAGCCCAGCAGGTGCAGCATGCCGTGAACGAGCATCAGACGGCACTCGTCAGCGGGGCTATTGCCAAAACCGGGGGCCTGACGGGCAATAACCTGCGGGGCCAAGATGATATCGCCGAGCTCGAGCGTCTCATCGGCGGGAATGTCATCGTCAAAGGCCGAATCGCACTCAAACGAGAGCACATCGGTGGTGCGGTCGATACCGCGCCACTCGTGGTTGAGCTCGTGCATCTCGTCCTCGTCGACATACGAAAGGGAAATCTCGACTTCACGCTCAACGCCCTCGGCGGCAAGCACGACCTCGCAGATGTGCTCCACCTCCTGAGCATCGAGCAGCGTATCGAGCTCGGCATCGTTGCTGATCAATACACTCAACGGGACTCCTTTCGGTCGCGTGAGCGTTGCTCACGCACGTCATCATAAGCATCATATGCCTCAACGATACAACCCACTAGGGCATGACGCACCACGTCGGCACGCTCGAGGTGAGAAAATGCCACATCGTCGACACGGCCCAAAATCTTCTCGACATCCGCCAAGCCACCACGACGACCCACCAGGTCGCGCTGGCTGAGGTCGCCGGTAATCACGAACTTGGAGTTGAATCCAAGGCGTGTCAGGAACATCTTCATCTGCTCGGGCGTGGTATTTTGCGCCTCGTCGAGCACCACGAAAGCATCGCTCAGCGTACGACCGCGCATGTAGGCGAGCGGGGCGATCTCGATCACGCCGCGCTCCATAAGCTCATCGGTGCGCTCACGATCCATCATGTCAAAAAGGGCATCGTAGAGCGGGCGCATGTACGGATCGATCTTTTCCTCGAGGGTGCCGGGCAAAAAGCCCAGGTTCTCCCCTGCTTCGACAACCGGACGCGTCAAGATCAAACGGCCCACCTCATGGCGCTTGAGCGCGGCAACGGCGAGCGCCATGGCCAGATAGGTCTTACCGGTACCGGCAGGACCCAAGCCAAAGGTGATGGTATGCGAGCGAATGGCATCCACATAGCGCTTTTGCCCAAGCGTCTTGGGACGAATGACGCGACCGCGATACGAAAGCAGCACGTCATCGCGAAGCGATGTGGCCTCATGCTCGCCGTCGCGCAAGACGGCCAGGCAACGCGAGACATCGTCGGCAGACAGGGTACGACCGGCCGCCGCCTCGCGAAAAGCATGTTCGAAAAAGCGAGCCACGAGCTCGACCTCGTCCGGGTCGCCGCTCACGGAGATCCTATCGCCACGGGCGACCACGTGAGCGCGAACCAAGCTCTCGAGCGCACGAAGGACGCCGTCGCCGGCGCCCAAAACACGCGAGGGATCAACTCCCTCGGGAACGGTAAGTCTAATCTTCGAGGCTTCCATGGACCTCCCTGCGCGCATGGACCAAGCCGGAATCATCGACTCCGATGATAGCAACATCGAGCAGGCACGGGGCTGTAAGTCCACAGGTATCGTCAAGACGGGCATGATGGAACGAACCGAGCGTCAGGTTGTCACCATACTCGAGCACGGCGCGCTCAACGGTGCCCACGCGACGACGAGCGTCGGCGATAGCGAGCTCCTGCGCCGCGTCTCGCATACGGCGGCTGCGCTCGGCCATAACCTCGGGCGGCACCTGGTCGGGCATGTCGGCAGCAAGGGTACCGGGACGCTTACTGTAGCGGAACACGTGCATACGCGAGAACCCCACGCGGCGGCACAGCGCCAGCGACTCCTCGAACTCCTCGTCCGTCTCACCAGGAAAACCGACGATGACGTCGCACGAAAGAGACGCCTGCGGCAGGATGGCGCGAATCATGCGCACCGTGTCCTCAAAGGCCTCGGCACTATAGGGACGACCCATGCGATGCAGCGTCGCCGTACAGCCGGACTGTACGGGCAGGTGCAAAAACGGGGCAATACGCTGCGGATAGCGCGCCATAACCTTAAGCAGGCGCTCAGAGATATCCATGGGTTCGACCGAGGAAATGCGCACATGCGCAATAGTCGTGCGCTCCATGATGGCCTCGAGCAGCTCATCGATTTCGACATGCTCGTCGGTCGCGCTCTTGCCATCGTAGGCACCCAGGTTCACACCGGTCAGCACCACCTCGGGCACGCCGGCCTCCTGGGCCTCGCGAACTTGCTCAAGCACGGACTCGACGGGCACGGAACGCTCGGGACCGCGGGCCTTCCACACGATGCAATAGGTGCAACGGTGGTTGCAGCCATCCTGGATCTTCACACCCAGACGCGAGCGACCCAGAGCGTCGACCACATCGCTGTCGCTGCAGGCGGCCACACTATCGGATTCGACACCCAGCACATCGCAGACACGTTCGGCGACATCGATCTTAGACGGCTCGGCAATCACGCGATCCGAAAGCTCCAACAGCTCCTCGGGATGCAAATTGACCACGCAACCGGTCACGAGCACATAGGGCACATTTGGATGGGCCAGCGCATGACGGACGGCCTTACGGGTCTTGGCCTCGGCCTCGCCCGTAACGGCACAGGTGTTAATGACGATCAAATCGGCATCCTGGGGCTCCACAATAGCAAAGCCCAGGCGCATAAGATCGGCAGTGATACGGTCAGACTCAACCCGGTTGACACGGCAGCCGAGGTTGACGACGGAAATATGGGGTGCGAGCACGCGGGCTCCTTAATCGAGGATATCGTCGAGGGCACTCTTGATACGGTCGGTCACCGACTTCTTACCGGAAGCGACGTCATCGCCCATCTCATCGGCAAAAGCACGGAGCAGCTCGCGTTGCTTATTGGAAAGATTGGTGGGAACGACCACGCGCAGCTGCACAATCAGACGGCCACGCGAACCGCCACCGCCAATGCGCGGCATGCCGTAATTATTGACGCTCACGGTGTCGCCGTACTGGGCGCCGGCGGGGACGCACACCTTAACGACCTCGTCGGGCATAATGCCCTCGACATCGATCTCGCAGCCGAGCGCAGCCTGCGCAATCGAGATATCGCTCACCAGGTACAGGTCGTCACCGTTGCGCTTAAAGCGCTCATGGTCGGCAACGCGCACGTTGACAATCAAGTCGCCCGAAGGCTCGCCGCGAAGACCGGCCTCGCCAAAGCCGCTCACACGCAGCTGTCGACCGGTCGAAACGCCGGCGGGAATATCGATGTCAATCTTTTCATGCGAAGGCGTGCGGCCCTGACCATCGCAGGTCTCGCAGGGATGGTCGATAACCGTGCCCTCGCCATGGCAGTCGGGGCAAGGCGAGGAAGACTGAACCTGGCCCAAAAACGATCGCTGAACCGTCGTGACATAGCCCGTGCCGTGGCAGCGGCCGCACTGCTTTTCCTGTGCGCCCTCTGCCCTACCGGTGCCATTGCAGTCCTCGCAAGGAGCAAAGCGGTCATAGCTGATTGTCTTTTTGCAGCCGAGCGCCGCCTCCTCGAGCGTCACCGAAAGCGAGATGGCCATGTCACGACCGCGACGACGCTCGCGACGGCTGCGGGCGCCACCGCCGGCACCGCCGCCAAAAAACGACGAGAACAAGTCGTCCATGCCCATACCACCAAAGATATCGTTGATATCGACGTAGCCCGAACCACCAGGGCCGTCGGCAGTGCCGTAACGGTCGTAGTTAGCACGCTTCTGCTCATCGGAAAGAACGGAATAGGCCTCGTTGAGCTCCTTGAACTTGGCCTCGGCCTCGGGGTCGTCCGAAACGTCCGGGTGTACGGTACGGGCCTTCTTTAGAAACGCGCGCTTAATCGTCCGCGCGTCGGCATCCTTGTCGACGCCAAGTACCTCGTAGTAATCCCTATTTTCCGACACGACCGAATCCTTCCGACTTTCATTATTGTCACAGTGCGTCCTATACCCAAGCTGGGCCAACCGCAAACAGAGGGTTTGATGTTAGTACATTCCGTACGGCGAAAGCATGGCCCGTTGCGAGCAGCTCGCGAACCAAACCGACACGAGCGCGAACATGAAGCCATTGGCAAAACCGTTGGCAAACTGCATCGCACCGCGCTTCCACCACAGCAGGCTGCGATGAAGCACGCCGTCCGAAAGCACCATGAACAGGCCCATGGTAAACGGAATAAAGCACATCACAGCAAAGGCCGAGAACACGCCCGAGATGGCCGAGAGTACCAAAAACGGCGCCACGATGCCCATCAGGTAAAAACCGGTACGAGCTTTGCCTTCCAAGCGCTCGGACTCGACATGGGCACGGCCGACTAGATCACCGCCAGCGGCACCGTTAGTGCCGGCGTGACCCATGCCGCTAATGCGGACCTCGTCGCCATCGTGCGTGCCGGCAGGAAACTCAATCGTCTGCTCGGAGGTTACGCGAGTACGACCGCTGCCACCGCAATCGGGGCAGGGGTCGGCCACGACCTTACCGGAACCGCCGCACTCGGGGCAGACCGACTGGAACGTGCCCGCACCAAACAGGAAGGACAAGTCGACGTCGATGTGCCCGCGGCCACCGCAGCTCGGGCAGGTATGGGCATGCTCGGAGGAGACAGAACCCGAGCCGCCGCAGTGACCACAGGTATCGAAGCGCGTATAGCGGACGGTCTTGCGGGCACCGTCCTTGGCCTCCTTGGCGTCGAGTTTGATATCGACGACCACGTTGGCGCCGTTCTCGGGATTGTAGGCAGCCTGGCCGCGACGCTGCTGGCCCCAGGCACCGCCAAAAGGAAAGCCGCCCTCAAAGGGATTGCCATAGCCCGTGTTGCCGGCATAGCCGCCACCATAGGGCGAAGCCGTAGGGGCACCGGCAAAGGGATTGCCAGAACGCATGGCATCGTAGCGCGCACGTTTTTGCTCATCCGAAAGCACGGCGTAGGCCTCGGAAACCTCTTTAAACTTTTCCTCGGCATCCGGCTCTTTGTTGACGTCCGGATGGAGCTTACGGGCCTTTTGCTGGAAGGCCTTTTGAATATCACGCGAGGTGGCGTCCTTGGAGACACCTAGAATCTCGTAGTAATCTTTTTCGTTCATCGTCGCCATGCGCGGCAACCTCCTGCTCACAGCAGCGTATATATTCCGGTAATTCTACCCGAGCGGCCTAAGCTAGATCCCAAAACAGCTCGAACAGAACATTTCCATCGAGCCAGCCCAGGTGTGTCGGTGCTAAACGAGCTCGAACATGGCCCGCGACGACATCTGCCGAAGTAAAGGGTCCCTCATGGACCCCGAGCGTCTCGGGCACCCAAGTGGCAAGACCCAATTCGAGCGCGCGATCACAAGCGGCTGTCAGCTCATCGGCCGGGATGACACGAGCCGCGCGAACCAACAGGTCGGACGCAATACCGCGCGTCATGCGACAAGCGAGCATCAGGTCTTCGGCCGCAGCCTCTCGCTGCGACAGGTATTCGGCCTCAAACGACGTCGCGTCATCGTCGCGCTGAACCAAACGCACACGGTACGCGTCGCCTCGAGCAGACACGCCGGGGAACAAACCTGCAAGACGGTCGAAATCCCCAGTATCAAGCATACCGGCGGCAGAACGGCCCAGGCCCAGGTAGCCCCGTCCGGTCCAGTAGGCAATGTTATGGGCGCACTCATGGCCGTCGAGCGCGTAGCTCGCCACCTCATACGGATGATAGCCGGCCGCACCCAGGCGCTCACGCGCCGCGTCCATGCACGAAGCCTGAAAATCCTCATCGGGCTCGAGCGACTCGTCACGGCACGCCATGCGGTAAAGGGGCGTCCCCTCCTCGAGCGTGAGCGGGTAGACCGACACATGATGAGGCGCCGCCGCCAACACGCCATCGAGCGTGCTCCGCCAGTTTGCGGCCGTCTGCCCGGGAAGGCCGCACATCAGGTCGCACGACACATCGAGGCCAGCGTCCTTCACCGTCGCGATAGCCGCAAGTGCGCGATTAGCATCGTGAATGCGGCCAATAGCAGCCAGCTCGGTATTGTCGAGGGTTTGCACGCCCAGAGAGATGCGCGTGACACCCGCCTCGGCAAGCGCGGTGGCGAGCTCAGCGGTCAGGGACTCAGGATTGGCTTCGCAAGTAAATTCAAAGGGTTTGCACCACATGGAGATACGCCGGGCAAGTTCCACCAGGCGCTCCCCTGCCAGCGATGGCGTGCCGCCGCCAGTATAGACCGTGCAGACCTGCGCAAGCGCCCCGGCGTCGCCAAAGGAATCGAGGCGCGCATACAACTGCTCAAAATAGGAATCAAGCGCGGCATCCAAATCATACGCAGCAAAGCTGCGCGAGTCAAAGTCGCAGTACCGGCACTTTTGAGCGCAAAACGGCACGTGCACGTACAGCGCGGTAACGGCCACCGTTAGGCCTCCAGCGGATGAGCAGGCACCGACTCGCCGGCGGCAAGCGCGGCCTCGCAGGCCACCACGTCGCGCTCGATATCATCGACCAGCGCCATAAACTCCTCGTACGTAGAGCAACGCACCACCTGAGCGCGCCAGGCGGCGGCATGGGGCATACCCTTTAAGTACCAGCTTGCGTACGTGCGAGCACGCGACATGAGCGGCAGAAGCTCGTGCGTCAACGTCAGGTGCTCGCGCAGAGCCTCCAGGCGCTCGACCGAGGAGCGAGAAGGAACCGGCGTGCCATCGAGTGCAAGGGCTCGGGCATCGCCGAACACCCACGGATTGCCGTAGATGCCGCGCGCGATAAACACCGCGCTGGCACCCGAGCCGTGCAGATGCTCAGCAGCGTCCTCGGCCGAGAACACATCGCCCGAACCAATCACGGGAATCTCGACAGCGTCGGCAACCTCATCGACGACAGACCAATCGGCCTGGCCCGTGTAGAGCTGCGTGGCGCAACGACCATGCACGGCGACTGCGGCAGCCCCTGCACTCTCAAGCATCTGGGCAAATGTCGCGGCATTGCGGTCCTCGGCATAAAAGCCCTTGCGAATCTTGACGGTCACGGGCACGTGCGCCGCGCCCACCGTGGCCTCGACGATCTTCTCGGCCAGGTCGGGCGTGCGCATGAGCGCCGAGCCCTCGCCCTTGGTAACGACCTTGCGGGCGGGACATGCCATGTTGATATCGATGAGCGACAGGCGATCGCCCACACGTTCCTCGACGGCAGCGACGGCGCTCGCAAACTGATCGGGTTTGGAGCCAAAGAGCTGCACGCAAATCTGCTGCTCCTCGTCGGCCGGTAGCACCAGGCGCCACGTCTTATTGCTGGCATAGGCAAGGCCCGCCACGCTCACCATCTCGCTGTAGGCAAGGTTGGCACCGCGGCGGCGGCACATGATACGGTAGGCAGGGTCGGTCACGCCCGCCATGGGAGCCATAAGGAACGGCTGCTCGGCATAGGCGCCCAGCAGCCGCTTGCTGTATTCAGAAAGCGCCATAGACCTACTCGTCCACCTTGAGGATCGCCATAAAGGCCTCCTGCGGGACCTCGACCGATCCGATGGCCTTCATGCGCTTCTTGCCCTCTTTCTGCTTCTCGAGCAGCTTGCGCTTACGCGAGATATCGCCGCCGTAGCACTTAGCAAGAACGTCCTTGCGACGCGCCTTGACGGTGGAACGGGCGATGATCTTGTTGCCGATAGCTCCCTGGATGGGCACCTCGAACAGCTGACGCGGGATGATCTCCTTGAGCTTGTCGCACAGGCCACGGGCCAGGCCATATGCCTTGTCCTTATGGACGATAAACGAAAGCGCGTCCACCTCGTCGCCCGAAAGCAGGATGTCGAGCTTGACGAGCTCAGAGGGGCGATATTCGTTGAACTCATAGTCGAGCGAGGCGTAACCCTTGGTGCGGCTCTTGAGCTGATCGAAGAAGTCCAAGATGAGCTCAGCGAGCGGCATATCGAAGCGCATCTCGACCGATTTGCTCGTCAGGTGGATCATGTCGGTTGTGACGCCGCGGTGCTCGATGGCGAGCTGCATGACGGCACCCGTGTACTCAGGCGGGCAGATGATCTTTGCCTTGAGGTAGGGTTCCTCGATACGTTCGATGCGCGTGGCCTCGGGAAGGTCCTGCGGACTGCGGACATCGATCATTTCGCCGTCGGTCTTGTAGACGTGATAGTCGACCGAGGGACTCGTGGCAATGAGGTCCAGGTTGAACTCGCGCTCCAGGCGTTCCTTGACGACTTCCATGTGCAGCAGGCCCAGGAAGCCCACGCGGAAGCCGAAACCGAGCGCCACCGACGTCTCGGGCTCCCACACCAACGACGGGTCGTTGACGTGCAGCTTATCGAGGGCGTCACGCAGGTTCTCGTAGTCCTTGTTGTCGATCGGGAACAGGCCCGTGTAGACCATGGGCTTGGCCTCGCGGTAGCCCGGCAGAGGCTCGGGGCAGGGGTTCGAAGCCCACGTAAGGGTATCGCCCACGCGCACAGCCTCGGGGTCCTTCAGACCCGTGACCACATAGCCAACCTCGCCGACGGTCAGCGCGTCGACCGGGGTCTCGGCAGGACGCTTGACGCCCACGCCGTCGACCAAAAAGTCACCCTTGGCCTGCATCATGCGCAGGGTATCGCCCTTTTTAATCGAGCCGTCAAAAACGCGAACAGTGGCGACGACGCCGCGGTATTCATCAAAATACGAGTCAAGGATGAGCGCCTTGAGCGGCGCGTTCGCATCGCCCTTGGGCGGAGAGATCAAAAAGACAATGGACTCCAGCAGATCATGGATGCCCTCGCCGGTCTTGCCCGAGACGCACACGGCATCATCGGCAGGGATCGCCAGGTCATCCTCGATCTCGGTCTTAACCTCATCGGGATGGGCCGAGGGCAGGTCGATCTTGTTGATGGCGGGCACAATGTCCAGATTGGCGTTCATGGCGAGCGTCGCGTTGGAGACGGTCTGTGCCTCGACACCCTGAGTGGCGTCGACGACGAGCACCGCGCCCTCACAAGCGGCCAGCGAACGCGAGACCTCGTAGGTAAAGTCTACATGGCCCGGCGTATCGATGAGGTTGAACTGATACGTCTCGCCGTCATCGGCGTCATAGGACACGCGGACGGCATTGGACTTGATCGTGATGCCGCGCTCGCGCTCGATATCCATGGTGTCGAGCAGCTGCGACTCCATGTCGCGCTCGTCGACGGTATGGGTGAGCTCGAGGATGCGGTCGCTGATCGTAGACTTGCCATGGTCAATGTGCGCAACGATTGAGAAGTTGCGGATGTGGGAAATGTCAATTGAAGTATTCATGCGGACTATCTTACCCGAGCGGTACAAAAAATGGAGCCTGTTCCATAAAACAGGCTCCATTTATGCGCGTAATCTGTGTAGTGTGAAATTTACAACTTAGGCGTTGATGCTGTTCACGAGCTTGGCAAGACCGGACTTGCGGTTGGAAGCCTGGTTCTTGTGGATAACATGCTTGGCGGCAGCCATGTCGAGACGCTTGGTAACGGTCTTGAGGGCAGCCTGGGCCTTCTCGGCGTCGCCCTCGGCGACGGCGGACTGGACGTGCTTGGTCAGCGTCTTGAGCTCGGACTTGACAGCCTTGTTACGCATGCGAGCTGCCTCATTGGTGCGGATACGCTTCTTCTGAGACTTGATGTTTGCCACTTCTGGAGTTCCTTTCGAGTTCCTTGCAAAAAATGTATGACACCTCTGAGACACGGTGAGGTCATGCAAGCGCCTACTATAGCACGCTCCCCCTCAAAGGAATAGAACGAATTTGTCAAATGTGCAGGTATCATCACGATTTTCTCAAGATGTTCGTAATCCAGAGCAAAAGCGCGGTCTCAGAATCGGCAGAGCCCTTGAGCGCGAGCTCCACATCGACCGCACCCTCGAGCGCTGCGACGAGCTCTGCCATCGAAAAGCGACGCGCCCAAGTCAGGTGATTCTTGACCTGCCAGGACTGGAGCTTGAGCGTTGCGGCCAGCTCACGACCCTGTCCACGCGCATCGAGCGCCTTGGCGACGATCAGCTCACGGATGCGACCGCACAGCAGCGTGTAGGTCCACACATAGCTCTTGGCGGGCAGCAGATTGAAGAGCTCGAGCGATCGCCGCATATCGCGAGCCGAGACGGCGTTGAGGAAGTCCCAGGGTTGAACCTCGGCCGTACGGACAATCCAGCGCTCAACATCGGCAAGTTCAATCTGAGGCGACTCGACCATCTGGGCAAGCTTAGCCAAGTCGTTATCGAGCATGCGCGTGTTTTCGCCCGAACGCGAGACGAGCTCCTCGGCGGCCGCCGTCGAAATCGACTTACCGCGCTGCGTCGCCATCTGCTGAACACGGCGCGGCAGTTCCCAGCGCTTGGTACCCGAGCAATCGACGATAGCCTTCTTGTCGATCTTGGCGATTGCCTTATACAGGCGCGTATTCTTGGCAAGTGAGTCGGCGATGATGAGGCAGACCGTTGTTGGGCTGGGACTCGCCAGATACCCAACGAGCGGCTCCGAGACCGCCTTGGCGAGCTTTGAGCAGCCATCGAGGATTACCAGACGAAACTCGCTGCCCATCGGAAAGGTGTTAAGCGATCCGATAATGGACTCGATATCGGGGTCCTTGGTCATGTCTCGCTCGTCGAGGTTGAACTCGACCATACCCGATTTTTCCAGACGCGCTTTCATACGCGAGACGGCGTGGTCGCGCTTAACTCCGTCGGTACCGACGATCAGATATGCCGGCAGCAAACCGGTTTCGGACATTGCGCTCCCCTCTCGCAGACTCTCGAATACGTACCGTGCCATTCTAGCCCACGAGTTGGTCCCGCGCCAACGGCAGCATCACGGTCGCTGGCATCGCATAGCAAAACCGGTTACGGTCGGCGAGACGATAATGTCTCCTTGTTCGATGGTGCAAGCGAAAGCGCCGCCCGCTTCCTTAACGGCATCGATACAGGCATCCGACGGATGGCCGTAGCGGTTACCCTCGCCCGCGCTCGCGATAGAGAGCTCGGGCTTAAGCGTGCCCAGCAGGTCCGTGTCGACGGAAACTTTTGAGCCGTGATGCCCCAGCTTGAGCACATCGATATCACCCACCTCCTGTACAAACTCGCGTTCCTGATCGAGCTCGGCATCACCAGTGAGGAGCACGCGCAGGCTCTTGCCTTCCTGAGCATAGGAGAGCAATAGAACAAGAGAGTCCTCATTGCCCTCCCCATCCACCGTGTCAAACGGCCACATCACACGTGTCCGAAATGCGCCGATATCGACCGTGTCTCCGCAAGCAACCTGCCGATACGCTACGCCGGGGCGATTCAGGACCTCAGCAGGCGCGCCGTCAAGCGCATCGGCCGCGACCACAATGGTTCCAACCGAAAACTGATCGAGCACATCGGGAAGACCACCCCAGTGGTCTTCGTCCCAATGTGTCACGAAGACGGCGTCGATATGGTGGACGTTATTGCGAACCAGCGCGCTCACCACGCGCTCATCAAGCCCACAGTCAACGAGCGCCACGGCGCCACCCTGACGAACCAGAATCGCATCGGCCTGGCCCACATCGAGCACCGTCACCGAAGGCGGAGCGAATCGATCCCAGTAGATGTACGGAATCGCAGCCAAGAGCACCAGGCACGCAAGCCCTACCGCCATAGGACGTGCACGGGGACGCGGCCACCAGACCAGCAGAGCCACCAGCAAACACGGCACCAGGTAAATCCAAATGCTATCGGGCGGCACGCTCACGGATGCACCCGGAACGGCGGCAAAGAGCTGCTCAAAGAACAGTGCGCACCGGGCGGCAATCATGGGCACAACGAGTGCCCAAGCTTGCAACGGCGCCACAAGCGAAAAGGGAACCAGCACGATCGACACAGCGAGCAGCAGACTCACCACCGGACCGATGACCGCATTCGCCAACGGAGCAATGAGCGAGAACGTACCAAAGGCAGGAATGGTGATGGGCAGCGTCGCCAGTTGCGAGCAAAGCGTGACGGAAAGCATGCCGGCAATGCCCGTTGGCACACCCAGCTCTCCCAAAGCGTAGGTGGCGTACGGGCAAAAGCACAAGATGGCAAAGACGCTGGCACATGAAAGCTGAAAGCCCATCTCGAACAGCACCGTCGGCCGTAGTAGCACAAAGATTGACATGGTTACGAAGAGTGCCGATGCGCCATGCCGGCGGCGCCCCGCGCCGTTTACGACAAGCGTCGCAAAGACCATACAGCACGCGCGCACGGCCGAAGGCGAGGCGCCCGTAAAGGCAGCGTAGCCCACAAGCGTTATCGCCAATATCGCCCGCTGAAGACCACGTGAGCACCGGGTCTTTTGCAATACGCCCTCGATTACATACCCCACGATAGCCAAATGGCTGCCCGAGACGGCGATAAGATGTGCCGTTCCCGTCACCGAAAACCAGTCGCCCGCTGGCTGGGAGCGCAGCTCGGCCGAACGACCGCAGACGACACCGGCTATGAGCGCACGCGCCGGGTCGGTCGCAGGCGCGATGGACGCAAGCAGCCCATTTCGCAGCCGAAGCAGCGGCCCCGGAGAGCCCTCGTCGACCGACGCCAACCGGATGACCTTCACTTTTCGCAGCTCGCCTCGAAGCACGCGTGAGCGCCCATACGCATCGTTCTCAAAACGTGACACGCGACCGATAACACGCACGTGCGCCCCGACCTTGAACTCACGGTCACACGATAGGCGAACCGTTGCCAAGTTCTTACCGTCCGAGCGCGCCTCGCAGGTATAGGAATACACGTCGTCATATATGGATGGGTCACCCTGCACGACAAACTCGAGACTGCTTGCCGCTCGACCGTCGAGCGTCTTCGAGGCGTTGAGCGCACCCACGGCCCACCACGCCGAAACGACCGCACCCGCTATGAGACCGACGGACGCGGCATACAGCCACCGCTTCAAAGGGGCAAGCCGCGCACAAGATTGAGCCAGCACAACGAATACCGCAGCCGCAATGGGAATGGCTATAAGCAATGTGACGGGCGCTGGCTGCTCTCCCAGCAGCAAATCGGCTGCCATGTTAAGCACCAATCCGCAGCTCGCACACAAGCCGGCACAAATGGCCATCGTCCACGGAATCAGGGGCCGCGGAGGCATCACGTGCTCTCGCTCGGTCGCACTCATACGCAGATGCAATCTTTGATTTTGGCAAGCTTCTTCTCGCCGATTCCCGACACGCGCATCAGATCGTCAACCGAGGCAAAAGCACCGTTCTTTGTCCGCTCATCGATAATCGACTGTGCCATTGAGGGACCGATTCCCGAGAGCGTCTGCAGCTCTGCCGAGCTTGCCGTATTAATGTTTACTAGGCCTGTTGCGCCACCGACGCCTGATGATGCGGAAGTCCCACCATCAACACCGGCTTCCGCAATGGACACCTGCTGCTCCCCTACCGTTGGAACGTGAATTTTTTGTCCATCAGTGACCTTGGATGCACGATTAAGCCCCGTAACGTCTGCTTCGGGCGCCAGCCCGCCGGCGGCATCAATCGCCTGAGCCACCCGCGCCCCGTCTTTGAGGCGATATACACCGGGTGACACCACGGCGCCATCAACATCGACATAGACCTCTGCCGCGGCAGACGCCTTAGGCGAAGAGCCTTCAGATGTCTTTCCACTCGAAGCATCGCCGGATCCCGGCTCCACTAACGTGCCCGAACCATCAGTGCGCTCAAACGACACACCGCCGGCACCGCCGCCAAAGTTCGCCATTGCCAGTCCACTCGCCATCGCAATGACGACCAGTATCGCCATCACCACTGCCTTATGACCGAGCAGTTTGCCCGCCCAGCGGTCCATCTTTTTGACTCGTTCGTGTTGTTCGCGCTGCGCCATAGCAAAACCTCCCAACACCATCGTGTCAGGAAACGAACGCCGCAGCTTCCGCACGTCCACACCGGTTTTCGCGGTCAAACCAAAAGCTGACCAAAACCTTACGAAATAATGTCCATTTATTCAGGCACACGTCAGCAAATGAACACTTAGCCGCAAAATGCCCAGATAGCAAAAGACCGACGATGCAGGCGCATCGTCGGTCTATGCACATATTTACTCGTGATCTTGGTAAATCTCACGCGGAGCAAGCTCAGAATGTTTGCGTTTTAAGGTCTTAGGGGCCTTGTACGTGTTGCTCTCGAAGTCGATGTACTCGGTCTGCTTGAGCAGACGCTCAATCATCTCCTCGTGATCAAACAGTTCCCAGGCCTCATGCACGGCATCGAGTTTAGCGTGCGTCTCGGGACGGCGTGGCATAAACAGCGTGCAGCAGTCGGGAGCGGCCTCAGTCGAGATATCGAACGTACCGATCTCCTCGGCGCGTGCGATGATCTCCTGTTTGTCCGAACCGATGAGAGGACGGAACACGGGAATCTTCACGGCTTCGTTGACGGCCATGATGTTCTCAAGCGTTTGGGAGGCAACCTGCCCAAGCGATTCGCCCGTAACGATGGCCCTGGCACCCTCGATGTGTGCAATGCGCTCAGCAACCGAATACATAATGCGGCGATACATGATCACGCGCAGGTTGCTGGGACAGGTGACCGAAATCTCACGCTGGCAGTCGCCAAACGGCACCACGTACAGGCGGCCGATCTGGACACCCGGCTCAAGCGCACGGATGATGTCCTGCACCAGGTATTCACTCGTGTCGGGCGTCTGCGGACGACCGGAGAAATGCACCGGCACGCACACCGCGCCGCGACGCGCGAGCATCCAGGTCGCCACCGGAGAATCGATACCCGACGACAGAAGCGTCACGACCTTGCCGGCAGAACCCACCGGAAGGCCGCCAACGCCGCGCTCGGAGCGCGCATACACGTAGACACTACCCTGAACCACCAGAACGTGCACCTTCGCGTCGGGGTCGTGCATCTGGACCTTTTTATCGGGAAACGCCTCACACAGCACCTCGCCAACCTGTCGATTGATATCGATCGAGGTGAGCTCATAGTCAGTATTGGAGCGCTTGGCGTGCACCTTAAACGAATCGAAGGAACCAAACTCGCGCAGCGCCTTCACAGCGGCGGCGCAGTACTCCTGCGGGTCGCGGTTGGTGTGATACGCCAAAGACACACGGGCAACGCCGGGGACGGTGCGGATGACACGCGCCGCCTCGTCGGCCTGATGCTCGTTAAAGGTCACGAGGATATAACCGGAAATTCGAGACACGGCGTTCACGGAAAAGGCGGCCAAGGCCGCCTTGATGTTATCCATGAGGATATGCTCAAAATGTGCGCGGTTCTTGCCCTTCAGCCCAACCTCGTGATAGTGGACTAGGCAGACGCGAGCCGCCATTTAGGCTTCAGCAACCTTGTGGCCGAGCGCCTTCTCGTAACGGGCCTCGTCGTAAGAGATGTCGCCGTCGACAATCTCGTCCATAGCCATCGAGATGGTATCGGCACCGGAAAGCCCGATGGTGATGTCATCGACATCCTGAACGGCAAGCACGCGGTTGTGCTGGCCACGCAGCATGCTATTGATGTCGCAGGCGCGCTTGGAGGCAAGCGAAGCGAGCAGGAAGCGGTTGTGATCGGTCTTCTCCAGAAGATCGTCAATGCAAGGCTTTACAACGGACACGGACCTCAGATCCTTTCATGCATATCGAGAACGCGAACGAGCTCATCGGTCGCGCGGTCGAGATCGTCATTCACCACGACGTCGTCGTAGCGGTCGGCAAGGGCAAGCTCATCGGCGGCGTTTGCCATACGCAGCTCAATCGTCTCGGGCGTCTCGGTACCGCGACCGACTAGACGCTCGCGGAGCACCTCAAGCGAAGGCGGCTTGATAAAGATCAGCACGGCCTCGGGGAAACGCTCCTTCACCTGCAGGGCGCCCTGGACATCGATCTCCAAAATCAGAGACGAGCCCGAGGCGAGCTTGGATGTGACCTCGCTCACCAACGTGCCGTAGCAGTTACCGTGGACCTCGGCCCACTCAACAAACTCACCGTTTGCCACGCGGCGGTCGAACTCCTCGCGCGTCAGAAAAAAGTAGTTGACGCCGTCGACCTCACCTTTGCGTGGTGCTCGCGTGGTAGCCGAAACCGTCAGACCCAGGTTCGAGCGGCGCTCGCGCACACGAGTGACGAGCGTACCCTTGCCTGCGCCTGACGGTCCAGAAATCACAAAGAGCTTGGAATCCTGAGCGCTCACTTATTTGGTCAGCTGCTCGAGGAGCTGCTCGCGCTGACGGACACCGAGGCCCTGGACGCGACGAGTAGCGGAGATACCGAGCTCCTCCATGATCTTGGCGGCCTTGGCCTTGCCATAACCGGGGAGAGACTCGATGAGGGTGGAAACCTTCATGCGGGAAGCGATGGGGTCATCGGAGTTGAGCACGGACTCGAGGGACTTCTCGCCCTTCTTGATCTGCTCGCGAAGCTCAGCGCGGGCGTGACGTGCGGCAGCAGCCTTCTCAAGAGCCTGCTTGCGCTGCTCGTCGGTAAGCTGAGGGAGTGCCATTCGTACCTCCAAATAGTTGGGTTATATCTGATTCAATAATTGGCATTTTAGCACGTAGAACGTACAAAATGCCTAATCGCGGCTCCATAGGTTAGACGATACCCGCAAAAAGTGCAATATACTGCGCCCAAAGTTAAGCCCCTGACCTGCGATTCCACACAAAGGATGGGAAAGTTTACGCAGGCACAGGGGCTATTTTGTGCTAATGAGACCCAAAAGTGGTGACTTAGGGGAATCTTTTACGCGACGTTTTCGACCAGCTCGGCGACGATGGCGTCAAAGGCGGCAACCGGATCGTCGGCACCGGTGATGGGACGGCCCACCACAATGTGGCTTGCGCCACGCTCGATAGCCTGGGAAGGCGTCGCCACGCGGGACTGGTCACCAAGGGCGGCACCCACCGGACGCACACCCGGAGTCACGATCAGGGCATCAGGACCCAGCAGCTCACGCATGTCGTGAGCCTCCATCGGTGAGCATACGATGCCATCGATGCCGTTGGCCTGAGCAAGCTTTGCCAAGCGGGCGGCCTCCTCGGCCACGGGCGACTCGACGCCGATCTCGCTCAAGGCATCCTGATTCATGCTCGTGAGCACGGTGATGGCGACGAGTTTGGCGCGGTCCTCACGCGCCTCCTCGGCACCCTCGCGGCAGGCAGCGAGCATAGCACCCGAGCCCAGGCCGTGGACCGAAAGCAGGTCGGCACCGGCAAGCGAGGCCGAGCGGGCAGCGCCGCGCACCTGATGCGGAATGTCATGGAACTTAAGGTCGAGGAAGACCTTAAAGCCAAGGTCCTTAAAGGTCTTGACGATCTGGGGACCCTCAGCGTAATAGAGCGTCATGCCGACCTTGAGCCAGGCGGCATGGCCCGAAAGCTCGTGGGCAAGCTCGAGCGCACGCTCGCGGTCGCAGTCGAGAGCGACGATTACGCGGTCGCGGGCATCGGTCTCTAGCATTCGAAAGCACCTACCAGTTCGTTGATGTCCTTCACGCCCTGGGACTCGGCCCAGGCCTCGAGCCCATGCGCAATCTTGAGCGAAGCGCACGGATCGACGAAGTTGGCCATACCGACCGACACGCAGGTGGCGCCAGCCAGGATAAACTCAGCCGCATCCTCACCAGTCATGACACCGCCGACACCGTTGATGGGGATATCGACGGCCTGGGCAACCTCCCAGACCATGCGCACGGCGATGTGGTGGCACAGCGGGCCCGAAAGGCCGCCCTTGGGCTTGGCCACGCGGGACTTGCGGGTATGGACGTCGATGGCCATGCCCTGGATGGAGTTGATGACCGAAAGGCCGTCGGCGCCGGCAGCCTCGAGGGCCTTGGCGATCTCGGCGACGTTGACCGGCGCCATCTTTACGAACAGCGGCTTATCAGTCACCTTGCGGCAGGCAGCCATAACGGAAGAGGCGCCCTCGGGCGTGGAGCCCATGGCGGCACCGCCGGCGGCGATATTAGGGCAGCTCACGTTGATCTCGTAGCCGGCAGCCCAGGGGCACAGCTCGACATACATCTCGAGCGCGCGGACAAACTCGTCAACGGAGTGGCCGGCAACCTGACAGATGACCTGGCAGCCGTCCTTGGACAGCCGTTCGAGCCACGGACCGGACTCGCGGGCAAAGGCAGCCACGCCGGGGTTCTGAAGGCCCACGGAGTTGATCATACCGCCGGGAATCTCAGCCATGCGGGGCGCGGGATTGCCGGGCCAGGGCTCGGCTGCACAACCCTTGGTGGTGATGGCGCCCAGTTGGGAAACATCAAAGAAGTTCTGGAACTGCCAACCGTAGCCAAAGGTACCGGCTGCGGTGTTGATGGGGTTCTGCATCTTGACGCCGCCGAAATCGACGGCCATGTTCACGGTACCCACTAGAAGACCACCACCTTGGAAGCATCGAACACGGGGCCGCACATGCAAGCACCCTTCATACCGTCGACCGTCTCGACATTGCAGGTGTTGCAGGCGCCAAAGCCACAGCTCATCATGCGCTCGAGCGACACCTCGCAGTACGCACCAGCCTCGGCGGCAGCGGCGGCGACCTTCTTCATCATGACGGCGGGACCGCAGCTGGCGACGTAGTCGTAGCCGCCCTCGCCGAGCAGCTCGGCGGCAGGATCAGTGCAAAAACCGTGCGTGCCAAGCGAACCGTCGTCGGTGCACACGTCGACCGTGTCGCACAGAGCGCGGAACTCATTGATGCCCACGGCCTTGGACGCGGTGCCAAAGCCCAGGCACACGTCGACGGCCACACCCTGCTCGGCAAGCTTGCCGGCAAGGCACAGCACGGGCGGAACACCGATGCCGCCCGCCACGAGCAGCGCCTTCCTAGTGCCCTCGGGCACAAGCCAGCCGTGGCCGCCAGGGCCCAGCAGATTAGAGGTGGAACCGGGGGCCATCTGCGACAGACGAAGGGTGTCGTCGCCCACGACGGCGTACCACAGCTCGACGGTGCCGGCCTGGGCATCGGCGCGATAGAAGCTCAGGGGCACGCGAAGCAGCGAAGAGGCATCGCCGGGCACGGCGATGTTCACAAACTGACCGGGCTTGAGCGCACTTGCAAGCTTGGGGGCCGAGATTACGAGCGAGAAGATGCCCTCGGCGATCTCCTTGTTCGAGACGACCTCGAAGTCGTGCATGCGTGCAGTGGAAGGTGTGGGCATAGACGCTCCAATCCCCCATGCGGTTGCATGGTTCAGGCGAACAGAAAGCGCGGCACCGCAAGGGCGCCGCGCACAAAAGCGATAAGGCTATGCTAGCAGATGCAGCCGTCGGCGAGCGTCTGCTTGCCGCCGACAAACACATCGGTGGCACGACCGGTGAGCGTGCGGCCGGCAAAACCGGAATTCTCGGCACGCGACTCGTAGCCGTCCTCGCCGACCGTCCAGGTGGCAGACGCGTCGAAGACAGTCAGGTCGGCAACGGAGCCCGCCTTGACCTGAACCTGGTCGAGGCCCAGGATCTCACGAGGCTTGATGGCCATGAGCTCGACCATGCGACCCATGCTCATCTTGCCCGTGTTGACCAGCTCGGTGAGCACGAGCGACAGCGAGGTCTCGAGGCCGATCATGCCGAAGGGCGCAAGCTCAAACTCGCGGGCCTTCTCCCACGGAGTGTGGGGAGCGTGATCGGTGACGATAGCGTCGACGGTACCGTCGATGACGCCCTGGCGGATGGCCTCGGCGTCCGCTTCGGTACGCAGCGGCGGGTTGACCTTGAGAGAAGTGTTGTAGGTTTCGTCCAGGTCGTTCTCGGTCAGGAACATGTGATGCGGCGTGGCCTCGCAGGTAACCTGAACGCCAGCGGCCTTGCCGGCACGCACGAGCTCCAGGCCATGGGCGGTGGAGATGTGCTGGATGTGCAGTTTGGCGCCGGTCAGCTTGGCGATCTCGATGTCGCGGGCGATCTGGAGCTCCTCGCCGGCAGCCGGCCAGCCCTCGAGAGCCAGACGGGTCGAAACCTTGCCCTCGTTGATCTGGCCGTGGCCGACCAGGTCCTCGTCCTGGCAGTGGCTCATAAAGACCTTGCCGAACATCTTGCCGTAGTCCATGCAGCGACGGAGCATGCCCGCGCCCTGCACGCCACGACCGTCGTCAGTGAAGGCGACGGCGCCGTGGGCGACCATATCGCCCATCTCGGACATGGCCTCGCCCTTAAGACCGCGGGTCATGGCTCCCGACGGATAGACGCGGCAGTGGCCGACCTCGGCAGCGCGGGACTTGACGAACTCCACGACGGTGCCGTTATCGGTGACGGGATCGGTGTTGGGCATGGCGCACACGCCGGTAAAGCCGCCCTTGGCAGCTGCACGGGTGCCGCTCTCGATGTCCTCTTTGACCTCGTAGCCGGGCTCGCGAAGGTGAACGTGCATATCCACCAGGCCGGGGACGAGATATTTGCCGGAAAGGTCGCGGACCTCGGCTCCCTCGACGGCGAGATTCTCGCCGACCTCGGCGATCTTATCGCCGTCAATCAGGACGTCAACGACACCGTCAAGCTCGACGGACGGGTCGACGACGTGGGCATTCTTAAGAAGCAAGGCCATTATCGGCACCTCCAAGCAGCAGATACAGGATAGCCATACGCACGCAGATACCGGCGTAGACCTGCTCCAGGATGACGGAGCGTTGCGGGTGGTCGGCCATATAGGAGTCGAACTCGACGCCGCGGTTGATGGGGCCCGGGTGACAGATGATCGAGTCGGGCTTCATGAGCTTCTCGCGGTCCTTGGTCAGGCCGAAGAGCTTGTGGTACTCACGAATGGTCGGGAACGGAGCGCCCTCGAGGCGCTCCTGCTGCACGCGCAGCATGTAGACGACGTCCAGCTCGGGGAGTACCGAATCGAGGTCGCTCGTCACGTGGTCGCAGCCCAGGACCTCGGGCGCCGGCGGCAGCAGCGTGCCGGGGGCGACGGCGTAGGTCTCGCAGCCCATGATCTTAAGGGCGGGGATCAGCGAGCCGCAGACGCGGGAGTGCGCGATATCGCCGACGACGGCGACCTTAAGACCGTGGAAGTCGCCCTTGTGCTCCCAGATGGTGTACAGGTCGAGCAGGGCCTGCGTGGGATGGTTGTGCTTGCCGTCGCCGGCGCAGATGACGCTCGCGGGCGAGTTCTGCGTGACGATGTAGGGAGCACCGGCGTGCTTATCGCGAACGACGATGCAATCAATCTTGTAGGCGTTGAGGGTCTCGACGGTGTCGACGAGGCTCTCGCCCTTGACCGTGGAGGTCGAGGAGCCGCCAAAGTTGAGGCTGTCAGCCGAAAGACGCTTCTCGGCGAGCTCGAAGGAGCTGCGGGTGCGCGTCGAAGGCTCGTTGAACATGTTGACGATGGTCTTGCCCTTGAGCGTGGGGACCTTCTTGATCGCACGCTCATTGACCTCGGAGAACGCCTTGGCGGTCTCGAGGATGAGCTTGATGTCCTCTTCGGAGTACTCGGTAATGTCGATCAGGTGCTTATGGTTGAACGCCACGGTACTACTCACCTCCCAGCGGCGCGGAGCCCACGTGGGAACCCGGCGCGACGTCGTTAATCTCGACGGCGGTGTGGCCGTCGACTTCCTTCATATACAGGTGCACGTTCTCCTCATGCGACGAGGGAACGTTCTTGCCGACAAAGTCCGGCGAGATGGGGAGCTCACGGTGACCGCGGTCAACGAGAACTGCCAGCTCGATGCGGCTCGGACGGCCCAGGTCCATGACGGCATCCAGAGCGGCGCGGATAGTACGGCCCGTATACAGGATGTCGTCCACCAGCACGACGCGCTTGCCGTCGACGCTGAAGGGAATGTTGGTAGCGTGGATCGCGGGAGCGAAATTGGTCGCATAGTCATCGCGGTAGAAGCTGATGTCCAGGCTGCCGAGCGGAACGTCGACGCCCTCGATCTCCTTGATCTCCTCGGCGAGCTTCTTTGCCAGAAGGTCGCCGCGCGTGACGATGCCGACCAGAGCGAGGTCTTCACAGCCCTCGTTGCGCTCGAGAATCTCGTGCGCGATGCGGGTCATCGCTCGATTGACGGCGGTCTCGTCCATGATGACCGCCTTGGGGGAAGTCGTGCCCATCGATCTCCTTCCTCACATGTCTTGACTGCTGACACAGTCAAAAAAATAGATGCCCGACCGCTTAAAGCGGACCAGACACCCACAGGAAGGGCTGCTCTTTGGCAGCTATGTAATTCCATGTGGGTATCTCGTACCCCTTTAATGGTCAAGGGATAGTGTAGCCAACCTCGAGCTTAATTGCGAGCATAAATACAGAACAATCCGTAAACGGGCGCAGGTGCTCCATAAACCTATATATTTGTGGGACGAGCTTGAAAACGCACGCACGAGCTGGCATAATCCCCTCTGCTACACGCAAATCGGATCTACGTCCAGGGCCGTGGCGTGAGCACTATCGCCAAAAGAGGAATATCTCTGTGTAGATTACGCACAGGGAGCTGCTTCTGTGCTATAGTTCAGGCTTGTTTGTTAACGCGACATGTTCGTTTGTCGCCCAAGGAGGGTCAGTTATGTCCAAAGTTTGCGAAGTTTGCGGTAAGCACCCCGTTGCCGGTCGCTCCATCAGCCACTCTCACCGCGTCACCAACCGTAAGTTCCGCCCCAACATCCAGCGCGTCTACGTCGTCGTCGATGGTCATCGTCGCAAGATGAACGTTTGCTCCACCTGCCTCAAGTCTGGCAAGGTTTCGCGCTCCTAAATAAGGTCTTACCAACAAGTACCTCGGACTCTCCGGGTCAAAGACCTCGCGTTCATATAGAACTTACCAAAGGCGTCCTCCCCCACGGAGGGCGCCTTTTTGCACTCATTGGGGACAGACTTACATGAGTGTTTTCACGCATTGGGGACAGACGTAACGCATGCCGACTGCGGTTCGGCCCCTACCTCACGCTGCCTCCTTCCAGCCTACAGTGGCCTTGGTCACGCTTGTAGCGCCGATACCGGTGATACGGGCAATTTGCTTGACCGTGAGATGTGCCCGCCTGAGCCTCAGCAGACAGGCATCACGTTCGGAGCGTGGCAGGGCCTTGAGCAGCGCAGGATCCATGCTCGGCAAAACTTCGCGCGCAACGGAAAGGGCGTCCTCATCGGGGATCCGTCGGCGCGGAAGAATCTCCACTGACCAGATGCGCCCGGCAACTTCCTCGAGATGCTCGCAATAGCAACGAGAGCCTCCGACAATATCGAGCATAGGGGCCGCGTCACAGATATCAAAGGGATCGTATCCCAGCTGGTATGCCTTGTAGCTTGACCAGCGGTAGGCATCGAGCGAGTCGAGCACACCTTTCACAGGATTGAGATGGATATAATCGAGCAACTGCACCGCCTGCGTGTCCGACTCGACCGCGATCCGCGAATAGCGATTATCAAACAGGTGACCCGTTCTTCCCGTTTTTCCATTGAAATACTTGGCATAGGCCGTCAGCGCGCACTGCATTGCCTTTGAAAGGTTGTCATATGGGTCATCAACCATCAAATGGAAGTGATTATCCATAAGGCACCAGGCCAACACCGCCACGTCATGGCACGCAAACCTGTCTGAGATGTCCGATAAGAAACGATAGCGGTCGGAATCATCTTCAAAAATGATCTGTTTGGAGTTGCCGCGGTCAAAGACGTGGTAATAGCCGGTGAGCGATATTTCGCGGGCGCATCGGGGCATGGTCTCTCCTTTCAAAGCCGTACAGGCAACACCTAAAAGGAGAGAAGGAACGCGAAATGCTGAGCCTGTGACCTATTTATATCCAATCAGCAACAAAAACAGGCCCAAAACGACAAAATCGCAAATCGATGTCTGTCCCAAATGAGTGAAACCACTCATGTAAGTCTGTCCCCAATGAGTGTGGCGATGCACTGGCAGATAGTTTTAGTTAAAACGCTTCAGTTTATTGAAGCGTTTTAGTATGCCTTTTACGGGAATCTTACCGTTCGCCGAATAATTTCTTGCTATCATGCAAGACGTAGGGTAAATCTCCGATCGCAAGGAGACACAAATGGTGAAAAAGTCACCGGAAAACACTACTCCCGCAATTGTGGACAACGTAGAGGCGCTTGAGGCTAAGCTCGCTCAGATGCGAGAGGCCCAGGCGCTTTTTGCTACGTACACGCAGGAGCAGGTCGACAAGATCTTCTATGAGGCCGCCATGGCCGCCAACAAGGCTCGTATCCCGTTGGCGAAGATGGCCATCGAGGAGACCGGCCGCGGCGTTCTTGAGGACAAGGTCATCAAGAACCACTACGCCGCAGAGTACATCTACAACGCTTACAAGAACACCAAGACCTGTGGTGTCCTGGAGCGCGACGAGGCTTATGGCATCACCAAGATCGCCGAGCCCATCGGTATCGTGGGCGCCGTCATCCCGACGACCAACCCCACCTCCACTGCGATCTTCAAGACGCTGATCAGCCTGAAGACCCGCAACGCCATCATCATCTCCCCGCACCCGGCTGCCGCCAAGTGCACCATCGCCGCCGCCAAGCTCGTGCTTGACGCCGCCGTCAAGGCCGGCGCCCCCGAGGGTATCATCGGCTGGGTCGATGTCCCCTCCATCGAGCTGACCAACATGGTCATGCGCGACGTCGACATCATCCTCGCCACCGGTGGCCCGGGCATGGTCAAGGCCGCCTACTCCTCGGGCAAGCCCGCCCTGGGCGTTGGCGCCGGTAACACCCCGGTCGTCATCGACGACACCGCCGACGTGCTGCTCGCCGTCAACTCCATCATCCACTCCAAGACCTTCGACAACGGCATGATCTGCGCTTCCGAGCAGTCCGTGACCGTCATCGACACCATCTATGACCAGGTTAAGGCCGAGTTCCAGAAGCGCGGCTGCTACTTCGTCAAGCAGGGTGCCGAGATGGAGGCCCTGCGTGCCGCCATGTTCAAGAACGGCGCCCTCGATCACCGCATTCCCGGCATGGCTGCCGCCAAGATCGCCGAGCTCGCCGGCATCGAGGTTCCCGCCAAGACCAAGATCCTGATCGCCGAGGTCACCTCCACCGACCCCGCCAAGGAGGAGTTCTCCCACGAGAAGCTCTCCCCGGTCCTGGCCATGTATCACGCCAAGGACTTCCAGGAGGCCGTCGACAAGGCCGAGCACCTGGTGCTCGCCGGTGGCCCGGGCCACACCGCCTCTCTGTACGTGCACCCCGCCCAGGCCGAGAAGATCAGTCTGTTCGAGCACGTCATGAAGGCCTGCCGCATCGTCATCAACACCCCGTCCTCGCACGGCGGCATCGGTGACCTGTACAACTTTGGCATGAAGCCGTCTCTGACCCTGGGCTGCGGCTCCTGGGGCGGCAACTCCGTCTCCGAGAACGTTGGGGTGAAGCACTTGATCAACGTTAAGACTGTGGCCGAGCGCCGTGAGAACATGCTGTGGTTCCGCGCTCCCGAGAAGGTCTACTTCAAGAAGGGTTCCACGCCCGTCGCCCTCGACGAGCTCGGTACTGTCATGGGCAAGAAGCGCGCCTTCATCGTCACCGACCAGTTCCTCTTCAAGAATGGCAACACCCGCGCCATCGAGGCCAAGCTCGACGAGATGGGCATCGCCCACGACTGCTTCTACGACGTCGAGCCCGATCCGTCGCTGCAGTGCGCACGTCGCGGCGCCAAGCAGATGGCTCTCTTTGAGCCTGACGTGATCATCGCCGTCGGCGGTGGCTCCGCTATGGACGCCGGCAAGATCATGTGGATGATGTACGAGCACCCCGAGTGCAAGTTTGAGGACATGGCCATGGACTTCATGGACATCCGCAAGCGTATCTTCACTTTCCCCGAGATGGGCAAGAAGGCCTACTTCGTCGCCGTCCCGACCTCTTCGGGTACCGGCTCCGAGTGCACGCCGTTCGCCATCATCACCGACAAGGAGACCGGCATCAAGTGGCCGCTCGCCGACTACGCGCTGCTCCCCAACATGGCTATCGTCGACGCCGACAACTGCATGACCGCCCCGCGCGGCCTGACCGCTGCCTCCGGCATCGACGTCATGACCCACGCCATCGAGTCCTACGTCTCCATCATGGCTTCCGACTACACCAAGGGCCTCTCCGAGCGCGCTGCTAAGCTCGTCTTCGAGAACCTGCCCTCCAGCTTCACGAACGGCGCCAAGGACCCGCATGCCCGCGAGGAGATGCACAACGCCTCTTGCATGGCCGGTATGGCCTTCGCCAACGCCTTCCTGGGCCTCAACCACTCCATGGCTCACAAGCTCGGCGCCTTCCATCACCTGCCCCACGGCCTCGCCAACGCCGTCATCCTGACCCGCGTTATGCGCTACAACGCCGCCGAGGCTCCCGTCAAGATGGGCACCTTCTCCCAGTATCCTTACCCCAACGCGCTGCACAACTACGCCGAGATGGCCAAGTACTGCGGCATCGAGGGCAAGGACGACAAGGAGGTCTTCGAGAACTTCATCACGAAGCTCGAGGAGCTCAAGGACTTCATCGGCGTCAAGAAGACCATCGCCGACTACGGTGTTGACGAGCAGTACTTCCTCGACACCCTCGACGAGATGACCGAGCAGGCATTCAACGACCAGTGCACCGGCGCAAACCCGCGCTACCCGCTCATGAGCGAGATCAAGGAGCTCTACCTGGACGCCTACTACGGCCGCGAGCCTCAGGACTACGCCGTCTGCTAGTTTTAGCACGGTTTTTAACGGCGGGGGTGCACGGGTGTTTCACACACCCCCGCCGTCGCTTCTATCGCATCGTTGAAAGGATGCAACCATGCTGCTACCCGATTCCAAGACCGAGCTCGTCCGCCGTGGCAACAAGGTCGTTTACGACCTGGGCGACAAGATTGTCAAGGTCTTTAACGAGACCAAGCCTGTCTCCGACGTGTTCAACGAGGCTTTGAATCTTGCCCGCATCAATGAGTGCGGCATCCGCAGCCCCAAGGCTCTCGAGGTTTCCCAGCTCGAGAACGCCAACGGCTGGGCGCTCGTGACCGAGAAGGTTCCGGGCACCACCCTTGCCGAGAAGATGACTGCCGAGCCCCAGCGCTTTGGTGAGTATCTCGAGATGTTCGTCGACCTCCAGATCGAGATCCACGGCTACACCTCCCCGCTGCTCAACCGTCAGCGCGACAAGTTCGCCCGCATGATCGACAGCCTTGATCAGCTCAATGCCACCACGCGCTACAACCTTCAGGAGCGTCTGGACGGCATGACCAAGGAGTTCAAGGTCTGCCACGGCGACTTCAACCCCTCCAACGTCATCGTCGGCGACGACGGCCAGCTCTATGTGTGCGACTGGGCACACGCCACCCAGGGCTCCCCTGCTGCCGACGTTGCCACCACCTACCTGCTCTTCGCCCTCAACAGCAAGGATCAGGCCGAGGCCTACCTGGAGCTCTACTGCGACCGCGCCGACATGCCCATGCAGGTCGTGCGTCAGTGGACGAGCATCGTCGCCGCTTCCGAGCTCGCTCGTAAGCGCAACGTGAACGATGAGTTCCTGAAGAACTGGATCGACGTCGTCGATTATCAGTAATATCTGAGCGATTTATTTCGCATCGGAGGCACAAGAAAACCCCGCAGCTCATATGGGCTGTGGGGTTTTCCTTTACCCATCGAGTTTATTCACGCAACAAAATAGACTGCTCCGCATCTCTTCCTAAGAGAGATACGGAGCAGTCCCGCAATTACATCTAATAGCAGAAACGTCGATTAACGGCGGGCCGCCTTAACAAGCTCGGCAACCTTGGCAACGACCTCGTCGATCGCCACGTCCTCACGCTCGCCCATGGCACGGTCCTTGAGCTCCACAGTACCATTCTTGAGGCCACGCTTACCCAGAACGACCTGATACGGGAAGCCCATGAGGTCGTTATCGGCAAACTTAAAGCCGGGACGCTCGTCACGGTCATCGACGACAACCTCGATACCCTCGGCGCACAGGCCCTCGACGATTTGGTCGCAGACGGTTGCGCACTCCTCCTTCTTGGGATCGAGCGGAATCACAGCGACCTCGTACGGGGCAACGGAAACCGGCCAGACGATACCGTGCTCGTCGTTGTGCTGCTCCACGACGGCAGCAAGCGAGCGGGACACGCCCACGCCGTAGCAACCCATGATAAGCGGCTTCTCCTTGCCGTCCTCGTCCATAAAGGTGGCGCCCATGGCCTCGGAATACTTGGTACCCAACTGGAAGACCTGCGAGACCTCGATGCCGCGAGCAGCAGAGAGCGGCTTGCCGCAGTGCGGGCAGGGATCGCCGGCAACGACGGTGACC
Organism: Collinsella aerofaciens; assembly: GCF_964243765.1. GTDB lineage: Bacteria > Actinomycetota > Coriobacteriia > Coriobacteriales > Coriobacteriaceae > Collinsella > Collinsella aerofaciens_BU. The sequence goes on along the minus strand of NZ_CAXTGI010000002.1, from coordinate 156,804 downwards.
AGATCTGCCCACTCATCGACGGTAAAGTCGCGCTCGGGGCAGGCACCGGTAAAGTGATAATCGACCTCGTTGGCACCGCAGGCCCACTGCTTGGACTCGCGCAGGCTCTCGTCGCACACCAGGCGAATGCCCTCGGGCAGGTTAACCGGTCCGATAAAGCCCTTATGCAGACCGTAGGTCTGGAGCTCCTCATCAGTCATCATGCGATAGGCCTTGCCAAAGACATGCTCGGCCTTGCAATCGTTGAGCTCGTGGTCGCCCGGAACAATGGCCACGACGGGCTTGCCCTCGGCGTCGAGGAGTGCCAGAGACTTGCGCGTGCCGTTCTCGGGGAAGCCGAAGAACTTTGCAACGGCCTCGATGGTGCCCATGCCCGGAGTCTCGACCTTGGTAAGCGTACCGTCGCCAGGACCCTCGGTCACAACGACCTTGGTGCTTGCGGCCTCATCGTCGGCAGCGAAGCCGCAATCGTCGCAGTAGACGAGCGAAGCCTCGCCAGCGTCGGCCAAAGCCATGTACTCGACGGAGGTATCGCCACCGATCTCGCCGGAGTCGGCGACAACGGGCAGAGCCTTGATGTAGCAGCGCTCGCAAATGTTGGCATAGGCCTGCTTCATCTTGTCGTACTCCTCCTGCAGGCTCTCCTGCGTGGCGGAGAAGCTGTAGGCGTCCTTCATGATGAACTCGCGGCCGCGCATCAGGCCAAAGCGGGGACGGAACTCATCGCGGAACTTGTCCTGGATGTGATAGAGGTTCACTGGCAGCTGCTTGTAGGAACGCAACTCATTGCGCACCAGGGCAGTCACGGTCTCCTCGTGCGTGGGTCCGAGCACAAACTCGCGGCCGTGGCGGTCATCAAAGCGCACAAGCTCCTTGCCATAGGCATCGATACGGCCGGACTCACGCCACAGCTCGGCATCGACCATGATGGGCATCATAAGCTCCTGGGCGCCGGCAGCGTCCATCTCGTCGCGCACGATGTTCTCAATCTTGCGGATCGAGCGCCAAGCAAGCGGCAGATAGGAATACAGGCCGGCGGCCTCCTTGCGGATCATGCCGGCACGGAGCAACAGGCGGTGGCTGGCGAGCTCAGCGTCCGCCGGATCCTCTTTAAGCGTCGGCGCATAGAGCTTAGACATATACATTGCTCGAGTCATTTACTTCTCCTCAATAAGCTTGTCGACCTCGGCCATAAGCGCGTCGACAATTTGATCCTCAGCTACTTTACCAATGATCTGGCCATGCGAAAAGAGCAAGGCCTGACCACGTCCGCAAGCAACGCCCAGGTCGGCATCAGAAGCCTCACCGGGGCCATTAACGGCACATCCCATGACGGCAATCGAAAGCGGCGCGGCATAGTTCTTAAGCCGCTCGGTTACTTCCTCGGCGATGGGAATCAGGTTAACCTGGCAGCGGGCGCACGTGGGGCAAGAGACAATCTCGGGACCACGGCGACGCAGGCCCAGTGACTGCAAAATTCCCCAGGCGACCGGCGGCTCCTCAACCGGATCGGCCGTGAGCGACACACGCATGGTGTCACCGATGCCTTCGGAAAGCAAGATACCCAAGCCTACAGAGCTCTTGATGGTGCCCTGAAGCTTGGTCCCCGCCTCCGTCACGCCCAGGTGGAGCGGAACATGCGGTATTTCGCGCGACAGGGCGCGATAGGCATCAAGCGTCGTCTGTACGCTATGGGCCTTGGCGGATAGCACGATGTTGGTAAACCCACGGTCCTCAAAGTGCCGCACAAAGCGTTCGCTCGACATCACGAGCTTTTCGGGCTGCGTGAGGTCGTCTCGCTCGGCAATATCTTGCTCAAGCGAGCCCGCGTTCACGCCAATGCGAATCGCGCAGCCCGCGGCACCCGCGGCATCGATGACAGCGTCAACCTTGGCCCAATCGCCGATATTGCCGGGGTTGATGCGCAGCTTAGAGGCACCAGCCTCGACAGCGCCAATGGCAAGCTTATGGTTAAAATGGATATCGGCGACGATTGGCACCGGAGACTCGGCACAAATCGTGCGAAAGCCCTCGAGCGCAGCCTCGGTAGGCACGCTCACGCGCACGATATCGCAGCCAGCCTGCGCCAACGCGCACACTTGCGCAAGCGTTGCCTGGGCATCAGCAGTATCGGTGCAGGTCATAGACTGAACCACGACCGGAGCGCCACCACCGATCTGCACGCCGCCCACATGCACGGGGCGCGTCAACTCGCGAGGCAAAGGATGGGATAAAGACAATCCAAACACTCCCCTACAGAATAAAACGAAGGATGTCGGAACGAAGCATATAGACAAACAGCAGTGCAAAGAGCGCGATGCCGACATAGCTGACGATTGTCTGCACTTTGAGCGGCAGCTCGCGGCCCGCAATCTTTTGAATGATCTCGATGACCAGCTTGCCGCCATCGAGTGGTGGGATGGGCAGCAGGTTCATAAAGCCAAGCGAGAACGAAATGAGGGCGGCAAACGAAAGGAACGTGGCAGGGCCGGCAGCAGCGGCCTGTGAGGACATAACGCTAATACCCACGATCGAAGAAGACTGATCGAGAATCTCCATCGTATGCTGCGGCTGGAGCAGGCGCATCACGCCATCCGCTGTCTGCACGACATAGGAGAACGACAGGCGAGCCGACGTGATGGGGTCTAAACGGACCACCTGCGTAGAGGCATACACACCTAGGCGCTCGTCCTCTTTGAGCGCAACCGTGGTCGAATGCTGCTTGCCGTCACGCTCGTACTCGATGGCGATATCGTCCTTACCGGCAGCCTTGCCGATGGCATCGTAGACATCCATCCAAGTGGAACATGAGACACCGTCAACCGAAAGGATCGCGTCACCGCCCTCGATACCCGCCTTGGCGGCAATAGACCCCTCGTCAACCTGACCGATCACGTTGGTATCCATCGGCACGGTGACACCCGCAATGGAATAGATGCTCATAAGGAGCAAAAAACCCGTCAAGATATTGACGATAATGCCCGCGAGCAGCATAAAGGCGCGCTTGAGAAAGCCTTGGCCAAGATAGGTGTGCGAGCGCTCTTGCGCAAGGAACTCGGCCTCGCCGCACGGCAGCTCCCACACATCGCCCTCGGCAGTCGCATGTTCGCGATCGAAACGGCGACCATCAAAGGTGGTATAGCCTGCCTTGTCTCGCGGCAACGTCTGATATTTGGTGGGATAGTAGCTCGGCGAGGGCTTCTCCCCTTCCTCATACCAGGGCGCGATGGAGCCCCAGCCCAGCAAAAGGGCGCATGCCTCGAGCACATCCTCCTCGGAAAGCTCGAGCTCGACAGCAAGGTCGGCCACGGTCACGCGACCATGACGATAGATAGCCGCGAGCACGCGGTCGGCGCACGAAACATCGGTCGGATCCATACCGCAGATGGCAGCGTAGCCACCCAGCAGCAGCGGGGTCACGCCAAACTTGGTTCCAATGCGACGCGACGTGTAATGGATGTCAAAGCGGCACGGCAGACCCAAAAAGAACTCGGTCACACGGACGCCGCAGGCACGCGCCGCCAAAAAGTGGCCGCCCTCGTGCAAAAACACGAGGACGGAAAGCATCAGCAGGCCCCAAAAGACCGATGAGAGAACGCTCAGAACAGTATCCATAAAACGAAAAAGCAATCCTTATGGGTTAGGAACGGGTTGCGGCGAGCACCTGCGCAGCCTTTTCACGCGCCCACGCATCGATGTCGCGAAGCTGCTCAAACGAATCGACCACCTGCATATCGTGGGCGTCCATGCAGGATTCCACAATGCGATCGATATCGGTAAAGCTGCAGCCATCGTGCAGGAAGGCATCGACGGCGACCTCGTTGGCGGCATTGAGCACGCACGGCATGGTGCCACCCGTCTTGCCGGCACGCTCGGCCAGTGCCAGACAGCGGAAGGTATCCATGTCGGCAGCATCAAACGTGAGCTGCCCCAGCTCGCGGAAATCGATACGAGGCGCCGGAGTATCCCAACGCTCGGGATACGAGAACGCGAACTGGATGGGAATACGCATGTCGGATGCACCGAGATGCGCCATCACGGAGCCGTCGGCGAACTCGACCATAGAGTGAATCTTGGACTGACGCTGCACGACCACGTTAATGAAATCGAGGTCGCAGTTAAACAGATGCATGGCCTCAATGCGCTCCAGGCCCTTGTTCATGAGGGTGGCGGAGTCAATGGTGATCTTGGCACCCATGGCCCACGTGGGATGCGCGAGGGCATCGGCACGCGTCACGCGATCGAGCTCGTCGCGCGTGCGGCCAAAGAACGGACCGCCCGAGCAGGTGAGCCAAATGCAGTGGGCCTCGCGCGGGTTCTCCCCCAGATAGCACTGGTAGATGGCGGAATGCTCAGAGTCGACCGGAATAAGCTGGCCCGGTTGCGCCAACGGCATAAGCAAGTCGCCACCGACGACGAGGGACTCCTTGTTGGCAAGGGCAAGGCGCTTATTCGAGGTCAAGGCCGCATGGCTCGCCTCGAGACCGGCGGCGCCCACAATAGCGACGAGCACGCAGTCGACATCGTCGCGACGCGCGAGCTCGCAAACCGCCTGCGCGCCAACGCCGAGCTGTGTGCCCTCGGGCAACTCCTGCAGCACGGCGTCATCGCCATGAGCGACATCGGCAACGGCAACCGCCGGAACCGAGAACTCGCGGGCAGCGGCAACGAGCTCCGAGGTGCTGGAATTAACGGACAGCGCCGTCACCTGCAGGCGATCGGCATGCTGGCGGCACACATCGAGCGCCTGGGTGCCGATAGAGCCCGTACAACCCAGGATGGCAACGCGAAGGCGTCCATCGGGGCCATACGTCGTCTGGAAGGACATTACAGCACGCCTCCGATCATCAGCAACAGCTGTGCGGTGATGCAACCGAAGATAAGCGAATCGCTACGATCGAGCATTCCGCCGTGGCCCGGGATAAGGTTGCCGGAATCCTTGACGCCCACACCGCGCTTGATGCGCGACTCGATAAGGTCGCCGATAACGCCCAGAATGGACACGACCACGCCGCATAGCAGCGCATAGGGCAGGCTGAGCTTGTAGAAGTGCGTCGCCCACAGGATGAGCCAAATCAAAACCGAGCCCAAGATGCCGCCGGCAAACCCCTCCCAGCTCTTTTTGGGGGAGATCTTGGGAACCATCTTGTGCTTGCCGATACGGCTGCCCACGATGTAGGCAAACGAATCGGAGACCCAAAGGGACGCGCAAACGCCCACTGAAAGCAGGGCGCCGGCAAAACCGGGCACGGCATCGCGCAGCAGCACGATAGCCGACAGCATAAAGCCAGTGTAGATGGGACCCATGAGCGTCACGGCCACATCAGAGATGCGGGTACGCGGCGACCAGACATACCAAATGCCCACAGCGAGCATCAAGGCAAAAAGCAGGGCATTCAGCAACATCGAATCGCCCAACGCCGACAGCGGAAAGAGTACGGCAGCAGCGATACCCATGCGCTCGTTAGCCATCTTGCCATCGAGCCTTGTCATACGGAAAAACTCATAGCAGCACAGACCGCTCATGACAGAAACAAAGATGGCCGTGGGCACGATACCCAAAACCAGGCACAGGATAAAGACAACGGCGTAGACGATACCGGCGGCGGCACGGGTAATAAAGCCCGCCAGCCACGAACCGGTGCCGCTCTTCGCTGCAGGCGCTCCCGCAGTGGCAGCTTTGCGCACAGGCGTCTTGGGAGCAGATGCCTTGGGACGATCGGACACGATTAAGCCTCCTCGGTCTTGCTCAGTCCACCAAACCTACGGTCACGGCCCTGATAGGCCAAAATGGCGTCGACAAGGCCCCAACGATCAAAGTCGGGCCAATAGGTATCGGTGACGTAGAATTCGGAATAAGCCACCTGCCACAACAGATAGTTCGAAAGGCGCAGCTCACCTGAGGTGCGAATCACAAGCTCAGGATCGGGAAGGCCGGCGGTATAGAGGTGGGAAGCCACCATGTCGTCATCAATTGCGGCAGGATCGATCTTACCGGCGGCAGCGTCGAGTGCAATCTGACGGACAGCGCGGGTAATCTCGGCACGCGCGCCGTAGTTGACGGCAAGCGCCAGCGTCATACCGGTGTGATCGGCGCACTCGGCAAGACCGCGTTCAAAAACGTCGCGGGTCTTCTTGGGCAGCGCGGAAATGTCGCCCAAAAAGACAACACGCACATTTTCGCGCTTCAGAAGCGGCAGCTCGTCGATAAACGTCTTGGCAAACAGATGCATCAAGACGTTGACCTCATGCTGCGGACGGTTCCAGTTTTCGGTAGAAAACGCATAGGCAGAAAGCACGTCGACGCCCAGGCGCACGCAGGCGGTAATGATCTCGCGCAGCGAGAGGATACCTGCCTTATGACCCTCGGTGCGTGCAAGACCGCGCGACGTGGCCCAACGACCGTTGCCGTCCATGATGCACGAGATATGGTGCGGAATGTTATTGAGGTCAAGGTCGGAAAAACCGACGCCCGCAGGGGCGTCGGCAAAGTACTCGACCAGTTTATGCTCGTCGTATTGCACCTTAGATCTCCATGACCTCGGCTTCTTTTTCCTTCAGAAGCTCCTCGACCTTGGCGACATACTCATCGGTGTGCTTCTGGACCTTGGCCTGCTCGCGACGGACATCGTCCTCGGTGAGCTCCTCATCGCGCTCGAGCTTATTGTTGAAGTCGCGACGGATGTTACGGATAGACACCTTGGCCTGCTCGGCGTACTCACGGCACTCCTTGACGAGCTCGCGACGGCGCTCCTCAGTGGGGGCCGGGAACGGCAGACGAACGACGGTGCCATCGGAGTTGGGGGTAATGCCCAGATCGGAAGCGCCGATGGCCTTGACGATAGCGTTGATGAGCGCCTTGTCCCACGGCTCGATGAGCAGCATGTGAGCCTCGGGGGTCTTGACGGCGGCAATCTGCGTGACCGGCGTGGGGACACCGTAATAATCGACGGTGATGTCGGACAGAATGTTGGCGTTGGCGCGACCGGTACGGACCTTGGAGAAGTTATGCTTGAGGGACTCGAGCGACTTGTCCATATGGGCGGTGATGTTCTCTGCCATGCTTAATCCTCCTGATAGACGAGCGTGCCGACGGGCTCACCCGCGAGCGCGCGCTTGACGGTGTCCTCGCCATCGATGTTGAGGACCAAAATAGGCATACGGTTATCCTGACACAGAGCCGTAGCCGTGGAATCCATAACCTGCAGGCCGCGAACGAGAACCTCGTGATAGGTAATCTTGTCAAAACGGACGGCATCGGCGCACTTGACGGGATCCTTGTCGTAGATGCCGTCAACCTTGGTGGCTTTAATCAGAATCTCAGCGCCGATCTCGCACGCACGAAGAGCCGCGGCGGTGTCGGTCGTAAAGTACGGATTGCCCGAACCGGCGGCAAAAATAACGACATTGCCCTTGGAAAGGTGGTTGATGGCGCGACGGCGAATATAGGGCTCGCAGATCTCGTTCATCTGGATAGCGCTCATCACGCGGCAGGGAACATCGTTATGCTCGAAGGCATCCTGCAGAGCAAGCGCGTTCATAACGGTTGCCAGCATGCCCATGTAGTCGGCCTGAGCACGCTCCATGCCACCGGCAGCGCCGGCCATGCCACGGAAAATATTGCCGCCGCCGACAACGACGCCGACCTCATGGCCAACGGCGAGCAGCTCCTTGACCTGCTTGGCAAGATGGTCGGTAACCTTGGGGTCGATGCCATATTGGCCGTCGCCCATCAGTGCTTCGCCGGAAAGCTTAAGAAGCACGCGTTTATATCGGATGTCGGACAAAGCGATCCTCCTTTAATTAGACTCTCAATATGATATCAAAGGCTCTGATAAGAGCCATGAAAAAGCAGGCTGTGAGTAAAACCCACAGCCTGCTCATTACCAGCTACAAGAGCTTATTTACTCGCCACGGACCAGACGGTCAAAGGCAACGACGGTAATGGTGTCGCCGAGCTCCTTGGAGACATGCTCAGCGTACTTCTTGATGGTGAGGGAGCTGTCCTTGATGAACTCCTGCTCGGTGAGCACGGACTGCTTGTAGAACTTCTCCAGACGGCCAACAGCCATCTTCTCCTGGATAGCCTCGGGCTTGCCGGACTCGGCAGCCTGGGCCATGTAGATCTGCTTCTCGTGCTCGACGGTCTCGGCCGGAACCTGATCGCGAGTAGCGCAGATCGGTGCGACGGCGGCAACCTGAAGGGCAACGTCGTGAGCGAAGGTCTTGAAGGACTCAGCCTGAGCGGTCTCGGCCTTCTCGAAAGCAAACTCGACGAGGACGCCGATCTTACCACCCATGTGGATGTAAGAAGCGAGCGCGCCGTTCTCGGCCTTGCGGGCAGCGAAGCGGGAGATCTTCATGTTCTCGCCCATGATGTGAATCATCTCGGTGAGCTCGGAGGAAACGGTCTCCTCGCCCATCGGCTTCTCGAGCAGAGCATCGACATCGGCCGGCTCGGTGGTGGCGACAACCTCGGCGACCTTGGAAGCAAAGCCGGTGAACTTGGCGTTGGAGCCAACGAAGTCGGTCTCGCAGGAGAGCTCAAGCAGAGCGCCGGTCTTGCCATCCTCGGAGACGAACGCGGCTACAGCGCCCTCGTTGGTCTCGCGGCCAGCCTTCTTAGCAGCCTTGGCGAGGCCGTTCTTGCGCAGAACGTCGACAGCGGCGTCCATGTCGCCGTCAGCCTCGACGAGAGCCTTCTTGCACTCCATCATCGGGGAGTCGGTCATCTCGCGGAGCTGCTTGACCATAGCGGCGGTAATCTGGGCCATTGTGGTTCCTTTCAAAGAGATGAAAAAGAATTAACTAAGACTGACTTACTCGGCCTTGGGCTCAGCGGCCATCTCGGCCTCGGAGACCTGCTCCTTGCCGGAGCCAGCGAGGCAGGCGTCAGCCATGAGCTCGCACATAAGGGTGACAGCAGAGATAGCGTCATCGTTGCAGGGGATGCCGTACTCGACCTCGTCGGGATCGGAGTTGGTGTCGATCAGAGCGACGACGGGGATGTTCAGGCGCTGAGCCTCCTTGATGGCGTTCTCCTCGCGCTTGGTGTCGATGACAAAGAGAGCCTGGGGCAGACCCTTCATGTCGCGGGCGCCACCGAGGTTGGTCTGGAGCTTGGTGAGCTCCTTGCCGAGAACAGCCTGCTCCTTCTTGGGGAGCACTGCCATGCGGCCGTCCTCGACCATGGCCTCAAGCTCCTCCATGCGGTTGATGCGGGAGCGGATGGTGACGAAGTTGGTCAGCATGCCGCCGAGCCAACGCTGGTTGATGTAAGGCATGTTGGCGCGCTCAGCAGCGTTCTTGACGGCCTCCTGAGCCTGCTTCTTGGTGCCGACGAACAGCACGTTGCCGCCCTTGGCGACGTTCTTGACGAAGGTGTAGGCCTGGTCGGCGTCGAGGATAGTCTGCTTGAGGTCGAGGATGTAGATGCCGTTGCGCTCGCCGAAGATGAACGGCTTCATCTTGGGGTTCCAGCGACGGGTCTGGTGACCGAAGTGGCAGCCGGCCTCGAGCAGGGTGCGGATATTAATCTTGGTAGCCATGTTAAACCTCCTGTGGTTTGCCTCCGCGCGGGGTCATCCTCCAAAACCAACCCGGACATGTGCTACCAAAGCCCGGGCACCACGGTATGAAGTAGCCGCGCGTGCGTGATAAAAACCTGTTGCCGTGAAGCAACCCGATGAATGATAGCAGGAATGCATCTTCCTGCCAACCCGCAATCAAAACCACACACCTGAGCGCGGCGCGGGACGTCCCAGCCACTATTCGCCGCGGGGATGGGCTTGAGCCACAGCCCGCTTAAGCCGATCGGGTGTGAGATGCGTGTAGATCTGCGTCGTGGACAGGCTCGCATGACCTAGCAGCTCTTGAACCGAGCGCAGGTCCGCGCCGCCCTCGAGCAAGTCGGTCGCAAAGGTATGGCGCATCGCATGCGGGGCGATGTCGGCCGGAATGCCGGCGAGCGTCGCCAGCATATGAAACCGCCGCCTGAGCATGGCGGCACTCATGCGATTACCGCGCGCCGATATAAGCAGCGGATGCGGCCCGGTAGCGGGGTCACGACGCTTTGCCTGAGCGAGCAACTCCGGCCTCCCCTCCTCAATATAGAGACGCGTCGCCTCGAGCGCACGACGATACAGAGGGACGATACGTTCTTTGCTCCCCTTGCCCCACAGGCGCAGCGTGCGTTCGGACCACGCAATGGACTCCACATTGAGTGCTGCGAGCTCAGAGATACGGGCGCCCGAGGCATAGAGCAGCTCGAGCATCGCCGCATCGCGCAGCCCCGCTGGCGCCGAGGTGTCAGGGGTCTTGAGTAACGCCTCGACTTGCTGGGTCGTCAACACGCCGGGAAGGTCGCGCGGCAATTTGGGCGAGGATATCGCCGAGACCGCATCGCCCTCAACGATCCCCTCGGCAGCCATCCACCGATAGAGCGAGCGAATGGCTGACAGGTGCGCCGCAAGGGTCCGAGGTGCCACCTGGTTACGCGAAAGCTCGGCCAAATAGGAGCGAACCGTCCGTACGTCGGCGGCGCGAGCGTCGACACCTTCACGGTCGCACCACGCGGCGAAGTGCTCCAGCCGAGAGGCGTAGGCGGTTACCGTATTGGGAGCGAGCCCTTCGACATGCGCAATGTAGGCGATGAACGAGTCGACGGCATCGTACAGGTCAAAGACTATGAACGGTCGCCTCCAAACAGATCGGAGCGCGTTTCCAGATAGGCATCCAGGGCCTTAAGCGCGCGGTCCGCGTAGGCCTGGTAGCGATCGCGCTTGCTGCGACGCTTACCGTCCTCGAGCGGCGGCACGAGGCCAAAGTTGACGTGCATGGGCTGATAGCCCACCGTGGCCGGATCGGTCGCGTAGCCCACGAGCGCGCCCAGGGCGCCCACACGCGGCAGCTCGATAGGAGCGGCCTCAATGGCCTCGGCATAGGTGTTGAGCGCGGCGAGCAGACCCGTCGCCACAGCCTCCATGTACCCCTCGGTGCCGGTAATCTGCCCTGCAAGACGCACGCTCGTTCCGGGTACGGCAAAGGTGCCGTCGAGCACGTGCGGCGCATCGACAAAGGTGTTGCGGTGCATGACGCCGTAACGGAAGAACTCGGCGTTCTCCAGGCCGGGAACCATATGGAAGACGCGCTTCTGCTCGCCGAAGGTCAGGTTGGTCTGGAAGCCAACCAGGTTATAGGCGGTCTTCTCCTTATTCTCGGCACGCAGCTGAATCGCTGCCCAGGGACGGCGACCGGTGCGCGGGTCGGTGAGCCCGACGGGCTTCATGGCACCAAAGCGGATGGCATCCTTGCCCGTGCGTGCAACCTCCTCGGCGGGCTGGCAGGCCTGGAACAGGTCCCCGCCCTCAAAATCCTTGAGCACCACGCGGTCGGCCGTGGTGAGTGCCTCGATAAAGGCCTCGTACTCTTCTTTGTTGAGCGGGGCATTGAGGTAGTCGCCACTCCCTTGCTCCTCGTAGCGCGACTGCGAGAACAGCACATCCATATCGAGCGTCGAGGCATCGACAATCGGGGCGGCCGCATCAAAGAACGCCAGGGCGTCGCCACCGACAAGCTTCATGACCTCCTCACTCAACGCCGGCGAGCACAAAGGGCCCGCGGCGATAACCACATGACCCTCGGGAATCTGGGTGACCTCGCCGTGGACGACCTCGATATTGGGGCGGGCGGCAACCTCGGCCTCGACGAGCTCGGAGAATTTCACGCGGTCGACCGCCAAGGCACCGCCGGCGGGAACGGCGGCGCGATGAGCGCAGTCGAGCAGCACCGAACCCATACGCTCGAGCTCGGCCTTCAGCAGGCCGGCGGCGGAATCGGGGCGGGTCGACTTAAACGAATTAGAGCAGACGAGCTCCGCCAGGTGATCGGTATGGTGGGCAGGAGAGCTCACCTGCGGGCGCATCTCGCACAGCTTTACGGCAAACCCGCGATCTGCCAGCTGGATCGCGCATTCCGATCCCGCCAGACCGCCACCGATAACCGTCACCTGATCAAAGAGCATCTGCAAACACCTTTCTAATTGACACGCTTTCCATTGTGACCGAAGGGTGTCTGGGCGTGAAGCGCAAACTTTGAGGGCGCATACCTTCCATCCATCATGCGTTCGATGAGGCCCTCGAGCTCGAGCGAACCCAGGAGCTTAAGCACGCCGACGGCATCGAGGGAGACGAGCGCGGCGATATCATCGACCTTGAGCGGCGAGGCGATGAGGGCATGCATCACGGCTTGCTGCGTGGGATCCAGATCGGCGATGCCGGGCGCATCGGGTCGCGAGTAACGCAGGGTGCCATAGATGCGCGAAATTGCCATCTCGATAGATTCCTCGTCGATAATGCAGCAGGCGCCGTTCGCAATGAGGTAATTCGTGCCACGTGACTCGGGCGACAAAATGGAACCCGGCACGGCCAGCAGCTCGCGCCCCAAGTCCATGGCGGTCTCGGCGGTAGAAAACGTACCCGAAGGCATGCCGGCCTCCGACACAAAGAGCGCCTGCGACAGCGCGGCGATCACGCGATTGCGCCGCGGGAAGGCAAACTTGCGCGGCCCCATGCCCCACGGCGAGATCGACACGACCGCCCCGCCGGCATCGAGCGTGCGGGCGATAAGCCCTGCACTCGAGCGCGGGTAGACCACATCGGCGCCCGTTCCAAGCACCACGACGTGCTTGCCGCCGGCATTGACCGCGGCCCAACCCGACGCCTGGTCGCAACCGACCGCACCGCCCGAAACCACCGTCACCCCCGCCTCCACGGCTACCTTGGCCGCAAGCTCCGCGACGGCAAGGCCATAGGGAGACGCTTTACGCGCACCGATAATCGAGAGCGCCGGCGTCGAGAGCACCTCCGGGTTGCCGCGCACAAAGAGCGTCTGCGGCACATCGGAAAGCTCCAAGATAGAAGCGGGATACAGCTCGTCTGCGGGATGCAGCTCGTAGCGGGCCTCATCCATCACTGATCCCTCCTTCCCTGATACATGGCGGCCTCGAGCACGTGGTCTTGCGTCACCCGCTCGCTTTCGGCGACATCGGCAATCGTGCGCGCGATGCGCACCAGGCGCACGATACCGCGCCCCGTGAGATGCGTGCGTTTCGACAGGCCGAGCACGCACTTCTCCGCCGCCCCGTCGAGCGCAAAAGTCGACACGACGCCATCGATGGAGCGAGACTCGTCATCCTCTGCCTCGGCATCCATATCGTCCATACGAGCCTCACGCCAGGCGCGAAAGGCCCGACCGCGGATAACGTAGTCGCGCAGCTCGGCCGACGACATGCCCTCGGCGCCCTCGATAATCACTTGCGGATCGGGGCGGGTCACGTCGATCATCAGGTCGATACGGTCGGCCAGGGGACCGCGCAGCTTTGACCGGTAGCGCTCGACCATCGATGCCGAGCAGCGACACGGCACCTCGCGATCGCCCAAAAAACCGCAGGGGCAGGGATTGCTCGCCGCAAGCAGCTGAAAACGCGAGGGAAACGTAAAGGCCCCGTCAACGCGTACGATCCTGACATAGCCGCGCTCGATAGGCTGTCGAAGCGTCTGCAACACACCGGTGGGAAACTCGGCGAGCTCATCCAAAAAGAGCACGCCGCCGTGCGCCAGGCTAATCTCGCCCGGATGCACCGGTCGCCCTCCGCCGATGAGGCCCGCAGTCGAAATACTGTGATGGGGGCTTCGAAACGGCCGATGTCCCGCAAGCAGGCCATCGATGTTCTCACCTAGGACCGAATGGATACACAACGCCTCCTGCTGGTCCTCGACGGAAAGTTCGGGCAAGATACCCGTCATGCGGCGTGCAAGCATGGTCTTGCCCGATCCCGGAGACCCGATCATAAGCAAGCCCAACTCCCCTGCCGCCGCAAGCGCCATGCCGCGCTTGGCCACCTCCTGCCCCAACACGTCGGCATAATCGAGCTCGGGCTCAAAGGTGGCCTCGAACCCTTCAGAATCCAGATAGTGCCGAGCCGCCTCGCCCATACCGTGGGCAAGCTGCGACAGATGATCAATAAAACCGCAGTCGACTCCTGCAAGCGGAACATGTTGGTCGGACCTGCCGGCGATAAAAGACAGCCCCATATCGCGAGCCAGCAGCTGGAATGCCACCTCGCCCTTTACGGGAAGCACCGTGCCATCCAAGCCAAGCTCGCCGGCAATGAGACAGCGATCGAGGTTGTCGCGGGGAATCTGTCCGTCGGCCGCAAGCACCGCAATGGCTATAGGCAAATCAAAGCCGCTACCAGTCTTTCGGATATCGCCAGGCGCCAGGTTAACCGTAATGCCCGAGCGCGGAATCTCGAACCCGGCTGAGCGCATCGCGCACCGAATACGCCCGCGCGACTCCATCACCTCCATACTCGGGATACCGAGCATCTGGATGCCCGGGATGCCGCCCGCAAGCGACACCTCGACCGTGACGGGAATCGCCTCAACGCCGCGGATACAGGCCGCGTGAACGGCAAAGGTCTCGAACGCCATCACGACACCTGCCAATCGAACGCGTTGTACTGATGCTCGATCTCGGCGATATGCCCGCCGCGAATGGTGACGCCCACCGCATCGAAGCGAATTGCCTTGAGCGGATAATGCTCCATGAGGTAGCAACTCGCAATGCGACGATAGCGCCGCTGCTTTTGGGCGTTCACCGCTTCCTCGGGAAACACCCGCGTTTCGCAATTAAGCGCGACCCGCCTGGTCTTGACCTCGGCCATCACCACCACATCGTCGAGCTCGTCAAGCAACACCAAGTCGGCCTCGCCCTCCGAGCATCGATAGCCTTGCTCCAGCAGGGCATAGCCGCGCTCGTTAAAGTAGTCGATGGCGATAAGCTCGCCCAACATGCCGAGTTCTCGAGGGCTGAGCCCCTTGATAAACTCGGGCGTGATCGAGCCGCAATCGAGCTCCCCTTCTTCCCAACGCTCCTTGAGCTGCTGCGTCTTGCTCTTTTTGCTTGCGGCACTCATGGGGTCTCCTTTCCCGCACGCTGCATTGCCCCGATGATGAGGGCACCTTTCATGCGGGTAAGTACCGGAAGCAAACCAAAAGCTGACCAAATGCCGTCAAAAAACGGGCCGTACGCAGCAATGGTGTTGCATACGGCCCGCTACCAGCAGGTTTATAAAACCCCTGAGGTCCCTGTCTCCACAATTGACCTAGAAAAGGCGCTCAGTCTGCAGAAAGTTTCCGCAAAAGCTCACGCGGTGCAGTGGACAAAGTCCATGTTTGCGAATGGCCTCGATGTGCTCGGGGCTTGCGTAGCCTTTCGATTCGGCCAAATGGTACTCGGGATACTCGGCATCGTACTCGACCATCATCTCATCACGCGTGACCTTGGCCATGATGGACGCCGCGGCGATACAGGCGATCTTGGCATCGCCCTTCACCACGTCGCGCTCGTTGGGAACGGCGCCCAAGGGGTTACCGTCCATAAGCACGCAATCGGGCTCGAACCCCGTATCGGCCACGGCGCCCGCGACAGCGGCTCGAATGGCGCGGGCCATGCCCATCTCATCGATATCCTTAGGCGCGATATGGCAAAAACCAATTGCCGTCGCCACCTCGGCAATCTTCACTGAGAGCAACTCGCGGCGCGCCGGCGTGAGCTTTTTGGAATCGTTGATGCCCCAGACGCGCGGCTCCATAGGAAGGCAGACGGCGCATACCGTCAAAGGACCGGCCACCGATCCGCGACCCACCTCGTCGACACCAACGACCACCCCATCGCCGCCAAGCTCATGCATAAGCTCGTACATGTCATTGACGCGCTCGCGCTCGGCAAGTTCCTTGGCATGGCGCTTAAGAGCACGCTCGCAAGCCTTGATCACCTGCTGGCGCGGGTCCTCGCGATAATGCTCCACGAGGGCGGGGATCTCCTCAAACGTAGCGCTCGCCAACTCACCGGCAACCTGCGATGCCGAAACCGAGCTCGTCATATTGGCCATACCAGGCCCTCCTTGCATGCAAATCAGATAAAAAGAAGGGCCACCCGAAGGTGACCCTTGTGTCCAAACGAGTGGACAGACGCTGCGATCTTCTTAGCGCTTCTCGGGGATGCGAGCAGCCTTGCCCACCTTGTCGCGGAGGTAGTACAGCTTGGCGCGACGGACGCGACCATGACGAACGACCTCGAGCTTGGCGATCTTGGGGCTGTGAAGCGGGAAGGTACGCTCAACACCGACACCGAAGGACATCTTGCGGACGGTGAAGGTCTCGCGGGCACCGGCGCCGGCCATGCGGATGACGTCGCCCTGGAAGACCTGAATGCGCTCGCGGTCGCCTTCCTTAATGCGATAGTGAACCTTGACGTTGTCGGCGACGCGAACCTGAGGAATGTCCTCGCGGATCTGCTGACGCTCGATTGCGCGGATGTAATCCATGTGCAATTCCTTACTCTTCTAGAGGTGCCGTACCACCTTGGCCGGCACGTAGTTGAACAAACGTATTCGAGTATACACGCGCGGGTTTCTGCTGCAAGAACATTTTTTCACGCAGACAAAAAGACAAAACCCGCACATGATAACCGCCCGTCTCACGAATGAGACGGGCGGCATGAAGGGGGCTGCGCTAGGCGTCTAAACCCAAAACGTTAGGCGGAACGCTTGGCCTCGAGCTTAGCCTGAGCGGCAGCCAGGCGCGCGAGGGGCACGCGATAGGGCGAGCAGGACACGTAGTCCACGTCGGCCACGTTAAACAGGCCCTTGATGGACTTGGGGTCGCCGCCGTGCTCGCCGCACACGCCAAAGTGCATGTCGGGATTGGTGGCGCGGCCCTTCTCGACGGCCAAGCGCACGAGCTCCAGCACTGCCGCGTCGATGGTCTCGAAGGGGTTGTCTTTCAGGATCTTTTTATGCATGTACAGCGGGATGAACTTGGCCTCGGCGTCATCGCGCGAGAAGCCAAAGGTCGTCTGGGTGAGGTCGTTGGTGCCAAAGCAGAAGAAGTCGGCGTGCTGCGCGATCTCGTCGGCGACCATGCAAGCGCGCGGCAGCTCGAGCATCGTACCCACGGGAATGTTGAGCTCGACACCTTCCTCGGAGGAGACCTCGGCGATCACGCGCTCGATGACCTCGCGAGTCTGAACGTGCTCGGCCGTAATGGAAACGAGCGGGACCATAATCTCGGGACGCGGGTCGACGCCTTCCTTGATAAGGCGGGCGGCAGCCGTTGCCACGGCACGGACCTGCATGAGCGGCAGGTCACCGAAGACGACGGACAGGCGCACGCCGCGCAGACCGAGCATCGGGTTGGACTCGACCATGCCGTCGATACGACGCAGGCGGGCACGCAGGGCGGCAAGCTCTTCCTCGCTGGCGCCGGCGGCCTCCTTCTTGGTGATGGCGACCTCAAGCTCACGCGGATCGTCAAGGAACTCGTGCAGCGGCGGATCGAGCAGACGCACGACCACATCGCGACCGGACATGGTCTTGAACATCGCCAGGAAGTCCTCGGTCTGGACCTTGAGCAGGTCGGCCAGGGCCTGCTGCTTTACGGCCTCGTCATCGGACAGGATAAAGCTCTGGATGATGTTCTTGCGGTCGCCCAGGAACATATGCTCGGTGCGGCACAGGCCGATGGCCTCGGCGCCAAACTCGAGCGCGAGCGCGGCATCCTCGGGGTTGTCGGCGTTGACGCGCACGTGGTTGGCGTGGCCGCAGGTCTCGTCCAAGCGAATCTCGTCGGCCCAGGACAGGATGGTGTCCAGGTCGCCGGTGAGCTCGGCCGAAACCAGGACGACGGCGCCGTCGACGACGATGCCCTGGGTACCGTCGATGGAGATGACATCACCCTCGCGCAGCACGCGGTCGCTGCCCTCGATGTGCACGACCTTCTCGGCAGCGTCGATATGGAAGCGCTCGACACCGCAGACGCAGGGCGTACCCATGCCGCGGGCGATAACGGCGGCATGGCTCGTCTTGCCGCCATGGCTGGTCAGGATGCCCTCGGCGGCGACCATGCCCTTCAGGTCGTCGGGGTTGGTCTCCCAACGAACCAGAATGACCTTGTGACCCTCGGCGGAACGCGCGACGGCGTCGTCACTCGAGAACACGACCTCGCCCACGGCGGCACCGGGGCTGGCGTTAAGGCCGCTGGCCAGGGCCTCGTACTTCTTGGAGGCGTCGAACTGCGGGTGCAGGAGCTGATCGAGCTGCGCGGGATCGATGCGGCTCACGGCCTCCTCGCGGGTGATGAGGCCCTCCTCGACCATCTCGATAGCGATGCGCAGCGCGGCGGTAGCGGTGCGCTTGCCCACGCGAGTCTGAAGCATCCAAAGTTTACCCTGCTCGATGGTGAATTCGATATCGCACATGTCGCGATAGTGATCCTCGAGCGTCAGGAACACGCGCTCGAGCTCCTCACCTGCAGACTCGAGGCCCGGGGTAGTCTTGAGGTCGGCGATGGGCTCGGTGTTACGGATGCCGGCGACGACGTCCTCGCCCTGGGCGTTGACCAGAAAGTCGCCGTAGAACTCCTTGGTGCCGTCGGCCGGGTTGCGCGTAAAGGCGACGCCGGTCGCAGAGGTCTCCCCCTTGTTGCCAAAGGCCATGGCCTGGACGTTGACGGCAGTACCGAGCTCGTCGGAAATGCCGTGCTGCTTGCGGTAGATGCAGGCGCGCTCGTTCATCCAACTGCCAAAGACGGCTTGGATGGCAAGGCGCAGCTGAAGCTCAGGATCGTACGGGAAGACGGGCTTGCCGTCGGCGACCTCGAGCTCGGGATACAGGACGGCCTCGACGTTCTCGGAGAAGATGCCCTTAAAGGTCTCGACGAGCTCCTGCAGGTCCTCGGCCGAAAGCTCGGAATCGACGCGAACGCCGGCGACCAGGCGGGCCTGGGTCAGCGCGTTCTCGAACAGGTCGGCGTCGACACCCATGACGACGTTGGAGAACATCTGGATAAAGCGACGGTAGCTATCCCAGGCAAAACGCGGGTTTTGTGTCTGGGCGATAAGGCCCTGAACGGAGTCGTCGTTGAGGCCCAGGTTGAGAACCGTGTCCATCATGCCAGGCATGGAGAACGGAGCGCCCGAGCGAACCGACACGAGCAGCGGATCGGAGGCGTCGCCGAGCTTCTTGCCGCAGCGGGCCTCGAGGTCCGCCTCGGCGGCAACGATCTCATCGAGAGCGTCCTCGGGCCACACATTGCCGGCACCGGAGTACTCGACGCAAGTCTGGCAGGTAATGGTAAAGCCACCGGGAACCGGCAGGCCGATACGGCTCATCTCTGCAAGGTTAGCGCCCTTGCCGCCAAGCACGAAGTTCATGGACTTGTCGCCCTCGGTGACACAGGTGCCCTGGGCGTCGGTTCCAAAACGGTAAACCCTCTTGCAATCGCTCACGATACTTCCCCTTCCATGCGCTCTCGCGCACGACCGTGGTAACGAATCGACCCGCCGGATGCGGGCCGTGAGGGAACTATACGGCGGGTTTTGGGCAGGCTTGAGCAGAGGGTGCGCGGTTTGGTAAACGTGCTAAAACAGGCGGTAAACGGTAGGTAAAGTTGGTTACCTTATGAAGATACCACTACAAGAAGAATGCAGGTCAGATGCGATGTTTTTGCTAAATCGCTTTATCAATTCAGGCTATTTAGCCACTCCGATGATTTTTCTGGGACGGGGATTAAAAAATCATTGAGTACCTAATGATTTTTTAATCCCCGTCCCAGAAAAATCATCACAGAAAGGACTACTGCTGTTGAGCGCGACGGGCGGCACGGCGGGCCCTGGCTTCTCGGATCTCTTCGAGGTGGGCAATGATCTCGGAGGCGCTCTCCTCAATCGCCTTGCCGTCGGTACGCACTACAAAGCAGCCCAGGCGTTTCATGAGCGCGCGGGCTTCCGCAAGCTCACTACGCACACTCTCGGGCTCGGCATAGGAGCCGGCGACGGCACGGGCATAGTCATCGCCCAAGCGGCTATCGCGAATCTCGGAGATGACGTCGACGGTCGAAATCAGGCCAAACAACCGCATCGGATCTACCTCGTAAATCGACTTCGGCGGCTCCATACCATGGGCCAACGGAACATTGGCAACCTTGTAACCCTGATAGGCCAAATACATCGACAGCGGCGTCTTTGACGTACGCGATACGCCCAGCAGCACGATATCGGCACCCGACAGATCGTCGCAGCCGCGCCCGTCGTCATGCTCAACAAAATACTCCATGGCCTCGATGCGATGGAAATAGCGGTCATCGGTCTTGTGAATCACGCCCGCAACGCCTTTGGGCGGCACACCGATGAGCGACGACAGCACGGCAAGTGTCGGGCCGATCAGGTCGACCGAACGGATATGCAGCATGCCAAGGTAATCGAGCACGCGGGCGCGAAGCGCCGGATCGACAATGGTGTGGAACGCGGCAATATCGCGATGGTCTGCATCGACA
The DNA here is from genome assembly GCF_964243765.1 of Collinsella aerofaciens. Lineage (GTDB taxonomy): Bacteria > Actinomycetota > Coriobacteriia > Coriobacteriales > Coriobacteriaceae > Collinsella > Collinsella aerofaciens_BU. The sequence goes on along the minus strand of NZ_CAXTGI010000002.1, from coordinate 136,408 downwards.
CGCGGGCCCACAAACGACTTGACCTGCTCAACCGAGTTCACCTTGGGCAGGCGCAACAGACGAAAAGCCCCTTCATCAAATTGCCCGGACGCCGCAAGCACCACCTCACAAGCGGTATCACCGAGCGAGTCGGAGATAACGATAACGGTGGGACGAGCGGTGACCGGGCAATCCATGCGGGGCTCCTTTTGCGCTTATGCGCAGGCTGGCTTACTTTTTGCGAGCAAGCTCACCGATGTTGGCGATGCCGGAGAACACGGCCTCGAAGCGGTTGAGCAGCTTAAGGCGATTATCGCGAAGCTGCTCGTCCTTGTCCATGACCATAACCTCGTCGAAGAAACGGTCGATGGGCGCACGCAGGGCGGCAAGGGCGGCAAATGCGGACGGGTAATCCTCGGCAGCAAGGGCGGCATCGACAGCAGTCTGAGCGGCCTCGGAGGCGTCGGCGAGCGCCAGCTCGACCTCGCCCATCAGGCTGCGGTCGTACTCCGCGCCCAGCTCGGGCTTGGAGATGTGCGCGGCGCGGGCATAGGCAGTAGCCAGGTTGTCGAAGGTCTCGGCATCGTTCTTGCGAGCCTCGTCGAGCGCGGCGCAGCGGGCGAAGAAGACGGACGGAGCGATGATGTGCACCGCGGAGACGGCGGCGACGGTATCGGCCGGAATCTTCTCGTCGCGGGCCATGCTCACCAGGCGGCCGTGGAAGAAGTCGCGAACCTGCTGGGCGACCTCGGCGGAGTCGAACTCAATGCCCTGCTCGCTATAGAGCTCAAGGGCGAAGTCGATCAGCGACGTGGGGTCAATCGGCAGGCGATCGCGCAGGATGTTGATGATGCCGATGGCGGCGCGACGCAGCGCGTACGGGTCGGAAGAGCCGGTCGGGGGCTCGCCGATGGCAAAGATACCAGCAATGGTATCGAGCTTGTCGGCACAGGCTACGATGCAGCCAGCGGTGCCCTCGGGCAGCTCGTCACCGGCAAAACGGGGACGATAGTGATCGCGAATAGCATGGGCGACCTCGTCGTTCTCCCCCATCGCGGTCGCGTAATAACCGCCCATCACGCCCTGCTGGCTCGTGAACTCGACGACGGCGTTGGACACCAGGTCTGCCTTGCACAGGTGTGCGGCGCGAGCAGCGTCGGCGGCAAGATGGGCGCCCAGGTGAGCCTCGCGGGCGATAGCGAGCGCGAGCTGCTCGATGCGCTCGGACTTGGCGAGCACGCTACCGAGCTTCTCCTGGAAGGCAACCTTGGACAGACGCTCACGGAACTCGTCGAGGGAGATCTTCAGGTCCTCCTCGTAGAAGAACTTAGCGTCGTCCAGACGGGCGCGCACGACGCGCTCGTTACCGTCGATCACGCGCTCGGCGTTCTCGGGCTTGCTGTTGGAGACGACCACGAACTCACGCGTCAGCTTGCCCTCGCCGTCATAGATCGGGAAGTAGCGCTGGTTGGTGAGCATGGACTCGCAGATAATCTCGTGCGGGACCTTGAGGAACTCCTCGTCGAAAGTACCGACGAGCACCGTCGGCCACTCGCAGAGGTTAATGACCTCCTCAAAGACCTTCTTGGGCGTATCGACATGGCAGCCGGGGCGAGCGGCCTCGACCTCGGAGATACCGGCAAGGATGGCCTCGCGACGGCGCTCGGCAGAAAGCACGCCGGCGTCCTCGAGTACCTGCTCGTAGGCGGCGGGGCTGGCGACAACGTGGTCACCGGGGCCGAGCACGCGATGGCCGCGCGTGGTGTTGCCGCTCGTCACGTCGGCAAATGACACAGGCACAACATCCTCGCCCAGAAGGCAGCAAATCCAGCGGACCGGACGCACGAACGTCGCGTGCTCGTGGCCCCAGCGCTGGGAGCGGTAGTTGGGCCACTGCAGGCCGGCAATGGTCTTCTCGCACAGGGCCGTCAGGATCGGGGTTGCCGGTGCGGAGGGAATGTTCTTCTCGGCAAAGACATACTCGCGACCGTCGGTATCCTCACGACGGACCAGGTCCTCGGCAGCCACACCGCACTTGCGGGCGAAGCCCTGGGCGGCCTTGGTGGCGTTACCGTCAGCGTCGAAGGCGATGTTTGCCGCGGGGCCACGCTTGACCTCGTGAACCTCATCGGTCGCGGTGGCAACGTCGGCAACGAGCGCAGCCAGGCGACGCGGGCTCGAGATCACGCGGACCTCGCCGTGGGCCAGACCGGCCTCGTCGAGACCCTTGGCGATCATGGTACCAAGCTGCTTGACGGCATTGTTCAGCGGTGCAGAGGGCATTTCCTCCGTACCGATCTCAAACAGGAAATCCTTAGCGTCTGCCATGGCTTACGCCACCTCGCCTTCCTGGTCGGCATTCTCGTTGACTCCGGCGACCTCGGCCATGTAGGCCTCGCAGCACGCCTTGGCGACGGCGCGGACGCGCAGGATGTAGTTGGCACGCTCGACCGCGGACAGGGCGCCGCGGGCATCGAGCAGGTTGAAGGCGTGGCTGCACTTCATGACACAGTCGTACGCCGGCAACGGCAGCTTGCGCTCCAGGCAGGAATGGCACTCGGCCTCGTAGTCGTCAAACTTCTGACGCATCATCTCGACGTTGGCGACCTCAAAGTTATAGGCACTGAACTCGCGCTCGTTCTCGAGGAACACGTCGCCGTAGGTCATGGGCGTGCCGTCGGGCAGATAGCTCCACACCAGATCGTAGACCGAGTTGACGCCCTGAGCGTACATGGCGATACGCTCCAGGCCATAGGTGATCTCGACGGGCACGGGGTCGACCTCGATACCGCCCACCTGCTGGAAGTACGTGAACTGCGTGACCTCCATGCCGTTGAGCCAGACCTCCCAGCCAAGGCCCCAGGCGCCCAGCGTCGGGCTCTCCCAGTCGTCCTCGACAAAACGGACGTCATGGTCGTTGGGGTCCAGGCCAATGGCAGCAAGAGACCCCAGGTAAAGCTCCTGAGCATTAACCGGAGAGGGCTTAATGAGCACCTGGAACTGATAGTAGTGCTGCATGCGGTTAGGGTTCTCGCCGTAGCGGCCGTCGGCGGGACGGCGGCAGGGCTGCGCATAGCAGGTGCGCCATTCGGCGGGACCGAGCGAGCGCAGCGTGGTCGCGGTATGGAAGGTACCGGCACCGACCTCGGAGTCATAGGGCTGCATAATGACGCAGCCCTGCTCGCCCCAGTACTGCTGGAGGCGCAGGATGATGTCTTGGAAGGAAAGCGATGAAGCGTTCATGCCTCTAATATCCCCTCGTCGAAACGATTACACGGTTAGGTACTGTACTATAGCGGTTTTTAGTCGATAGCGCCGATGCGGTTGAGCGGCCAGTAGCGCACAAGCGCCACAGCGATCAAATCAGAGCGATCGACGGGACCAAAGTAGCGCGAGTCGGCAGAGTTTTCGCGGTTGTCGCCCATCACCCACACGCACCCGTCGGGAACGGTGTAGGGATAACTCACCTGGGCGCCAGGCGCTTGGACCGAAAGCGGCCAACTCATGCCAGTCGTATAGTCCTCGTCGAGCGCTTGGCCGTCAACGACCACCTTGCCGTCCTGCAGGTCGACCGTCTGGCCGGCCGTGGCAATAACACGCTTGACAAGAACATCATGCTCGGAAGTGGCATCGGGGTTGTGGAACACCACGATATCACCCTGTTTGACGGGCTGACCGAGCTCGAGGCTCACCTTTTGCGCCAGGATCTGGTCGCCAATCTCGATCGTGTCCTCCATGGAGCCGGTGGGTACCACAAAGGGCTCGACCACAAAGGTGCGGATCAGGAAGGTGGCCACGAGCGCGATCGCGATGACCGCGACCCACTCAAAAGCGCCCCTCAACGCGGAATGCTGCGATGGAACCATTCTCACTCCTCGCTCTGCGAATACGAAGCGTCCAGAATCTCCTGCGCGTATGCGCGCTCCTGGGGCGTAAGCCGTGCCGTCTCGATCAGGTCGGGACGCCAGCGGCAGGTGCGCTCGATGGCATTCTTACGGCGCCAGGCATCGACCTTGGCATGGTCACCGCTCACGAGCACCGGCGGCACGCCCTCGCCGTTGAATTCAGCAGGGCGAGTGTACTGCGCATACTCGAGCAGGCCTCCGTCCTCGGCGGTCGAGAACGACTCGTCGACGTTGCTCATCTCGTCACCAAGGGCGCCGGGAATCAGGCGTACGACAGCATCGGCAACGACCATAGCGGGAAGCTCGCCGCCCGTGAGCACGTAATCGCCGATCGACAGGCGCTCGTCGGCATACGCATAGGCACGCTCGTCGACACCCTCGTAACGGCTGCACACAAACAGCAAGCGCTCGCTTTTGAGCAGGCGCTCGGCCACATGCTGTGTAAAGGGCTCGCCACAGGGGGTAAAAAACACCACGGTGGGCTTAGGACCCTCGGAGCTAATGGCCTCGATGGCCTCTGCGATAGGCTCGACCTTCATGAGCATGCCCTGCCCGCCGCCGTACGGCTCGTCATCGACGGTACGATGGCGGTCGTGCGTCCAGTCGCGCAGGTTATACGCCTTAAAATCAAAAAGGCCGGCCTTGCGGGCGCGGCCCAAAATCGATGTGGACATGACGGGCTCAAACATCTCGGGAAAGACCGAAAGGGTCTCGATCAGCATGTTGTCCTCCCTACTTGTCCATATCGATCAGGCCGTCCATAACGTGGACGGAAATTGTTCCTGTGTCGGGAAGATCGAGCACAACCTGCTCGATCACGGGAATCAGTACCTCGCCGTACCGATCGCCCTCGACAACCCAAACATCGTTAGCGGGCGTCGACATGATCTCGACGATCGTGCCGAGCGAACCGAAGCGCTCGTCGACCACCTCGCGACCCATCAGGTCGGTATAGGCAGCATCGAGCGAATCGAGCTCAAAGTCGTCGCGATTTGCCAGCACATAGCATCCCGTGATGCCCTCGGCGGCCGTCAAGTCGTCAATGCCCTCAAACGAGACCAGATCGCCATCGCCCGTATCGGTGACGGACACGACCGTGCAAAAGCGGTCGCGCTTGAGCGCCGGCGGCGTCAGGGCGACGCGCATACCCGGCTCTAATACAGAAGGAAGCCCCCGCAGCGGCTGCGCGAGGACCTCCCCCTTCCTTCCGTGCGGCTTGACCACACGGGCGATGTTTTTGTACTGGGACCTCAAGGTCCTAGCCCAGAACCTCTACCTCGACAGCAGTGTCGAGGCGAGCGGCCAGTGCACGGGCGAGCGTGCGAATGGCCTTGATGGTACGGCCACGACGGCCGATGACCTTAGCGACGTCATCCTCGGCGACAGAAACCTCAATCGTAGAGGCGTCATCACCATCAATGACCTCAAGGCTCACGGAATCCGGGTCGTCGACGATCTGAACAACGAGATATTCGACGAGATCGGCGATGCGATCTGAGAGCATTGCCTCACCCTCGAGCTGTGCAGCGTCAACCTCAGGCACGATTTACTCCTCGGCGCCCTCAGCGGCCTCAGCGGCAGCCTTAGCGGCCTCGGCCTCTTTGGCGAGCTGCTTCTTGGACTTCTTGACGACGGTCTCGGTCTTCTCGCCCTCGTTGGCGGCCTTGACCAAAGCGGCGACGGCGTCGGTGAGCTGAGCGCCCTTGGACTGCCAGTCGGCGATCTTCTCGAGGTCGAGGTTGATGGTCTTGGGGGCGGTCATCGGGTTGTAGCGGCCAACCTCCTCGATGATACGACCGTCACGCGGGGCGCGGGAATCGGCGACGACGACACGGTAGTACGGACGCTTCTTAGCGCCGTGACGAGCAAGGCGAATCTTGACTGCCAAAGGAAACTCCTCCAACCAAGCAGCTTTAGGCTGCAACTACAAACAAACAGTTGAACATAATACGCCATCGACGCGGGCAGGTGAAGTCCGTGAGACCAACTTCTTCGGTGTAGTCGAGGGCAAATCCATATCTTAGACAAGAATTCGGGATTTGCAAGCACATACACGCACCCCACATGAGCTGCGCGGTATACTCATGACATGGAAATACGCGAACATACATACGGTTATGAGGATGCCATGGGCGTCACGCCGCCTCCCTGGACGGGTCCGGCGGTGGGCCTCATGGACCTCGATGCGTTTTTTGCGAGCGTGGAGATGCTCGATCATCCCGAATGGCGCGGTAAGCCGCTCATCGTGGGCGGAGACGCCGATTCGCGTGGCGTCGTGTCCACGTGTTCGTATGAGGCGCGTCGCTTTGGCGTGCACTCTGCCATGGCCTCGGCCGAGGCGCGGCGCTTGTGCCCGCAAGCCATTTGGACGCACGGGCACTTTGATCGCTACCGCGAGGTGAGCGCGCAGGTCATGGCGATTCTTGCCGAGGAGACGCCGCGCGTAGAGCGCGTATCCATCGACGAAGCCTTTATCGATATCACACCGGGTCGCTTTGCGCCCGAAGACCCGCGACTGGTTGCGCGGCGTATAAGCGACCGCGTGGCAGCGCTGGGAGTGACGTGCTCCATTGGCGTGGGCTGCAACAAGACGGTCGCAAAGATCGCAAGCGAGCGTGACAAGCCGTTTGGATTGACGATTGTGCGCCCCGGGACGGAACAGCGCTTTTTGGCCGCGCTACCAGTGTCTGTCATGAGCGGCATCGGGCGCTCGGCCGAGGAACGACTGCGCCGCATGCGCATCTACACCCTCGGCGAGCTATCACGTGCACCGGAATCCACCTTGGCCTCTATTTTTGGCGTCAACGGCGAACGCATGCGCCAGCGTGCGCTGGGACTCGAAATCTCCGAAGTCACAAGTCTCGATGAAGAGCGTGAGGTTAAATCGGTGAGCAATGAGCGCACCTTTGCGAAAGATTTGACTGAGCGCGGGGACATCGAAGCGGCGATTGCGCTGTTGGGCGAGTCAGTGGGACGCCGCCTGCGCCGTCAGGGACTGACGGGCGCCACGGTGACGCTCAAGCTCAAGTATTCGTATGGAAGCGGTCGCTCGGCACAGCGCCGGCTGCCTCATCCGACCGACGATGAGAACATCTTTGTGGCGGTTGCGCTCGAACTGCTCGACAACATCTGGCAGGAAGGCATGCATGTGCGTCTGGCGGGTATCGGGATGAGCGACTTTGACCATCAGGGCGGCATCCAGACCGACCTGTTCTGCGAAGTCGACGACCGCGGAGCCCAATCCAGCGACCGACGCGACCTCTCGGTTGCTATCGACGCCGTCCGAGACAAGTTCGGCGACACCGCCCTATCCTTCGGCCGCCAATCCCGCTTCAACGATTAACCGCCTTTGGGCAAAAAGAAAGCCGGGCAGGTACGGAAAACCGCAACTGCCCGGCAAAATGCGCGAGGCTAACTAAAAGCCCCGTATCAAATGAGCCACTAGAGGAGGTCGAGGGGGAGCTGGGGGGCGTCACCCCAGAGCTTTTCTAGACGGTAGAAGTCGCGGGCTTCGGGAGTGAAGACGTGAACGACGACCGAGCCGTAGTCCATGAGCATCCAGGTCTTCTGCTCGCGGCCCTCGATGGAGAACGGATGCTCGCCGCAAGCCGCGGCGACCTTCTCCTCGATCTCGTCGACGATAGAATCGACCTGGCGGTTGTTGGTACCGGTGGCAAGCACAAAGTAGTCGCACACGTCGGAAAGCTCGGTCAGGTCGAGCACCTGCACGTCCTCGCCCTTCTTGTCGTAGGCGGCCTGCGCGGCGGCGCGGGCGACATCCTCGGCGGCGACACCGCTCGCGGACAGCGAGGCGGCGGTGCGGTCGGACGTGGCAACGAAACTCTTGTGCTCCACACCTTCAAGAATCTGCTCGTCAGTCATGGTCTCGTCGGCCATGGAATACCTCTTTCTAGACACACCCGAGCTAGCGCAGCTGGGCGTAATGGTTGTAAATCGTAATAGCCGTGGGATAAAGATAGCGCCCGGACTGGATCACATAGACCAGACCCTGCGCAAAACAGGAGAAGAACAACTCGTCGAGCGAGGACTTCCCCACCATCTTGCGCAGCGCATGGGCATAGTCGCCGTGGCGGTTGGGCTCGATGGCATCTGCCACAAAGACCACCATATCGAGCGGCGTCATGTCGCAAGCACCCACGGTGTGACGGTCGACAGCCTGAAAGACTGCCGGCGACAGCTCGGGAAAAAGCTGCGGAAGCTCATAGGCGGCAACAGGGCCATGCAAAAGCGGCGTCGCGGCGGAAGGAGAGCCGGCAACCTTGATGCCATAGTGAAGCGCGCGGGCCACGAGCTCGTCATCGGAAAGCACCTTGTCCCAGTCGTGAATTAAGCCGGCGGCAGCGGCATCAAAGCGGTCAACGCCGTAGACCTCGGCCAGATGAAGTGCGGTCTCGGCAACACCCAGCGAATGCACATAGCGCTTGCGCTTATCTTTCATGCGAACATCGAGCAGCTCTTGAATGCGCTTGAGCAGCGCGCGCTCATCGCCCTCAAACTGATCCTCAACCGACAACGTAGCCCCCATCACTCAAAATCTTCTTGACCCAGATCGACATACAAACTGCGCTTGCGAATGTAGCCGAGCACAGACTCGCTCGTAAGATAGCGCACGCTCATGCCGCGGGCAACTCGCTTACGAATGTTCGTCGAGCTGATCGCCAGCGCCGGAATCTGAATATAGCGAACATCGAACGGCAGCCCCGACTCTTTGATTCGGGCACGCGCCGTATCGATATCAAAACCCGGTCGCGTCGCCGCAATAAAGGTAGCAAGCTCAGCGATTCGCTCGGCATCATGCCAGGTCACAATATCGATAATCGCGTCGGCGCCCGTAATAAAGTAGAGCTTTACCTGCGGCGGGTAAAAGTCGCGAAGGGCATGAAGCGTATCGGCAGTATAGGTCACGCCCGGACGGTCGATCTCGAAACGGCTCGCCAAAAAAGCCGGATTCGCGGCGGTGGCGAGAACCGTCATGGCATAACGGTCCTCAGCAGGCGTCACCGGTTTGTCGAGTTTAAAGGCAGGAGAGCCGGCCGGCATAAAGAGCACAGCGTCCAAGTCGAGCGACTCGCGCGCCTGCTCGGCAGTCACCAAGTGCCCGTAATGAATCGGGTCGAAGGTGCCGCCCATAATGCCAAGCCGAAACTCTTTGCCCTCTTTTATGGGCAGCTCGGGCAAACCGATTCCACCGCGCAGCGACATGGCTTACTCGCCCTCCGGGGTCTCAACAACGTCGACTTCGGTAGTGCCTTCGGAGCCTTCAATGGCATCAACCACGTCTGCGTCCTCGGCCGCTACGTCAATAACCTCAACGCCAGCGTCCTCGAGCTCCTCGTACTCCGAGAAGTCCTCAGCGCCCTCAAAGTCAAAGGCACGCTGGCAAATGCGGACCTCGTCGCCCGCACGGCAACCGGCCTTCTCGAGCGCGTCGTCAACACCCATACGCGCAAACTTATGCTGCAGGTAAATGACGGCTTCCTCGTTTTCCCAGTCGGTCTGGATGACCATGCGCTCGATGGCACGACCAACCACACGGAAGGCACCGGGCTCCTCCTGGACAATGCGGAACCGCTTCTCGCGCTGCAGACGGCGGCGCTCCCACTCCTCGTCGCGAAGATCGACCGGCTCATCGGAAACCGCCAGCTCGGCGCGAAGCTTAGCCACCTGCTCGCCCACGGCAAGCATCAGCGTATTGAGCCCGGCGCCCGTCACGGCGGACACGGCAAAGAACATATGTCCATCGTCGAGCGCGGCGCGCTTGAGGTCGGCAATCTTGTCGGCCGTGCCCGGCGCATCGCACTTGTTGGCGACAACGATTTGCGGGCGCTCCGAGAGCTCTGCGCCATACTGCTCGAGCTCACGGTTGATGATGCGGTAATCCTCAACCGGGTCGCGATCCTCAAAACCGCCCGTCATGTCGACGACATGCATGATCAGGGCCGTACGCTCAATGTGGCGCAGGAACTGGTGGCCCAGGCCCTTGCCCTCGCTCGCGCCCTCGATCAAACCAGGAACGTCGGCAACGACGTAAGAATACTCACCGGCACGCACCATGCCGAGGTTCGGCACGAGCGTGGTAAACGGATAGTCGGCGATCTTGGGACGGGCGGCACTCATGCGCGCGATGAGCGAAGACTTACCCACCGAGGGAAAGCCCACGAGCGCGGCATCGGCCATAAGCTTCATCTCGAGCTCAATCCAGTGCTCCTCGGCCGGTTCGCCCAGCTGAGCGAACGCGGGCGCGCGACGCACCGACGTCACAAAGTGGGTATTGCCCAGACCGCCGGCGCCACCGGGCGCCACGACAACGCGCTCGCCGTCGTGTACCAGGTCGGCAATCTCAAACATCGGTGTCTGCGTCTCGGGGTCGAGCTCGCGCACCACGGTGCCCATAGGGACCTTGAGAATCAGGTCCTCGCCGCTCTTACCATTGCGGCGGGCACCCTGGCCATGCGTTCCGCGCTCAGCACGAAAATGATGCTTGAAGCGGTAATCAATCAGCGAGGAAAGCTGAGCGTCGGCCTGGATGACGACGTTGCCGCCACGACCGCCGTCGCCGCCATCGGGGCCGCCCTTGGGAACAAATGCCTCGCGCCTAAACGACATGCATCCGGCTCCGCCGTCGCCGCCGCACACGTTAATGCGGCTGATATCGGTGAACTGTGACAACAGAATCGCCTCCTACAAAAAAGAGGGAGACCCTTGAATCCTAAAACTCAAGTGCCTCCCACATATGTGCTCTATGAAGGGTGAATTACGCGTTCGCGAGCGGGCGTACGCTGACCCTGTGCTTGATACCCTTGTGGAACTCAACGGTACCGTCGACCAGCGCGAACAGCGTGTCGTCCTTGCCACGGCCAACGTTCTCACCCGGGTGGATGTGAGTGCCGTGCTGACGGACGAGAATCGTGCCCGTGGTTACCGTCTGGCCGGCATAGCGCTTCGTGCCAAGGCGCTGACCGCGGGAGTCACGGCCATTACGGGAGGAACCGAGTCCTTTTTTGTGTGCCATTGTGTATACCTACTCTTTCGTTACGAGTGTAATCTACTCGGCGACGGGAGCCTCGGCAACAGCCTCGGCCTCTGCCTTGACAGCCTTCTTGGCGCGGGACGTAGCCTGGACCTTCACGATCTTCAGCTTGGTGAGCTGCTGACGGTGACCCTTCAGACGACGATAGCGCTTACGCTTGTGGAACTTGAAGACCAGCTGCTTCTCGCCCTTGAACTGCTCAACGATCTGAGCGGTAACCTTGGCCTTGGCCAGCTTGTCGGGATCGGTGACGATCTTCTTACCATCGTTGAGGAAGATAACCGGCAGGGTGACCTTGTCGCCCTCATTGCCCTCGATCTTCTCGACGGTGATGACATCGTCGGTGGCGACCTTGTACTGCTTGCCGCCCGTGTTAACGATTGCGTACATGTTTACTTGCCCTTCATGCATCAGTTAGTGCAACAGCCGAATATAGTAGCAGGCGAAAATACCCCCGTCAACGAGTATGTGGAGCAAATCCACAAGTTCGTACAGGTATGGGGCTGACGAGTCGGCCCTCGTCGTCCTCGCATGCTTGATTCTGACGCTCGACATCGTAGGAGCAGATGGTCACGAGGTCTTGCATACCGGTGGAAACAATAGGTGCATCCACGCCCGGGGTCAAGCCCTGCAACAAAACATCAGCTGCAGAAAGCAAAATTTCCGGACGCATGGAGCCCTCGTTATCGGCATGGGTGTCGAGCATGAGCACCAAATGGTCCGGGCGCTCCCCCGCCGTGAGCTCATAGCCCACGAGCGTGTGATCCAAATCCAAGCGCTTGCTCTTTTTGCCGCGCGCGTAGTCGATGCCATGGTCCGCGCGCAGCGTGTCGATCGCACGACGCACCTCATCGGCGCTTACGGGCGCCTCGGGATCCAAGTGCAGGTCGATGCGATACGACAAGCGCGTGAGCTGCGCCGTCAACGCCGGCGTGCGCACGTCGATGTACGCTGCCTCGATAGGTGCCAGATCGGCCGGAGACGCCACAGACAGGCGCTCAAACGCCTCGTCGAGCGCCACGAACTCGGTCATAAACAGGTCATACCACTCGCAGGTCGACGACGTACCAACCGGCAGCGCCGAAGAGAAGCCCACGCGCATGTGCGGAGAGAAGCCCTGCGTGACGGCATAGGGAAGTCCCGCACGGCGCACGATGCGCTCAATGGTATGGATCACTTCGAGATGGCCCAGGTACTTAAGGCGATCGCGCTTGCCATAGCGAACACGAAGTCTAAAGAGCGTGGGGTTGTCGGTCAGGCGCTCACTCATGCGCGATCACCCATCAATACATTCTTGGCGTGGAGCGTGGGGCAGATTCCGCAGCCGGTGCACGACGTGCGGGTGCAGTCGGGAGTCGTAACGCCCTCGAGCGAGCGACGGTACTCGCGTTCGAGGAAGCCACGCGTGCAGCCGGGGCTCACGTGCTCCCACGGCAGGCGCCAGTCCAACTCGTAGGGCAGGTGCACGAGCTCATTGAGGTCGATGCCGTTTTTGGCAGCAGCCTCCTTCCAGTTATCGAGCGAGAAATGCTCTACCCAGGCGTCAAAGCGAGAGCCCGCGCGCCAAGCATCGATGATGACGGGCGTCATGTCACGACCGGCGCGGGACAGAGCGGCCTCGATGAGCGAGGTCTCGGCATCGTGGTAATGCACGCGGACGGCACGGTTGCGAACGCTCGTGATAAGCAGCTTCTGGCGACGCTTGACGTCGTCGTAGTCGAGCTGCGGGCACCACTGGAACGGCGTGGCAGCCTTGGGGATAAAGACCGAAACCGAGATGGACACCGAGATCGAGCCGCGACGAGCCTTGGGCACCACGGAACGACCGAGCTCCAGCACGTGATCGGCCAGATTGGCGATGGCCACGATGTCCTCGTCGCGCTCGCCGGGAAGGCCCATCATAAAGTAGAGCTTCATGCGGTTCCAGCCGGCCTCGAAGGCCGCCTTGGCCGCACGGTCCAGGTCCTCCTCGGTCACGTTCTTGTTAATGATGTCGCGCATGCGCTGGCTGCCGGCCTCGGGTGCGAACGTCAGGCCGCCCTTCTTTTCGCCGGCGACCGACTCGGCCATATCCACGCCAAACGAATCCAGGCGCTGCGACGGAATAGACACGCGAATACCCGTATCCTCCAGGCGACGGTTGAGCCTGCCGAGCACGTCGTGAATGCAGGAGTGGTCGGTCGTGGAGAGCGAGGTCAGCGACACCTCGTCATAGCCGGTCTTTTCCAGACCCTGAATCACCGACGAGACGATCTGGTCGGCCGAGCGCTCGCGCACCGGGCGATACGTCATGCCGGCCTGGCAAAAACGACAGCCGCGGGCGCAGCCGCGCAGGATCTCGATAGACAGGCGGTCGTGGACCAGCTGCGCATAGGGTACGCACGACTGCGACAGCGGATTCGTGGCGCCGAAATCCTCGACGACGCGCTTGTAGACCACGGTCGGCGCATCCTTGCCCTCACGCGGCACGGTGTAGCCATGCGGCGAGCAGGGCTCGTCGTGACGAACCTCATAGAGCGACGGCACGTAGTTGCCGGCAATGGATGCAAGCTGCTCAACAATCTGCGCGCGCGGGACCCCTTCGTCACGCAGGCGGCGATGCAGCTGGCAGGTCTCGAGCAGCGATTCCTCGCCCTCGCCGATGAGGATGGCATCGAAAAAGGCCGCGTACGGCTCGGGGTTGTACACCGAGGGACCGCCGGCGATGATGATGGGGTCGTCTTCGCCTCGGTCGGCCGCTAACAGCGGAATGCCAGCGAGATCGAGAGCCTCGAGGAAGTTCGTCACCGCCATCTCGTGCGGCACATGCAGGCCGACGATATCAAACGAAGCGACCGGCGCTGCACCCTCGAGCGAGAGCAGCGGAATGCCCGCCTCGCGCATGGCGTCACCCATATCGGGCCACGGCACGTAGCCACGTTCGCAGGAGATGCTCTCGGCCTGGTTAAGGATATTGTAGAGGATGGCGATGCCCTGGTTGGGCAGACCAACCTCGTACACATCCGGGTAGATCAAGCAGCAACGGTAGTCGGCATCGGCCTTTGAAAGCGTGCCCCACTCGTGATCGATATAGCGACTCGGCTTCTCGACCTTGGCGAGCAGCGGCTCAATTAAATGAAAGCAGTCTTGATACGGAACGCGCAACGGAAAACCCCTAAGCAGCGAGATCGGATGCGTCTTGGTAGGACGCCATAGGACGGGTAGCGCCCGCGACCGTGGTCACCAGATCGCGAACGCGGGAGAACGTGGCAGTGACCACCTCGTTGGCACGGCTGTAGTCGACATCGCGCTCGTAGAGCGAAACGAGCGCACGGCCCATGCCATAGGTGCCCGCGGCAGCAGTGAGCGCCTTGACGGCAAACCCAATATGCGGCGTCTGCTTGACGAGCGCACGGGTGACCGCGCGGATCACAAGACCGCCGGCAAGCACGCCCGCGACCTCGTAGCCGCGCTCAGGCTTAATGCCGCGTCCAAAGACGGCAGCGAGCTCAAAGAGCATGCCCACCTGAGCCAGCGCCATAACGGGATAATCGGCGCCCGGCAAAAACACCAGCGCACCGGTCGCCATATTGGTGAGCGCGCACGAGGTAATGATACGATTGGCCGCCGCGATGCGCATGAAGGCAAAGTTCGCCGCAAAAGCCGTTTCCTTTTCGGTGCGATCGAGAATCCAGCGGGCAAGCGTCTCGAGCAGATACGTCTTATCGGTTGCCGCCACCACGCCGAGCATGGGCGTGGACTCCTCGATAAACGGCACCTCCACAGCAGACTCGGCAAGCACGCACACGGGCGCGCCGGCGATCACGAGCTCCTGCACGGCACTCTCCAAGCGGTCGGAACCACACGAGAGCACCAGTACCACATCGGTATCGGTCTTTGGCGCAATTCGCTCCTCCCCCAGACGCTCGACGCGCACAATGCCCGAGGTCGTCTGCGGCACAAAGGCGTCACGCACCGTCTCGGCCAGAAAGCGCGAGGCGGACGAATCCAGATAGACCGAGACGCGCACCGGCGTATCGGAATCCTTCTTAACGGACGCGCCCATCTTAAAAGCGCGGGTCAGCTTATCTACGGGAATTTTCATAGCAAACCCCTCCAGCGGTTACGCGGCGCCCGAACGATGCCGCCATATGGATTGTACGATACCCACCGTCAGCAGCTGAATCATCATCGAAGACGAACCAAAGCTAATAAACGGTAGCGGAATACCGGTAATCGGCATCATGCCAATGCACATGCCGATGTTTTCGAAGGTCTGGAACGCCCACATGCCAACGATGCCCACACACGATAGGCGCAAGAACAGCGACTCACACTTAAAGGCGACGCGAATCGTCGAAAAGATCAGCAGCACGTAGAGGCACAGGAGCAAAAAGGAACCGCAAAAGCCAAAGGTCTCGGACAGGAAGGCGAAGACGAAGTCGGTGTGGAACTCAGGCAGAAAGCCGCCGGCCGACTGCGTCGCATGGCCCAAGCCCTTACCAAAGAAGCCGCCCGAGCCAACGGCGATAAGCGACTGCTGCAGGTTGTAGGCATCGTCCGAATCGGCATTATCGGGGTCGATAAAGACCGTCAGACGGTTCATCTGATACTGCTTGATGAGCACATCGTGGCCGAGCAACGAATCAAAGACCGAATCGAGTGCCAGGACGAGGGCCACCAAGCCCACGAGCAGGGCCAAGGTCGACAGCACCCATTCGCGGCGTGCGCCGCTCATGCAGATGACGATGGCGCCCGAAACCAGCACGACCAGGCCCGAGCCCAGGTCGCCCATGGCGACGACGGCCAAAAACGGGATGGACAGCATACCGCAGAGCTTGACGTAGTCGCGAACGGTATCGATGCGGCCGTTGTATTGCGAGCCAAGCGTGGCGATAAAGAAGATGGTGATGAGCTTGGCAAGCTCAACCGGCTGGAATGTCAAGCCGATACCGGGAATCTTGATCCAGCCCGTCATGCCCAGACCGCCCGTATAGGACAGACCCGGAATCTTGGGCGAGAAGATCACGATCAGGTCGATGACGAGCAACGCCGTCGAGAAGTTGGAAATACCGCGCAGGTCGGTACGCCAGACCAGCACCGCCAGCAACGCCCCGATACCAATTCCCAGCAGATGGCGTGAGAACGAAGCATCGGCCTTAAACTGCGAAGCCGACCAGATAATGATGGCACCGTAGGCGACGAGCGCCACTGTAGCCACGAGCACACCGATATGCACCTTTTGGCGAAACGTGCCGCGCGAGGCCGAAAGTTGCTTGTTGACGCGGTCCAGGCTGCTGCGAGAGCCGGTCTTGGTTGAACGGAACAGATCCGCCGGAGAAAAATCCATCGCAACCTCCTATCGAACCGAAGAATCGCCCGAGGCCGAAGAGGTATCGGGCTCGTCATAAATCACGCCGAGCACATCGCGCACGACATGCATCGCGGTATCTGAGCCACCGCCGCCCTGCTCCAGAACAGTAGCGATGACATACTTGGGATCATCGGCCGGCGCATAGGCGCAAAACCACGCGTATTCGTCCTCGCCGCTTTTCTCGCCCGTGCCCGACTTGCCGTATACCTGCGGCGTCAGGGTGCCAAAGTGAGCCGCCAGGGACGTCGATGCCGTGTAAATCACGTCGTGCATGCCGTTGCGAACAAGAGCCAAATCCGAATCGCTGTTGATCTTGGCCTCCAGGCGCTTCTTCTTGCCTTTGCCGTTGTACTTATAGGCATCGCCGTCGCCATCGCGCGACACGGCAGACAAAAACACGTGAGGCACGTACTGCTTACCGCCGTTGGCGAGGCCCATGTAGGCGCATGCCATCTGCAGAGGCGTCACCAGGATGTCGCCCTGGCCGATGGCAATGTTGGTCATATCGCCGGCATTCCACTTGCGGTCTTCGGCAGAGGCGTCGGTAAAGTACGACTCTTTCCACTCGGCATCGGGAATACGGCCCGCGCCCTCACTCGGCAGATCGATACCGCAGGTCTTGCCTAGGCCCCAGCGACGAAAGACCTCCTGCAGCCCCTCGGAATGTTGCTCGTCATAAAAGAACGCCTTGCCCATGTCGTAGAAGACGGGGTCGCACGAGTTGGCGATACCCGACTGCAGCGTCATGGTGCCGTGGCCAGACGTCAACCAGCAGCGCTTGCCCCAAGCCTTGCCCAAGCCCGTCCAATAGCCCGTGCAGTTGGTTGTCTGTGTTGAAGTGTAGGTTCCAAACTCAAGACCGGCCAGTGCCGAAAGCGGCTTGATGGTCGAGGCCGACATGTACTGTCCGCTAATGGCGCGGTTGAGCAGCGGGTGCGAACCCTTGTCATCATTGAGCTCGGTCCACACGTCATTTGAGACGCCGCCGATAAAGACGGACGGATCGAACTTGGGCTCGCTCGCCATGCCCAGGATCTCGCCATTGTTGGGATCGAGACACACCACAGCGCCGTTGCCGGCATTGCTGTAGCCAGTGGTCTTGGCAAGCTCGATGGCGCTCGCCAGCGCCGTCTCACAGGCCTGTTGGATCTTAAGGTCGAGCGTGAGCTTAATGTCGGAGCCGGCCTTGGCGGGCACGGCGCCGGCCTGACCGGTCACATTGCCCGAGGCATCGACCTTGACGGTCTGCTCGCCACGAATACCCTGCAGCAGGTTTTCGTAGTAGCTCTCAACACCCGCCTGGCCCACGATATCGCCCGACTGGTACGTAATCCGGCCAGCAGAAGCATCATCATCACCAGAGGTTTTCTTATTCTGGGCCTCGAGCTGCTCGGAGGTAATGGTGCCGGTATAGCCCAAGATATGGCATGCCGTCTCGCCATATGGATACTGGCGCTCGGTACGCTCGGCAATCTTGACGCCCGGGAACTCGCCGGCGTGCTCCTGAATATAGGCAACCGTGGAGCGACGGACGTCCGTCGCGATGGTATGCAGGCTCTGAGCGCCCTCGGAATTGTCCTGAATATTGCGCAGCACCGCCACGTAGGGCATACCGAGCACGTTGGCAAGATGGCGAACCAGAACCTCATCCTCGGCAAGGTCGCGGTAGGCCACGACAGCAAGTGAGGGACGGTTCTGGACAAGCGCCACGCCATTGCGGTCGAGGATGCGGCCGCGCACAGCGGGTGTGGTAACGGTGCGCGTCTGATTGCTATTAGCCTGCTTCTCGTAATAGTCCGACGAGACCATCTGCATGCCCCACAGCTTGACGGCAAGCGCCGCGAACATCGCGCCCACACCCGTGGTGAGGATGGAAAAGCGGCCCTTAAAGGCGGTCGCCGCGGTATTGCCCTCGCCCTCGGTGGCGCGCGGGGCCGTTCCATGCTGCGTATCGTAGGTAAAACGGGAATCGCCGCGACGCATGATGACCAGCGCGACCACGATGGCCACAACCAGCACGACACCGGCGATAATAACCGTCATCTGGGAAGACATCTACGAGCCTCCCCTATTTGAGCTTACGGGTCTTGGGCTTAAAGCGCATGCCCGTCTGGCGTCCGCCACGTGCGGAGAATCCATAACCGGACTGCGGCACGACGCCGGACATCAAAAACGGAATGGCAACCAGACCCGTCAAGATCGAAGACGGCAGCGCATGGCCGAAGATCGCCACGACAAAGCTCGTCTCCAAACCCATAAACAGCAAGATGATGCTGTAGATCACATTAATAACGAGCGCGAAGGCACCCACCGTGATGCCGCGCGCACTCGGGGTACCGCCCGTCTGACCGGCGGCGCTATGCACCAGGGCAAAAGAACCCACGGTCAGCAGGAGCGACATAACGCCCACCGGCACGGCAGCGGAAAGGTCATAGAACAAGCCACTGCAAAAACCGCACGCGACGGCACGGGTCGGGTCGCCCGAGAACACGCTTAGGCACACCAGGATAATCATAAAGTTGACGCGACCGCCCGCAATGGAGATCTGCGGTGCCAGGCCTGCCTGCAGCAGCACGCACACGATGGCAGCGATTACAAACGTGCGGGAGCTCATCCCCTGCTCGTGTAGATCCATGGACATGCCCCCTATTCGCTCGAGCCGGAATCGGTCGTCTCGGACGTGTCGGAACCGTCATCCGAGCTCTCGTCCTTCGTCTTGGTCGCAGCATCGCGCGACGTTCCCTGCGGCGTGCTGTTGGCCGTGTTCACGTCCTCATCCGACGCCGACTGTTCGTCGGTCAGCGAGGTGATGACCAGCACTTCCTCGTTGTTCTCGGCCGTCGTCTGAGCGCGCACCACAATGGTGTAGTACACGTCGTTTGCCGATTTCTCAACCGACGAGACGGTGCCGAGCGGAAGACCCTTGGGGAACACACCGCCAATGCCCGAGGTCACGATGATGTCGCCAACCTTAACGTCGGAATCGACGCTCACGTACTCAAGACGCAGCGTGCCGTCAGCCTGACCCTGCAGCATGCCCTGGGCGCGCGTATCCTGCACCATGGCGGACACGCCCGAGCTCTCATCGCCAATCAGGCGCACGGTGGACGTCTTGGCCGAGACCTCGATAATCTGGCCTATGACACCGGCAGAACTCGTCACGGGCATGTTGATGGTAAGCCCGTCGGCAGAACCCTTATCGATGGTGACGGTCGAGGTCCAGGCATCGCCCGATGCGCCGACAATACGAGCTGCAGTCGATTTGAGGTTGTAGGTCGACTGCAGGCCGACCAGACCCTCCAGTCGCTCGGCGGTCTTTTGAGCCTCGGAGAGCTCGGCGACCTTAGAGGTCAGTTCCTCGTTTTGCTTCTTAAGCTCGTCAAGCGTGTCCTGCGACGCCGTAAGGTTAGAGAACACGTTGCCGATCGCATTGAAGGGAGCCGCCACAGCCGAACCCACAAAGCGCACCGGCGAGGTAATCGTCGTCACACCCGAACGCACGGCATGAATCGGCCCCGTCTCGCCCTCGCGAATATAAAACGTGAGCAGCAACACCGAAATCAGGCTGAAAACAATCAACGGGCGCATACCCGTTGATTGTCGCTTGGTATTCAGATTTGTGGAGAAACCCGAAGATCGTGCCAAATGGAATCCACCTTTTGGAAATTAAGCATTGGTCTGGACGAAGCCGCCATCAAACGCATTGGCCTCGAGCACGCGGGCACAGCCGTTAACAACGTTATCGAGCGCCGTGGGGCTGACGTTGACCGAAACGCCGGTCTCATCGCGCAGGCGCACGTCGAGACCACGCAGCAGCGCGCCGCCACCGGTCAGCAAAATGCCGTAGTACATAAGGTCCGAGGCAAGATCGGGAGGCGTAGCGTCGAGTGCGTCCTTGACGGCCTTGGCCATCTCGTCGAGCGGCTTGTTGAGCGCGCGACGAATCTCCTCGCTCTCGATGCGCACGGTCTTGGGCAGACCGGTGATCACGTCGCGGCCGTTGACCTCGACGTCGAGTTCGTCCTTAAGCGGCACGGCGGAGCCGACCTTGATCTTGATGTCCTCTGCCGTACGCTCGCCGATGGCCAGGTTGTAGGCATCACGAACGTGCGTGAGGATGGCCTGATCGAACTCGTCGCCGGCAATACGGATGGACTGCGAGACGACGATGCCGCCCATAGCGATAACGGCAACCTCGGTGGTACCGCCGCCGATGTCGATGACCATGGAGCCGGTGGGTTCCTCGACGGGCAGGTCGGCGCCGATAGCGGCTGCCATAGGCTCTTCGATCAGATAGGCCTGGCGGGCACCGGCCTGGATCGTGGCCTCAAAGACAGCGCGCTTCTCGACCGACGTGACACCGGAGGGAACGCAGACAACAACACGCGGACGCGGAGTCCACGGATAGCGCTTCTCGGACGCCTTGTCGATAAAGTAGCGAAGCATGGCCTCGGTAACATCGAAGTCGGCGATGACGCCGTCCTTCAGGGGACGAACGGCCACGATGTTGCCGGGCGTACGGCCGAGCATGCGCTTTGCCTCGATACCGACCGCCAAGATGCGCTCGTCGTTCTTGTCGATGGCAACAACAGAAGGCTCGCGAATGACGATGCCCTTGCCGCGCACGGAGACAAGCGTATTGGCGGTGCCGAGGTCGATGGCAAGATCGCCCGCATAGCTACCAAAGAACATATCCATCAAAGAAAACAACGCAACTCCTGATGTGTTGGATGATTGCTGGAAAACTACTAGCTCATCATACTAGCGCAAGCCCGGCACCTCACTTGCGGTGAAGCGCCGGGCAAAGCTAAATCCCATAAGGTCACTACTGGTTGTCAGCAGCCGAGAAATCCATATCGAGCGAAGAAACGGCCCAGCCGATATGGTTGTCGGAGCGCACGAATTTGACGGTGTACTCCTGCTCGCCGCCCTTGGACAGCGATGCCTTCACCTTAGCGGTCGTCTCGGTCATGGACTGATCCATGCCCTCGACGGACACGGTGGCACCCTGCGGAATCGAGGAGATGATCATCGACTTAGCGTCCTCGGACAGGCTCGAGGCCAGGCAAGACTCGGCCTTTGCGGCGTCACCGTCGCCGGCAGCCTGGAACAGATCGGTAACGACAGACTCCTGAGACGGGAAGCCAAAGCCGCGCGTGTAGGCAAAGCCCAGACCGCCCGCGGCGATCAAAATAAGCAGAAGCAGCACGATGAAGACTTTGAGACCCGTGTGGCGATGGCGACGACGGACCTTGGCCTGCTTACGATCCTGACGGTCCTGCTGGACCATCTCGGACTCGGACAGCGTAAAGAAGCCGGTGTCCGAGGGATCGGGCATAAACTGACCGGTCGCGCCGGTAGGATCGAGCGGATCGACGGCAGAAGCGTCCATCGCGGGCGCCGGAGCCGTGGCCATGGCCGTCTGGGCAGACAGCGCGGCAAGCGAATCGTGCACGCGGGCAAGCTCGTCGGCCTGCTCGGAGGTGAGCTGGTAGATGCCATCGGCAGTAGCGGCGTTAAAGGCATCGAGTGCGTCGGAGGGACGGCCGGCGGCAGAAAGCGCCTGACCCATGCCGGCGTTGAGCGCACGCGTGTCGTCGCGGGGACCGGCAAAGTCGATAGCCGTGCGGTAGGTCTCCACGGCATCCGCCGGACGGCCGAGCTTAATGAAGCAACGACCGAGCTCGCCGAGTGCGGCGGCAGGAGCCGGATTGGCGCCGTCGATGGCAGCCTGACGGAAGGCGGTTCCCGCGTTGGCATAGTCGCCCGACTGGAACAGCGCATTGCCCAGGCCCAGATAGGCCTTGAACGGCGTGGCATAGGAAGCATCCTGCGTAGCGGCAGAGAAAGCCTGGGCGGCCGTCGTGTAGTCGCCCACGGCGGCGAGCGCCTTGCCGCGGTTGGTGAGCAGCGCGCCGCGCTTGCCGTAGGTGCCGTCGTTGAGGGCGGCAGCATAGGCCTCGGCAGCCTCGGCATACATGCCCAGATGCATCAAGGCGTTGCCACGAAGGTGATCGGCCTCGCCCATAATCTCATCGGGAGTCTTTGCCGCCCCAAGCATCTGGGCTGCAGCAGAAAAATCACCCGCGCGGTAAGCGGCGCGGCCCTGTTGGATCAGCTGGCTATTCAAGAAAGTCCCCTTTACTCGTGAACGATCTCGACATGGACGATCTCGTCGCCGGCACGCAGCTGCGAAATCACATCGAGACCCTCGACCGTGGTACCAAAGACGGTGTAACCAGAATCGAGGTTATGCTGGGCACCCAGACAGAAGTAGAACTGCGAACCCGCGGAATCGGGATCCATGGAGCGTGCCATGGCAAGGGCGCCATCGACATGGCTGTTGCGCGGATTGGTGGCAAACTCGCCCTTGATGCAGTAGCCGGGGCCACCGGTACCGGGCATGCCGTCGGGGCCCTCAAGACCGGCAGCGACGTCGGCGCCGGACATGTCGCGGGTATTGGGGTCCCCGCCCTGGATAACAAAACCGGGCACATAGCGATGGAACTTAAGGCCATCATAGAAGCCCATCGTGGAAAGCTCGCAGAAGTTCGCGACATGAATGGGAGCGCCCTCGCCGTCAAACTTGACCTTGATGGTACCCTTCGACGTCTCGATTACGGCGCACTCGTCGCCGACAAGCTGATACTCGGGCGTGTAGAGCTCTTTCTTAAAACCAAACATGTGGTTCCTTCCTCGTGCGTTTAAAGCATATATGTACGAATTGTAGCAATAAGCACGGGCTTACATCAATTGCGCACGTAGGTTATGCCGACTATGGCGAACTAATTATAGGAACGCTGCTGCGGCTTCCAGGAACCCACATTGGCATCGTACTGGTTCAGCGCGCTGTTGCCGCCCTGCGCGATGGGCGCCAGGATCTCGCTTTGGTGGGAACTCATCGACTCGCCATCGGGAATGGCCAGCGAGATATCCCAGCTCTGGCAGATCACGTCGACGCGCTCATACATCCACTCGGCAAGCTGCTTTAAGTGGGCGATGTCATCCGCATAGACCGTATCGTCCTGATACTTAAGGTTGTTGAGCTCATCTTGCGTCTTTTTGATCTGGTCGCGCAGGGCGTAGGCACTCTGCGACAGCTCCTGACGGGTGGACAGCGGCGTTCGGAGATAGCCGTTGTTAAAAGAATCGATGACCTCGCCAATCTGGTCCGCGTCAGCGTAGGACACGATGGTCTGGTACAGACCGTCGAGCCTGGTATAGAGCTGATCATCGGTGAGCACGGTTTCTTCCTGGACCACCTCGGCAGAATCGTCCTGCTTGGTATCGTCCTCAGTGGCCTCGCCCTTTTGGCGTGTGGGGAAGGTGGTTTGTGCAGCTTGGCCAAACTGGTCGTAGAAGCCGGGCATAACACCCATGGGATCGGTCGTCACGAACCAATAGGCACCGCCGCAAACGACGGCAAGGACCGCGATGACGATAAGCGGCTTGGGAATATGACGCTTGTGCTTGTGATAGGCGTCCTCGTCGGGGTGCACCTTGCGCTTGGGTTTTTGAGCATCGTCATGCAGGGAAACGGGCATGGGAATATCGACCTTGGGGATACCGAAATCCTTATCGAAAGCCGGCAGCACGCAGGTCTCATTGGGGTCGGCGGCGTCTGAAAGCACCGCAGCGGCAGAGGCCGGCGCATGCGGCACCTCGGTATCGATCTGCTCTTGCGTTAGGCGCGGAAAGCCCGCCGTGCGGCCCGCTGCCAGGTCGGATGCTGCCGCGTCCTCGGAGAGGATACCCGGAGCGGGGCGTCCGCATTTGGGGCACGTACGATCATGCGGAGAAAGACGGGCACCGCAGCCCTCACAGAACACGAACTCGGTGTGCTCCGGACCATCGCCCGGACCCACATAGGCGTTGCAGTAGGGGCAGAACGAGGCGCCGTCCTCGATAGTCTTAAGGCAATGCGGGCAGATCACGGCATCCTCTTTTCGAAGCAATTCAAATAATCGAGGTTAGAGCATAACATCGCCACGGCCCTACAGGAGCAAGGCACCAATTCAACATCGCCAGGGCGCGTAGTTACTTCTTCTTTTTGCTCGGCATCGAGACTTTGATGCCTTGGGCGGACTTGGTTACGCGAGAGCGCTTGGTTCCGCTACCCTTCTTTTTCTTGGGCTGGGCCTGGGCCACGCCCTCGAGTGCGCGGACCTCGGCCTCGCGAACGGTGCGAGCTTCGCGGCGCTGTGCCATGTCGGCGGCGACGCGCTTGGCAAAACGCTCCGCCGTCGAACCCGTCGAGCTCACCTTGCCGCCACCGCGGCCCAAGCGGACGCGCACACCGCGGCCAAAACCAGTTGCGGCATGACGACGACGCGGCTTGAGCGAATCCATCATCGTGGCGAGCTTAAAGAACACCGAGCAGGTAAAGACCACGATGACAGCCAAGATAACCATCTGGCCCATCGACAGGTTGGCAATAGACAGCAGCTTCGGGAATCCGATAACACCCGTCAGGATGCCGGCAACTACAAACACAAAGAGCGCCACACGTAAGGGCGTGAGGGGCTGCGAGATACGCCAGATCAGGCTGACGCTCGCCGCGCACGACGTAAGTAGGCACATCGTAGACAGCGTGAGCTGGTTAAAGCCGAACACGCGCGCCACAAAGATATCGAGCGCCGCGGCCAAAATGACCGCAATCGACGCCGGCAGTGCCCGCTTGAGCACGTTCGTCAGGAACGACCCCTTCACGCGAGCATTGTTGGGCTCCAGGCCCAACACAAAGCCCGGCGCGCCGATGCAGAAGAAGTTGATGAGCGTCATCTGAATCGGCTCGAAAGGGTACGGCGGCAGCGCGATGCACAGCGCCGCCAGGCCCATCGAGAACAGCGTCTTAGTCAGGAACAGCGAAGCCGAACGCTGCAGGTTGTTGATGGAGCGACGGCCCTCGGCCACCACGGCGGGCATCGAGGCAAAGTCGTTGTCGACGAGCACGATCTCGGCCACGTTACGCGCGGCATCGGAGCCGGCCGCCATGGCCACGGAGCAGTCGGCCTCCTTGAGCGCCAGCACGTCGTTGACGCCGTCGCCTGTCATGGCCACGGTGTGCTCGCGGCGCTTGAGCGCCTGCACGAGCTCGCGCTTCTGCTGCGGGGTCACACGACCAAAGACATGGTAGCGGTCCACTGCGGCATCGAGCTTGGCCGGCGTATCGAGCGTCGTGGCGTCCACATAAGCGTCCGCCCCCGGCACGCCCACAACGCGCGCGATCGACGACACCGTACGCGGGTCGTCGCCACTGATCACGTTGAGGGTCACGCCCTGCTCGTTAAAGTAGCCGATGGTCTCGGCCGCCGAGGTACGAATCTCGTCGCGGATGGTCACAAAGCCCACGGGCTCGGCCTCGCCCACCATATCGCCATCGGGCGTAAAGCCGTCCACGAGCGCCACCACGAGCACGCGGCAGGTATCGGCAAGCTCGGCGACACGGTTCTCGACCTGGGCAAACGCACGATCAGAGAGCACAAACTGCGCCGCACCCATCACATAGGAGCCCTGTGCAAACGACGCGCCGCTCCACTTTTTGGAAGACGAGAACGGAATGACCGACAGTGGCTCGGACACCTCGACCGGACGGTCGGCGTAATAGTTGAGCAGCGCCTGACAGGTCTCGTTGGCATCGGCCGAGGTCGCACGTGCGACGTTAGCCAGCGCAAAATCGAGCACCGTGGTATCGACGGGAACGGCGGCGTCGCCCTCCCCCGCACCCATACCCTCGACCGGCAGCGGATACGTGCCCTCGACCTCCATGCGGCCCGACGTGATGGTGCCCGTCTTGTCCAGGCACAGCACGTCGACGCGCGCGAGCGTCTCGATGCAGTAGAGCTGCTGCGCCAGCACCTTGCGGCGGGCCAGGCGCACCGTGGCGATGGCGAGCACCGACGAGGTCAGCAGCACCAGGCCTTGCGGGATCATGCCCAGCAGAGCGCCCACCGTGGACAGCAGCGCCGACGAGGGCACGCGGCCGGCCAGCAGCTCGGAGAAGCACCACGAAAGCGCGCTATCGCCCGGGGTTCCCGCGGCATCCCACAGCTCGCTCACACTCGAGGCAAACAACGCCAAACCGAGCGGGATCATGATGATGCTCGCAAAGCGCACGATGGCGTTAAGCGCGTTCATGATCTCGGAATTGACCTTTTTGACGTACTTGGCCTCGTTATTAATTTTGGCCACGTAGTTGTCGGCGCCGACATGGATCACGCGGGCGCGCAGCAGGCCCGAGTCGATAAAACTGCCGCTCATGAGCTCGGAACCGGGCTGTTTCTTAATAAGGTCGCTCTCGCCCGTCAGCAGGCTCTCGTTCACGAGCGCCTCGCCCGAAACCACCACGGCGTCAGCGGGAATCTGGTCGCCACGCCCCAGGCGGATGATGTCGTCGAGCACGATCTGATCCAGGTCGAGCTCCACCTCGGCACCGTCGCGCACCGCGATGGCCTTCTTGGAGGTCAGCAGCGTGAGCTTATCGACCATCTTCTTGGAACGCATGGACTGAATGACGCCAATAGCGGTATTGAGGAACACCACGAACAGGAACGTCAGATTCTTAAACGAACCGGTCAAAATGACCAGGAACGCCAAGATCACGTTGATCAAATTGAACAGCGTGCAGAGGTTCTCGATGATGAGCTCTTTGACCGACTTGGTCTTGAGCTCCATGTTGCGGTTGATCTTACCGGCGGCGATGCGCTCCTCGACCTCGGCGGTCGAGAGTCCGCGCTCGATATCCGTTGCTGCCATACCACGTCCCATCACGTCGCGTCGGTATAAGAAAAACCGCCCGGACCATGCGAGGTTCGGACGGCCTTACGTTCGATGGTGCCCCATGTTGGATTCGAACCAACGGCCTTCTGCTCCGGAGGCAGACGCTCTAATCCCCTGAGCTAATAGGGCCAACGTTTGGCATTATACCCAGGTGCACCACGGGCTATCAAAATAAAAGAAAAAGCTTTGCAATTCCGAGGAAGACGCGGCACAACGGCTCACTTTAGAAGGCAAAAGCGAATCAGATAGTATAAACTCTCATGCACCATATATACACGGCTCGCGATGCGGGCCGTTTTTGCAAGGGTTATCCATCGAGGTGAGAGGCACACCATGATTGCAATTTTAAAGCAGAGCGCCAGCGACGAGGCCGTCAGCCATATCGTCAGCTGGATTGAGAAAAAGGGCCTGAAGACCGACGTCTCGCGCGGCGAGAACGAGACGATCATCGGCCTGGTGGGCGATACGACCAAGATCGACCCGTTCCTGCTCGAGTCCATGGACGTCGTCGAGCGCGTGCAGCGCGTCTCCGAGCCGTTCAAGCGCGCCAATCGCAAGTTCCACCCCGAGGACTCCGTCATCGACTGCGGCCACGGCGTCAAGATCGGCGGCGATCAGTTCCAGGTCATCGCCGGCCCGTGCTCCGTCGAGGGCGAGAACCTCATCCGCATCGCCCGCCGCGTGAAGGCCGCCGGTGCCACGATGCTGCGCGGCGGTGCCTACAAGCCCCGCACTTCCCCGTACGCCTACCAGGGCATGGGCCCCGCCGGTCTGGACCTGCTGTGCGAGGCGTCTGCTGAGCTCGACATGCCGATCGTCACCGAGATCATGGACCCACGCGACGTGCAGGTCTTCCTGGACAAGAAGATCGACGTCATGCAGATCGGCGCCCGCAACGCCCAGAACTTCCCTCTGCTCAAAGAGGTCGGCAAGACCAAGACTCCGATCTTGCTTAAGCGCGGCATGTCCGGCACGATCGATGAGCTGCTCATGGCCGCCGAGTACATCATGAGCGAGGGCAACGACAACGTCATCCTGTGCGAGCGCGGCATCCGCACCTTCGAGACCCGCACCCGCAACACCTTCGACCTCAATGCCGTGCCGGTGCTGCACCACCTGTCGCACCTGCCCGTCGTCGCCGACCCCAGCCACGCCACCGGCTACACCCGCTACGTTGAGCCCATGGCGCTTGCCGCGACCGCCTGCGGTGCCAACGGCCTGGAGATCGAGGTCCACGACGAGCCCAGCCGCGCATGGTCCGACGGCGCTCAGGCCCTCACCCCCGATCAGTTCGACGACACCATGCGCCGCATCCGAGCCATCCGCGAGGTTGTCTGCCAAGAGACCATGGAGTAGCCCATGGGTACAGTGAGAAACGCGCGCGTTAACCAGGGCGGCCCCAAGTGCGCCGGCATCGTCGGCCTTGGCCTCATCGGCGGCAGCTTTGCCCGCGGCTATGCGCAGGCGGGCGTCCGCGTGCTGGCCTGGGATCCCGATGACGATGTCATGACGGCCGCCAGCATGGGCACTGTCGCCGGAGAGCTTAACGACAAGACGCTCGGCGAATGCGACATCATCGTCCTTGCCTGCTATCCCGAGGCATGCATCGAGTGGCTCGAGGCGCACGCCCAGGCGCTCGCCGACGCCACCGACACCGAGGCCATCATGGGCCCCGTGGTGATCGACACGGTGGGCGTCAAGGGCATCGTGTGCGAGCGCGCCTTTGAGCTAGCCCGCGAGCACGGCTTTTACTTTGTGGGCGCGCACCCCATGGCGGGCACGCAGTACTCGGGCTATGCGCACTCCCGCGCCGACCTGTTCCAGGGCGCCCCGCTCGTGCTCGTACCGCCCGCGGTGGACGATGCGCTCAAACTGGAGCTTTTGGGCCAGGTGCGCGAGATGGTACGCCCCTTGGGCTTTGGCAAGTTCAGCGTGACCAGCGCCGCCGAGCACGACCGTGTCATCGCCTTCACGAGCCAGCTTGCGCACGTGGTATCCAACGCCTACGTCAAAAGCCCCACTGCCCAGGTCCACCACGGCTTTTCGGCCGGTAGCTACCTCGACCTCACCCGCGTGGCGCACCTCAACCCGCAAATGTGGTCCGAGCTCATGATCGATGACGCCGACGCGCTCGCCTTCGAGATCGACCATCTGATCGAATCGCTTGGCGCCTACAGCCGCGCGCTCAAGGACCGCGACCAGCGCTATCTGGAGAATCTCCTTGCCGAGGGCGACCGCATTAAGCGCGCACTCGACGACGAGGCCTCCCACTAGACAACCCATCACGCCAGGTCGAAAGGACCGAAGCTTATGGCGATTACCATCGATATCGACACTGCACGCCCCTACCAGGTGCATGTTGGCACGTTTTTGCTGGAGCAGGCGGGGCCGCTCGTGCGCGCCACCGCCGGCGGCACCAAGGCCGTCATCGTGACGGACACCAACGTGGGCCCGCTCTACCAGATGCCCGTTAAGCAGAGCCTGGAGGCGTCAGGCTACGAGGTGAGCATCTGCACCTTCGAGGCCGGCGAGGCCCATAAGCGCGCCGAGACCTACGTTGCCATTTTGGAGTTTGTGGCCGAGCACGAGCTTTCGCGCTCCGACGTGATCGTGGCACTCGGCGGCGGCGTCGTGGGCGACGTGGCAGGCTTTGTAGCCGCCACCTACATGCGCGGCTGCAAGTTTGTGCAGATCCCCGCGAGCCTGCTCGCCATGGTGGATTCGTCGGTGGGAGGCAAGACCGCCATCGATCTGGCTGCCGGCAAGAACTTGGCCGGCGCCTTTTGGCAGCCGAGTGTGGTTATCGCCGACGTGGGGTGTCTGGCCACCCTCACGCCCGAGCAGTTCGCCGACGGCTGCGGCGAGGTCGTCAAGCACGCCGTGATCGCCGACCCGGAGCTTTTCGCCGAGCTGGAGAAGACCCCGCTCACGCTGGAGCTGCTCAACCGCGATGTGGCCCGCGTAGCGCTCATCATCGCCCGCAATATCGACATCAAGCGCGCCGTGGTCGTCGCCGACGAGCGCGAAACCAACCAGCGCAAGCTCCTCAACTTTGGACACAGCGCCGGACACGCCGTCGAGGCCTGCGAGCACTTTGAGCTCGGACACGGCAACTGCGTGTCGATCGGCATGGGCATCATCACGCGCGCCGCGGCCCTGCACGGCATTTGCGATGCTGCACTGCCCGATCGTATTGAGGAACTCTGCGCCCGCCATGGCCTCAAGACCCGCTGCGACCTAGATGCCGATGCCGTCTTTGCCGAGGCGCTCCACGACAAGAAGCGCGCGGGCGACACTATCGACCTTGTGATTCCGCACGGCATTGGCCGCTGCAGCATCGACCGCACGCCGCTTTCCACTTTCCACGAACTCATTGCCGAGGGCCTCGGCCAGAAGGGAGACGCATCCGCATGCTAGCCCGCATCACCCCGTCCCCGCTCAAGGGCACCGTTCCCGCCATCGCGTCCAAGTCGATGGCGCATCGCCTGATCATCTGCGCTGCGCTTGCCAACGGCGAGACACACGTCACCTGCAATACCACCTGCGCCGACATCGAGGCCACGGTGCGTTGCCTTACGGCCCTGGGTGCTCGCATCGAGACCGTCGAGGACGGCTTCCAGGTCCACCCCACCATGAAGAGTGTTGAGTTTGGCCTGCTCAAGGCCCTTGCCGGCGGCACGCTTGACTGCGGCGAAAGTGGATCCACGCTCCGCTTTATGCTGCCTGTCGCCTGCGCGCTGGGTGCGGATGCCACCTTCGTAGGCCAGGGCCGCCTGGGCGCCCGCCCGCTCTCCCCGCTCTCGGACGAGATCATCGCCGCCGGCTGCGATCTACAGGGTCTGGGCGGTTTTCCGCTCAAGACGAGCGGCCGCATGCGCCCGGGCACCTTTGTGCTTCCGGGCAACGTGAGCTCGCAGTACATCTCGGGCCTGCTGCTGGCAGCCCCGCTGCTGGCCCAGCCCTCCTGCGTGCAGGTAACCGGCCTCATCGAGAGCCGCCCCTACATCAACCTGACGATACAGGCCATGAAGGCCTTTGGCGTCGAGGTCAACGTCGAGCGCATTCCGGCCAAGGACGGCCAGCCCGAGGTCACGAACTTCCGCGTGAGCAGCGGCTCGTACCGCACGCCCGGCAGCGTAGCCGTCGAGGGCGACTGGTCCAACGCCGCCTTTTGGCTGTGCGCCGGTGCCATCGGCACCGACCCAATCACCGTCGAGGGCGTGTCACTGAGCTCCGCACAGGGCGACCGTAACGTGCTTGCCGCGCTTTCGCGCTTTGGCGCCCGCATCGTGCGCTCCACCAACGCCGCCACCGTGCAGTCCGACAAGCTCGCCGGCTTTGAGATGAGTGCCCACGACATTCCGGACCTGGTGCCCGTCATCTCGGCCGTGGCCTCGCTGGCACAGGGCCGCACCTTTATCCGCGATTGCGCCCGTCTGCGCATCAAGGAATCCGACCGTCTGGTCACCACCACCCGCGAGCTCACCGCGCTGGGCGCGCAGGTGCGCATTGCCGGCGATGACCTCATCATCAAGGGTGTCGATGCTTTCACCGGCGGCGAGGTCGATTCGCACAACGACCACCGCATCGCCATGATGGCCGCCATCGCCGCGAGCCGCGCCACCGGCGAGGTCGTGATCCACGGCGCTGAGGCCGTCAACAAGTCCTATCCCGATTTCTTCGACCACTACCGCCTGTTGGGCGGCAAGGTCACGCTCGAGGAGGAATAGCATGTCCTCGACCTTTGGCAACGTCTTGCACGTAAGCATCTTCGGCCAATCGCACTCCCCCGCTATCGGCTGCTCGCTCGATGGCGTTCCGGCAGGTATCGCCGTTGACCTTGAGCAGCTGCAGTCCTTCTTAGACCGTCGCGCCCCCGGCCGTGACGAGACCGCGACCAAGCGTCGCGAGGCCGACGCCGCCCGCATTATCGCCGGCATAGTTGATGGACACACCACGGGCGCGCCTATCGCCGCGATCATCGAGAACACCAACACGCGCTCCAAGGACTACTCCGAGCTGCGCCGCAAGCCCCGTCCGGGACATGCGGACTTCCCTGCGCGCGTGAAGTATCACAACATGCACGATGTCGCTGGCGGCGGGCATTTCTCCGGCCGCCTGACGGCCCCTTTGTGCATCGCGGGCGGCGTCGCGCTGCAGGCGCTCGAGGCACGCGGCATTAAGGTCATGGCGCATGTGGCGCAGATCGGCGGCATCTCCGATCTGCCCATGGACGACATGACCTATCGCGAGGCCGACCGCAAGGCGATCCTTTCGAACGATCTGCCGTGCATTGACGCCGCCGCAGCCGGCCGCATGCGCGAGGAGATCCTAGCCGCGCGCGACGAGCTTGACAGCATCGGCGGCATCGTGGAGTGCGGCATCTACGGACTTCCCGCGGGCATCGGCGACCCCATGTTCGACGGCATCGAGAACCGCATCGCGCAAATCGCGTTTGGCATTCCAGCCGTAAAGGGCGTGGAGTTTGGCATGGGCTTTGCCGTGGCCGCCATGCGCGGCAGCGAGAACAATGATCCGTATCGCATCGATGCCGAGACCGGCGAGATCGAGGTCGAGTCCAACAACGCCGGCGGCATCCTGGGCGGTATTTCGACCGGCGCGCCCGTCATGTGGCGCATGGCCGTAAAGCCGACGCCCTCCATTGGCCGCGAGCAGCAGACGGTGGACATGGACGCTATGGAAAATGCCGAGCTCTCGGTCCACGGCCGCCACGATCCCTGCATCGTCCCCAGAGCTGTCCCCGTAGCCGAGGCAGCCGCCGCCCTTGCCATCTGGGACGCCCTCCTCGAAGACGCCGCCCAGCGCTAACTACCCACCCCTCAACATCCCCCGACACGTGAAAGGGGTCTCCATGGACCTTGCTGACATCCGCCAGGCCATCGATGGCATCGACACCACGCTCCTCAACAGCTTTGTCGAGCGCATGGACATTGCCACCGAGGTCGCCAAGTCAAAAATCGAGATGGGCAAGGCCGTCTTCGACCCCGCCCGTGAGCGCTCCAAGCTCAACAACCTCGCCAGCCGCGCGCCCGAGCGCTACGAGGCGCAGACCATCACCCTGTTCCGTCTCCTCATGAGCATGAGCAAGGCCGAGCAGCAGCGCTACATCAACGAGCTCAAGGGCATCACCGTCTCGCAAAAGGCCCACGCCACGGCTGCAGCCTCCGACACGCCCTTCCCTCAAACGGCCACCGTCGCCTGCCAGGGCGTCGAGGGCGCTTACAGCCAAATCGCCGCGTGCAAGCTCTTCGACGTGCCCGACATCGCATTTTTCGAGACCTTCGAGGGCGTCATGTGCGCCGTGCGCGACGGCTTCTGCGAGTTTGGCGTGCTGCCCATCGAGAACTCCACCGCCGGCTCGGTCAACGCCGTCTACGACCTGCTCGCCCAGTTCGACTTCCACATCGTGCGCTCGCTTCGCCTCAAAATCGACCACAACTTGCTCGTCAAGCCCGGCACCAAGCTTGCGGACGTGCACGAGGTCTACAGCCACGGCCAGGCCATTGCCCAATGCGCCGGCTTTATCGAGGCACACGACCTGCACGCCACCAAGTACCCCAACACGGCCATGTCGGCCGAGATGGTCGCCAGCTCCGAACGCACCGACGTTGCCGCCATCGCCTCGCGCAGCTGCGCGGCGCTCTATGGTCTGGAGGTGCTGGAGCCCAATATCCAGGACTCGGACAACAACTACACGCGCTTCGTCGTCATCAGTCGCGAGCCGCGCGTCTACCCCGGCGCCAACCGTACCTCGCTCATGATCACCACGGCCAACGAACCGGGCGCCCTCTATCGCGTACTCGAGCGCTTCTACGCACTCAACATCAACCTTATCAAGCTCGAGAGCCGCCCCATCCCCGGGCGCGACTTTGAGTTTATGTTCTACTTTGACCTAGACTGCCCCTTTGGCAGCAAGGCCCTCGATGACCTGCTCGATTCCATCGACGACGTGTGTGAGAGCTTCACCTACTTTGGCAGTTACACGGAGGTGCTCTAGATGACCGATGTCGCCGCAACCCGCCCCTACGGCGTGCTGGGCCGCGTGCTGGGCCACAGCTACACCCCGACCATCTACAAGGAGCTCGCGGGGCTCGAGTACGTGCGATTTGAGCGCGAGCCCGAGGACCTCGAGGCCTTTATGACGGGCAACGAATGGGAGGGCGCCAACGTGACCATCCCCTACAAGCGCGCCGTCATGGACTACCTGGACGAACTGAGCCCGCTGGCCGAGCGTATGGGCAACGTCAACACCATCACGCGCCTGGCCGACGGCCGCCTGCGGGGCGACAACACCGACTACTTCGGTTTTCAGTGCCTGTTCGAGGAGTTGGGCGTTGAGGTTGCCGGCAAGAAGGCCCTCGTGCTCGGCGCCACCGGCGGAGCCGGCACCACGGCGAGCATGGTACTCGGTGACCTGGGCGCCGTCGTCGTACCCGTGGGTCGTACGAGCGAGGTCAATTACGACAACATCGCGCAGCAATCTTATGCGGCACTGCTCGTCAACTGCACACCTGCCGGCATGTTCCCCCACTGCCCCGACGCGCCTTGTACGCTCGAGGGGCTCGATGCGCTCGAGGGCGTCATCGACATTGTCTACAACCCCGCTCGCACAGGACTCATGCTCGAGGCCGAGCGCCGCGGCATCCCCTACATCGGCGGTCTGCTCATGCTCGTGGCCCAGGCGGCGCAAGCCGTTGAGCGCTACACCGGCCAGGTCACTCCGCGCGAGCGCATCCTGGACGTAACGGAGCGCCTGTCACGCCGCGAGCAGAACATCGCGCTGATCGGCATGCCGGGCTCGGGCAAGACCCGTGTGGGCGAGCAGATTGCCCTGCTCACGGGGCGAGAGCACATCGACCTGGACCGCGCCCTCGAGGAGCGCCTGGGCAGGCCCTGCGCCGACTTTATCGTCGAGAGCGGCGAGGCGGCCTTCCGCGAGCAGGAGACGGCGGTGCTGGCCGGCATCTCCAAGTGCAGCGGCCTGGTGCTTTCCACCGGCGGCGGCGTGGTCACGCGCGACGAGAACTACCCGCTACTGCACCAGAACAGCCAGATCGTGATGCTCAACCGCAAGCTCGACGAACTCGCCCACAAGGGACGCCCCATCACCGCCCGCGATGGTATCGACAAGCTGGCCGAGCAGCGCATGCCGCGCTACCGCGCCTGGGCCGACTACATCATCGACTCACGCGACTGCGCCGCCAACACCGCGGCCGCCGCCGTCGACACCCTTCCCCCAGCCCTCTAACAAAAACCACCACAAAGGGGACAGGCACCTTTGTGGTGGTTTTTCATTCCCCGCAGAATCGCCCGACCGCAAAGGAAGCAACCATGAAAGCACTCGTCATCAACGGCCCTAACCTCAACATGCTCGGCATTCGCGAGCCGGGCATCTATGGCAGCGACAACTACGACCGCTTAGTGCAGATTTGCCAGGAAGCGGGCGCTGCACAGGGCTTCGACGACGTCGAGGTCTTCCAGTCCAACCACGAGGGCAGCATCGTCGACAAGATCCAGGAGGCCTACGGCAAGGTCGACGGCATTGTCATCAACCCAGCAGCTTACACGCACACGAGCGTCGCGATTCTCGACGCCCTCAAGGCCGTCGCCATCCCCGCCGTGGAGGTCCACATCAGCGCCGTCGAGACGCGCGAGGACTTCCGCCAGGTAAGCTACGCCCGCCTGGCCTGCTTCGCCACCATCACCGGCGAAGGCCTGCAGGGGTATGCCCACGCGCTGGAGCTGCTGAAAGAGCATCTGCTACACTAATCCTTGGGACAAAGCCATCAGGTTTGTTTGTCCCAAATCTTAAGCAACTGTTCGATTGACATACAAAGGAGCATATCCATGTCCCAGTACGATTACCTTGTCGTCGGCGCCGGCCTTTCGGGCGCCGTCTTTGCCAATGCCGCCAAGCGCGCCGGCAAGTCGGTCTTGGTCATCGACCGACGCGATCACATCGCCGGCAACATCTACACCGAGGACGTCGAGGGTATCCAGGTCCACCGCTACGGTGCGCACATCTTCCACACCTCCATGAAGGACGTCTGGGACTACGTCAACCGCTTCGCCGAGTTCAACAACTACGTCAACTCGCCGGTCGCCAACTTCCACGGCAACATGTACAACATGCCCTTCAACATGAACACCTTCGCCAAGATGTGGCCGGGCGTCGTCACACCGGCCGATGCCAAGGCCAAGATCGCCGAGCAGGTGGCCGCCGAGAACATCGGCGAGCCGGCAAACCTGGAGGAGCAGGCCCTGTCCCTCGTAGGCCGCGACATCTTCGAGACGCTCGTGAAGGGCTACACCGAAAAGCAGTGGGGCCGCGACTGCAAGGACCTGCCCGCAAGCATTATCAAGCGCCTCCCCTGCCGCTTTACCTACGACAACAACTACTTCAACGATCGCTACCAGGGCATCCCCATGGGCGGCTACACCAAGATGGTCGCCAACATGCTCGAGGGCATCGAGGTGCGCTGCGGCGTTGAGTACAAGGAGCTCGTGGCCGCCGAGCCCGACATTGCCGCCAAGACGATCTACTGCGGCCCCATCGACGCGTTCTACGACTTTAAGCTGGGCACGCTGGAGTACCGCAGCCTGCGCTTTGAGACCGAGACGCTCGACGAGCAGGACCACCAGGGCGTGGCCGTGGTCAACTACACCGAGCGCGAGATCCCCTACACGCGCATCATCGAGCACAAGCACTTCGAGTTCGGCACGCAGGACAAGACCGTCATCACGCGCGAGTACCCGGCCGACTGGAAGCCCGGTGACGAGCCCTACTACCCCATCAACGACGCCAAGAACGAGGCCCTGTACAAGCAGTACGAGGAACTGGCGGCGCAGGAGGGCGACGTAATCTTTGCCGGTCGCCTGGGCGGCTACAAGTACTACGACATGGACAAGGCCATCGCCGCGGCATTTGAGCTGGTCCGCAACGAGCTGGGTGTGGAGCCCACGGAGGCGTAGAGACAAAGCGAGCTTTCGCAAACCGGAACAAATCGAACGGGGCGGTTCACGGCATGTTACCGTGAACCGCCCTTAATCGTTGTACATTTAATCTCGGGGATTTAGTCTGGAGCTCTAATACCTCGATAGAACCTCATCCCTGCTTCGTTTATAAAGCTATAAATACAATCGATGATCTGAAGATGATTCAGTTAATAGGGAATACATTCAGGCGAAATTAACCCATCGAAACAATAGTTTGGACACACCACGATAAAGTGCCGCTCGGGGACGATAAAGGCACCTCCCCGACGGCATCGCTGATGCGGCTGGGCGGCGCACTGTCATGTGAGAGCCACATGCCACCACAGCAGCAAAAGGACACTAAGCAAACTTTGAGACGAGCTTACGCGCCTTATACAGCTTGGCACCCAAATACTCATCTTTCATATCCGTCTGATGTTCAAACAGCCTGAGAACCTTTGCGCAAATAGCCTTCTTTACAGCCCTGTTTTCCTCGGCACCCTTGCGCTTGATAGCACGGTCGATGGATTTCTCAATTGCTTCCATAGATTTGGAACGATTACCGCACAAGTTGGTACCCGACGCGTTGAGCCCGAGCGTAACCTCAAGATCGTACCGCACGCTCCTATCAGCAGTATCAATACGCCCGTCGCGATGATAGAAAATGCTGTCGAGCGTATAAGGCTTGGTCGGATCAACCGTAAGAGACTTGTTACCACGTCGTTTGTCACACGTTGCCCCGCCACGTCCGTCGCAGACAGCAACCATGTTGTGATAATCGAGACTCAATTCGCCATCCACTGCAGAGTCCTCAGGATTTTGCGGAATCAAATGTTCGATCGTAGCCGGATGATCACCAACGCCGATCCTGCATGTGCAATAAGCGCAGAGATGACCCTGCTCTGCAAGCAAGGCCTCCAGAACCTCTCGCTTATCCTCTCCGCGCAGCGCTGTGTAATTAAACGTCGTATCGGGGGTATTGCGTATTGCCCTCTTGGCCTTGGTAAGTGCCGGAGGCTCTTTAGCCTTAACGATCGAAATCACGACAGCAGCTCCTCAAGCTCAAGGGTCGTCTTAGCGGCAACAACATCGGGGTCGTCCACGCCCACAAACTCCTCAAGCTTTTGGAGCGCAAGCCTAGCATCGTCAAAGCGATCTTCATCAACGGCGCAATTAAATAAATCGAACAATCGAGCCGCCTCTTCAGGTCGAGAGAATGCGCCCAGAACGGTGTTGAGAATATCCCCGGCATCGCGTCCACGCGTTTCCATAGCAGGCACCGTTGCAGCACCCTCTCCAAGAATACGGACGTTACCGCGGGGCACCGATGCAACCACAACAGGTGAATGCGTTGTAACTATAAATTGAACGTTGGGAAATATGCGAACTAGGTCCTCGAGAATCCGCGCCTGCCAGCGGGGATGCAAGTGAAGGTCGATCTCATCGATCATAGCGACGCCGGGTGTCTCGAGCACACTAGAACCTAAAGCCGGATTAAGCGTTGCCATGCGGTACGCGATGTCTGCGAAAAGGCTCAGCGTCCCACGATAACCATCGCTCATAGAGTGCATTCTATCGCGGTGATAAACACCTTCTGCGGTGGTGTATGTAAACACAAGTTGGTTAAGCTCGACGTCGTAGTCGACCATGGCGCCCTTGGTTGTCGCCGCGGCATCAAAGCAGGACGCGAGTGCCTTCTTAACCGCAGTGAATAAGGCACTCTCTCGCCTATTCTGCCACTCCCAAATCGACTGAGACTTAAACCACGCATTCATACGGGCTTCATTCGCAGAAGCTCGCAGAGCGCCCTCATAACCGCGTGTTCTATTGGGCGTTGCTATATCTTTTGAAGTCGTTTGCTTCCACAGTCGATCAGTCCCGTAGCGGGCAAGAACAGGCAGAACGACTTCATTACCTTTACCGACAAGCTCTTGCAGCTGTTCGCCAGCATCAATCATACGTCCGGCATCAGCTTGCGTGGTGCGCCCCTTAGCACTCTTCAACGAGCGCAGCCAGCCCACCTCTTCCCCCAGGACAATGCCCGATGCCTCAACTGACACCGGGTACTGGGACTGAATGTCGAACATGTCGCCCTGTTTGATAACCGCTCCGCGAGAATCATCTGGGACTATGCCCAGAGCTTCAGCGTTCTGAATTTTCTGGAACAACGTCCCCAGCGCAATGCAAGCCGCATCGATAAGCGTGCTTTTACCCGTGCCGTTATCGCCGACCAAAACGGTAAGCTGACGATCGAATTCAATTGAATATGATTCGAACTTACGGAAGTTGGTTATCTTCAGTTTCTTAATTTGCAACGCAGCGTTAGCGAAGCTCACGATAGCCTCCCGTGAATTATGTTAGTAGCCAATCGAGTGGAAAATCGTGCGTCAATTCTCAGTTAGCAGCATTATAGCCAACCACTTCAGGCTTCAATTGTGAAGAGAAAAATGGGCGGGAGATGAGGCCTTTCGAGTCAGCGTTAGTGTAAGGATGTCGATGGCTAACCGCCAAACGCAATCTACCCCTGTCTTAGAATCTGGCATTGCTACATAACTCATAAATCGTGGACCCCGCACAAACAGAGTAGCTCAACTTCGCATTTGTGAACAAAAAAAGCCCAGCAAAAGCTGAGCTTATTAAACAAAAGGTGCTCCATGGCGGATTCGAACCGTCGACCTTGGGATTAGAAGTCCCCTGCTCTATCCAACTGAGCTAATGGAGCAAATAACCGCACGCCAAGCAAGCGCGAGCCCGCCAAGCGCAAATAAGTATAACCTACTTGAGCTGTTCGCGGTATGCCTTGCATACCTCATCGACCGGGCCGTCCATACGAAGGTCGCCCTTCTCAATCCAAACGCACGCTGGCAGATGCGCTCAACCTGCTCCATGGAATGCGACACGAACAAAACCGCCACGTCACCGCTCTGGATAAAGTGCTGAATACGGGCCTCGCACTTTTGCTGGAAGAACACGTCGCCGACGGAAAGCATCTCATCGACGATCAGGATATCGGGCTCGGTAATGGTGGCGATTGCAAAAGCAATGCGCGCAACCATACCCGAAGAGAAGTTCTTGAGCGGCATGTCGACAAAGTTCTGCAGCTCAACGAACTCGATAATGCCATCAAAGTCGGCATCGATAAATTCCTTGGTATAGCCGACTAGCGCAACGTTCAAATAAATGTTCTCGCGTGCCGTCAGCTCGGGATCAAAGCCAGCTCCAAGCTCAATCAGAGGTGCAATGTTGCCATGAACCTTAACGCTGCCCTCGCTAGGCTCGAGCACACCAGCGATAATCTTGAGCATCGTGGACTTGCCGGAACCATTAGTACCGACCAAGCCCACGACCTCACCGCGGTGAATATCAAACGAGATGTGCTTAAGCGCCCTAAACTCCTCAAAGAACAACTCATGCTTAGCGAGCTTAATAAAACATTCTTTGAGGCTGATCAGCGAGTCAGACATCATGTTAAAGATCATGGTGGTGGCGTCGACCTCGACAGCCAGAGGCTGCTCGTTGTAATCAACAACAGATTCAGTCATCACAGCATTCCTTTAGATGTAGAAGATGAATTTGCGCTCGGACTTGTGGAAGACGGCTACATCTCAGGATGCCAGGGCCAAACGGCTATACTTTCTACGATTGAATATCAAAGGAGCATTGAGTGAATTCTGAATCTATTGCCGTCATTATCCCCTGCTACAACGAAGCCCTCACGATCGACAAAGTCATTGACGACTTCCACCGCGAGCTTCCGCAGGCGACGGTCTATGTATACGATAACAACTCGTCAGACGACACCTCACACATCGCGGCAGAACACGGCGCCACAGTGCGCTTTGAGCCCCGACAGGGAAAGGGCAATGTCTGCCGTCAGATGTTCCGCGATATCGACGCCGATTGCTACCTCATGGTCGACGGCGACGACACCTACCCCGCCGAAGCGGCAAAAGCCCTCTGCGAGCCCATTCTTAATGGTGCAGCCGATATGACCGTCGGCGATCGCCTGTCCAACGGCACCTACGCCGAGGAAAACAAGCGCGCCTTCCACGGCTTTGGCAACAATCTGGTTCGTGCCATGATCAAATGGATTTACGGATACAGCTTCGATGACGTCATGACGGGCTATCGCGCCATGAGCCGCCCCTTTGTCAAAACGTTCCCCGTGCTTTCCGAGGGCTTTCAGATCGAAACCGAGCTCTCCATCCATGCCGTCGACCACCGCTGGCGCATCAAGGATGTGCCTATTGAGTACCGCGATCGCCCCGAAGGATCCGAATCTAAGCTTAATACCGTCAGCGACGGCATTAAGGTCGTCGCCATGATTGGCACGCTGTTCAAGGACTACCGCCCGCTCAAATTCTTCAGCCTCGTTGCGCTCCTGTTTGCAATAATCGGTCTTGCCCTGGGCATTCCCATCATTGTCGAGTATTTCCAGACCGGTCTTGTTCCGCGCTTCCCAACCGCCCTGCTCGCCGCATCGTTTATGTTCCTGTGTGGCTTAAGTCTCGCGACCGGTTTTATCCTCGACTCCGTGGCAAAGGTCGAAAAAAAGCAGTGGGAAGTCAATGTGTATAGCAAATACGCCTTCGGTGACTATCGCAACGACACCCGAACGCAAGGTAAACCGCCATACCGCGCATTTCCATCGTCGTGCCGTGCTACAACGAGTAGGCGCAGACGGCGCTTGGTACGAGCTCGACAACACCAAAAGCCTCTACGCCGCCACGATGGACAAGTGGCGCCGCACGCAATACCTGGAGCTCGCCGAGCGCGTCTCATAACCAGTACTCCGGATGTGACCCAGAATGGCGGAAAGGCAAAGCCGCAACCGCCATTCTGGGTCACATCGAGGCGGCACATAACGATGTGTAGCCCGCTCGAGACCACAATCTGCGCAGCCTCGCTGTCATCCCATATGTTGAACTCGGCGTACACGGTCGCGTTTCCGCCAACCGTGGTGCCGCCCATGAGGACGATGCGGTCGATACGATCGGCACGCCCCGAGTACGTACGTGGGAACAGCGCGACGTTCGTCAAGGGACCGGCTGGAACGAGCGTCATCTTGGTATCGTCGGGCAACCCGGAAATAGAGCGGGCCATCTCCACGATTGCCGGCTCATCGGACAGCTTGCGGTCGGTCGCCCCCTCAAGCACGGCCTCGCCCAACCCCGACACACCATTCACTCTCCTATCAGTCCGAATAT
Organism: Collinsella aerofaciens; assembly: GCF_964243765.1. GTDB lineage: Bacteria > Actinomycetota > Coriobacteriia > Coriobacteriales > Coriobacteriaceae > Collinsella > Collinsella aerofaciens_BU. Next base: position 94,138 of record NZ_CAXTGI010000002.1, on the reverse strand, counting down.
AGGACGAGCACGCCTCACGGGGGCAATCTACTTCGTGCGCTCGGAGATCAGGCCTCGAATGAGGTCGACGGTAGCCTCATAGGAATGCGGGCGGTCGAACTGTGCCGCCGCGAGCTCGCGCGCCACGCGACCCATGCGCGCGCGTCCCGCCTCGTCCTCGACAAGCTCGCAGATCACCCTGGCGAGCCCCTCGGCGTCACCCGGCACAACATTCACGCCAAAGCCGTCACGCACGACCTTCTCGCGAAACTCAACGTTCATGGACGTGTTAATCATGGGGCGTCCCGAGGCCAGATAATCGCCTATCTTGGTGGGCACGCTCTGGGGCGCGTTCGCCACCAGCGAGTTGACCACCATGTCGGACGCCTTGAGCCAAGCCGCCATGACACGGTACGGCATGTAGCCCAAAAGCCTAGCAGGCGCCCCGGTTCGCTCAACCGCCGCCTCGACGGATACGCGTTCGGGGCCATCGCCAAGAATCTTGAGTCTGAGCTCGGGATGCGCCTTGGCAGCTATCGCCACAGCCTCGACGAGCGTCTCCAAGTCGTATAGTGCCGAGATATTACCCGCGTAAGCAACCCAGACCTCGCCCTCGGGCTTTTCCACGGAGCCGACGTTCTCAGCGGCGCCCGCGTCGAACTCCTCGAGGTCGTTACCCACGTACACCACGAGCTTGGGGATATCCTCGGCGCGGTCGCGGAAAGGGCGCGCGGCGTACTCGTCGGACGTACCCACCACGGCGTCCGCCAACGCGTACGCGCGACGAGCTTGACGCTCGAACGGAGCGAAGGCTATGTCGGACAGCACCGGAACGTCGAACGCGATACGGAAGGCCTCGGGCCACAGGTCGTTCACGTCGACCACGAAGGGGATGCCGTAGCGTTTCGCGGACCGTCCCACGGCAAGCGTCACATCGTTGGGCGGAATCTGGCAGTAGATGAGGTCGTAGTCGTGGTCCACATCGAAATACGCCGTCACGCGCTTGGCCATCACATGGTGCGCCCAGATGCGCTGGGGGCACATGTTGGCGGGATAGCTCGGCTCGGCAATGAACTTCACGTTGAACGCGTGCATGCTCGTGTCGAACGTCGCCAAATCACGCTGGCGCTTCTCCCAGTGCTGGAAGCCGCTCGTGATAAAGTCGACATTGAAGCCACGCTCCACGAGAAGCGTCGCGAGGAACGTGTAGCGCGTGGCACCCTTGACCTCGTGGCCAAGCTTGGCGTCGGCGCTGAATATGGCTATGCGCGGTTTGCGGCTCATGAATCATCCCTTGGTAGCGTGCTAGTGACGGCGCTTGGAGACCAAGCGCTTGATGGAGTTGTACGAGAAGCTCAAGCGGTTGAGGAGCGTGGCCATACGGTATCGCTGCTCGCCGCGCGCCCACTGGTCTATGTCCGCACACCTCAACTCGCGTCGGAACGCCTTGGCGCGCGCACGCCCACGGCTGCGATCCTCATCGAACAGCAACGCAATGTTGTAGTGCGTGTCCACGATGAGGTGGACCTTCTCGCGCACGTAGTAGACGGACTCATCCGAAAGCCTCTCCCCGCTCGCGGCGCATACCTCGCCATGCTCGCAGCGCTCAAGGTAGTCCAGGAGCTCCATGACCACACGGTCGTGATCGTCCCAGCGGCGCACGTAGTTCGCCTGGCTCACAGACTGGTTCTCGTTGCCCACCAGGTACTGATACACCTCAATATCGAGGTAGCAGATGGTGGAGGCGGGCACACTTGCCTTGACCACGTACTCGTAGTCCTCGTAGAAGGTGTGCTCGAGCAGATGGATGCCGATACCACGCAGGTAGTCCGTACGAGCGGTAAGCGTGTGGATCATGATCTGGAACACGGTGTCGCCGTTGGTGAGAACGCTGGAGAAGTCGAGCGCACGACCCGTGACGACGCCCTTGGCGAGCGGGAACAGACGCCCCTCGCCAGAAGCCATGTCGATCTCGCGCTTCTTGTCTACCACAAGGTCGCAATCGAGGTCGGCAAGACGCTCGAGCAGCTCGGCCATACCATCCGCGTTCACCCAGTCGTCGCCGTCCACCACGCGGAAATAGCGCCCGCGCGCCTCGGCCAGGCCGGCGTTCACGGCCGAACCGTGGCCTCCGTTCTTCTTGGAGATGACGCGGATAACGCCATGGCTGCGCGCAGCGAACTCCTCCGCAAGCGCACGGGTGCCGTCGGTGGAGCCATCGTCCACAACGATAACCTCGAGATTGCCCACGAAGCGCGGGTCGAGGTAGGACTCGAGGCCACGGGCGAGGTAGGACTCAACGTTGTACGCGGGAACGGCGATGGTGAGCTGTGGCGCAGATGCGTCGAACGTGTTCTTAGGCACGAGGGCTCCTAACGGGAGAACGTGGCTTTACGGTACGCGAGGCCGGCGCGCGACCTCACGAGGTGGATGATGCGACCGACGGCGCACCACACCAGGGCGCTGCGCGTCTTGAGGAGGCCCACGACCACACGGGCTGCCCCGCCCCGAGGGCGCGCACTCAGGACAAGCGCACCAAAGAGATCGTCGTCCATGACGCTGCGGCAGAAGGCCACGCGGCCCGCATAGTTTAGCCCCGCGCGCGCATCGCAGTTGCGCTCGAGCGCGGACAAGATGTAGCGCGCATAGCGAGCCCCGAGACGGGAGCGGACATCGGCGGAATCGAGGCCCCACGACACCTGCTGGCGGTATACATCGTCGATGCGGCGGCGATGCACCTCGTAGTACTCGGGCACGAATTTGGCCGTCAGGTTGGCGGCCACGCGCTTCTCGTAGCGGTACAAGGGACGCGCAACGAGCGCAAGGTTCTCAACGCGGTTAAAGACCGCAACGTTAAAGACGATGTCCTCGATGAGGGGAACGGTCTCAAACGCGATGCCGTCCAGCACCTCCGCACGGTAGACCTTGTTCCACGCATAGCCCAGAAGCGTGCGGTCCTCGAGGTCGAGAACCTGCGCGTGCGCATCGGAGCCCGAAAAAGCCCCGTCGAGCGCCGGCACGATGTCGTGCGCACCGTATACGGAACCGTCCGCATCGAAGAGCTCCTCGGTAAGTCCGAACACCACGACGTCGGTCCTGGCCTCCGCATCGGCCTGGGAACGGATCTTCTCGGCACAGCGCTCGAGCAGGTCGGGAGCGTACGCATCATCCGGATCGGGCATCCAAACGTAGCGTCCGCGGGCGGCGGAGATGCCGGTGTTGCGAGCATCGGCGAGACCATGGTTAACTTTATGACGCACGAGGCGAATGCGCGGATCCTCGGCGGCAGCATACTCGACGAGCTCCGCGACGTTATCGGGAGAAGCGTCGTCCACGCAGATGAGCTCCCAGTCCGCACACGTTTGAGCACGGACGCACGCTATGGCATCGGGCAGGTAAGCCGCCACGCCATAGCAGGGCATGATAATGGAAAAGAAGGGGCGGCGCTCGCTCGCGGCCGCCTCGTCGCACGCGCCGGACATATTAGTCGAACTGCGCCTTGTAAGCCGCGCAGACCTCGTCCACCGGGCCGATCATGCGCTCGTGGCCCTTCTCGATCCACACCGCGGAGGTGCAGATGCGCTCCACCTGCTCGATGGAGTGGCTCACGAACAGCACGGTCACATTGCCCGAGTCGATAAAGCTCTGGATGCGACGCTCGCACTTCTGCTGGAAAAACACGTCACCCACGGAGAGCGTCTCGTCGACGATGAGGATATCGGGCTCCACGACAGTGGCGATGGCGAACGCGATGCGCGCAACCATACCGGATGAGTAGTTCTTCATGGGCATGTCGAGAAAGTCGCGCAGCTCGGCGAAGTCCACGATCTCGTTCAGATGCTCCTCCATGAACTGCTTGGAGTAACCCAAAAGCGCACCGTTGAGGAAGATGTTCTCACGCGCCGTGAGCTCAAGATCGAAACCAGCGCCCAGCTCGATGAGGGGCGCGATGTTGCCACGAACCGTCACGGTGCCCTTCGTGGGTTCGAGCACGCCGGCGATAATCTTGAGCATGGTGGACTTACCGGAACCGTTGGTTCCCACCAGGCCGATGACCTCGCCCTTCTTAACCTTGAAGCTCACGTGCTCCAGAGCATGGAATTCCTTGAAGAACAACTCGTGGCGCACGAGCTTGATGAAGTACTCCTTGAGGGAGTTGAGCTGCTCGCTGGCCATGTTGAAGACCATCGTGACATCGTCGACCTCGATGGCGTATTCGGTGTTGGTAGCGTCTGCCATGGTGCCGCCTTAGACGTAGAGAATGAACTTGTGCTCGGTCTTCTTGAACACGAAGATACCGATGATGAGCGCGATGATGGCCCACGCGATGCACATGAGGAGCACCGTGGGCGTGGGGTTCTGCTGCCACAGGAAGATGTCACGCATGAACTCGAGGTAGTTGTACATGGGGTTAATCTTCACCAGCATGATGATCCAGTGCGGGGCGCCCTTGTCGATAAGCAAGGAGAGGTCCCAGAAGATGGGCGTGAGGTAGGTCCACGCGATGATGACGACGCTCCACAGATGGATGATGTCGCGGAAGAAGACGGAGAGCGCGCCGATGGCCATGCCCACGCCGATGCAAAAGAGCATCAGCAAGAACAGGCACAGGGGCAGCCAGATGAAGTGCCACGTGGGCATAACCTGAAAGAACAGCATGACGATAGCCACGGCGATGAGCGAGAAAGCGAAGTTTACGAGCGCGAACAAGACCTTCTGCACCGGGAAGATGTACCGGTTGACCTTTACCTTCTTGAGCAGGGGCGCGGCGTTGATGATACTCGTAAGTGCCGCGTTGGTGGAGTCGCTCATGAGCGAGAACGTGACGTTGCCCACGATGAGGTAGAGCGGGAAGTTAGGGACGTTGCTGCCAAACATGTAAGAAAACACGATGGACATGACGATCATCATGAGCAACGGGTTGAGAACGCTCCACAACACGCCGAGGAAACTACGGCGGTATTTGAGCTTGAAGTCCTTGGTGACGAGCTGCTCGAGGATGAGCAAGTCCTTCTTATACGGACGCGGGGCTTTTTCGGTTGCGAGAGTCTGTGAGGACACCGACGACGCCTCCCTATTGATTGCACGTTAGCGGCAGATGCCGCCCTTGCCGAACAACGTATGATAACACAGGGGCGCTTGCGCGATTTCTCACCTCGACGAGCTGCATACAATCAGGAGAGTCGGTTGCGCGCTTATGGACAGGCGGCGCTGGCGTAGCAGTCGGCGGTCGACACCGGCACGACCTTCCCGCCGTTGCCGTTAGCGGCCTCGAAGACAGCGCGGGCGATGTCGGACCAGCTCCTCACGGCGCCCGAGCCGGTGCAGCCGTAGGTGCCGTAGGGGGCCTTCGCGTCCAGCACGTGGAAGATGGCCGCGGCCATGTCGCGCGTGAAGGTCAGGCGGCCCAGATTGTCGTCCGCGACCGTAATCTGGGTAAGTTTATTCTCCGGGTCGGCGACGCGGTCGGACAGACCCTTCATGGTTTTGACGAAGTTGTGTCCCTCACCGATGACCCAACTGGAGCGCATGATGTAGTAGCGCGGGCAGCCGGCCACGGCGATGTCACCCGCTCTCTTGTTCTGGCCGTAGACGAACAGCGGGCTAAAGGGCTCCCCATCGTCGTGCGCCTCGGCCGTGCCGTCGAACACCAGCAGTCTCATGAACCGGTACCGTCAGCCAAACATCTAGCACATTGGAGACCCTCCCCTTATCTCCAGCCAGACAGCGCCGGCTACGATTCCACTCGCGATCGCACCCGGCGCACCCCGCCGCAAAATCGAATCGATTGAACAAGACGCCATGCACCCGTTGCCGGCACCGCGAGACAAGCTGAAAACCGCATAACGGCACGCAGTGTTTACGTCGATATCCATAGGGGCGTAAACCGTTGATTAAGCTAATATAAACTGCAAGTCAACAGGGCGCGGGAAGTGCAAGGAATGAATGGGACTGAAATAAACACCGAGATACGAATCGAGCCGCAAGCTGAAGCTCACAGGCATCCTCCGATTCACGAAATATCAGAAGAACCCCACAGCGTTACAATCACAAGATCGGGTATTTTGCATCAGCAAGCCAACCAGCGAGGGAAATCGGGGCTCCGTCGAGTTCTTACCTATGGTACTTTCGACCTCTTGCATTATGGTCATATTCGCTTGCTTCAACAGGCGGCTGCCCTTGGAGACTACCTCGTTGTTGCCCTTTCCACCGACGAATTCAACGCACTAAAGGGAAAGAAAAGCTTCTATTCGTATAATGTGCGAAAGGAAATGCTCGAAGCGATACGCTACGTTGACCTTGTAATCCCTGAAAATAGCTGGGAACAAAAAGCAACAGACGTAGAGACCTTTCAGATTGATACAGTCTGCATGGGAAGTGACTGGGAAAACGATCCGCGTTTTGAATCGCTGAGGGATATCTGCCAGGTTCAATACCTAAATCGAACGCCCGGTATTTCTACCAGCGACATTAAGACGAGTCTTAAAGGATAAGCAGTGAACATTCTTGATCTACTCCCATCGACACGGCGCGCAGTGCGAAACACGAGGGATTCAATAGAATCACTCAAAGACTCGATCGAATCCCTCAGGGATTCGATCGAGTCTTTGAAATGCGAAACAACGGCCCAATATGACCGCGTTTTTTCTAGAACCGAACAAGCAGACATCGGCATTAACGGACATCTTACCTGTGAATTCGAACGGCTTGAAAAGGCGATTAAAGCCCACGATTCGAAGACCGTCATCATGCTATGGGAACTCTACAGGAAAGACGGAGAGCTGCCAGAAGATGCTCGAAAACGTTTCTTCAAAAGCATTCCGCCCGCCACAGGCCCATTACGGCTACATCAACTAGGCTGCGCACAATTATTGTCAGAATTCAATGAGCTCTGTAAAGCACACAATCTTGACTACTGGATTGCTTTTGGAACTCTCCTGGGCGCTGTCAGACACGGAGGTTTCATTCCATGGGACGATGATACAGACCTCGGGATGACTCGAGCAGATATTAAAAAATTGGTAGAAATAGTTGAGGACGATTCACGCTACTCAGTTTCCGTCGTTTACGATGCATTTGCCTTCTGCCGACAGATTCGCTTCAAATACTCCAACGAGAATATTCCCTGTTTCCTTGACCTTTTTCTCTTTGACAAGGTCAGCGACGTCACACATGCAACGTTTGAGAAGCAGGCTGCCCTGAGAGGCGAAATGATCGAACATTTCATCTCTCAGGATTGGTATCAAGAGTGGCAAGCAGCGGGGTATGTTTCCGAAAATTCAATATTAGGAGAAAAGGCCGCAGCCATCTTTGATGCCTATTTAAACCAAGCGGAAGATGATGGAATCATCTCCGCCAACGGCAGTGGGCTCATTTGGGGAATCGACAATCTGACCGATCTCAATGGATATGATTGGATATGCTCGAAAGGCGACGTTCTTCCAACTCAACGCATCGCGTTTGAAGGTGCGCCATGTGAAGCACCGGCAAATATTGAAAAGTTATTAACTGAAGTGTATGGGAACATCTACTCATTACCTGACGATATCTCAACGCACTTTGCTCACGTCGATTTAACTGACAGCAATTTGGAATCTCTTCATCTTGAGAATCCAGATACCGTTTAGCCAATGAAATACCCGTCTTTCTCATAGGACAACAAACGAGCTAGAAGAAACACGGAGGCTCCGTCAGATCCTGACGGAGCCTCCGATTGCCGCAGCCTCACAGCCAAAGAGATACGGCCTGGTACCTGATACGCTACTTCTCCGACTCAACATTCCCTAGCTCAATACGTAGAAGCTCGATAGAGTTCAGAAGCGCGACGCTTTCCTTCTGGACAAATTCTGATTCAAGATGACGTAGCGCGACAGTCCGAGACGACGGAGGAAAAATCCGACCCGCCATCTGGCGCATCTTAAGAACAGCGCCCAATGAAGCGAGCCTCTCTCGACCCCGTCGCAAAAAGTCAATGGGATTATTCCTAAGAGTTCCAAGATAGAACATCATCTTTCGACGTGGTCCAAATAGGCGACGTCGATCGATTAGTATCGCACGAGCCATCGCACCGTACTCTCTATCATGGAGGAGCGCTTTTAATTGAACGTCCGAAAAGTACGTCTCCAAGATCGACTTTAGAAAATTGGCGAGCATTGTCCTATCCTGAACAGGAGCTGTCATGACATCCATGAACACAAACTCACCAATTAAACTGAGCAATTGAGATCCAAAGCGCTCAGCATTCCCAGACTGTTTCCAATCCGAGCATATACGATCCGAGATTCGTAGATGGTCATATATCCTCAAGACCTTATCGTCATTTCTGGTTGCCATAAGGGAATCGGCTCGATTCACCCGATAGTCATACAGTTTGTCAGACAGAAACACGGTTTTCCGAGACCGAGGATAAGCCATGTAATGAAATAACTTGTCCTCTCCAAACCGAAGTTCCTCATCAAACCACAGTCGCTCTTCAATTAGAAATTCGCGACGACAAGCCGTTCTCCAAGCGAACGGCTCAGCAGCCTCGAGAGCAAAAAGAGACGGATCGAATGACGCATACATTGTGTCGCGAGGAGAAAGTACTTTATCCAGCCACCAATTAGAAAGGAATTGAGGATACACGCGCCCACCGAACGTAATCAAATCAGCATGCGTGGAATCAAAGGCGTCAGTTATACGCTTTGCAGCCGTCTTGTCCAAGAAGTCGTCAGAATCAACAAAGCAAACAATGTCACCCGTGGCACAGCGAATACCAGCGTTGCGCGCGGAAGACAGCCCCCCGTTCTCTTTACTGATGATTCGCATTCTAGGTTCGACCTTCGAATACATCTCCAGAATGTTCGAAGATCTATCGGTTGACCCATCATCGACACAGATTATTTCGATATCCCTAAATGTCTGGTTTCGAATAGAATCAAGGCAGACAGGGAGATACCGTTCAACGTTATAGACGGGAACAATGATACTCAGCTTGGTCATTCACTTCTCCGGAATTAGTTAGTGGGTCAATCGGAACAAAGCCAATCGAATTGCAGACAGCAATCCCCCCGCCCGCATCAACCTAACAAAGCGCTCTTTTCGAGTACGTGAGCCATCCGAAGACCGAAGCACTCCATACAACTTGGAATCGTGAAGCAGAAGAATTAGATTAAGCCGCTTGGAGGGCTCGAAAATGTTGAGATCACTATAGCCTTGCTGTAGATCAGAATTCACATCCTCAACCATCCGAGGAACAAATTGCTCTCGAAGCTCAAGAGACAGCCGGTCATAGTTCCACTCATAGCTATCGAAGCGCATTTTTGCTAGGACGGATCGCAGATATATCCTGGCCTGACAATGCGAATCGAGGTATCGATGCATCTCCTCGTATTCGTCGCAGACGCAGAAAACCTTGCCAGGAGAATTGACCGAGGACTTTTCATTATCCTGGCGATAGTGTAGGAAGGCCTCATTAAGCAAGACCGCGTTATCGCACGAAGCCCATACCTTGAAGTTAAAGCCAGCATCTTGATACGAAGCGCCCGGCGAAGGCAGGAACGAAATATCGTTCTTCTCCAAGAAATCCCTTCGATAGATAGCCGACCATATCGATGGCTTTCGATAAAACACCTCTCGCTCCACTTGGGGGTTCACATGGCCTTCAAGAAGCGCATCGACCCAGCCGAACTTCTCATTGCGCTCTTCGGGAAGAGACCAGTACAGATAAAAGTCGCACTTAACCACCTGGGCGTCGCATTGCTTGGCTGCTCGATACATTGTTTCCAATGCACCTGAGTCCAAGAAATCGTCCGACTCAAGAATGCCGACGTACTCACCGGTGCACATCGAGAGACCCTTGTTCATGGAGTCGCCATAGCCAGAATTAGGCTTGTCAAGAACTCGGAAGCGAGGATCGGCTTCGACATATTCATTGATGATATCGAGGGAGCTATCCGTCGACCCATCGTTTATGCATATAATCTCGATGTTCGAAAGTGATTGTTCGCGAGCCGACTCAAGGCACTGGCGAAGATACTTTTCGACATTACAAATTGGAACCAACAATGAGACTGCAGGGGCTTCAGCCATTCAAACGACCATCCTTTAATCTGAACCAACGTATTTATGTTAGCAGGAATATAAGCACTCAGCGCCACTTCTCGCATTTCAAGTGCCGCGCATAAGCGACCTTCGCAACAATAACATCGATATCTTATCGAAGCCCCGGCCCGTGCGCGGTGAGCTTCCCCGGGGGTCATCCCCAGGTCCGCAAGGGCGCGCACGGGCCGAGAAGGCGTCTCTCGTACTCGGGCACCGCGAGTGGTTCGCAACGGCGCCCTCAATCAGTGGTAACTTACTGGCCCTGGGCCTTGTAGCGTGCCTCGGTAGCGGCCTTGACGGGCTCCCACCAGGCGCGGTTCTCGGTGTACCAGGCGATGGTCTGGTCGAGCCCCTCGGAGAAGTCCGTGTGCTTGGGCTCCCAGCCCAGCTCGCGGCGGAGCTTGGTGGAGTCGATGGCGTAGCGGCGGTCGTGGCCGGGGCGGTCGCGCACCCAGTCGAAGTCGTCGGCCGGCTTTCCCAAGCGCGTGAGTATCGCGCGCAGCACGTCGATGTTGGAGCGCTCGCCGTCGGCGCCGATGAGGTAGGTCTCCCCCATCTCGCCCTTGGTGAGGATGGTCCACACGGCGCTCGAGTGGTCGTCGGTGTGGATCCAGTCGCGCACGTTGCGGCCGTCGCCGTAGAGCTTGGGGCGCACGCCGTCCAGGATGTTGGTGATCTGGCGCGGGATGAACTTCTCCACGTGCTGGTAGGGGCCGTAGTTGTTGGAGCAGTTGGAGATGGTCGCCCTCACGCCGAAGGTGCGGTGCCAGGCGCGCACCAGGTGGTCGGAGGCCGCCTTGGTGGAGCTGTAGGGGGAGCTGGGGCGGTAGGGCGTCTCCTCGGTGAAGCGCGCGGGGTCGTCCAAGGCCAGGTCGCCGTAGACCTCGTCGGTGGAGACGTGGTGGTAGCGCACGCCGAACTTGCGCGCGGCCTGCAGCAGGCAGAAGGTGCCCTCCACGTTGGTGCGCAGGAACGGCGTGGGGTCGTCGATGGAGTTGTCGTTGTGGCTCTCGGCGGCGTAGTGGACGATCGCGTCGTGGCCGGGGACGAGCTCGTCCAGCAGCGCGGCATCGCAGATGTCACCCACCACGAGCTCCACGCGGTCGGCGGGCAGCCCGGCGATGTTCTCGGGGTTGCCGGCGTAGGTCAGCTTGTCCAGGACGGCGACGCGCACGTCGGGGTGGTTGTTCACGACGTAGTGCACGAAGTTGCTGCCGATGAAGCCGCAGCCGCCCGTGACGATGATGTTGGTGGGTTCGAAGTTCTCGGACAAGGTACGCCTTTCCCTATCGCCCGAGCTTATAACGAGACTTAGACTTTCCTTGTTTGCGAAATGAAATCAAACAAGACATAGCATCTGAGCCACACCATAGAACACGGACGGACATGTGCTCACCAGAGCGCCATAACGATCGGGAGACAACAAGATCCAAAACCCCAAGAGGATTGTCAGTCCGATAAGTGCAACCGTAATCCTAAAAATCACACCTTTACCTTCCACAAAACCAGGAGTCTGAAGCAGCACTCCAAACACAAGCAAAATCAATAACCATGAGAAGTCACTGAAGTATCGCATTGTAATACTCGCAATCTGGAAATCCGCAAAAAGGATTACCGATGCGACAATGAGCGAAAAGATGATGGCAGCCTTCTGACTCTGCTTACTCTTGGAGAACACGGGCGGAATGCAAGCAAGGCCCACGAGCAAGAACGGAGCGATGGGCAGCAATCCTCCAAGATAAGGCTCATAAAACCAATAGCCCTGGAAATCAACAGCCATGTCTACACCGAAAACATACGGGTACCGTGCGCAAATACTCAAAGGCTGAACCAAATACTGGAACAAAGCGGGAAGGGACCGCGATAGGTCAATTCCTCGCGAAGTCATATCGCTACCAGTCAGGTTGTATGCGGCACCAAAATCAAAGACCGATCCAAACCTCATGCCGTTATACAGCATGACGGGAATTGCAACGAGAATAAATGGCGCAATTACCGACACCGTGTTGCCAACGCCCTTTTTTGAGAAAAACAGACGTTCCCGAAATATCGCATTCCAAAAAATCGGGAAGGCAAGCAAAGAGACCAGCACGTATTGGGGCCGGCAGCCCAATGACAGGGCAATCAGAAATGAACCAAGGATGAGGTAGCTCTTCTTGAAGCCCCCGTGGTCTCCATCCAAACGCTCCACAGATATCCAACACGACAAGCCCAAGAACACAACAATTAAGCCAGATAAAATAGGGACAGAATAAATCTGTGGGAGAAAAACAAGGTGCAGCAGTCCACTCGCAACAAAAAATGACACTGAAGAAAGTGCGAACAGACCAAGGGAGACATCTTGTCGATAGCGCTTTGCCAAGCAATACAGCAACGCATTGAAAGCGCAAATGAAGATCACCCCCAAAGCGAGAACGACTTGATCCGTTCTAAGATCACGGCCAGTTAACAACTTGAAGGGAACAAACGCAACCAATGCCGGAAGCGCACCGAAATACGAGTAGTAATGCCCGTTATAAAAAGCATAGTCGAGGTAGTAATACTCACCAGCCTGAGATAATTCCTGAGCTCGAGCTGAAGTATCGTACGGGTTTTCCATATCAGAGAGAACGGCGGACACGGGAAGGTCTAAGGAAACCTTGCCCGACAAAAACGCATCCGCAAGATGATTGTATTGATTGAAGTCAAATGCAACCGGCCCGCTAATTGTTGGACCGTTAGCTGGATTGTCAACAACCCCAGACAATCGGCTGACAACAACAGATCCCGCCATCTCAACGGTCATTAACGCGACAATGCATCCGATAACAACAGGGCGAATTGGAAACAATCTAGTCCTGTAAAGACTAGATGAGGGTCGGAAAGCAAGGAGCGCACAAGCCAATAATGCAACAATCCCAAATCGGATGAGCTCGAAGCAAAACGGCCTCATGGCATTAATAGACGCGCCTCGAAAATCAAAGCTGAACCCCGATTCTTCTTGAATAAGCACCCGCATCTTATGTGAAACCCCAGAAAGATGCAGGCGAAGGTATTTCGAGCTTTCCATACCGCCGCAGTAATTGTAAGAAGGAAGTTCAAAGAAAGATGAGTTCGCTTCGTCAGTAGCAAGAACCTTTATTGCTAAATAAGGGCCAGTCGACGTTCTCCATGACGAAGATGTCCAGCCTGGAACAGCGATATCAAGGTAAAGATTCTCGACACGACATCCATCGGCATCGAATTCAATATAGGCGGTTTCGGGATCTACGACCTTAATCGTCCTGTCATCCTGAATCTCCAATCCAGGACCAAGGCTCCAATCCACTTCTTTCGCGTTCCCAAATAGCAAAGATTCCCAGAACGGGAAATTGAATACGAGAATCTCCAAGGCCATTGCAATCATAAGTGAAATAGCAAAATACCGAAGAATCTTCTGCAAAATGCTGGAACCATCGTGGCTAACAGGCTCAATGTTATTTCTCGCGCACTCTATAGGAGTCATCAAGTTCTCCAAACTAAACTATGCGGACTTCGCACGTCTGGCCGGATAAAACAAACCAGACAGGAAAGGCGGCAAACAATAAACCACGCCAGCGAACAGCCCCGTGCACGCAACCTGCATCAACACCATAAGAACCCATGCATGCGGAATCTGAGACATGATCTCCCAAATCAGATCCCACCGAATCACATCTAACTCAACGAGATGCATGCAGAAAAAGGCAAGAGAGTTCTTTCCCACGAACTTTAACATGCTGGACAAGACGGGAATTTTAGAAATGTATACCTCAGAAAACTTTAGGAGGCAGATGGAGCCACACACTCCACCAATAACATCCATTGCCCCTGCAGCATACGTGTTGGAAACCATGTACAGAACACCATGGTATCTAGCGCAATACAACCAAATACAGAAGGAAAAGCCCCATAGAATTGGAGACATGCCACCCCGCCTCAAAAGAGACGATTCCTTGATCTTGAACCCAATATATAAGAACAGAACGGCGCACATTGCGGGCTGAACAGCCAAGGGCAACCAGATGGAGTCCGCAGAACCAATGCCAACGATAAAGAGGGCGAGGCATACCAAGGCTGGATAGTCAGTCTTCAACGCCGCATTTAGCAACAACCGCGACCAGAATAACGCAAGTAGAAACCAAATAGCCCCAATAGCCATTACCCCTTCTGGCATAGAGTCAAGAACAGCCCCGGATCCGTATAAAGCCGCCACGGTCCAGGAGCGGACAGTTTCGACAACTAGCCCACCGTCAAATATGGTTCTAAATACCATTAAAACAATCAGGATGAGGCTTGTCCCCAGATATGGAACTAGCAACCCACTCACACTCTTCCGAAGCAGGGCTCTCTCGTCTTCCTGCTGTTTAAAAAAGTAGCCGCTCACAATAAAGAACAGCGGCATGTGAAAGGAGTAGCACGCTTTTACAACGCCTTGGGGCACACCGGCAAAGCTGCAGTGCCCAACGACAACTGCAATCAAAGCGACCGCCTTCGCGATATCAAAAGAGGTAAGTCGTTTCGCCATATCATTCACCAACGTTCTCGCTCAAACCAGGATCAACCATTCTAAAAATTAATTTCGCTTCCGCATCGGCGACTTCATCATCATGACCGCTCTTCCCAGAATTCGCCATCCCGAGAACCCAAGGCAGCGCCAACAACAACGGCGTAGCGTATACCGGGGTTGCCATGTAACGAGGTAACGCAATTGGACCTGCGAGCAGAGACAAGTACACAGCAATAACCGGCGCAAAAGAGAGGAGGACCTCCAGAGGAGATCGCTCAGTCGTCATTCTTGCTCTAGACATGCAGTAGCAGAGCACGATTATTGGAATATACAAGGCATGCGTAACCTTATGAAATAGCAGTGGAACCAGCTCGGCGATCTTGAGGTAAAGGTTATCAAAAATGTCGGAAATTCGAGCAACTACCGGAATACGGAACGAGCCGGCGAACAAAGAATCCATATCGCTCGCGGAAGCCGAACCGCCAGAATAAGACTGGATAGCCCCCACTAGCCCCGGATCCCCGGTAGCGGCCGACGCAAGGTTATCTCGATAGAAAATGAAGCTCTCATCACCCTCGGTAACCCCATCTGGATAGAACAGGGGAAGCATTGTTGCCAGAGCACCATCGAGAAATGTCTTCGGATGCTTGAGCGCCGTCCTGAAATACCAACTTAGAAATTCAATCTTTGTCTCAGTGGTCGACGACCCTTTCCAGTACATCTTCGTTGCATCAGCACGCGCAGGCTGATACACAGTCCCAAGTACTTCGGGTGAAGCATAAACGCCTTCAAGAACCCGCCAGTCATCCTGCGTCACTTCGTCCGAATATCTAGACAGGTAATACCCCACCTGCTGCGATGGAATCGACATCATCTCAGCAGAGCTGCCTTTCACAACGCCCCAAGCAGGCAGTGCGATGTTAGTCCAAACAAAAAACAGGCACACCACGGAAACCGTGAGCAGAAGAAGCCGAGCCTTATTAGCCCGACAGATAAGAATCAGGGGCACCAGAGAAAGCGCGAGCAAATATATTCCGGTCTTTTTCGTAAGCACAATAAGACCCAAGAGCAAAAACCCACCAGCAACCACACGAAAGTTCTTAAGCACTTCCCCCTTTGTGCGAACGGTCTCAAAGTAGAACAGAAGGAAAAGAACCCAAACCGCAGCAAATAACGTGTCCTTCGCCATTGTTTGTGCAAACATTGGGAAAAACGGGAGAAGAGACACGAGTGCAACAATACCCCTCCGCAAAATACTGTGTACTTCCAGCCATCTAAAATAACAAAAACAGACAGCAAACGAAATCGCAGTGAGCACAGCCTGCGACACAGAATACGCCAAGAGCGAGAAGGCATGACTGCCAAAAACATCCCCGATAGACCAAAAAAGGCCAAACAAGACAGTGTCAAACCAAGGATGGTGATCGCTTGTCAAAGCGAGGCCTCGGGTCTGGAGGAGCTGCCAAAACGTA
Source organism: Collinsella aerofaciens (assembly GCF_964243765.1). Taxonomy (GTDB): domain Bacteria; phylum Actinomycetota; class Coriobacteriia; order Coriobacteriales; family Coriobacteriaceae; genus Collinsella; species Collinsella aerofaciens_BU. The sequence continues at coordinate 78,097 of NZ_CAXTGI010000002.1, read as the reverse complement.
TCCGGATCTATATTTCCAGGAAAACGAATGAGCATGACCGGGAGCCAGCATGCCAGCACAATTAAAGAGTAACGAAGCAAGTTTGCTTTAAGTACACAAGAAAACGAAGAGCGACCGCGAACCTCGTCCTCATCCAGAGATTTTCCTGAGTGAGCGTCGACCCAAGTAAAGACGCAAACGATCAAGACATATAGAGCAAGGACGAGCAAGGACATCACGATAATGCAAAAGACGATAGAGCCGACACCCTGAATCAAGGACTCATTTAAATATACGGAATGATAGACCTGAAGCCCGACAACAAAGCAAACTGCAATCAGAAACGCTGCAACCAACGCAGCAACATCGATTTCGCGAATGCGCTCCTTAAAAAACATAAGCCTCCACATGCATATAGAACTTCTTGATGTCATACACAGTCGCATCCGACGATCAGCCCTTTCATTCATTATGACGAAGTCTCCAGAATTATAATCCAGCTCGGATTCACATCATCATGGAACAAGACCGAGAGGCGTGACGTAATTGCGCAGATAGCATGCAAGGCGAAATAACGGTATATTCTTAAGCAGGTTTGTTCCACTCTGAAAGGTACCTCCTTGACTATCTCTATCGACGCATCACGCGTTGCCGTCATCATCCCCTGTTATAACGAAGCCGTCACTATCGCTAAGGTAGTAGCCGACTTCCGCTCCGCATTGCCAGGCGCACCCATCTACGTCTACGACAACAACTCAAGCGATGAAACCGCAAAACTTGCGAAGGAATCGGGCGCAATCGTTCGCCACGAACCCAGGCAAGGCAAGGGCAACGTCGTGAGGCAGATGTTCCGCGATATTGACGCAGATTGCTACCTCATGGTCGATGGGGATGACACCTATCCGGCGGAAGCTGCCGCAGCGCTCGCCGCCCCAATCCTCTCTGGTGAAGCGGATATGACCGTGGGCGATCGACTCTCTAACGGTACCTACGCAGAGCAGAACAAACGCGCCTTTCATGGCTTTGGTAACGACCTCGTCCGCACAATGATTCGCTGGATCTATGGTTATTCCTTCGACGATGTCATGACCGGCTACCGGGCCATGTCTCGCCCCTTCGTAAAGACTTTCCCAGTCCTCTCCGAAGGCTTTCAGATTGAGACGGAACTCTCCATTCATGCGGTCGATCGACGCTGGAGGATTGCCGACGTCCCCATCGATTATCGCGACCGCCCAGAAGGTTCGGAGTCCAAGCTCGATACCGTTGGAGATGGTGTAAAAGTTGTGTGTGCCATCGCCAGCCTATTTAAGAACTATCGTCCTCTCAAGTTTTTCAGCCTTATCGCATTGGTACTCGCTCTCGTTGGCCTGATTCTCGGCCTTCCAGTCATTGGAGAATTCTTCGCAACCGGTCTTGTTCCACGGCTCCCCACTGCAGTGCTTGCGGTAGCCTTCATGTTCCTGTGCGGGCTCTCGCTTGCTACCGGCCTCATCCTTGACAACGTCGCCAAAACTGAGCGAAAAGAATGGGAGCTTCAGGTCTACCGAGTATTCCAAGAGGGCAGAAAAAATTAACCGTTCAATTAAGAATAGGAAAAGGCCTGAAACCAGATGGTTTCAGGCCTTTTCATTTACCCCTCTACACAAACGAACGCGCAACAGCCAGGATGGATACCACTTGCTGACATACCAATCTCTCCTAAGCTTGCGGATATATGATAATTGGAGACGTAGCCAATTACATTGGCGTTCAAATAACAGGCTAGTTGCCCAAATACTGATTTGCCTTCGCAACAAGCCAATTGACGTCTGTTCCGGCGGGGCAACTTGTTGATGAATACCACTTATGTATCCCAACGTTATCCCCCATCGTCAAATGTCTCCAACCCTTAGATCTTGCAAGTGCAGCCATGAGCTGTGCACTTGTATCAAGGGTAGCATACGAAGGCGGATTTGCCGTAGTTCCCACATGCTCGATAGACACCGAGCGTTTATTCCACTCCCAGTCGCCAACGGCCCAAGCCGTGTCATTGAGACCGACATACTGGTGAATCTGCCCTGGTGCCACGCCATAATGAGCCGAGGCTTCGCGTGTACCCCAAAAAGTATTATCAATCTGGGAAAGCGCTGTGCACTCAGAGATGTGAATCACAATCACGCTCCAGTCTTCGCCGTAGCGAGACGACGAATAATGGGCACAACCCTTCCATTGAACTCCAGTTAAAGCAGGAGGAATATAGGTAGCCTTTTCAAAGGCAAAACGCTGATTGGCGGTACCATTATCTTCAGAAAGGGCAAGCGCGCCGCCAGAAGAAGCCAAGACAAGTCCACTGGTCGACCGAATCGTATAGCCCTCTCCTCTGTTGTAAACCAAATTCCATTTTTGAGCGTTGCCTTCGTTACGGGTCCAAATTTGGACACCATTACCAGCCGACTGATTGCCGCCCTTGATATCGAGAGGCTTGCAGGATTTAGCGCTAGATATCTCATATGTTCCATCGGAATTCTTGCGAACATCCCAAATCTGAGCCGCCGTTCCGTTCGAACCATAAAATCCAACTGACGTTCCGGTAGCCGTTGATCCACCAGACACATCGAATACATACGACCGGTTCGCCATAAGCTGGATGGTATATGACCCCTCAGAAAGAACCCCGACGCTCTTTACGTTAAATCGAACACCGGGCAGCTCCAACGAATCAACCACGCCCAATGTCGAGGAAGAGCCCGAAACACAGAGATACTAACCTGTAGCTGCATTTTGCAACGCAACCTTGCCGCCAGACAGCGCACTGTGCCACCGCTGAGAATCGGCGCCGCTTGATGTCTGCTGGACAAGCTTCCCGTCATCAGCAAGGGAGAGAACCTTCGCAGAGCCGATGCACTCAATCTCAAACGTGTTGTCCAACCCTGCCACTTTGCTTACATACCATTTTTGCGCAAGCGTATCGTTCGATGTATATAGCTGGACCGGAGCGCCGTCCTCCACGGATCCGCCAGCAACATCCAAGACTTTCGAGGCCGTGGCCGACTCAAAGGAAAAAGCACCTTCACTCAAAAACTCTGTAACCTGATGAAGCGTAAACTTTTGAGCAGCGCTTCCATTGGGGAGATATGCGTCCAAATTCGCCTGAACACTGTCAGAAGCTCCAACAATATCCAAAAACAGGCCAGTCGCCTTATTAATAAAAGAGAGCGTCCCATCGCCGTTGTCGACTACAGAAAACAACTGATTAGCATTGGCCGAATCACATTCCCACTGTTGGACATTAGTGCCCGGAACGAGCTTGCCGCCATCCACGTCAAGCGCTTTTTGAGACTTTACATTACGGATTACATAGTAACCGTCGTGATATTCAAAGCTAAACAGCTGAGCAAGCGTACCGTTGCTACTGTAAAGCTGGACATTTGCCCCACTGGAGCTTGAACCACCGGCAATATCAAGGACCTTACCGGTGGAATTGCAGGCGGGACTCAGAGTGAAATACCCAGCAGGAAGAATATCCTCGCATTTAGCAACTGATGGAGAAGTACTAAACAACGCAAAGTGCGAATTGTTATCATTGACGCTCAACTCAACATTTACACCATTGGACGCACCGCCTCCCTTGGATCCAAGATAGAATCCGGGCCTAAGAGCACTCTCAATGAGATATGAGCCATCGGATTGCTTGGAAACAATCCACTTTTGAGCAAACGTGCCGTTGGAACCATACTGAGCAACATTCGTACCAGACGAGGCGTTTCCGCCGGCGACATCAATCACCTTATTGGAGCCAACGTTCGTAAACGTAACATAGCCCTTATCGTCATGGGAAACGATCCAACGCTGAGCATTGCTCATATTCGACGTGTGCAACTGGATGTTGGCACTGTTATCTTTTGACCCACCAGAAACATCCAGTACAAAGGAATAGTTCCTGCTCGAGCTGACAATATACTCGCCATCCGGCAAATCAGACATATGAGCCGCAGCATCAGCATCCTGTTCGGAGCGCAAACATTTAAAGTCGGATGGTGCAAATGCAACCGATAGCTCGCGCGCATCGCCTCTGGAAACCGTTACAAGCTTGCCAGAATCACTTACACCCAAAGCACAACCCGTTGCAGCGTTAACGATACGATATAAGCCGTTACCCGCATCTTCGACAGCCCAATCATAAATCTGCGACGAGGGCGACGGACTCCCTTGCTTAACCGCGGCCCCAGGAACAATATCCCCATCCTGAGCATATAGGTAGCGATAGGATTTCGCAGACTTTATAGCATAAAGGCCCGCTTCATCATCAAATTCAAAGCCAAACGACTGCGCAATAGTACCATTAGCGCTATACAGCTGAATGGCAGCTCCGCTATCCACGTTGCCGCCAGGTACATCAAATACGCGACCATCAGAAGCCGTTACAACAGCAGACTGAGAATCGATTGTCTGAGCCTTAGAAACTTCTCCGGCCGTATACAGACGGAATCGCTGCGCAGCGGTACCGTTATCGTCATAAACCTGGACATTCGCTCCATTTGCAGTGGAGCCTCCGGCAAGGTCCAAGACAAAGCCAGTCCTAATCGCAGAGCAAATCTTGAAAGAGCCGTCACCGCAATCGACAAGGATCCATTTCTGAGCCCAAGAGCCATTGGACGCGTACTGCTGAACATTGGCACCTGCTTTTTTGCTGCCGGCAAAAACATCTAAGACTTTTCCCGACTTCACATTCGTAATGGTCACATAACCATTCTTGTCATAGGAAAACGTCCAACGCTGAGCCTTAGTTGCGTTAGATGCATATAGCTGAAGATTGGAACCGGAATTTATAGATCCGCCGGCAATATCGATTACCTGACGCTCAGAGACAGAGCCGATGGCATATTCAACGCCCTCATTTACAAGACCCTTGCCCGAAGCAGCGAGATCATTGAGCTCCTGGCGAATAGTGCGCGCTGGCGCAAGCGTCCATTTCTGTGCATCAGATCCGTTGTACGTATAAATCTGAAGCGCAGACCCACTCACGCCATTACCGCCCGGAACGTCAATGGCTTTACCGGATTTCGAATTTATGAACGAGTATTCGCCATTACCGCAATCAACAATGGACCAATGCTGCGCGCAAGTGCCGTTGGATGAATACTGGGAAACTGCTCCACCATTGGAGACAGATCCGCCTTGAGCCTCAAAGGGCTTGTCAGAGTTAACGTTTACGATTTCGTACAAGCCATTGCCAACCTGTTTAAACGTAAACATCTGAGCCTGACTATTATTGGCGTTATAGATCTGTAGCCGCGCTCGGTTATCAGATGAACCGCCGTAGATATCCATGACAAGCTGCGGATCGAGAACGCTCTTTATGGCAAAAGCTGTGTCAGTTTTTATGGACGACGTCGATGCGAATGTAAAACGCTGCGCGGTCGATTTATTCGGAGCCCAGATGCGGACCGAAGCACCATCTGCCGTGCTACCTCCACTCAAATCGAGCACCCAATTACCCAAAGCTGACTGAATGTAGAATCCGTTATCGGCAGTACGAACGTGCCACAGTTGATGGTCGTCCTGGGCATATGACGCCTGAACAACTAGGGAACCACTCCGGGCGTTTCTATCCGCTACGGAGAGATACTGACTAGTTGCTTCATTCTTGATTCGATACGCCCCCGAGCCAGCCGACTCAATGATGAAACGCTGATTAGCCGTTCCCTGAGCCCCATGCAAAGAAAGTCTTCCATCTTCGCAAACGGTAACGCTCGAGGAATCTTTTGCAATCGAATCAATGTAATAAGTTCCATCAGCAAGAGCAAAATCAGGCAGATTGAGCACATTGACAAAATCGGCAGAGGAAAAAGCGCTCATATCGACAGTGTTAGCGGTAATACCATTAAGGCGCTCCGAAGATGTGTACTGCCACCCATACTGGCCAGCACAGCTAAATGAGGTCTTGAGTTTAGGGCCGTACTCCGCAATCCAAGAAACACGGGGGCGCACACTTGCAGCTTTTAGATAGGTATCCGTATACCAGCGGCCGGAATAAATAGAGACGTTGTTAATGCCAAAACCAGACAGCGTATTAAAAAACGCATTCACAATGCCCTCATATGCCGAGGCACTATTAGGAGATATTGGATTACCGTTGCCGTCATAGAACGACTCAAGATCGTAAAAGATCGGCAACGACAAATCGTACAGGCCGTATTTACTTACAATCTGCTGGGTAAAGTACGCCTCGCTGGTAGCGTCATTCGAATTCTGGGCGGTACTAAAGATATACAGACCGAACGGGATCCCCAGGCGACGGACCTCGCTCAGGTTGCGCTCAAACTGCTTGTCGAAATGACTCGTTGAATGCGCAAAACGCAAAATGACAGCATCCACGCCTGAGTTTTTAACCTTATTCCAATCAATCGTTCCCTGCCATTCCGAGACGTCGATAACCTTAAGGGCAGGAGATGCAAACACCTCGTCGAAGCCGTTATAGAACGTTTTAGATGCGTTAGAACCGCCCCAATACGGGGAGCCATTAGCCGAGCGAGCATCGAGTGCCGCGGCAAGCGGCTCACCTTCCATCGAGCTACCGGCGGTATGGGTGCCAAGGTCATCGTCGGGATGTGCCTCGCCATAGGCAAGACGCTCCTCTAAAGAAGCGTCGACGGGAAGCGAGGAGTCATCGGCAAAAACAGGGGTTGCCCCCAGCCCGCAAAGCAGACCGAAGGCGACCAACAAAGATGATGCAACATATGTAATCTTGCGCATTTTAATCAACCAAAACCCAAGCTAACAAAGAGCGATATTGCGATACCAGCCCCAAAGCGGCGTATACGTTGTCCCATAATAATTGACCCAGTCATCAAGCCCTCGGACGTTAACACGACCAATGTTCTCAATTACTTTGCCATCTCCAATAATAATTGCAGTATCGCCCCAGATGGACCCTGCCCACGTATTGGAGTGAGACGGGGCAGTAACAATCATAACAACTATCCAATTGGTTCGATCACCATCCTGCCAACATGCCCAAAACCTGTCTCAGGCATATAACCTCAATCTACGGAAATTAGCTTACACAAACGGACGAGCAGCACCAATCGGGTTGCCGCGCTCGTAAACGCCGTGAACACCGACACCCTGCTTGGGCCAAGAGTCAATCATGCGCCCGCCGCCCAAATAGATGGCAATATGGCCGCGGTAGTAAATGACGTCGCCACGTTGCATATTACCAACACTTACGGGCATAAACGTTCCGTTGTTATACCAATTCATAGAGTTGTAGGTTTGCCAGGAAAGCCAGCGATGGTTATAGGGGTTGTAGATACCCATATCCATACCTGTGGCATAGAGGCACTGCAGCACAAACCCCGAGCAATCGACGGCGCCACCAGGCGCGGTAGAGTAGGGCTCGATATACCTGGTACCGACATATTCATAGGCACGCTGGATAAAGGCATTAACGCAATCATCTCGCGTGGCGTCAATTGCAATGCGAGACGGCGTCACATAGGTAAATTCACCTGTGCAATAGCTCGGAAGCCTAACCGTTAGACTACTAACCTGCGGATAGCTCGCAGGATTCTGATAACCAATTTTCGCAGGACGCTCTGCAGAAATAGCGCGCCAGCCCTGAGCGCTGGACCCGTTATAAGACCACAGTTGGATATTGGACCCATTCGCAGTAGCCGCACCGCTTACATCAAGAACTTTATTGCCGCAGGCAGAGATAATCTTGATTCCACTCTCCCCCATTTCGAAGCGCCACTTTTGCGCATTCGACCCATTCCACTGCCACTGCTGAACATTAGTGCCATCCGCATTGGAACAGTTGAGAACATCAAGAGGGTAAGCAGAGCAGCAAGCCGTAAGCGAGTACCAGCCGCCGCCAACGCTACGGACCCACACACGCTGGCTTAATGTACCGTTAGAAGCATATATATGAACGTTTGCGCCATTCGAGCGAGACCCACCAGCCACATCAAGTCGTTGCCCAGTCGCATGCATGGGAGCAAACTCATAGAATCCATCAGAAATCAGGGAGACGGATGCGATTGCCCACCCTTGTGCCGCAGAGCTATTCTCGTCAGTGCAAACAATGGAGTTGCCAGATCCCGGAGCAGTCAAGACCTTGCCAGTCTTTTTGTTCTTTAACTCGATACCTTTACCAAAGCAGACACCAAGCGACCATTTAGCCCCATCAGAATCCTTGTCCGAAATCTGAATAACAGCGCCGTCAGATTCACGCGCCGAGAGATACTTGGCAGAATTGACACACTGAAACGAGTAGTATCCCTGACCGTCGGCACGAGCCCAGAACTTCTGAGCCAAAGTCCCGTTCCCCGCATAAACCTGTAGCGGGGCGCCCTCTGCATAAGAGCCGCCAGAGACATCAACGTTTTTACCTGCCGAGTCCGAATAAATTGAGTAGCAGCCCTCGTTGAGCGTCACGGTAAATGATTCAAAGGTCCATTGCTGCGAAGCGCTACCGTTTTCAACAGCAGTCGTTACGGAGCCGTCGGGCTTTCGCTCCAGTACCAAATTACTCGCAACGGATCGGATTAAATAGGTATCCCCGTCAGACTCGATACGCCACTGCTGGTTTGACCCAATTCCGGGGAAATCCCACTGTTGAACTTTTGCGCCAGGAATAATATCGCCGCCATCAAGATCGAGTCCCTTACCAGTCCTCGCAGCGCGAATCGAGTAAAACCCTGTAGCAGGGTCATATGAAAGTTTGAAGCACTGTGCTAGCGTACCATTTGCAAAATACGTTTGAACGCGAGCACCGTTAGAGGTGGAGCCCCCTGCCACGTCAAGGCATTTTGAAGAATCCGACACGGAATTAATCTGGTACATGCCATCGGCAACCGTTTGGGTGCCCTCCTCAACATGAGGATTTACGTTAATGGCAATAAAGCGTTGCGCTGCAGAACCATTTGCGGTCCATATTTGAACATTTGCGCCATTAGAGACGCTTCCGCCGCTTACGTCTAAGACAAGATTTCGTCCAAGGCCGGAATAAAACACGAATGACCCATTTGCCTGCTTAACAGGAATCCATCGCTGCGCGGCGGTGCCATTCACGGCATATTGCTGAACGTTGGTGCCGGACTTTTTTCCTCCACCCGTGACATCGAGGGCCGAAGAGGTTCCTGCATGAGCAATCGTCACATAGCCGGTAGGCTGACCATTTGAGTCGAGCGTATTCTTGATAACCCAGCGTTGAGCTGCGGTGTTGTTAGAGGCATAGATTTGGATGTTGGCACCATTCGAAGCAGAGCCACCAGAAACATCGACAACACTCCGCGGAGATGAGCCCATGCCGAGGGCGTAAGTTCCATCGGGGATCTGCAAGCCCTGTGCGGCAGCGAAGGCATCGACATCAGCCTGCGTCCAGGTAAAGCCCTTCGCCTGCGTCAAAGTCCAGGTAGCAGCATCAGTAGAGGTAGCGGCAACGCCACTTTCAAATGAAAGATATAACCCATTCGCGACGTTTTTAATGGCAAAACCCTCTCCAGAAGGCTCGAGGATCCAAAAACGATTCTTTGTATATGAACCAGCGTCGTCAAGAGATCCGTAGAGATGGGCGGCACCGCGGGGTACGACGCTACCGTAATCGGCGTCAATCAACTTGCCCGAAACAAGCGAAGCGATCGTGTAATAACCGGATGCACTGTCATACGTAAGACGGAACGCCTGCGCAACGGTATCGTTCTTTGCATACGACTGAAGAGTCGCACCGGACTCAGCAGAAGCGCCTTTCACATCGAGCACCAACCCGGCAGATTCAAAACAATAAACACCGTCGGCGACGTTCTGTCCTAAAGAGTCAACGACCGGATTGGAGTCGATTGCAAAAAACAGCTGCGCGGCGGTCTGATTGGCCTTATATAGCTGGATATTAGCTCCATCAGCAGAGCTACCACCCGTGATATCGAGCACGTAATCAAAGTTAAGGGCGGAATGTATCGTCAAGCCTCCATCGGCGTCCTTAACGGCAATCCACTTTTGCGCGCGCGTGCCGTTAGCCACATATTGCTGAACGTTACGACCAGACTCGGCTATACCGCCAGAGACATCGAGCACCAAACCAGAACCGGTGTTTTCGAAAGTTAAAAACCCGTTCTCGTCCTCATGTACCAACCAGCGCTGAGCTTGAGTCATATTCGAGTTGTGCATCTGAACATTAGCGCCATTTGAGGAAGATCCTCCCGCAACGTCCCACACCTTGCGCGAGGCATTGCTGCAAGCAAAAACATAGGTCGCACCGTCAGAGAGTGTCCCTTTGTTTTTAACGGCTAAGTCCTCAATGTTCTCGGCATCTAGAGACGTCGTAGCATCGACCGATTCGACGGCAGATGTCGACGGGTCTTCAGATCGCCCCTCGCTAGATAGCGCAGTCGAGCTATTCGGAGCGAAGCTGCCATCACCGCTATCGGCAGTACCCAATTCGATTACTCGATTAGCGTCGGATTCGTTCGTGGACACTTCTTCGGCAAATAACGGAGACACTCCAACGGAGGAAACAAAAAGACCCGCAGCCAAAGCCACTACCGAAATAGCAGCAAGGCCACGGGCATATCGGCTGGAACTCATATCAGACCCCCGATTCAAATTAACACTGAATCTATAATAGTTGATACGAGCCGCAAAATAGTTGCAATTGGTTACTTAATAACGACCGCTTGCGCACCTCGTTGCTGGTAGACCCAAGCAATCCAATCTCGATCGCAGGTGGTATAGCCATCGATGGTGTCGGAGATCATGACCTTATTTGTTTGACGGTTATAACCCTTCAGAACAACGGTATGCGAGTTAACGCAAGCAAAATATCCACCCTGTCGGGCATAGATATTTCCAACATTGCCCTGATGAACGGTAGTCCAAATAATGACCGGATGTCCATCATCAAGGTAATTGCAGAGGTCATACAGAGAGGTTCCCGACACGTCGTACGAACGCAGGCTGCTCCCCCTACTTGCCAGGAAATTATTGGCAGCCCTATTGAGTCCAGGAGCGCAGATCTCGTTACCATTGTTATAGCTGTGAGGGTCTCCCCAGAAGCACCAGACAAAGTCCCAAGAGCTACGGGGGATCCATCGATCGGCCATCTCGCACGGACCAACACCAAAACCGTAATAGTTAAGGACGTTGGTCAGGGCCGCCGATTCACAGCCGTTGGGTAGACCAACGGAGTACTGATTGTAAACTGGGACAGCCAGATTTACCGCCTCGGGCGTATAGCTCGTCTGGGCAAAGTAAAATCCCTGCGCGTCGGAGCCATTAGCAGCGTAAATCTGGATATTGGCTCCATCATTAAGCGCTCCCCCGTTCACGTCCAAAACGAGTGAGTCATTAAGCGCAGAACGAATGACAAAGGAGCCGCCGCCTACGTAGTCAACACGCCAACGCTGAGCGGAGCTTCCGTTTCCCTGCCACTGCTGAACGTTAGCGCCCGAAGCGCCCTGAGCATTCAGGACATCGAGATATTTTTTGCTTCGGCAGTTTTGAATCGAAATGCTTCCATCCGAGTTAACGCTGACGTTCCATTTTTGAGCGCCAGAATCATTGGAAGACCAAAGCTGCACGTTAGCACCGTTGGAGCGAGAGCCACTCGCCACGTCTAGCACCTTAGAACGGTTAGAAGCAGCGGCAATAACATAGGTACCCGAATCAACTAACGAGCAGGCAGACAACTTGAAAGACTGTGCCAAGGTGCCGTTAGAATCATACAGCCTAATATTAGTTCCGTTGCGGGTTGAGCCACCTGCGGCATCGAGGACCTTACCGGTTGCAACGTTAACGAAGTTGATACCGCCCTTGTCAATCTGTGCGGTCCAAAGCTGAGCATCACCATTATCAAAAGATCGGACGCAAACGTTGCCATCTTCATCTGCCGTTAAGACCTTGCCCGACACCAGGCTTTCAACGGTATACGTATTATCTCGGTCAGCAACCTTGGCAACTTTCCATTTCTGAGCAATCGACTTGTTGCTTCCATAGAGCTGAACGTTAGCGCCATCACTGGCCGAGCCGCCCGCAACGTCCAAAACAGCAGAGGAGGAAGCAGAGTTCGAAATGGTAAAGAAGCCCTCGGGCAAAAGCGAGGTCAGCTTTGTAAAGGCAAGACGCTGCGACGCGGAATCAGACGAGATGTCTCCGTACACATTAGAGTTGGCGACACTTAGAACCAATCCGGTTGCCTTGTTCGTTGCCGTATAGGAACCGTCATCGTTACGAACAATGGAAAACAGCTGATTTGCGTTATTGCCGTCACCGCCCCATTGGTGGACATTTGTTCCAGGGCACACATTGCCACCATCGACATCGAGAGCCTTGCCAGACTGGGCGTTCACGATTCGATAGTAGCCATTCTCATATACAAATTTAAAGACCTGAGCAAACGTGCCATTAGCAGCATAAGTCTGGACGTTTGCCCCATTAGAAGAGGACCCTCCGGAGATATCAAACACACGAGATGAATCCGATGCCAGCGAAATAGTGAACCAGCCGTCCAAACCAAGATCGTCGGACGGGGCTACATCGGGAACGACTGATACAAAACGAACGTTTTGGGCGGCGGTACCGTTGCTCGCATATGTTTGAATATTGGCACCATTCGAGGAAGATCCGCCTGCAACATCTAGAACAAGATCGGACAGGACCGCGGACTGCAACCGGAACGAGCCACCCGGCACCGAGGGAACGGCGATCCAGCGCTGGGCACGCGATCCATTGGATGAATACTGTTGAATATTGGTTCCCAACGTACAAGAGCCGCCCGCAATATCAAGCACCTTGCCAGAGGAAACATTTTTAATAATCAAATAGCCGAGTTCATCATGCGAAACGTCCCACTGTTGAGCCGCCGTCATATTCGACACATACGACTGAACATTGCCGCCGTTGTCTTTAGAACCACCGTTCACGTCCAGAACCTTAGCTCCTCCGACGCCGAGCGCAAAGACATAGCGCCCATCAGCAATATTGCCAGCATTTTGCTGGGCAAGTGCATCCAGTTGTTCGCGCTGAACATCTAAATTGAAAAATGTCCAACGTTGAGCAATCGTGCCATTATCCGACCAAGTTCGCACGTTCGTGCCGCTACTTGTATTGCCACCGGCGATATCAAGGCAGATCGACGGATCAAGTGCGGACACCAGCTTGATGGCGACCCCATCCTTAACGGCAATCCATTTTTGCGCCGCAGAACCATTTGACGCGTATTGCTGAACATTCGTTCCAGATTGAGCGCTTCCACCAGAAACATCAAGAACAAGACCGGAACCACTGCTGGTTAATGTGACAAAGCCATTTTGGTCATGAGAAACGGTCCACGTTTGTGCATTTGTGGCGTTGAGAGCATATATTTGGACATTCGCACCCGATGACCTAGATCCGCCCGCAACATCAAGCGTCTGCCAGGGACTTTTTGCCGAGCGAATATAGTAGGTGCCGTCAGCGAGGTCGGAGGCGTGGGCGGCGGCAAGCTCGGCGAGGATGGTAGCCTTGGGCTTCTCGAGCGTAAACGTCTGAGCAGCGGATTCATTGGATTGATAGAGGCGGATTTCTGTTCCGTTGGAATCGCTGGCGCCAGCGATGTCGATGGAAAAATCATCATCGACGACAGGCGAAAAGACATATCCGCCGCCAACCTGTCGAGCATGCCACGCAAAACCCCAAACGCCATCATCGCCAGTATTCTGTGTAAGACGCGGATGGTCCGAGAAACGAGAGGCATCGTTTGGGTAGCAAAGGTACAGCCCCGACTTAATGTTCTTAAAAGCGTATTGACGGCTGCCAAGATCAACAAGGAGAAACTGCTGTGCAGCCGTCTCATTTCTCCCATATAACTGTATCGCAGCGCCGGCACTCACCGAACCGCCCGGAACATCGAGCACTCGATGCCCCGGCAAAGTCGAGGTAAGAAAATACGTACCAGCATCGAGGGTCGAATATTTAGACAAATCACCTGACTCGGCGGAAGATTCAGACTCGATATCCGAGTCCCCATCGCTCACGCTGACATCTTCAGCAGTCTCGTCCAAAGACGAATCCTGAGAAGGATCTGCATCGCCTTCAGCCTTCGTAACTTCTTCAACGTAAGAATAGGCCGGAGAGGGTTCAGCAAACGCGGTAGAACCCGATTTTTGAACGAGGGTTAATGCAAATAGCAACCCAAGCAAAAACCCCATTCGCAATGAAATGCAAACGCACTTTTTACGACCCACGACATCCCCCAGACAGCCTCGCCAATTCCATTAACACAACATCTGTTGCCACAAACAACTCGCATGACTCGACCATCAAATCATGCGAGGTGCACAAAGCAAAACTGCCGTGCCCAAGATTCATTTAATCGCGGTTATGCGTATCATGCAAATCTTTGCGCAAAAAGCGGAACGCAGTACGCGTTCCGCCTTCTGTCTTAGTAATTAACGACCTTCGTTCCGTAGGGAAGATTTTCGTAAATCCATTTTGCATGGTCCGTTGTAAGCCTAATGCATCCCGCAGATGCGCGTTGCCCCATAGTGGGATCCATCACATTAAACGTTCCCGTATAGCAGGGTTGCGTGTGAAACAGATAGTCACCGTAGAACTGTGTGTAGTACCAGCAGGTATATCCATGCCCAAACGAAAGGCCCTTTCCGTAAACGGAATACTCACCCAGCACGGTCGGCGACTCATTCTTGCCAGGAGCGCACTGCCAGAAAGACCATAACTTCCAGTTGCCGCGAGAACCCCTAAAAATACCTGTACGGCATCCAATGGTATCAGTCAAAATTAGCCATTCCGTGTTGCTGTTATACCATTGTGCACGGTTATACATTGCCTGCTGATCGGCAGGGAGCGGCTGCACGTACATAGTGGCACTGAAGGTAAACCGCTGCGCCCTTGAATCGTTGCTTGCGTACAGAGCAACGTTCGTTCCATTCACGCTGCTGCCTCCAGAAACATCGATAACGAACGCTCCATTCAGAGCGGAAGACAGCTTAAATCCACCGGGTACATAATCGATATACCAACGCTGAGCAGCACTTCCGTTCCTAGGCCATTGCTGGATATTGGTTCCAGAAGATGTAGCCGCATCTTTTACGTCAAGAGCCTTGCCACTAGCGGCATTTACGATGTTGTAAGAGCCATCACCGTTACGAGAGAAGTTCCATTTTTGAGCACCCGAATCGTTGTTCTGCCAAATCTGAACGTTCGCACCGTCCGAGCGCGATCCGCCAGAAACATCTAAGACCGAACCCGCGCGAGAAGCCATTCGGATGAAATACGTACCATTGTCGATGGTTGCCGAAGTAGCGCGCAGGCGGAATCTCTGCGCAGCGGAGCCATTGGAAGAGTGGACTTGAATATTGGAAGTCGATGCAAAATTACCACCCTTCACATCAAGCGAAAGGTCTTGGTCATCCGCAGACACAAACTCAATACCATTGCTATCGATTCGCGCCACCCATTGCTGCGCCTTCACATCTGCCGGTGCCATCGTGCAAACATTGGTACCGGAAACAGCAAGTCTATTAGTTGAGCAAACAGATTCAAACGTATAGGTATTCTTCGCTCCATCCACCTTTTTAAGCAGCCATTTTTGGGCGAAGGAACCATTGTTGGAATAGAGCTGAACGTTGGCTCCGGAGTCAGCAGATGCGCTCGCGACATCAAGCACATAGGAGGAATTTGCAGACGGATAGATCTCATAAAGGCCTTCGCTCAGCAAGTCTTCTTGCTCGGCAAAAACAAACGATGTCTGGACGGAATCTCCCACAATAGCAGCAACCAAATTTGAACCGGACACCGCGAGCATGAGCCCCGTAGCCTTATTTATGAACGAATAGCTTCCGTCTTTATTGACAACGACGCTAAAGAGCTGATTGTCGTTGGGGCTTTCATCCCACTGTTGGACATTCGTTCCGGGGACAACGTCGCCCGCTGCGACATCGAGCACCTTACCGGAGCCAGCATTACGAAGAACATAATAACCGTCTCGGTACTCAGCCTTAAATAGCTGGGACAGCGTGCCGTTGCAGGAATATGCCTGAACGTTGCCCCCGTTCTTTAATGAGCCACCAGCAACGTCAAAGGCAACAGAGCCATTTGAGGAGGGCGAAATAACGCACCAACCCTTGTCTTTCAAAATGTCATCGCATGGGTCAACTGACGCAGGGTTTGCGGCAATAAAAGTGAAGCGCTGCGCGGCAGTTCCATTCGAAGCATACAACTGCACGTTTGTCTGAGAGTTCAGAGAGCCACCGGCAACGTCAAGCGTGCGCTGTTGCCAGACAGCAGAAAGAAGTCGAACGCTTCCATCGTTATTCGGTACCGCAATCCACTTTTGTGCATAGTTCGCATCGCCACAAGCCGCGTATTGTTGGACGTTCGTTCCCAAAGAAGTTGAACCCGCGGAAGCATCAAGTACCTTGCCGGACTTTACATTCGTTATCGTGAGGTAGCCATCATCGTCATGAGAAACACGCCAACGCTGAGCGGCAGTCGTATTCGATTGAAAGATCTGCACGTTTGCGCCGCTAGAAGTTGAACCACCAGCAACATCGAGAACCATACGAGACAAATCTGGACCGGCAGTAATTGCATATTCCCCGTCTTTGACGACTTCTCGGTTAACGGAAGCGAGCTTATCGAGCTCAGAACGCACGACCGTCGGATCCACAAAGTAGAAGGATTGGGCAGCCGTTCCATTTGCACTATACAGCTGAAGCCCGGCACCAGATGCAATAGAGCCACCGGGGACGTCTGCGACCTTTTGCCCGTTCAGAGCCGACACAATACGAAAGTGCTCGCCATCTTTCTCAATGATCCACTTTTGAGCCTTGGTTCCATTGGCGGCATAGGTCTGCAGCTTCGTGCCGTTGGCGTCATTGCCGCCCGCCGCATCTAGAACCGCCCCAGCACCATGAATCGCAATGGTGCGATACCCGTTCTCCGTTGTCGAAACATCGAACGTTTGAACACCTGAATACCCGAACCTATCGAAGGACAGTGATCCGCCGCCTGCAATTAGCGCAAACGAATCGCTCGAGGCCAACATAGCGTATGTTCCATCGGGAAGGTCGGCAAGGTGCGCCGCCGCTCGATCATCGAGTTGCTGCCGCTCAGTTTTGGCGGGGGTTAGCACCCATCGCTGAGCCGCCGTACCGTTTGTCTCATACAACTGCACGGCAGAGCCATTAGCGGCAACTCCGCCCGAAACATCAATGGCAAACGACTGGTTGAGCGCCGAAATCAATGTATAGCTGCCGTCGGTTTCCTTGATTGCAATCCAGCGTTGCGCAAGGGTCCCGTTATCGGACCAAAGCTGAATAGGATTTCTGTTACTGGCTCTTCCGCCCGAAACATCCAGCGTGCAGCCCTTGACAGAAGAGATAACAACGAAGCCATTCTGATCGTGAGACACATGCCAGATCTGGGCATTCGTATTGTTGGCTCCGTACAGTTGCAACTTCTTACCGGCACCTGCCGTTCCACCAGGAACATCCAGCATAAACTTGCTGTCAACCGAAGACCCAAAGGTATAAAGTCCATCCACAAGATCATCGGCATGCTCAGAGGCGAGGTCGTAAACGGACCCGGGCATTTCTGGTGTCACAACATCGGTCGTATCCGATGCCTCGGAATCAGATACGTCATCCAAGGCCGAATGAACGCCAGAAGCATCGTCAGGAACGTTCAACTGCTCCATAGCTATAGCAGAGCTTCCATTTTGATTAGCAATTGCAGCATCTTCTGCAAACGCAGGAACAAGGCAGCATCCCAACAGTAGCGTGCTAAACACCGAAACAAATAAGGCTTTCCAATTGCCCATAGCCGTCCCCTCTCGCAAAGTTAATTACACTTTATGGCAAGAAGCCTTCTTCGTCGTCAAAGGATTCGTGAATAGCAAGGGCTAGGCCCCGAAAGGTCAACCAAATTAAAGAGGCGTTTCGCAACATAGCCGTGAAACCTCTGCTGTAAAGTCATTATGAATAGGAGTCCAGCCAAACTCGCGCCAAAGCTTGCTCGCATCTATTGCGTAACGCCGATCGTGCCCCGGGCGATCCCTCACCCAGTCAACGTAATCCTCACTCTGCCCCATTGCCTTAAGAATGGTCCTAAGAACCTCGAGGTTGCTATGCTCGCAATTAGCACCGATAAGATACGTCTCCCCCACCGCTCCTTTAGTCAAAATGGACCAAACGGCGCGAGCATGATCCTCCACGTGAATCCAGTCGCGTACATTCAAGCCATCGCCGTACAACTTAGGACGCTCGCCGCGCTGAATGCATGCAATCGAATGCGGGATGAACTTCTCAGAATGCTGGTGTGGGCCGTAGTTATTGCAGCAATTTGAGATTGTCGCTTTAAGGCCATACGTGCGTGACCAGGCCCTTACCAACATATCAGATGCGGCCTTAGAGCTGGAGTACGGACTGCTAGGCCGATACGGCGATTCCTCGGTAAACTTACGAGGGTCGTCAAGCGCCAGATCACCAAACACTTCATCGGTCGAGATGTGATGAAAGCGAACATTGAATGCACGGGCCGCCTGAAGGAGCGTATACGTGCCCTCAATGTTCGTCGCAATAAACGGCGCGGGGTCGGCAATTGAATTGTCGTTATGAGACTCGGCAGCATAGTGAACGATGGCATCATGGCCCGGAACCAATCGCTCGAGAAGATTCGAATCGCAAACGTCCCCCACGACAAGCTCAACCCCATCTTTAGACAACCCGGCGATGCTATCGAGGTCTGCAGCGTAGGCAAGCTTATCCAAAACGGTAACGTGCACATCGGGAGCGCTGTCCACGACAAAACAGACGAAGGCGGATCCGCAAAAACCGCAACCACCCGTCACAAGAATATTTTTATATGGTGACGCTATACGCACCGCCATCCCCCCAGCTATTGTTGACCAATTCTCCCACAATTCAGTGACATCGCGGAGAGCAACTTGGCCGGCAGCCGCGACCCAATTCGCATGCGGGCCCAGAGCGCTACAGCAATGCGGTAAAACACGTATCGAGCCGGTTGATTTCCGATCTCAGCCGAACACATTGAACGGATAGGCCGTTCCCGCAGTAAGTCGAACGCCCCCGAGGCCCCGGGCCCCGGGGGGCGGCATTTTCCCAGTTGAAGGAAAAGTGGAGATGTGTTTCGATGGGTCCGGCGGCCGTCCCCGCCCTCCGCCCGGCACCTCTTCCCAGACTCAGCCGGACGGCCGGTCTGTCTATTCAGTTTCCCCTTAGGCTAGGACAGCGGGGCATCGCCCCTCTCCGCGCGCGCCCACCCTATCAGCCCCGGCGTCAGATCGAGCTCGCCGAGCGGCACGTCCTCCACGCCGTAGGCGCCCGGCAGCGCCGCCGCGTCGTCACCGAGCATCGCCCTGAAGGCGCGGGCGGGCGTCGCGAAGCCGAGCGCGCCGCGGGGCTCGGAGTTCACGTGCGGCATCGGGAACGCCGGGTCGGCCGGGGAGAGCCGGTCGAACCTGAGGCCGGCGCCTTGGGCAGCAGCTTCCTTATCTCGACGTGGTTGCGCTCGCAGCCTCCAGCGCGAATGCTGGAGGCCCTCTCGCATCCCTCAATATCGAGCTCGCAGTGTTTCCATAATTAGCCCTCTACGATTGTCTTAGGGCCTGCGTTTATCGGTTTGTAGAGCTCGTCTAGATAAGTAGGCTTTACTCAGTTGCTCGTCTGCCGAAGAAGAGGCTATCAAATTGATAAACGATATTATATATTTCGAATCTTGTGTTTGAATTGAGTTTTCCCTAAACTGTTTATATGGCACAGAAAGGAGAACTCATGGCTGCTCCAATTATCCGCTTCGAACGGATTTCAATAGATAACCTCAAGAACGTTGGGCATGGGGAGGTGTCTTTCTCCAACTCCCGTCGTCCGGAAGGGGCCAGCGTGCTCGGAATGTACGGGCAGAACGGCTCTGGCAAGTCTACGCTTGTCGACGCCCTTCAGATGGCTCAACAGTGCATGATGGGGCGCAGGCTCGATAGGCGTTTCGCGCAACTGGTAAGTGTTGACGCGGATTTTGGTATCGTGGAATGCGAGCTGAGCGTCCGCCAGCCTGACGGCAGCAATGCCTATCGCGTGGTCTATTCATTTAAAGTGAAAAGCGATGTTGCGGAGCTAAGCGAAACCGAAGACCAACCTGAAGAAGGCGAGAAATTCGTGCTTCTAGTGTTTGACGAGCGGCTTGCCGTGGCTAATGACACGCCTGGCAAGAAGTCCCGTATGACAACACTGATTGACACGTCTGGCAACGGTGCTTTTGGTCCCGCTGCCAAATACAAACAGCTCATAGGTAAAGACTCAGAAGAGGGCGTCGAGCTGACGGTCGAGAAGAGGCTGGCGTATCGTGAGTCTCGCTCATTCATCTTTTCAAAAAAGCTAAAACAGACCATCCGTGAAAAGAATAAGGATGAGGGAGCCCCCTCTCAGACGGTCAAAGATGCTATGAACGCACTGAACGCCCTGGAGAGGTTTGCGGCAGTTCAAATGTTCGTGCTGAATACTCGTGATGTAGGAATGCTTGCTCTCGATGCGCTGCCCTTTCCATTCCGTGTTGTTGGGGGAAAGAAGATAACGGGCGGTGGAGCCATACTGCCTATGAGTGGCGCACAGACAATACCCGAGCGTATTTATGAGCCAGTGAACACTGCCATAGAGAACATGAACATCGTCCTTCGCGAACTCATTCCAGGTCTTGAGGTCTCACTTCTTAAGCTTGGCGCGGAGGTTATGAAGAGCGGTGATACTGGGGTTAATGTCCAGCTCGTCTCTGTGCGCAACGGCAAGACCATCCCCCTCAGCTGCGAGTCTGAGGGCATCAAGCGCATCGTGTCCTTCCTCCACCTCCTCATACTCATGTTCAACGATCCCTCTGTGACGGTTGTGATCGATGAGATTGATTCTGGCGTGTTTGAGTACCTTTTGGGCGAGTTGCTCAGCATCGTGTCCGAACACGGTCAGGGCCAGCTCATATTCACCTGCCACAACCTGAGGCCACTTGAAACCATCGATCGTGGCTTCATTGCCTTCACCACCACTAACCCGGCAAAGAGGTATGCCAGGATGGCCAACGTAAAGTCCTCCAACAACCTAAGGGACTTCTACTACAGGGATATCGTTCTCGGCGGACAAAAGGAGCAACTCTACGAGCCGACACACAACGGCGAGATCGAACTCGCGTTCATTGAGGCGGGTGTTACTAGTGGAGAGTAAGAAGGTCGTCCTCTTCATCGTCGAGGGTCCATCCGATCAGTCCGCATTATCCGTGATCTTATCAAAGGTCTTCGACCAAGATGAGGTCTACGTCTATGTGGTCCACGGCGATGTAACCGCGGAAAATGGCGCCACACCTCAAAACATCGTGCGCAAGGTCAACGCTTTCATCAAGGACCACATGAGCACGTACCGTCTTCGCAAAGCAGACATGCTACAGGTCGTGCACCTCATGGACACCGACGGCGCCTACGTTTCAGACAATGCGGTGACAGAGCTGGCTACGGTTCCGAAGACCGTTTACAATCCAGGGCAGATCATCGCAGCCAACCGGCAGCAAATAATCGATCGGAATAGACGAAAGAGCGCGAACATGGACAGGCTAGCGTTAGAGCCTGCCATAGGCGGCATACCGTACCTTGCAATCTACATGTCGTGCAATCTAGACCACGTCTTGTACAACAAGCTCAATAGCCATGACTCAGATAAGCGTAAGGATTCGTTAGCGTTTGCCCACAAGTACCGGAACGATATCGAGGCATTCATCTCATTCATCAATGACTCAGATTTCTCGGTGGCGGGTGATCGTAAGGAAACGTGGGAATACATCAGACAGGGTCTTAATTCCATAGATAGGCACACGAATCTTGGCCTATGCTTTCCGACGGCGAACGATGAATAAGTTTGGCGTCGCATGATGGTGGTAGGATTTGCACACATGTGAGGCAGCGGCGCCGAGGATTCCATTTCCCGTAAATGGGCCTGTGGCGTCATGATTGCTCACGGGTTTTGATTATTTAACCTTAGGGAGGATGACCTTGTGTCGTTAATCTTCTGCCCAGAGTGCCACGCGAAGATATCCTCGAGCGCATCAACCTGCCCGCATTGTGGCTTTACGGCGACACAAAGCGATGAGGCGGCAATCGTACCGATTAGCTCTTTGTCTCCAGCAAAGCTTCCTCCTAGGGTAACGGTGCTGGAGGCGACGGTGTTCGACAATGGCATGAATCTGATACCCGCTCAAACGAACGAATCGCTCGTGAAATTCCTCTCGGACGCCGACACCATGGCTAAGTTCGCGCCAGCCATCTATGACATCATCAAGAAGCTCGCCAATCGAGGAGACACGAAGTATGTCGCTGATTTTAGTGCGGCAGCTGAAGAGCTTATGAAGAGTGGGGAGCTGGTTTTTTCGGTCGAGAAGAAGACCGGTGACCTGCTGCCACAACTCAGGAGCGTGAAGACGGGCCAGATATACGAGAAGGCAAGGATTAAGGCCGAACAGTTTCCGCAAGATATGACGCAGTCAATCGTGGATGTGCAGATGCAAGTGATGATGGCGAACGTCATGGATGCCATCGAGGCCGTCGCCGCCAACGTTGAGGCGCTGCGCATCGAGAACCAGGCAGACCGTATCGCATTGGCCGAGAGCGCCTGGCAACAACTGCAGCAGGCCATGCTCATCGAAGATTCGCGGCTGCGCGAGATCAAGATACTGGACATCGCGTCATCGGCCACGCAGGCGCGCTGCACCCTGCAGGGCAACTTCCAGGCAGAACTCTCTCTGGCGATGGGCAAGCAGGGCAAGACCAGGGACTGGGGCAAGGCAGCAAACACTGCCATGGTCGACCTCACGGTGATTGCTCTTATGGCCAAGACAGAGTATGCAGCTTATCGCGTCCTTGAGGAGCCAGCAGCTGCAGATGCCGCGCTCGAACAGTTCAAGCAATTCATCCTGGAAAACAAACTCGAGCAGAAGGACACCCTGCGCTTGCTCAACTCATACAGCAAGGGCAACAGAGGCGACATAGTGAGAGGCTTCGTTCAGTTATCGGGTTCCGTTGTTGGACTGCAGATTGGGGGCCGCGAGGAGCGCGCCGGCTTGATTGAGGGCGGCGTTCTCGAATCCCTGCGGAAAGTGGCGCAAGAACCTGATGAGGTGCATCTGGTGGTTGGAGAAGATGCCCCTGAAAATCAGGCAGAAGAAGGGCAGGGGTAGATATGGCTGCTAGATGCATCGTCTGCAAGAAGGAACTGCCAGAAGGCTCTAAGCCTCCCATTTGCGAATACCACAAGGGCGTAGCCGCCGAAAAGGCCAAGCTGGCAGGCGTCGGTATGGCAGCATTAGGCGTCGGCGCACTGGTAATGGCGAAAAACACGATAGGCCCAATCGTTAAAGACAAGGCTGTGCCAGTGGCGAAGAAAGCCGTGGGTACGATTCTTAAACACTAGGCCACTGTCAAATAACCAGCCACGCTTGCCGAGTCAATCCTCATGTACGCATAGCTCGTGTTTGAGCTGCTGTACACCGTGCCGCAGCCGCCCACGATCAGGGTGCAGTTGTAGAACGTGTACAGGCCACTCGCACTGCTCGGCAGCGCTCAGGTGGAGTCCACGTAGATCGTAACGAGGTTCCTGCAGCCAGCGAAGCAGTAGAACTAGTAGTCCATGCTCGCGATGTTCATCGCGATGTCCGAGAGGAACGTGCATGTCGTCGCGGCCCCAGCCCTCGGGGAACCGCACGTGCGACCAGTCGAACCCCTAGGCCGACTTGCGCACGGGGACCCTTGCCTGCCTGAGCAACCGCGCCCGCCTGGGCGCATGCACAGCAGTCTGAGCTGCAGCGTCGGGTCGGCGCTGTCCATCGGGGCGTCGCCCCGCTCGCGGGGGGCAGGTCGCCACGACCTCGTCGGTCGAGGGGTCGACCGGCGTGACGCCGAAGGCACCCAGTCCCACGGCGACCTCGCGGCCGGCGAGCGCGGGCCCGGCGTTGTACCGGTGGGCAGCGGCAGCAACGCGGCACAGTCGTCCTCGAGCAGCCCGGGCTGCGGGATGTCCAGGCGGCAGCGGCGCCCGTCGGATAACTCGAGCGGCTCGGCGAGCGGCTGCTCGTCGAGCCCGGCGACGTCGTGGAAGGACGGCACGGGCACGGTTCATTCGTCTGGCAGCGGTTAACAAGTAGCAGGAACCTCATCGCCCCCTACAGCCGTTGGCACACTGCGGCCACACGCTGCCCGTCAAACCCGAATCCCCAGCGCATGCGGCCAACGCCGGGTCGTGGCACTCGAATCTCGTCGATGCCGTTGCGCTCGATCTCGAGCAGTGCGTGCACCGCCAGCAGCTCCAGGCCCAGCGCGTCCACACCGGGGTCGTAAATCATGTTGATCGTTATCAGCGGGCGCTCGTCGAGCATGCCGATCGTGTCGGCCACATCGAACACATTACCCGTAGGGAATACCTGGATATCCCAGCGATCCGCGCCGCACGTTCGTCTCGAGGCAGGATTGGCATAGCCCGGCAAGCCAAAACAGAGCCCCTGCAAGAGCAGGTGATATGGCAGCGGCGCATCTGGGTCAGTCGCACCGATTCCCGCATCTCCAAGTACACGGCCCAGCGCCCGCCTCACCGCATCCTCGTCCCCACGGCACAGCCCGTCGCGAAACGCGTCGATGTCTCGAACGTCCTCGGCAGCGCACTCAAACCACTCAATTATTACCAAGCGCAGCACATAGCGAAGCTCGCTATTGGGCAGCCGCAGAGCGCGGCGCAGATCACCGTTTACCGGCTCCTCGGTCATATCCGTCGTCAGAAAACCGGACAGGTACAGTGCCGTCCACGGGTCGTCGTCAGGCAAGGCATCTGGCCCCGCGGCGTCCAAACGAAGCGGAACCTCAACGCATCCATGGGCTTCGAGCAAATCGAACAAGGCCGAAAGGCGGTCGAGATTCCACCCGGCAACTACCTCACTCAGGCAATCGGCATACCCATACAGGTCGGCACGCATGGGCGGCGTGCAGCCACGGTCCAGAAAGCCGATCACACGCGCCGGACTCGAGCAATATGCCCCGCCAAACCGGTATCCCTCGAGCCATTCACGCGCATCATCCAAGCATTCCTCGCATCCAGCATGGCTCAACAGAGCCCGAACCTCGGCATCTGAAAAGCCAAACCACCGGTCACACCATGTCGAGAGCGGCGTCGCCAGGCGATACGAGCAACTGCGCGCAGATAGCGCTGCCTCGGCAGGGCCGGGACACTCCCCCATCATGCACGCCAGTCGCAACGAATCGCCCGCAGCGGCAATGGCATCGAACAGCACGCGACCGAGTCGCTCCGTCAAACCGGCGCCGCGATTGTCCGTCGCGCCCACATAGCCCAACCACGCCACGTCGTACCCGTCAACAAGCAATACAACCTGTTCATCGCAGGCCATCTCCAGCAACTCAATAAGCACACCGAGCACCAAGCCAATCTCGTCCTCGCTTGCCACGCCACGCGCAACGCGCTCGATGTGGCGCAGCTTGCCTCGAGGCAAATCAGGAGCTTCCAGATATGCCAACAGCCGAGCGCACTCGCCCATAAACGCATCACGCACCACACCGGTAACAGTGGCGCCACGCCTCGCAGCGCCAGAAAAATCCAGCGATATCACCGGATAGCACGCGCACTCATCCCGATAGCGCCCACCGCCCGCATCCCAAATCTGAGCATCGGCAAACAAACTCCGACCAGCACGATCGACCGCAGGACCGACCGCGGGACGCTCCAGAAAAGCCCTGAGCATCGACAGATTCATGCTCTTGCCAAAACCCTTGGGCCGGCAGCACACCACGACGGACGCGTCGCAATCTAGCACATCGGCAATAAACATGGTCTTGTCGACCAGAACACATCGGTTTATGGCCTCTGCAAAATCATGCACGTCGACCGGTAGCCGCCCATCATCCAAACGATTGAGCAACTGTACACCAACGTTGGTGCCCGCACCATAAATCGCCTGTTCAGACACCGTAGCTTCTCCCTTAAACGCAACACGATGCCCATTGTACCGAGCAGCCATAGCATCAACGTTATCTCCGCGCAAACGTTTCGGGCAACGGTAGCAACAGATACCCCAAAGGAACGCAATAAATCGTTGCACAACAAAAATGGGGCCCGATGCAAACGCACCGAGCCCCATCCAAAACTCTTATAAAAGCGACTCAAAAGGCTACTCTTCGGAGCCATCCTCGCCGGTAGCCTTGTTCTGCTGGTCGAGCTTATGCTTGCCGCTCACGATAGACGTGGCACCCAGTGTGGCCAAGCTCGCGCTGGCAAGGCTTGCCATAACGATGAGGTCGCCCGTCTTGGGCATGTTGCCACCCGAAGACTTGGACGTCGTGGTCGTGGTGGTAGTCGTCGAGGTCGTAACGACGTTCTTCTCGTCGTCCTCCTTAGGATCAGCTTTGGCCCGCTTAGCGTCACCGTCCTTATGCTCAGCTCTTGCCTGCTTAGCGCCATCATCAGTCGAAGCCTCGCCGACCGTCTCGGATTTAGAAGCCTCGCCAGAAACATTCTCATCAGAGGGCGAGCCGCTCGTAATACCGGCTGTCAGAGAGCCCAGCACGGATCCAAGCTGCTCACCAACGGAGGGCTTGTTCTCGGTGGAAGAACTGCCCGCATCGGAACCCTTGCTCGAACCACCCTCAGAAGCATCGGAGCCAGAACCGTTAGAGGAGCCATCATCGGCAGAGGAGCCACCGGAGCCGTTGGAAGTTCCCGCATCGGTGGAGCCAGAAGTATCGCCGGCCGCAGCGCCACCAGACGTTGCTCCACCGTTACCGGCATCATCGCTGCCCGTACCGGTCGAGGGCGTATCCGTATCGCCGCTATCGCCCGCATCGCCATCGGCATCAGGCGTTGGTGCAGCGGGGGCGGCCGGCGCCATGCTCGGGCCGGGCGCCGGCGTGGGTTCAGGCTCCACAGGCGTTGCCGCGGCAGCCTCGTCCTCGGCGATATAGACCAAGCAGTCCTTGAGCTCGTTGCGATAGCGGTTCTTCCAGCCCTCGTGGTACTGGGGCTGGCTCGAGTACTTCTTCGCAACGTTATTGACCACGCTATCAGACAGCGCCGTCACAAACTCGCGGTCGGTCATGCTGCTGGAAAGATTCGCCCAACGGAAAAAGTCCTGGCAGCCACCGGTGCCGCACATGTTGGTGATGCTCCACACCATGCCCTTGACGCAATCGGCACGCCCGGAAATGTCAATGCCCAAAGCGTTCTTAAGCCACGACTCCGTCACCGCATAGTACGAGTTGTACGCGTATGCATCCTGCAGAGCAGAGAACTCAGCCGGATCGGTGTTATACGCACCCAGGAAGGCCTCTTGCGCAATGCGGCCCAGCTCGGTGAGCTGTCCGTTCGCATACATGGGGTTGTTCGCGTTAGAAATCTCACCGCCGCGACCGATCGCGTCCTTGAGCATGCTGTACTTAGCAGAATCGTAGTTGTAGACCTGCCTCATAAACGGAATGAGCGACCACCGGCGGTCAAACTGGTAATAGCCCAGCGCGTTATAGCCATCGCCATACGAAAAGCCCTGGTTATAATTACCGTGGCTCTCATATTTGGTGAAGTACTTCATCTCGTCGGTCACGTTGACAAACGAAACGCCCTGGACCGACCTCAGCACGCCCGAGAAGGACTGCTGGGTGTAAAGGCCCTTATCGATATCGGTGGCATCCGAGGCGACGCCCGGCGTGGGCTCCTCGGCCATAGCGGTCGCGGGCGCGGCAACGGCGCCAAACGAAAGCGCCAGCGTCAGACCGGCGACAATAGCAGAATGCTTGGGCTGCATACGTCCTCCCTGCATGAGTGTAGATAAAGTGCGGTTTGCAAAGATGGATTTAGTATTGCAGCTCGCCCGTTGTTGCACAACAATCCATCGGTAAACGGCAACAACCCTCCGCGAAATCTTAAGGAATTAAACAAACTGGTCGTCGGGCGCCATCAGAAGCTCGCCGTATCGCTCCATCAGCCCGTCCCTCAACTGACAAAAAGCGGGAATATATACGTTCAAGATGCGCTGAATCAAATCTTGAGCGAGCTTGTTGTCATAGATATGGACGTTCGTATTGCGGTCTTTGAGCATATCTAGCCAGGCCGCCTCATCAATAAAGTCGTAGAATCGGTAGGACTCCTTCAAGATGGCACGAGGAGACCCCGACGCGGCAAGCGTGGCGCCCTCATACTCGAGCAGACGCTTAAGGAGCTTCCAGCTCAGTTCAAATTGAAGATTGAACTTATTAATCAAACCACTCTGAACAAAATCATTGTTGAGATCCTGATTGGGCGCATCCTCAAGATTCGCCAAGGCGCTGACAAAGTTCTCATATTTTTTCATACAGAATCACACCATCCCTGGCAATTTCATCGAGCAATTGACGCGATAAGGACTCGTCGAGATTGACGACATCTACATCTAAAAGAGTATCAAGGCGCTCCTCGATCAAATATGACAACCGGCCGAAATCCCGGCAACCTGCTACGGCGATGTCGATATCGCTCTTAGGCAAGTTGTCACCTCGAGCGCGGGAACCAAACAGCACAACCTTCTCGGCGTCACATTCCCGAGCAAAAACTTCAATTTGCTTATACACCTTGTCGAGAGATGTCATTTGCAGCCCTACAGCTTAATGTCGAAGTTGATCTCGGGGACGGCAGCAAGGTCAGCCAACGACACGCCGTCGACGTACTTTTCGATCACGTCGTCCAGACCGCGCCAGAATTTGACGGTCGAGCAGAGATCGCTGCGGGCGCAGCTGTTGTCGATGCCATCGCACGCCACCGGAGCCGTGCTGCCCTCGACGGCGCGCAGGATGTCGCCGGCACGCACCTCGGCCGGGTCCTTGGCCATCATGTAGCCGCCGCCCTTGCCGCGCACGCTCTTAAGTAGGCCCGCTTTCATAAGCGGACGAACCAGCTGCTCCAAATACTTTTGCGAGATACGCTCGCGGTCGGCGACCTCGCGCAGGGCGATCTTGCCCTCGGCGTTACCAAGCGCTGCGATATAGATCATCAGTCGGAGGGCATAGCGGCCCTTGGAAGAAATGAGCATACCTACCCTCCCATCGCATCTGGGACAACATAACCAGGTTTGTTTGTCCCAAATCTTAAGTAAGTGGGACAAACACAACAGGTTATTTTGTCCCAGAATTTGAAAAGTCGAGTGGATTAGTCGGGTTTTCCCTTGACTAACGCCGAACCCATAGTAACTTTATTCCGAGAAGATTCCTAGGGTTTCGTACACCTATGAGTACACCATATACAGAGAGGGACAGCATGAGCACAAATCCGCTGCTTTCCATCGAAGGTCTGACTGCCTCCGTGGACGAGAAGACCATCCTCCACAACGTCAACCTGCAAGTCGCCGCCGGCGAGACCCACGTGCTGATGGGCCCCAACGGCGCGGGTAAGTCCACCCTTGGTCACCTGGTCATGGGCGACCCCGTCTACACCGTCAACGACGGCCGCATCATCTTTGACGGCCAGGACATCACCGAGCTCACCACCGACAAGCGCTCGCGTGCCGGCCTGTTCCTGAGCTTTCAGGCCCCGGTCGAGATCCCGGGCGTGCCGCTGTCGAGCTTTTTGCGCGCCAGCATCGCCGGCCGCCCCGGTCTGGAGATGAAGGGCAAGGAGTTCCGCCGCCGCGTCAAGGAGCTCGCGGCCGAGCTCAACATGGATACCGCCTATCTCAACCGCGAGCTGGGCGTGGGCTTCTCGGGCGGCGAGAAGAAGAAGGTCGAGATGCTCCAGCTTCTGCTGCTGCAGCCCAAGCTCGCCATTCTGGACGAGACCGACTCAGGCCTGGACGTCGACGCGCTTTCCACCGTCAGCCACGGCATGGACGCCTACCGCAAGAGCTGCGACGGCTCCATGCTCATCATCACGCACAACACGCGCATCCTGGAGCACTTGGATGTCGACCGCGTCCACGTTATGGTCAAGGGTCATATCGTGCGCGAGGACGACGCCTCGCTCATCCCCTGGATCGACAAGAACGGCTTTGAGACCTTCGAGCGCGAGGCCGCCGAGCAGCGCGCCCAGGCCGAGGCCGCCGCTGCCGAGCAGCAGGCGTAAAGGGGCGACGTAATGACCAAGAACCGCACCGAGGTCGCGGACATCGACCGCAGCCTCTACGACTTCACCTATGGCGAGGAGGGATTCGAGCGCCTCGACGCCGGCATCACGCCCGACATCGTGCGCGAGATCAGCGCCAAGAAGGACGAACCGCAGTGGATGCTCGACCTGCGCCTCAAGTCCCTCGAGATCTTCAACCGCTTCCCCGATCCGACGTGGGGCCCCTCCATCGAGGGCCTGGACATGGACAACATCGTCACCTACGTCAAGCCCAACACCGACCAAAAGCACGACTGGGAGTCGGTGCCCGACGACATCAAGAACACCTTTGAGCGCCTGGGCATCCCCGAGGCCGAGCGCAGCTACCTGGCGGGCGTCGGCGCGCAGTACGACTCCGAGCTGGTCTACCACAACATGCAGGACACCGCGTCCAAGATGGGTATCGTCTATTCCGGCATCGAGGAGGCCCTGCACGACCCGCAGTGGGAGCCGCTCATCCACGAGAAGTTTATGACGCTCATCCCGCCCACCGACCACAAGTTTGCGGCCCTGCACGGCGCCGTATGGTCGGGCGGCTCGTTTGTCTACGTGCCCAAGGGCACCAAGCTCGACTTCCCGCTGCAGAGCTACTTCCGCCTTAACGCCAAGGGTGCCGGCCAGTTTGAGCACACGCTCATCATCGTCGAGGACGATGCCGACCTGCACTTTATTGAGGGTTGCTCCGCGCCCAAGTACAACGTGGCCAACCTCCACGCCGGCGCCGTCGAGCTCTTTGTGGGCAAGCGTGCGCACCTGCGCTACTCGACTATCGAGAACTGGTCCAAGAACATGTACAACCTCAACACCAAGCGTGCGCGCGTGGACGAGGACGGCGACATCGAGTGGATCAGTGGCTCCTTCGGCAGCCACGTGGGCTACCTCTACCCCATGAGCGTGCTCAACGGCCGTCGCGCCCGCTCGAGCTTTACCGGCATTACCTTTGCCGGCGCCGGCCAGAACCTGGATACCGGCTGCAAGGTCGTGCTCAACGCGCCCGAGACCTCGGCAACCGTCGAGACCAAGGGCATCTCCAAGAGTGGCGGCATTCAGACCTTCCGCAGCTCTATTGTGGCGACACCCAAGGCCGAGGGCTCCAAGGCAACCGTGAGCTGCCAGTCGCTGATGCTCGACGACCAGAGCCGCTCCGACACTATTCCGGCCATGGACATCCGCGCCAAGAACGTCGATATCGGCCACGAGGCCACCATCGGCCGCATCGGCGACGACAAGGTGTTCTACCTGATGAGCCGCGGTATCTCGGAGGAAGAGGCCCGCACCATGATCGTCAACGGCTTTGCCAACCCGGTCTCCAAGGAGCTGCCGCTGGAGTACGCCGTCGAGATGAACAACCTGATCAAGCTCGAGATGGAAGGAGCGATCGGATAATGAAACAGACCACGAACACCGCTGCCACCACGCTCGAGCAGGTCAATGCGATGCCTGCTGCAACTTGGGGCTGGCTCAAGATGAACCAGACTAAGCTCGAGCTTTCGGCCGAACTTGCCGCCGCACCCGCCGAGGCCGTTGAGGTCGAGGGCTTGGACGAGCAGCTTGCCGGCTCGGCCGACGCCTTCGACGCCGCCATGGACGCCATGGCCGAGCGCTTCCCCGAGCGCCGCGCCTCCGCCCCCGGCGACGCTGCCGACCGTGCCCGCATCACGCCCGAGACCGAGCTCGACGTGCCCGCCACCTCTGTCTACCAGACCGGCGCCATCAAGCTCGAGGAGGAGCTCTCCCCTGCCGAGGCCTTCGAGACCGGCATGGGCGAGGCTGCCTACGCCTACTTGGCCGAGCACGCTACCAAGCGCATCGTCATCGATGTGCCCGCATACAAGCACGCCACGGTTACCGTGCGCGTGAGCGGTGTCGATGCCGCCGCGGCCATCGCCGCCATCGACGTCGTCGCCCGTCCCCAGTCGACGCTCAATCTGCATATTGCCCTAGACTCCCCCGTTACCGGCGAGGGTGTCGTGGGCTCCGTGCTGCGCGTCTGCGCCCACGAGTACGCCACCGTCAACGTGACCTGCACGCAGACGCTCGACGATAGCTGGATCGCGCTCGACGACACCGGTCTGTTCCTGGACGAGGGCGCGCGCGTCAACGTGCAACACACCGTCCTGGGTGCCGGCGCCAGCGCCACCGGCCTTGCCGGCGACCTGCTGGGCGATACCGCCAAGGTCACCATCGATACTGATTACCTGGGCGCCCGCGAGCAGGTGCGCGACTTTAACTACGAGCTGCGCCACCGCGGTCGCAAGACCGAGTGCGAGATCGACGCCAACGGCGTGCTGACCGGCACGTCCAAGAAGGTCTACCGTGGCACCATCGACCTCGTGCACGGCTGCAAGGGTGCAACCGGCACCGAGCGCGAGACGGTGCTTTTGGCCAACAAGGGCGTCGACAACAAGACCGTTCCCGTCATTCTCTGCGACGAGGACGACGTCGCCGGCAACCACGGCGCCACCATCGGTCACGTCCGCGACGAGCAGCTGTTCTACCTCGCCTGCCGCGGCCTTGACCAAAACGCCGCCGAGGACCTGTTCATCCGCGCCAAGCTGGAGGACGCCGCGCTTTCCGCCACCGACGAGCGCACCCGCGCCGCCGTCGTCCGCCTAGGCAACAACCTGATCGACAACTTTGAAGAGGAGCTCGCATGATCGACACCGAGCACGTTAAATGCGACACCTGTACTGCCCCCGAGCCCATGGAGCTCGACGCCAGCGACGAGGCTTCGCGCGGCTGGCCCACCGTGGACATCGAGACCAACCCCTACAAGGGCCAGTTCCCGCTGTTCCAGCAGCACCCCGAGATCGCTTTCCTCGATAGCGCCGCCACCGCGCAGCGCCCTGCCTGTGTGCTCGACGCCGAACGCGACTTCTACCAGCGCATGAACGCCAACCCCCTGCGTGGCCTGTACTCGCTGTCTGTCGAGGCCACCGAGGCCATCGCGAAGGTGCGCCAGCAAATCGCCGACCTCATCGGCGCCCCCAACGCCAACGAGGTCGTCTTCACCCGCAACACGAGCGAGTCGCTCAACCTGGTCGCCAAGAGCTTTGCGCCCACGGTGCTCGAACCGGGCGACGAGGTCGTCATCACCATCATGGAGCACCACTCCAACCTGATTCCGTGGCAGCAGGTCTGCCGCGAGACCGGCGCCAAGCTCGTCTACCTCTACCCCACCAAAACCGGCCAGCTCACCACCGAGGAGGTTCTTGCCAAGGTGGGTCCCAAGACCAAGATCCTGGCCGTGGGACAGGTCTCCAACGTGCTGGGCGTCGAGAACCCGGTCAAGAATCTCGGCAAGCTCGTGCACAAGTACGGCGGCTATCTGGTCGTCGACGGCGCGCAGTCGCTGCCGCACATGCCGGTCGATGTGGCCGACCTGGGCGCCGACTTCTTTGCCTTTAGCGCGCACAAGGCCATGGGCCCCATGGGCATCGGCGTGCTGTGGGGCAAGATGGACCTGCTCAACGCTATGCCGCCCATGCTTACCGGCGGCGAGATGATCGATTCGGTCACCGAGCAGGACGCTGTCTGGGCGCCCGTCCCCGAGAAATTCGAGGCCGGCACGCAGGACGCCGCCGGCATCTTCGCCACGGGCGCCGCACTCGATTACCTGATCAACACGGTGGGTTACGAGAACATCCAGGCACGCGAGCAGGCACTCGTCCACTACCTGATGGGCGAGCTCATGCAGCTCGACTTTGTCCAGATCATCGGCTCGATCTACTGGGACAACCACCACGGCGTCGTGAGCTTTAACGTCCGCGGCATCCACCCACACGACGTCGCGAGCATCATGGACATGGACGGCGTCTGTATCCGCGCCGGCCACCACTGCGCGCAGCCGCTGCTCACCTGGCTGGGCGTCGAGAACCTTGCCTGCTGCCGCGCCAGCGTGGCCTTCTACAACGACAAGGCCGACATCGACAAATTCATCGCCGGCCTGCATCACGTTTGGAGCACGTTCAATGGGTAATCTGTACACCTCCACCACATTTATGGAGCACAACTCGCACCCCGACTACAAGTACGAGATGGACGCCCCCACGCACGAGCACGACGGCATCAACCCCAGCTGCGGAGACGAGCTCACCTTGCAGCTACGCGTCGAGAACAACGTGATCGAGGAGGCCTCCTTTACCGGCCACGGTTGCGCCATCAGCCAGGCCAGTGCCGACATCATGGCCGACCTCATCACCGGCGAGACCGTCGAGGAAGCTCGCCGCCTGGCAGAGCTCTTCCTCGCCATGATCCGCGGCGAGCAGCTCTCCGAGGAGGACCTGGAAGACCTGGACGAAGCCGCCCAGCTCCAGGACATCTCGCACATGCCCGCCCGCGTCAAATGCGCCGAGCTCGCCTGGCGCACCCTCGACGGCATGCTCACGGGACAAAATAATCAGTAGTATTTGTCCCAAATCTTAAGAATTTTGTTGGCCGAATCGCTTGACAAGAGTGGTTCGGCCATTTTCTATTCCGAGCCCTCAGCCTGAGCCTTCACCCGCGCATAAGCGCGCACGATACGAGAGACGGTACTCTTGCTGATTCCCGTATACCGTTCGATCTCGCGCACCGTGTAGCCGCCATCGTGCAGGGCGAAAATGATTCCGTCTCGCCGCGAGGGTGCTACGGTCTTGAGTTTGTTGAGCGGCACACCCAGGCGCTTCGCCATCTTGTCGGCAAACGCACGCCGCTCCCACTCTGTCTCATCCATATCATGAATCACCGGATCGGAACCATCGGGCATTGACAGAGAATAATCCAGAAACCCCCTGACAGACTCAAAGAGCTCGAGCACACAAGAAGGGTCCGAAAATCCCCTCGTCATATCGTTGTCATACGCTCGCAGATACTCGGCAAAGCTGCTCCACGGATAGCGCTCGATCAGGGCGATACCCGCCTCCTGCGGATTAGCATGAACATAGCGAATGGCGGCCATTAGATAACGGTCGGTATCGAGCGAGCGCCGGTCAAAACGGTTCTGGAACAGATGACCCGTGCGCCCCGTGCGTTTATTGAACCGCCGCGCGTACGTCAAAAGCAGCCGGTGCATCGCCGCGCTCATCGCGTCCTCGTAATCTGCAAGCACCAGATGCACGTGATTGCCCATAAGGCACCAGGCGATAACCGTCACGCCCGCCTCGCGGCAGCACTCGCGCATCAGCTCCAAAAACTCCCACCGGTCTTCATCGCCCTCAAAGATGAGCTGCTTGCCCACACCGCGGGCACAGACATGGTAAAAGCCGGTAACCGTTCTCCAAACGCGCTGCATGGCGCTCCCTTCGCCGGGATCTGATTGCCATCCAATACAGCACGATTGAAGCGTGCCATCAAAACATTCACGCAAAACAATACACTCGCGCGGCCAAAGGCAGTAAACGGGCGGCGAACGGCACCGTTGCAACAGGTCAGACCCCGCAACGCATACAAGAGCTGACCAAAAGCTTGCCCAAGACGAACCCCCTCTACGGAAGTTCGCGACCACAGAACATATAGTTAAACCGTTTCAATTAAAACTTCCGGACTTCTCGCTACGAAAACTGAGCCGTTCGCCGAATATTCCGTGCATTTCGCGGTATTATAGGGGCTGCATGTCATGTCCCTTTCGAAGGGTCGCCCGGCAATCGCCAGCCACGACCCCCAGACGGGACGCCAACACGATAGAGAGGAGAGGCATGCAGTACTCACAGGAAGTGGAGAACATGTGCCCCGTTGCCAAGGGTGCATACCACGGCCCCGCACCCATCCCCGAGGAGGGCAAGTGGGTCCAGGCTAAGGAGATTTCCGACATCTCCGGTCTTACGCACGGTGTGGGTTGGTGCGCACCTCAGCAGGGCGCCTGCAAGCTCACGCTGAACGTCAAGGACGGCATCATCGAGGAGGCCCTCGTTGAGACCATCGGTTGCTCGGGCATGACCCACTCTGCCGCCATGGCTTCCGAGATCCTTCCCGGTAAGACCATCCTCGAGGCCCTCAACACCGACCTCGTCTGCGACGCCATCAACGTTGCTATGCGCGAGATCTTCCTGCAGATCGTTTACGGCCGCAGCCAGACCGCGTTCTCCGAGGGCGGCCTGCCCGTGGGCGCCTCCCTCGACGACCTCGGCAAGGGCCTTCGCTCTCAGGTCGGCACCATGTTCGGCACCAAGGCCAAGGGCGCTCGTTACCTCGAGCTCGCTCAGGGCTACGTCACCCGCATGGCTCTCAACGACAAGAACGAGATCATCGCGTTCGAGTTCCTGAACCTCGGCAAGTTCACCGACGCCGTCAAGGCCGGCAAGACCCCCGAGGAGGCCATCGCTGGCGCTATGGGCCACTATGGTCAGTGGGAGAACGCTGCCAAGTACATCGACCCGCGCACCGACGAGGAGACTCACTCCGTCGCCAGCGTGTTCCCGGTTCACGAGTAGAAAGGGAGGGAAATAACTATGACTGTTACGTTCGAAGGTTACGAGCGCCGCGCTGACAAGATCAACAAGTGCCTCGCCGACAACGGCATCGCCTCCCTCGAGGAAGCTCTGCAGATCTGCACCGACAAGGGCTTCAACCCGCGTGAGATCGTCAACAACACCCAGTCCATCGCCTTCCAGAACGCCGAGTGGGCCTACACCCTCGGTTGCGCTCTCGCTGTCAAGCGTGGCGCCAAGACCGCTTCTGAGGCTGCCGCCATCATCGGCGAGGGCATCCAGGCCTTCACCGTTCCCGGCTCCGTCGCCGAGGACCGCAAGGTCGGTCTGGGCCACGGCAACCTGGGCGCTATGCTGCTCTCCGACGACACCGAGTGCTTCGCCTTCCTGGCCGGCCACGAGTCCTTCGCTGCCGCTGAGGGCGCTATCGGCCTGGCTCTGAACGCCAACAAGGCTCGCAAGAAGCCGCTGCGCGTTATCCTCAACGGTCTGGGCAAGGACGCCGCCCAGATCATCGCCCGCATCAACGGCTTCACCTATGTGAAGACCCAGTTCGACTACTACACGGGCGAGCTCAAGGTCGTCGAGACCATCCCCTACTCCGATGGTCCCCGCGCTGCCGTTAACTGCTACGGCTCCGACGACGTCCGCGAGGGCGTTGCCATCATGTGGCACGAGAACGTCGACATCTCGATCACCGGTAACTCCACCAACCCCACGCGCTTCCAGCACCCCGTCGCTGGCACCTACAAGAAGGAGCGCATCGAGGCTGGCAAGAAGTACTTCTCCGTCGCTTCTGGTGGCGGCACCGGCCGTACTCTGCACCCGGACAACATGGGCGCCGGCCCTGCCTCTTACGGCATGACCGACACCATGGGCCGTATGCACTCCGACGCCCAGTTCGCCGGTTCTTCCTCCGTGCCTGCGCACGTCGACATGATGGGTCTCATCGGCATGGGCAACAACCCCATGGTCGGTGCCACCGTCGCCTGCGCTGTCGCCGTCGAGGAGGCCCTCAAGGCCTAATCGCGCCCGCGCGATGCTCAAATAGTTGAGCTTTGGAGCCGCTACCTTTCGAGGTAGCGGCTCTTTTTGTTTGCGCTGTCGCAGGGTAGCTAATGCCAATATATCAGTTGGGGCGAAATACGAGATGTGATGAGACGGAGCGTCAGAACGTCCATGACGCCCACCTTCCATATGTGCCCTTTACCGATTTGCCGAGTCTTTGCGGCCCCATAGCCGATCACCCGTGCGACAATGCGCCAGACGAGAAAGGAATCCGATGGAATCGACTGATGTACTGGTAATTGGATCTGGCATTGCGGGCCTTTGCGCCGCCATCGAAGCGGCACGCACGGGTGCAACCGTCACTGTGGCATGCGCCGGCAAGACTATGAGTGGATCGAGCTTCTTCCCCGGAACCTGGGGCCTGGGGCTTATCGGACCCGTTAACGAAGACGACGAACAAGACCTCATCGATACCATCCAGACCGTTGGTGGCGGCGTCGCCGACCCCGAGCTTGTCCAGACGTTTGTCCACGGCATTCCCCAGGCAATTGAATGGCTCGAGCAAGACTTGGGCGTTGAGCTTCAGCGTCCGCAAAGCGCCGAAAGCGCTCAGCAAAAGCAGTTTATCCCCTGCTTTGACCACAAGACGCGCATGTGGCGCGGCCTCACCCGCAAGCCCCTTGAGGACGCTCTGACGACCCGGATCGAGTCGCTCGGCATTCGCCTGCTCCCCCGCCATGAGCTTATCGACCTTGTTGAAGATACGGACGGAAAGATTGTCGGCGCCACGCTCTACGACCGGACAAACGAGCGTCTCGTGCCTATGGCAGTCAAGGCCACTATCATCGCTGCGGGCGGCACGGGTGGCCTGTTCGAGCGCAGCCTCACTTCCGCCGACGTGCTCAGCTCATCACAGGCTATCGCGCTGGCGCACGGTGCGTCCCTTACTAATATAGAGTTCATGCAGATGATGCCCGGCTTTATAGAGCCCAAGCGAAACCTTGTTTTTAACGAGAAGACCTGGCGCTACGTCAAGTTCGACCAGCCGGTCGATAACGCCGACGATAAGCTCGACGATCTGCTCGAGCAACGCTCCGGATATGGTCCCTTCACTTCGCGTCTGGATTCTCGCGCTATCGACCTAGCCATCGACCAAGCGGGAGCCGAAGGCCTGGCGCTCCACTACGATTTCCCCCGCGAGGATGTCCCAGAGTTTGTGCAGACCTTTGCCACCTGGCTGCAAGACGAGCACGGCATCGCCCCGACCGACGAGATGCGCGTTGCGATGTATGCCCACGCCGCTAACGGCGGTATCAAGATCGACATGACCGCGTACACGGGCGTTGAGGGCCTCTACGCCTGCGGTGAGGCAACAGGCGGCATGCACGGCGCCGACCGCATCGGCGGCTTGTCAAGCGCCAACGGCATCGTGTTTGGGCGCATCGCGGGCGTCTCAGCGGCTCACGCGGCACTGGACGCTCCCGAGGCGGCCGCTCCGATGGATATCGCCCTCCCTCAGTATGGCATTGCCACAACAGATGCCGAACGCCTGACACACAGCCTTAAGCACACGATGAGCACCTATTGCATGATCGACAGGACCGAAGCAGGTCTATCCAAGGCCCTGCAACAGCTTGAAAGCCTGAAAGACGAGGCAACGGCGCTGAGCAAGCCGCATGCCAATGACAGCGAGATCGCAGCCCTCGCCCGCCTGCAATCGCAGAATCAGCTGGCAACGGAGATGGTCAAAGCCATGCGCAAGCGGACCGAAAGCCTGGGTTCGCACTATCGATCGAATTAAACTGGACACCTATCTAGAGCAGAGCACAACTAATCGATATTTATGGGCCCCGTGACCTCGAAGTGGCACAGGGCCCATTCGTGTCCGCACGGCAGCGTATCCTTATTTTGAGTACAGAGCGGGCAAAGCGCGCATAGACAATAGATCAGCGAGGAGGAGATATGGACAGTAGAGATATCGAGAAGTGGCGTGTCGAACTTGATAGCTACGCCAATGTGGAAGACGGCGTTGAGTATTGACTCGCACGCGATTTAATGGAACCCATGGGATACACTCGATGGGAGAACTTCGCCGAAGTTGTTAAGAGGGCAAAAGTCTCGTGCGAAACAAATAAAACTCCATTTGATTCCCATTTTCGTGACACCACGAAAATGATAACTGCCGGTGTCGCCGCTCGCGCGGTTAAAGACTACAAGCTTACGCGCTATACATGCTATTTAATCGCCCAAAACGGAGATTCAAACAAGCCAGAGATCGCGCTCGCCCAGGCATACTTTGCCGTGCAGACGCGCCGGTTTTACTGATCCCCAGGGTAGACTCGATCTGTGAAAGCGGCTGTGCCCTTTCGGGTTCGGCCCCATGCGAGGTTAATAAAAAAGACGGCCAACCTTCGCTGACCGTCTTAATCATCTTTGGGTGGGCCGTCAGGGGGTCAGCCTGCTGCGCAGGCGACCGCTGCGGCGCTTCGCGCCTTGCGCGCTGCGCTGGTAAACGCTCGCGCGTTTCCTCAGCTCCGCGCCCCGACGGGTTCGACCCCATGTCGGGGTAACAAAAAAGCGACTAGCCGGAGCTAGTCGCTTTAACAATCTTTGGGTGGGCCGTCAGGGGGTCGAACCCTGGACCTTGGGATTAAGAGTCCCCTGCTCTACCAACTGAGCTAACGACCCAAAGCTAAAGTCCGTGGTGGCGGACTTTAGAGGAGATATCGTGTGGTGGGCCGTCAGGGGGTCGAACCCTGGACCTTGGGATTAAGAGTCCCCTGCTCTACCAACTGAGCTAACGACCCGATATCAACACGAAGCAAGAACTGGGGTGGGTAAAGGGACTCGAACCCTCGACCTACGGGACCACAACCCGTCGCTCTAGCCAACTGAGCTACACCCACCGTGTCCTGTGCGCTTCGCGCTCGACTATTATTGCAAGGAACGCCACGCGATGCAAGCCCCAATTTTCAAGAATTTTGAAAAGAGTTTTTCGAGCCCGTTTCGAGCAAATCCCACCGGTTCCATAGGAGTAAACTTGCTCCACCCAATGCTCGAAAGGATAGGCATGAAAGAACTCTCCAACCGCACGGCGGCGTTTACCGATTCGGTCATCCGCCGCATGACGCGCATCTCCAACAAGTATGGTGCCGTCAACCTGTCGCAGGGCTTCCCCGATTTCGATCCCCCGGCGCAGCTGCTCGATAGCCTCAGCACCATTGCCACCGACCCCAAGCCGCTTTACCACCAGTACTCCATCACCTGGGGCTCCCAGGCCATGCGCGAGGCGCTTGCCGCCAAGCAGGAGCACTTTATGGGCATGCCGATCAACCCCAACGAGAACATCGTGGTCACCTGCGGCTCCACCGAGGCCATGATGGCCGCCATGATGACGGTCACGAACCCCGGCGACAAGGTCGTCATCTTCTCGCCATTCTACGAGAACTACGGCGCCGACACGATCCTTTCGGGTGCGGAGCCTATCTACGTGCCGCTCAACCCGCCCACCTTTGACTTTGACCGTGAGGTCCTGGAGGCGGCCTTCCGCGACAACGATCCCAAGGCGATCGTTCTATGCAACCCGTCCAACCCCTGCGGCAAGGTCTTTACCCGCGAGGAGCTCACCCTTATCGCCGACCTGTGCAAAAAGTATGACGCCTACTGCATCACCGACGAGGTCTACGAGCACATCGTCTACGCGCCCCACGAGCACGTGTACATGGCCACGCTGCCCGGCATGTTTGAGCGCACCATCAGCTGCAGCTCGCTATCCAAGACCTACTCCATCACCGGCTGGCGCCTGGGCTACACCATCGCTCCTGCCGAAATCACCGAGCGCATCAAAAAGGTTCACGACTTCCTCACCGTGGGCGCCGCCGCTCCCCTGCAAGAGGCCGTCGTCACCGCCCTCAACTTC
Source organism: Collinsella aerofaciens (assembly GCF_964243765.1). GTDB lineage: Bacteria > Actinomycetota > Coriobacteriia > Coriobacteriales > Coriobacteriaceae > Collinsella > Collinsella aerofaciens_BU. The sequence goes on along the minus strand of NZ_CAXTGI010000002.1, from coordinate 36,641 downwards.
GACGACAGCTATTACCAGAAGGTCCTCGACCTCTACACCGCCAAGCGCGACCTATTCTGTCAGGGACTCGACAGCATCGGACTCACGCACAACGTGCCGCAGGGCGCCTACTACGTGATGATGGATATCTCGGAGTTTGGCTATAACAGCGACCTCGACTTCTGCGAGGATTTGGCCTCCAAGGTGGGCGTGGGCGCCGTTCCGGGCTCCAGCTTCTTCCGCGAGCCCGTCAACCATCTGATTCGTTTCCACTTTGCCAAGCGAGACGAGACGCTTAACGCGGCACTGGAGAACCTCAAGTCTCTGCGTGATAAAATCGAACCGCGCGGGTAAGGACGGTCAGTAACTAAAGGCACTAAAGAAACCTCGTGAACCCGTTGGGCCACGAGGTTTCTTTTTATAGCGACCTCATTTACTTTTTTGAGCGCTATACTTTAGTCACGGAGCAACTCGTCCCAGAGAGGAATACTATGGCAGAGCAGCTTATCGGAGCGCTCGAGGCCGGCGGCACCAAGATGGTCTGCGCCACGGGCTATGCAGACGGTATAGTCCTGGAGTGCGAGCAGATCGCGACCACGACCCCGCAGGAGACCGTCGAGGCCGTCAACGCATGGTTTGCGAACAAGGGCATCGCCGCGCTGGGCATCGGCGCCTTTGGCCCCACCGCAGTCAACCCCGCCTCGCCCCAGTACGGCAAGATCTTGGAGACCCCCAAGACGGCATGGCGCTACTTTGACCTGCTGGGCACCATTCAAAACGAGCTCGACATTCCCTGCGGCTACGATACCGACGTCAACGTCGCCTGCTTGGGCGAGGTCACCTTTGGTTGCGCCCAAGGCCTCACGGACGTGGTGTATCTGACCATCGGCACCGGCGTGGGCGCCGGCGTGCTTTCGGGCGGCCAGCTCGTGCACGGCATGATGCACCCCGAGGCCGGTCACATCCTGGTCACGCGCGACCCGCGCGACACCATTGGCGAGCACAGCGGCTGCCCCTTCCACGACAACTGCCTCGAGGGCCTCATCGCCGGCCCCGGCGTTAAAAAGCGCTGGGGTGGCAAGAGCGCCGGAGAGATGGCCGATGACCCGGAGGCCATGGACCTGCTCGCCGGCTATCTGGCGCAGGCGCTCATGACCTACATCCTGTGCTACGCACCGCAGAAGATCGTCATCGGTGGCGGCGTGGCCGACCACACCCCCATCGTGCCGCTCGCACGCAAGAAGTGCGCCGAGATGCTCAACGGCTACATCGTCACGCCCGAGATGGCCGACATCGATAGCTACATCGTCAACAACAGCCTCGAGGGCAAGCAGGGCATTATGGGCTGCCTGGCCCTGGGCGCACAGGCGCTTCAGTAGCAGACGCACCCACAGGGCGTGGCGCGCCCGGCAAATCCGACCTACGGAACGACGCCACCACGCCTCATATAAGTCCTCAAATAAAAAAGGCCGCCTAGGACAAAACAATACGTCCTAGGCGGCCTTTTTGGGGCACATCAGCGACCGAAAGAGATATCGGAGCACAACGCCCGTTGCCGCACCACAGCCGTCGATCATCACATCGGTGATCATGCCGGCGCGTCCCGGCACAAAGAGCTGAATCGTCTCGTCGATCGAGGGAATCAGCAGCAGGAACACCGCCGTGGGCAGCAGCACGTCAAAGGTGCGCCGGCCCTCAAAATCAAAGGCGTGCGTTGCCAAGATGCCGAGCACCATATACTCGGTAAAATGCGCGCACTTGCGAACAACAAAGTTGGTCACCCATGCATATGGAAGTCCTACGCCGTGCAGGAAACCGCGGATAGCTTCCATGACCGTTAGGCTCAGCGAGCCCGACCCCGAGCCGGGAACCAGCGAATTGCCCCAGATCAAGAGCGCCATCAGGCAGGTCACGACCGCCCATTTTCGATTGATCTTAACCATGCAGAAGTTATGCCTCCGCGCGGAGCGGCGCGAAGCTGGCGGTACCGCCCTCGATAACGCTCAGATAGGCACGGCCCGTACGCTTGGCGGTAGAGGACTGCAGGCGCTCGATCTCTTCCTCGAGGATCTGATTGACGCGCTCGTGACGACGGTTTTCCATAATGCCGGCGGCAATAGCCTCGGCCCGCTCGATGCTCTCGCGCGAGATACGGGCAGTATCCTCGGGGAACACAGCGCTGTGACGGCCGACATAGGCGGGGGCAGCAGGCTGAGGGGCAGCGACGGGAGCGGGGGCTGCAACAGGAGCAGGCTCGTCAATCTCATCCAGAATCGCGGTGGCGGCGGCCCACATGTCCTCGTGGCCCGAGTAATCGGCCATGGGGACATCAACCTCGAGCGAGGCGTCCGGAAGGTCGCCGGTGTCGATGCGATCTTGGGCATCAATCGATGCGGTGATGGCTGCAGGCTCATCGAGGTCATCGAGATCGATGTCCGCGGCACCGGAAATGATAGGCATGCTGGCGAGGTTTGCGTTGTACGGCGCAGCCTCAGCCGCCTGCTGCTGGGCAGGAGCGCCCCAAAGCGAGCTTTCGGCGGCACGGCGGGCGGCAACGGCCTCCTCGTCCGCGGTCATGGCTTCATCAACGTACGAATTATCGGCAGAAACGTTCGCGTCCGCCGAGGTAGCGCTGTAGGCGTTATTGGCTGCCGCGTTGGCAACGAGTGCCACGAAAGCCGCCGTGCTGCCCGCAGGGGCGGCCTGGGAGCCCGACACGGCGCGTGCCGCGGCGGCGATATCATCGCGATTGAAGGAGCCGGTCTGCCCGCCGTTGGTGAGCTCGTCGATGGCGACTTGATAGACGTCGCGCGAGCGTGCAGGGTCGCAGCTAACCGGCGAATCGTCGTCGAGCATGCTGTCGATCATGGACCAAGCCTCGGCCTCGTCCATAGCATCTGCGGCTCGAGCGATGGTAGGGACACCATCATCGGCATGACGGCGCTGGAACGCACCAGTCAGGCCGGAAAGGAATGCCGAGGTAGACTGCTCCGACTGAGCCTGAGAAGCAGAAGCCGCAGCGTACGGAATCGCATCCTGCTGCTGAGCTGGAATCGAGGCGGTCTTGAACTCGCTTTGATGCTGATTGAGATTGGCGGCACCGCCCATGGCATCGGGCTGGAACAGACGCTCTTCACGCTGCGCACGATACTCGGAGATACCCAGCGAGGCGGCATAGATACCCACGCCCGCCACCGCGCCCACGGCGAAGGGAACTGCACCCGCCACGACCGTCTCGTTCACCGACGAAAACGGCAGCGTCGCGGCATACATAACCACGGGAGCGGCAAGGCCGATCCCGCACGAAAGTCCGGCAAGGACTGCTCGTTGTGTTGCATCAGAAGAAGCCATGAGCTCTCCCCATCTTCCAGCACCCAAATCGCATCATTCAGTTGGCTGCGCGAGAGAAGATGAAGCGGGGCTATGCCCCAAAGCAACGGTATATGGTTCGTTTCATCTGCGTTTTCCGTCGCGAAGCTTAAAAGCTATTATGCGAAACCGCCCTGCCGATTGCAAGCGACGATGTCGGATTGAAACGGGAAACCTGCTGTTCGTCAGTCTTACAGTCAAAAATAAGCGTGGAGCGGCGCTATGGAAAAGGGCCGAGGCTCAAAGCCCCGACCCTTTATCGCATTGATGACTATCGCTGCGCGCGGATGACAACCTAGAACGTCTGCTCGTAGTCGCTGTGTTTTTTGGCCGAACGCACCAGGAACTCCTGGTTGGTGTTGGTGCCCTTAAGACCCTTGATAAACGATGCGGCTGCGCGCTCGGTGTTGTTCATGCCGGCAAGAATGCGACGCAGGCCAAAGACAAACGGACGCATCTGCTCGTCGACCAACAGGTCCTCGTTACGCGTACCGGAGGCAACGGGGTCGATAGCCGGGAAGATGCGGCGGTCGGCCAGGTCGCGGTCGAGCTTAAGCTCCATGTTGCCGGTGCCCTTGAACTCCTCAAAGATGACCTCGTCCATCTTGGAACCGGTGTCGATGAGGGCAGAGGCCAGGATGGTAAGCGAGCCACCGTTCTCGATATTGCGGGCTGCACCCAGGAAGCGCTTGGGCGGATATAGGGCCGCCGAATCGACGCCGCCCGAAAGGATGCGGCCCGAGGCGGGCGCCGCCAAGTTGTAGGCGCGGGCGAGGCGCGTGATGGAGTCGAGCACCACCACGACGTCGCCACCCAGCTCTACGATGCGCTTGGCGCGCTCGATGACGAGCTCTGCCACGCGAGTGTGGTTGTCGGCAGGCATATCGAAGGTCGACGCCACAACCTCACCCTTGATGGAACGCTGCATATCGGTGACCTCTTCGGGGCGCTCGTCGACGAGCAGGCAGATGAGGTGCACCTCGGGGTTGTTAATCGAGATGGACTGGCAGATCTTCTTGAGGATCGTAGTCTTGCCGGCCTTGGGCGGGGACACGATCAGGCCGCGCTGGCCCTTGCCGATCGGTGACACGATGTCGATGGCGCGACCGGTGATGGAATCCTTGCCGTGCTCCATGCGCAGCGGCTCATTGGGATAGACCGGGGTGAGGTCGCCGAACTTGGGGCGGTTGCGAATCTGCTCGGGGTCCAGACCGTTGACGGTCGTGATTTTGGCGAGGCCGGCGCGCTTGTCGCCGCCGCGCGAAGGACGCAGCGAGCCCTCGATGACGTCGCCCGTGCGCAGGCGCGCGGAGCGGATGAGGTAGGCGGGCACGAAGGCGTCGTCGTTGGACTTCATGTAGCCATGGGCGTGGATGATGCCGGAGCTGTCCGGGCGAATCTGCAGAATGCCCTTGATGTCGCGGAAGCCCTCGGCCTTCGCGGCGGTGACGTAGATCTCCTCGACGAGCTCGGCCTTCTTCTTGCCGGTCGTCTCGATCTCGAACTCCTTGGCCTTCTCGCGCAGCTCAGCGACCTTCATGGCAGCGAGCTCCTCGCGCGAAAGCGTGGGCTCGGTGGGAGCGGCATTACGCTCCTTGTTGCGCTGTTTGCGATCGCGCTGGCGGTTGCGGCGGTCGTTGTTGCGCTCGTCCTTGCGCTCGTTGCGCTCCTCGTTGCGCTTGTGCTGGCGACGGTTGGGGCGAGCGCCGTCTTCGCCCTCGGCGGGGGCGGCACCATCGGTTGCGGCGGTGCCAACATTGGCCGCAGCGGTGTCATTGGTCTCGGCGCCAGAATTAACCTGCGCTTCGACATCAGCCTGCTGCTCGGCGGCCTTGGCCTTAATGGACTTCTTGCGACCGCGCTTGGGCTTCTCGGATGCAGGCTGTTCGACGTCCTGGGGCTCGACGGCATCAGTCGATGCATCGGCGGTCGTCTCGGCGGAATCCTCGGACGCACCCTTCTTGGCAGCCTTAGCCTTGGACGTGCGCTTAGCAGCAGTACGACGGCTGCGACCGGGACGGACGTCGGCGGGCTCGGCATCGGCAGAAACGGCCTCGGAAGTCGCAGCATCCTGGACGGGTGCATCGGCAGCAGTTGAGGACTTGCCGGTCACCTCAGCATCCCGAGCGGCGGCGGCTGCGGCTGCGGCCTTCTCGGCCTCGACAAAGGCCTTGGGCTTGCGACCGCGACGGTGCGGGCGCAAAGCCGGATCGACAACGGGAACTTCGTTGGCCTCGACAGGCGCAGCGGGCTCAACAGGCAATGTGCCCTCCCCTGCCGCGGAACGGACCGAAGCCTCAGTGAGCTCGGGGGCTACCTGTTCCGCAACTTGCTCGGCCTTAGCAGCCGTGCGGCGGCGTGTGCGCGGTGCCGGCTTCTCGGTCGGCAGGTCGGCGGCAGGGGTCTCAATGGCGGCAGGCGTCTCGGGCACAGACGGAGCTGCAAGCTCGGTCAGAGCCGCGGCCTCGCGCTCGGCAGCACGACGGCGGGCGCGCACCACCTGAGCCTCGCTAATCTGCGCCAACGCACGTGCCTGCGCGACCTCATCGGAAATCGGCGCCGAGGAGTCAGCTGCAACGGTGCGCTTGGCGCGCGTCGTGCGCGTGGTACGGCGCTTGGGCTTGGTGACCTCCTCGCCGTCAGCGGCAGGCTTGGCCGTGCGGCGCGCGAGCTTGGGCTTTGCCGGAGCAGCCTCCTCACCAGTTGCAGACACGGCCTTCTCGGCCGCTGCAGGCGTAGGCGTCGAAGCAGCCTTAGGCGTCTCAGGAGCCGAGGCTTGCGCGGGCGCCGCGACCTGGTCCGACGCAACCGGTGCAGCGGGAGCGGCTTGCGTCGTCGTTATTTCGTTTTCTTGCTGTTGATCAGACACAGTGTTTGCTCAACTTTCTTTTCAAGCCCTGTGATCACATGCTCCCTGCATAAACCTTCAGGGCGGCTAAACAGTCTAGTTCCGTTCAAAACGACGAACATCATTGATCTGTATCGAGATGATTGCGTCAACTACGCAGCGTTAGTGTAACACAACCGCCGCCACCTGCAACTTAGTCATTGGGGACGTTCTTAAACGACTAGTCAAAAGGGACACTCTTAGGTTTGCCACCCACAAATCTGACTGCCTCCGCCAAAACTATGGCGGTTTACTACGATGAATCGCTCAACCGCGACTACTCCGAAACCGGTTGAACTAAAACCGCAGGTAGATGCCTTGCACTTTTTAGCGAAAAGCCGGCGTGGTTGGAATTCCTCAATTCATCGTAGTAAACCGGCATAGTTTCGTATTTCCAGCAGTTCCAAATTCATCAATACGTCGGCGTTTGCGAAAAAAGCCCGACCTCCGTAGGAGATCGGGCTTATAGGGCTCAGTTAAACCAAACCTACACGGTCAAATGACCCGCAGCTTACATCTGCTCGGGCGCGGAAACGCCAACGAGGGTGAGCACCAGGGCGAGCGTCACGCGGACGGCATCGCAAGCGGCCAGACGGGCACGCGAAAGCTCGGGGCCGACGGGACGGCCCTCGCTCGGCAGCACCTGGCAGGCAGCGTAGAAGCTGTGGAAGTCACCGGCGAGCTCCTCGGCAAAGTGCGTCAGACGGAACGGAGCGCGGTCGCGAGCGCAGCTGGCGATCAGGTCGGTAAGCTCGTTAAGCTTGCGCGAAAGGGCGAGCTCGGTCGGGTCGGTCAGCAGCGAGTAATCGACGTTCTCACCGATGGCCTTGGCGGCAACGGCCTTCATGCCCATCTCGCCGGCCTGCTCAGGCGTTACGTCAGCGGCACGGCGCAGGATGGAGCAGACGCGAGCGTGAGCGTACTGCACGTAATAGACCGGGTTGGAGTTGTCGCGCTTCTTAACGGCCTCAATGTCGAAGTCGACCATCTGGTTGGAGCTCTTGGAGATGAGCGTGTAGCGAGCGGCATCGGAGCCGACCTCGTCGACGAGCTCCTGCAGGGTCACCATGGTGCCCTTGCGCTTGGACATACGGACGGGCTTGCCGTTACGCAGCAGGTTGACGAGCTGGCCCAGTAGAACCTCGAACTTGCCGGGGTAACCCAGAGCGTCGCAGACGCAGCGGACGCGCTCGATGTAACCGTGGTGGTCGGCGCCCCAGATGTCGATGACGTGATCGACGCGCTGGAACTTATCCCAGTGATAGGCGACGTCGGAGGCGAAGTAGGTGTACTCGCCGTCGGACTTGATCAGGACGCGGTCCTTGTCGTCGCCCAGATCGGTGGAGCGGAACCACAGGGCGCCGTCCTTGGTGTAGAGGTAGCCCATCTTGTCGAGCTTCTCAAAAGCGCGGTCGACGGCGGAGGTGCCGGCGGTCTCGCCCTCGGTGTCCTTCACATACAGCGAGCGCTCGGAGTACCAACGGTCAAAGTCGCAGTTGACGGCGTGGCAGAGGTCGCGCATGTTGTCGACCATCTTCACGTAGCCGCGCTCACGGAAGCTCTCCATACGCTCCTGCGGATCGGCGTCGACCCACTTGTCGCCGTCGGTGCGCCAGAACTCGGCGGCCTCGTCGATGATGTAGTCGCCGCCGTAAGAGTCCTTGCCCAAGGTCTCGGCAAAGTTGTCCTGATACGGATGGGTCTCGGGGTGCTCGTCGTTCTCGTCGGCAACAAAGGCGTCACGGTCGGCGATCAGCAGCTTGTGAGCCTCGTCGATATCAACGCCCTGCTTGGCGATGATGTCGGCAAGCTGCATATAGCGCGTGCTGATGGAGTTGCCGAAGGTGTTCATCTGAGAGCCGTGGTCATTGATGTAGAACTCACGCTGGATGTCGTAACCGGCGTGGTCCATGACGCGGCAAAGGGAGTCGCCCAGAGCGGCCCAGCGGCCGTGACCAATGTGCATGGGGCCAACGGGGTTGGCGGAAACGAACTCGACCTGGGTCTTCAGGCCACCACCGACGTTGGACTTAGCGAAGTCCATGCCCTTCTCGCGAGCCTCGCCAAAGATGGCATTCTTGACGGCAACGGAGAGGTAGAAGTTGATGAAGCCGGGGCCTGCGATCTCGACCTTCTCGATCGCGGGGTCCTCGGGCATATGGGCAACGATGGCCTCGGCGATCTTGCGCGGGGCGCAGCGGGCCAGCTTGGCGGACTTCAGGGCCATGGTAGAGGTCCACTCGCCATGAGAAGTGTCAGCCGGTCGCTCGATAGCGCAATCGTCAAGTTCAAATGCGGAAAGGTCGCCGGCCTCCTGGGCCGCAGCAAGCGCAGCGCGTACCAGCTCTTCAATCTTCTCGGGCATAGATCCTCCTTGTGTTAAAGCCCCCGAGCTCTTGGTCACTCGTAGGGCAAAAGCCAGAGTTTGTAGCACTCTATCACAAGCGACGGGCACTGTCGCAGGGTAAAGCTAATAGATATTGCATATGCACAAAAATGACTACAGCTTGCATGGAGTCACTCAAAGATGCCGGTCTGCCTGCAGATTATGCAGGCGTTAAAAATGCATAAAGGTGTGAATGAGCTGCGTCTGTTATCGAATACTCTTACCTATCAGAGTTGTGTGCTTTTCCTGCATAAAGTCAGGGTTTGCGCACGTCAGCGTGTTATTCTAGACATACGTAAATTCGTATAAGTTGGAGGTAGCATGTTCTCAATCGGTCAACACGTCATTCATCCGGGCCAGGGAGTCTGCACCGTCGTCGGTTTTAGGGACGACACACCGCAGCCCATGCTGCTGCTCGAGACCAAGCAGGGACATGCACAGACGATCCTCATGTACCCCGTGGCGCAGGCCGACCGTTTGCACGCCGCTATCTCGCAGCAAGATGCCGAGCACCTGCTGAGCCACTACGACGAGCTGGAGTGCGACACCTTTACCGAGCGCAACAGCTCACTTGAGGAGACGCACTTTAAGCAGCAGCTCAAGCTGGGCGCACCCGAGACGGTCCGCGTGGCAAAGACCATGATGCACCGCATTCGCCAGGCCGAGGAAGCTGATAAAAAGCCCAGCTCCTACTACATGCGCGTACTCAAGGAGGCCAAGCGTCGCTCCATCGAGGAGTTCGCCGTGGCCTTGGGCGTCACCGAGGAGGACGCCGAAGCCCGCCTAGCCCAAGCCGCCCTCAACTAACCTGCCAAAAAGGGACAGGTTTATTTTGGCAGGTTTTATCTGGCCAAACGTCAACAAACAATCAGTAAATGGCCGGGTGCTCCATTTTGTTTGTGAGCGCCCGGCCATTTTTCTATCGCCGCGGAAATGCGTGAAGCCTATTTGCGATGAAATCAAGCGAGGGCCGTCCAGATCGACGTAACCAACGCCCGCATCCACAACAAGCGTGTCCGTCTTGCTCAATTACCATTAAAGAGCATCAATTTGAAAACGCAATAACATTTCGGCAGGTAGCAGCTATAGTCGGTGAAGTGAATCTCAACAACCGAAGCCTCCGAATGAGGTATCTTCAGCCCATCTAAGCTAAAGGAGGGGCCATGCCGAGAAAACCTCGTTCAAAGTCACCAACCGGTTATTTCCACGTCACGTTGCGTGGAAACGGAGGGCAATTGCTGTTTGACGATGCTGAGGACCGAATCGCCATGCTTCAGATCCTCGATGCGATCCTCCCCAAACACAATATCGAGCTTATCGCTTGGTGCCTTATGGGAAACCACATTCATCTGCTCATCGACGATCCGGACGACCGCAAGAGCGACGCGATGCACGCGGTAGCCGTATCGTATGCGGGCAGGTACAATGCGCGGACGGGGCATATCGGCCACGTGTTTCAGGAGCGGTTTTGGGATTCGCCGATTAGATCGGAGGAGTATCTGCTCGAAGCAATTCGATATATTCATTTGAATCCTCAAAAAGCAGGACTGGCGACATACGACGACTATCCATGGAGCAGCCATCGTGAGTACCTAATGGGAGCAAGGTCTCGGCCGCATGTCACCGGGGACATTGTCGACGCACTTTTTCCGACGCCGCGCTCATATTTCAAGTTCATGAAAAGTGTACCCACGCTGCCCTATCGTCCGAGCGCAACGGCAAAGGTGCGAGAGGAAGATCTAAGTGAATTTGGTGCGGCAGTCGTGCAAAACGTCGCGGGATGTGCGCCCACAGAACTCAAATCCGTCTCCAAGGCACTTCGCAACGAAGCGATACTGGCCCTTCGAAAAGAAGGGCTGACGATCAAACAGGTTCAGTTATTAACCGGGTTGGGAACGTGGATTATAAAGAATGCCGCATAGTCACCTGCCGGCAACGACTGAATAGTCCCGAGGCGTCACAAGAAAACGGAAACGCCTCCGCAGTTAAGAACTACAACGGAGGCGTTTCCACAGATAAAACATGTCAAAATAAACCTGTCCCTTTTTGGCAGGTTAGGCCTGGAAGGTATCGCGATCGGGCGCGAAGGACTGCATGGCTGCGATGGTGCGGTCGAAGAGCTCGGGAAGCTCCCAGCCCAGCATCTCGGCGCCCTGCGAAATTACATCGCGCGAGCAGCCGGCGGCAAAGCGCTTGTCCTTGAATTTCTTTTTGAGCGACTTGGTCGTAAAGTCCATGACGCTCTTGCTCGGGCGCATGATGACGGCGGCGCCGATCAGGCCGGTGAGCTCATCGCAGGCAAACAGGATCTTTTCCATCTGCAGCTCGGGCTTGGGCAGCGAAGAGTTGAAGTCCGACGTGTGCGTTTGGATGGCGCGGATAAGCTCGGGAGTCGCACCCTCACCCTCGAGAATCTCGGCAGCATAGATGGTGTGGTTCATGGGGTCATCCTCATGCTCCTCCCAATCCAGGTCATGCAGCAGACCGACAATGCCCCAAAACTCTTCGTTTTCGGGGTCGAACTCGCGCGCAAAGTAGCGCATGGTGCCCTCGACGGTCTCGCCGTGCGTGATGTGGAACGGGTCCTTGTTGTGCTCGTTGAGCAGTTCAAACGCGCGGTCGCGGGTGATTCCGGCGGAAAGCGTCTGGGACATGGCAGAACCTCCAGGTGAGTCGGTGCTAGGACACGGTGTCACTATCGTATATCGCCGCGGGCCAAGTCGAAAGGCAGAAAAGGCATGCGGAGAAAAAAGCCGGGCGAACGTGTCGCCCGACAAAACCGCAGATAAAACCTGCCAAAATAAACCTGTCCCTTTTTGGTAGGTTTAGGGACGGACCTGGCCGGTGCCGCGGAGCTTGTATTTGTAGGTAGTGAGGGCCTCGGCGGCAAAGGGGCCGCGGGCGTGGAGCTTTTGGGTCGAGATGCCGATCTCGGCACCCAGTCCAAACTCGCCGCCGTCAGTGAAGCGCGTGCTGGCGTTGGCGTACACGGCCGAGGCATCGACCGCATCCAGGAAGCGCTCGCAGGCATCCTCGTCCTCGGCAACAATGGCCTCGGAGTGCATGGTGCCGTAGCGGTTGATATGCGCGATGGCCTCGTCCTCGTTCGCCACGACCTTCACGCTCATCTCGAGCGCCAGGTACTCGCGGCCCCAATCCTCCTCGGTCGCGGCCACGTAGTCGTCGCCCTCGGCAAGCCCAGCGTCGGCGCATGCGGCGCACGTGGCCTCGTCGCCGTGAATCAGCACGCCGTGATCGTGCAGCACGGCAACGACTGCGGGCAAGAAGCGATCAGCAACGGCACGGTCGACCAGCAGCGACTCGGCGGCATTGCACACGCCCACGCGCTGGGTCTTGGCATTGACGATAATGTTGAGTGCTTTGTCAAAGTCGGCGGATTCGTGCACGTAGATATGGCAGTTGCCCGTACCCGTCTCAATCACCGGCACAAGCGACTCGCGCACGCAGCGCTGAATCAGGCCCGCACCGCCACGCGGAATGAGCACGTCGACGATGCCGCGGAGCTTCATGAGCTCGCCGGTGGCCTCGCGGTCGGTGGACTCGATCATCGAGATAGCCTCGCGCGGGAAACCCTGGGCCTCAAGCGCATCGGCCAGCAACTCGGAAATCATGGCGCACGAGTGATAAGCCAGCGAACCGCCGCGCAGAATGCAGGCGTTGCCGGTGCGGATGCAGATGCCCGCGGCATCGGCCGTCACGTTGGGGCGCGCCTCATAGACCATGGCGACCAGGCCCAGCGGTACGCTCACGCGGGTGAGGTCCACGCCGCTTGCAAGCACGCGGTGGTCGAGCACGCGGCCGACAGGATCGGGCAGCTCAGCGAGCTTCTCCAGGCCGGCGGCCATGCCCTCGACGCGCTCGGGCGTCAACAGCAGACGGTCGAGGAGCCCCGCTGAGGTGCCCGCATCGCGTGCGGCGGACATATCGAGCTCGTTGGCGGCGACGATGGAGTCGACACCATCGCGCAGCGCCGCGGCCATGGCGCACACGGCCTCCTGGCGCTGCTCGTCGCTCGCCGTGGCAAGCGAGGCCGACGCTGCCTTGGCGGCAACGGCAAGATCATGGACATACGTGGCTATATCGACCGACATAGGCGGCCCTTTCTCCTAGAAGTTTGCAACCATGGTAGCCGATTTGCGCATGGCCTCGCCCGCGGCGGTAGAATTGGTCAAACCGAAACACCGCAACGAACGGAAGTACCGCATGGCCCTCATCACTTCGTACCACGTCCCCGGCCTCTATGTCGAAGACCACAGCATCGACGTCCCCCTTGACTGGCGCGGCCTAGAGCCGATGCTGTTGGCCGTCGGCAGTACCATGCGCCGCGGCGCTATGCCGGCACCCATCGCCGGCGCGCCCGAGAGCATCAAGCTCTTCTACCGCGTGGCTTGCGCGCCCGACCGCATCAACGACGATCTGCCGCTGCTCCTGTTTTTGCAGGGCGGCCCCGGTGGCGAGAGCCCGCGTCCGCTGTCGCCCACAAGCGATGGCTGGATCGAGGAGGCCGTCAAGCACTTCCGCGTCGTCCTGCCCGACCAGCGCGGCACCGGGCGCAGCAGCTGTGTAGACGGGCGCACGATCGCGGCTCTGGGCGAGCGCGCGACGGCGGCCGGCTCCGATGCCGCACGCTCGCAGGCGGACTTTCTCAAGCGTCACCTCGCCAGCTCCATCGTGCGCGATTTTGAGTACCTGCGCCTCGTGGACTTTGGCGGCAAGCCGTGGGTCACGCTCGGCCAAAGCTACGGCGGCTTTTTGACGCTGAGCTACCTGTCGCTCTTCCCCGAGGGCGTGGCGGCAAGCTTTACCTGCGGTGGCATCCCCCACGTCCCGGCGAGCGCCAGCGAGGTCTACGCGCACACCTTCCCGCGCATGGCCGCCAAGACGCAGCAGTATTACGACCGCTACCCCGCCGACGTCGAGCGCGTGGCGGCTCTTGCCGATGCGCTTGAGGAGCAGAAGCCCGTGCTGCCCGACGGCTCACCAATGACGGTGGAGCGCCTGCAACTTATGGGCAGCGACTTTGGCATGAAGCCGAGCTTTGAGCGCATGCATTGGATTATCGATCACGCTTTTGTTGACGGCGACGGTACGCTGAGTTGCGGTGCCTCGGCATCCGATAGCTTTTTGATGCGCGCCTTCGAGCGCACCAACACGCGCACGAATCCGCTGTACTGGACGCTTCAGGAGTTCATCTACGCCGACGGCGACACCATGCCCATTCGCTGGGCCGCGGCAGAGGAGAAGGCCCATCGCGCCGAGTTCGACACGCTCGCGCGCCCGCTCATGTTTACCGGCGAGGCCATGTTCCCGTGGATGTTTGAGCAGATGCCCGAGCTTAAGCCGTTTAAACCCGCCATGGACCTGCTGATGGAAGACACCAGCTGGGACAAGATCTACGACCCGCAGCGCCTGGCCCGCAACGAGGTGCCGCTCCAGGCCGCGGTGTATTTCGACGACATGTACGTCGATTCGGGCCTGCAGCTCGATACGCTCAGCCGCGTGGGCAACTCGCACGCCTGGGTGACCAACGAGTTCGAGCACGACGGCCTGCACGGAAGCGTGGTATTCAAGCACCTCTTCGACGAAGCCCTCAACCGCGGAGACCTGCGCCGGATCTTCTAGCAAAGAAGCGTCCCCACCTGCCGGCGCAAAAGGAAAATCCCCAAGTGCCGAGAACAGCAACATTGCAGGTAGAGGACGGAAAGCGAAAACGCCCCTAAGCGAGCAAGGTGACGTGAAAGAGGAGGGCATTGACCTTTTGGTCATGCCCGACGATTGAACGTCAGATTGCCGCTTAGGGGCGTTTGCAGCGTCAATTGGTTAAGCAAACACAATCAAGTTGTCCCTGTGAATCGCGGGCTTCTCGGCCAGGTCTGCCAGCAGGCGGTTGCTGGCAATCTGATCCTGGCGGCGGCCGGCAGCAAGCTCCAGCACGTCCGAATCGGCCTCGGCGATACCGCGGGCGACAACCATACCGCTCGGGTCGCACACATCGAGCACATCGCCCTCGGCAAACTCGCCATCGACCTGGCGAATACCCACCGCGAGCAAGGACGAACCGTGACTGACCAGCGCCTTCGCGGCACCGTCGTCAACCGTTACCGAGCCATGAGCCTTGTCACCCAGCGCGATCCACAGCTTGCGCGGCGCAATGTCCAGGCGCTCCGCCGGCGGATCGAACAGGGTTCCCACGCTCTCGCCACGGGCCAGGCGCACGAGCGCATCGGGCTCCTCGCCCGAGCAAATCACGCTCTGAATGCCGGCCGTCATCAAAATGCGGCTCGCGCGGATCTTGGTGATCATGCCTCCCGTACCCACCGAGGTCGAAGAATCGCCCGCAGAGGCAATGATCTTGGCATCGATTTTGCGCACGACCGGGATAAACTCGGCCGTCGGATCCTCATGCGGATTGGCGGTGTAGAGGCCGTCGATGTCGGACAGCGTCACGCATAGGTCGGCGGAGACCAGGCAGCTCACGAGCGCCGCCAGCGTGTCGTTGTCGCCGAACTTGATCTCGTCGACGGTAACGGTGTCGTTTTCGTTGACGACCGGCACCACGCCCAGCTCCACCAGGCGCAGCAAAGCGTCGCGCGCGTGCAGGTAGGACGTACGGCGCGCCGTGTCGTGGCGCGTGAGCAGCACGAGCGAGGTAAGCAGGTCACGCGCATGGAACTCCTCGTCGTAGGCCGACGAGATGATGCACTGGCCGGCCGAAGCGCATGCCTGCAGGCTCGGCAGATCGCCGACCGGTTTGCGGTCGAAGCCCAGCACGGGATAACCGCAGGCAATGGCGCCGGAGCTCACCACGACCAAGCGCCAGCCGAGCTTGCGCAGGGCCGCGGCCTGATCGGCCAGGCCACCGATAAACGCGCGGTTGACCTTACCGTCGGCACCCACCACCGTGGACGAGCCGATCTTTACCACCATCGTTTTATGAGAAGTCGTCATACGTCAAACCAATCGAATGTCGAGCGGGCGGGCGAACTGGAGCAGCCGGGGCGCCTGGTGCGGGACGGACGAAAATGATCCGTTTTCCTCCGTCCCCTTCGGATCATTTTGCCCAGGGGAAGGCCGAAGCCGCGGCCATGTTCTTGCGTACGAGCTCGTCGCGCACCTGGGCCAGGCCCTGCTCCATGCCCACCACGTAGGTCTGCGGATACAGAAAGCGCTTGTAGGCAGCGTCCAGATGATCGAGCGCCCAGGCGCAGCGGCCGCGCGCGTCCTCGATGCCCTCACGCGGAGCAACCGCGCTGCCGTCGCGCACGATCGGCACCAGCAGCTCGCGATACTCGAGCTCGGACACATCGGTCACCAAGGCGGCATCGTTCACGGCCACAAGGGTATTGCCGCGCGCGGCGCCCTCCCCTGCCAGATGGTCCTCGTCATAGATCATGTCGCAGACCGGGCCGCCAAAGCCGTCGTAATAGCGGCGCACGCGCTGCACGCCGGGGATCGTGCGCTTGTAGGGCTGCTCGGAAAGCTTCACCACCGGCGTCCACGACTCCGCGTCGCTCGCACGACGGGCCGAAAGCTTGTACACGCCGCCCAGCGCAGGCTGATCGTAGCAGGTCGCGAGCTTGGTGCCCACGCCAAAGCTATCGATGGGCGCGCCCTGGTCGAGCAGCGACTGGATTGTGTACTCGTCAAGGTCGTTGGAGACCGAAATCCCCACATAGGGCAGGCCCTCGGCGTCAAAACGGCCGCGGACATACTTGGACAACTTAGCCAGGTCGCCCGAGTCGATGCGAATGGCCGACAGGCGCTCGCCCACCGCCTCCATCTCCTTGGCAACCGTAATGGCATGCTCGCAGCCCTCGCGTACATCGTAGGTGTCAATGAGCAGCGTGCAGTTCTTGGGGCTCGACTTGGCAAATGCGCGGAAGGCCTCGAGCTCGGAATCGAAGCTCATCACCCAGCTGTGCGCATGCGTGCCAAAGACGGGAATACCGTAGCGGCGACCGGCGAGCACATTAGACGTAGAGGAACAGCCGGCAACGTAGCTCGCGCGCGCGACGGCCAGGCCGCCATCGGGACCCTGGGCACGGCGCAGGCCAAACTCGGCCACGGGACGACCGTCGGCCGCCAACACCACGCGCGCCGTCTTGGTGGCGACAAGCGTCTGGAAGCCGACGATGTTGAGCAGCGCGGTCTCGAGCAGCTGGCACTCCAGCGACGGGCCGGTGACGCGCACCATGGGCTCGCGCGGAAAGACGAGCTCGCCCTCGGGCACGGCGTCAATGTTCACGTGTGCACGAAAGTTGCGCAGGTAGTCGAGGAATGCAGGCTTAAACATCGCGCCGCCGGCCGGAGCCTGGAGCGAAGCTAGATAGTCGATGTCCTCGGGCGTAAAGCGCAGGTTCTCGACAAGCTCGGGCAGCTCGGCAGTGCCGCACATGACGGCATACGCGCTGCCAAAGGGATGGTCACGGTAAAAAGCCGTAAAACAACCCTGTTCATTGGCCTTGCCGCTCTCCCACAGGCCCTGGGCCATAGTGAGTTCGTACAGATCGGTGAGCATTGCAATGTCGGTGGGATGCGAGATGTCGGTCAAAGCCATGGGGCGACCTTTCGGATGTGTTGTGCAGAGGTTGAGGGTTGGGCGAGGCGGACGTGCGGGCATGGAGCCCGGCGCGAACAGGTTAGTGCAGGCCCATGCTGCCCGTGATCGTGTAGACCATAAAGACGATAAACGCGATGAGGGCGAGCACGATGATGATTTTTTGAGCCGGAGCCATGCCGGGGATCTCATTCTCGCCCGTAGGCTCCTTGGAGGTGACCATGCGCTGGGCAAAGGTCATCTCGTCACGGCTCGGTTTGGGCTCGACGGACTTGGGACGAGCGGCCTTTTTAGGCTGAGGTTTGGGTGCGGTGGGCGCGGACTTCGCGGCGGCGGGCTTGGGCGCAGGCGCAGGCTTGGGCGCGGGCGCAGGCTCGGATGCAACCTTCGCAGCAGCCTCCTCGGCCTTCTCGCGCTCGGCACGCAGGGCGGCCAGCTCCTCACGCTCGCGGCGTGCCTCTTCCTGGGCCTCGCGACGAGCCTTCTCGGCGCGGAGCTCTTCCAACTCGGCGCGCTCCTCGGCAGACAGTGGTTGGGACTCAAGCTCGGCCATGGTGCAGCCCTTTCTTTTTAAAA
The DNA here is from genome assembly GCF_964243765.1 of Collinsella aerofaciens. Taxonomy (GTDB): domain Bacteria; phylum Actinomycetota; class Coriobacteriia; order Coriobacteriales; family Coriobacteriaceae; genus Collinsella; species Collinsella aerofaciens_BU. Next base: position 18,866 of record NZ_CAXTGI010000002.1, on the reverse strand, counting down.
AAAGCCGCCGACACAATGTCAGCGGCTTATCAAATCCAAGGGTGGAGACGAAGGGAGTCGAACCCTCGGCCTCTGCCATGCGACGGCAGCGCTCTCCCAACTGAGCTACGTCCCCAGGACAAGTTGATATTTTACCTACGGCTCGCCAACTGTCAACGCCCAATACCCAGTCTTTTTGGGACGGGGCTGTTTTGACTACTTTTCGAACACCCGAGCCACCCGATGATTATTTATCCCCCGTCCCAGAAAAATCATCGGTAAACGCACTACTTTGCGCTGGTGAGGACGCCGGTGGTGTCGAACGCCGGGGTGAAGCTCTCGTCTACCGCGCCGCCTTCTTGCCAGAACATCGTCGTAAAGCCCAGGTCGTCGGCATGATCGAGCACCTGCTCGTACTCCTCGCGCGTCACGGCGCGTGCCAACTCGCCGCCTTGCTCGCGCATGAGCGCATTGGGCGTATACTGGTTCATGACCGAAATCGGCACGTCGCCCACCGTCTGCCACACCAGGTCCAGCACGCGGCACGAATCGTCCGCATGTCCCGGCAGCACTAGGTGACGCACGATGATGCCGCGCTTCATGAGCCCCTCGTCGTCCACCAGCTCTCCCCCGCGGCGCTCGACCTCGCGCGCCATCTGTGCCAGACCCGACACGGCCACGCGCGGGTAATCCTTAATATGAGAAAGTGACTGAGCAAGCTCGGCATCAGCATATTTAAAGTCGGTGAGCCACACATCAACCAGGTCACCCAGGGCAGCAACGGCACTCGCCCGCTCATAGCCGCTCGTGTTGTAGACGATCGGGATGTCCAGCCCGCGCTCCCGCGCTGCGGCAATCGCGGCCGGCAGCAGGTGAGCATAATGCGTCGCAGTCACCAGGTTGATGTTGTTGGCGCCCTGGTCCTGTAACTCCAGCATAATCTCGACCAGGCGCTCGGGCGAAATCTCAAGACCGAAATTACCCGTCGAGATCTCGTGGTTTTGGCAGTAGACGCATTTGAGCGAACAGCCGCTAAAGAAGATCGTGCCCGAGCCGGCCTCACCCGAGATGGGCGGCTCCTCCCACATATGGAGCGCCGCGCGGGCGACCTTAAGCGTGTCGTCGGCGCCGCACACGCCATGCGCGCCCTCATCGCGCGCCGCACCGCAACGGCGCGGACACAAATGGCAGGCAGGCGAAAAAAGTTCGGTCAACGACGTCGGCATAAAAACATGCTCCAAAACAACGATTCAGCAGCTCAAACGTAAAGGCCCGGACCGCACAGACGGCTCCAAGCCCAAGGCGCCGTAATCGTCCGACACGATTTTTGTAATGTCAAGACTGGAATCAACAAAGTGCCGCTTTATGATGTAGGTATTCCGCCCCCCGCGGAGCAACTGGGTGAACCGTCGCGTTTATTTAGGGAGCCCACACAGTCGTACTTAGTACAGGTATCCTTCGTTGTTAAGGACGCTGGAACAGTCGATGAGGGCACCCACCTGTTTTAGGTGGGTTCATTTTCGTAACGTGGGGGGTGGTTTTCTTTTGCCGAAAATCACCATACAGTCCATATGGATCCCCGCCGGCATCCCGACAAGCCATCGACAACATTCCAATATCTGGTATGCGCGTGATAATCGCACGGTGCAAACCTCCGCACCCCCCTCGGTCGAGTATCATGGGACAGCTATGCCATTTCCGCGTAGCAACCTTTGACCTTTTCCTTCGACGCTTGGCGGTTTTTAGATTCATGGCTTCATCCCCGAGCTACATACCGTACCTATGCGTGGCAGCGGCGGCTTTTATCACGACCTTCCTCGCGGTGCCCCTGGTCAAGCGCTTGGCAATTAAGCTCGATGCCGTCGACTATCCTTCTAAGCGCCGCATCAACACCAAGCCCATCCCGCGTTTGGGCGGAACGGCGGTGTATTTGGGCCTGGTCGTTGCCTGCATTGTGCAAATCCTAGGCACCTGGTACCTAGGCTGGCCACCCGTCCTGGTGCCGCACCCGCGCCTTCACATTAGCTATCCCATGCTGGCGCTCTCCTTTACCGTCATCTTTGCGACCGGCGCTATCGACGACGTCTTCCAGCTCACGCCCAAGCAAAAGCTGGCCGGACAGGTCCTCGCCGCGCTTATCGCCTGCATGGGCGGCCTAAAAATCGGCGTCATCGTCAACCCGTTTGCTCCCGGCGAGATCATGCTCGGATGGCTCGCCTACCCCATCACCGTGATCTATCTGGTGGCATTCACTAACATCATTAACCTCATCGACGGCCTCGACGGCTTGGCCACGGGCATCTGCGGCATCGCGTCGTTCACCATGTTTTCGATGGCCGTTCTCTCGGGCCGCATCGACGCCGCCGCGCTCTCCATTGCGCTCTTTGGCGCCTGTCTGGCCTTTTTGCGCTACAACTTCAACCCCGCAAGCATCTTCTTGGGCGACTCGGGGTCGCTGCTTCTGGGCTTTGCGCTGGGCTCCATCTCGCTGCTCAACGTGAGCCGCACCGCCGCACTCACCTCGCTTATCATTCCGCTCATCGTTGCCGGCGTGCCCATCATCGACACGTTTAGCGCCATTGTGCGCCGCAAGCGCGCCCACATTAGTATCGGGCAGGCCGACAAGGGCCACATCCACCACCGCCTGATCCAAGAGGGCTACAACCAAAAGCAGGCAGTGCTCCTCATCTACGCCTGGTGCATCATGCTTTCGGCCGGCGCCGCCGCGATTAACCAGGTCGAGGTGCCCATGCGCGTGCTCATCTTTACCGTACTCGCCATTGGCTCGGCGGCCTTTGCCAAGCACCTGCACCTGTTTGAGCCCGTGCTGCGCCACCATTACAACAAGCGCACGCACGAGGACGAGCTCGTCACCCCCGACGATCCCGCCTTTAAGCAGGAGGAGCAGGCGGCAGAAGAACGCAAGGAGGAGCGCCACCACAGGCGCTAGGGTAAGCTGCCGAGGATGCGTCCAGACGCCGCCGGCCAAACGCGCAGCCACGCCGCGCCCATCGCACATGCCGCCGCTCTCCCGCCCCTCGCCTACTTACGCCCCGCCCCTCCAATAAACGCGTTATCATCTTGACCCATGAACATACGTTAGGAGCAATCATGCCAAACGAGAACAGCTACGAAGTCGCGCTGCAAAAGAGCAACGCCATTCGCGAGGGCCTGGCCAAGACGCCCGAGAAGTTCACCATGCTTACCGGCGACCGCCCCACCGGCCGCCTGCACCTGGGTCACTACTTCGGCACCCTCAAGGGCCGCGTGGAGCTGCAGAACATGGGTGCCAAGACCAACGTACTCATCGCCGACTACCAGGTCATCACCGACCGCGACACGACCGAGCACATCCAGGACAACGTGTACAACATGGTCATGGACTACCTTGCCTGCGGCATCGACCCCGACAAGACCATGATCTACGCGCACTCCGCCGTGCCCGCCGCCAACCAGCTCATGCTGCCGTTCCTGTCGCTGGTCTCCGAGGCCGAGCTGGCGCGCAACCCCACGGTCAAGGCCGAGATGGAGGCCTCGGGCCACGAGCTCACCGGCCTTCTGCTCACCTACCCGGTGCACCAGGCCTGCGACATCCTGTTCTGCAAGGGCAATGTGGTGCCCGTCGGTCGCGACCAGCTGCCGCACATCGAGCTCACCCGCACCATCGCCCGCCGCTTTAACAACCGCTACGGCAAGGTGTTCCCCGAGGTCGACGCACTGCTGTCCGAGACCCCGCTGCTGCCGGGCCTGGACGGTCGCAAGATGAGCAAGAGCTACGGTAACGCCATCAACATCTCGATGACCGCCGAGGAGACGGCCAAGCGCATCAAGAAGAGCCAGACCGACTCCGAGCGCATGATCACGTTCGATCCCGAGAACCGCCCCGGCGTGTCCGGTCTGCTTTCGACGGCCGCCATCTGCACCGGCCGTTCCGAAGTCGAGATTGCCGAGGAGATTGGCATGGGCGGCTCCGGCCAGCTCAAGAAGTACGTGACCGAGGCCGTCAACGAGTACTTCGCGCCGATCCGCGAGCGTCGCCAGCGCTATGAGAACGATCTGGATTACGTGAAGGACGTGCTGCACGAGGGCAACCGTCGCGCCAATGAGATCGCCGAGCAGACCCTTGCCGAGGTTCAGGACGCCATGGGCATGGTGTACTAGGCAAAGCGCCTTCGCACAACATAGACGGTGAGGCTGAATCCTCACCGAAACAGGAACAGGCCCGCTGGCAGATAGTTGCCAGCGGGCCTGTTCCCGAAGTACACCGTTGAATCGCACAGAGGGGAGGAATGCGAATCAAACTCAACAGGGCAGGCTTTTTCATCGCCTATTGCCTGCTCCGTTGCTGAAAACAATATAGTTCACCGTGGTTTACTTTGCTGCGACAAACCGCGCCGCCATACCTTCTCCATAAGTTAACCTCGGTAAACCTGCCAAAACCACCACAAAGGGGATAGGCACCTTTGTGGTGGTTTAAGCCACGGCAGAGCCGCTAGAGCCCTGCAGGCCAGCGACAGGCGGCCAAGTCGACGTGCATGTCGTCCTTAAACGCCACACCCTCCCCTAGCAAAAGCTCACGTTGAGCATCGGGACCGCCAAAAGCAAAACCATCGCATATGCGGCCATCGGCAAACACCACGCGGTGACAGGGAATCTCGCCGGGGCGTGGATTGCCATGCAGGGCATACCCCACATACCGCGCACTTCGTGGACGTCCAGCAAGCAGCGCCACCTGACCATACGTGGCGACCATCCCCTCGGGAATCTGCTCGACCACCTCGTACACCCGCTCAAAAAAGCCCTCAGACGCCATTGCTCGCTCCTTTCCACCCGGAATAGCATAAACCACCACAAAGGCGCCTGTCCCCTTTGTGGTGGTTTTGGCAGGTGGGCTAGTTAACGGGCTGGAAGAAGGCCACGGCTACGGCGCCGGGGCCTACATGGGTGCCGATGGTGGCACCGATGGTGTGAACGGGCAGTTCGCCCTCGGTGTGGCCAGCCCACAGTGCCGCGCTGTCCTCGATATACTTCTTGAGCACCGCATCCGAAAGGCCCGTATAACCGAGCGCCAGCGGCATGGAAAAGTCGATGCCGCCTGCCTTTTCGACCTTCTGGTTGAGCAGGTTACGTCCGTTCTTGGAACCGCGCGCCTTGCCCAGCTGCACGATCAGGCCGTCCTCGGCAGCCACAACAGGCTTTACGTTGAGCAGCGTACCCACGGCACCGGCAGCAGCAGACAGGCGACCGCCGCGCACCAGGTACTCCAGCGTCTCGAGCAGACCAATAACCACCACGCGGTCACGGACGGCCTCGACAGCCGCCGCGATCTGGGCCGCGCCCTGGCCCTCGTCCACTAGGCGCAGGGCATACTCGACCAGCACGCGCTCACCCAGGGTAACGTTATTGCTGTCCACGACGAACATGTCGCCGCCCGGCGCCTCGGCAAGTGCCGTACGAGCACTCTGGTTGGTGCCCGAGAGCTTGGCGCCCACGGTAATAATCACGGCCTCATCGCCGACCTCACGCGCTTCGGCAATCGCCTGCGAAAAGGCGTACGGGTTGACCTGACCGGTCTTGGGCAGCTCATCGCGCTCCACAAGCATCTCGTAAAAGCGCTGGTGATCGATGTCGACGCCATCCATATACACATCGGTGCCAAAGGTGACGGACAGCGGCAGAACACGCAGAGCGGGGTGCTCCGCCGGCGACATATCGCTTGCGGAATCGGTAATAATGCGGACGGACATAACGAATCCTTTCTTGCGCAGGTCCCGCGCGGGGAATTTTGACAGCAATGCCCCGGCACGGCATACGCGCTCAAACGGGACTATGCAGTTTTTAATGGGAAGCAAATGCCTTGGCGGCCTTAGATCTCACGCAGGGTGTTGAGAATCGTACGCAGCGACGCATACATCTGCTCGCGCTGCTCCACACCCATAGCCTTACCGGTGGTGTCGAGCACCTCGCGAATGATGCGGTCCGCCTCGCTCATGCTCTCGCCGCCCAGAGCGGTCAGGCGCACCGGGGCACGATACTTAACGGCCGCATCACCCGAGTCGTCGACCTCGACGTAGCCGCCCTCCTCCAGATGCGCGAGCGTGCGCGAGACGGCGGCACGGGTCACGCCTGCCATGCGAGCCAGGTCAGCGCCAGTCAGGCCGTCCTTGCTGCGCTCAAGATAGTACAGGCACATAACGTCGGAGCCCTTGAGGCCCAGCCTAGCGCCCTCGGATGTCTTAATGCGCTGGATCTCCTTGTAGAGCCCGCTGATCAGTCCGACAAAGTCCTCGAAACGTGTCTCGTCGTTCTGCTGCATGGGAGACGACCGCCTTTCGCTTACATGATGCTAACGGGTAAACATCTTAGCCGCACAAGGCAACACCCATACCCAAATATCCCATTTGTTAACCCATCAACATAAAAACCACCACAAAGGGGACAGGCACCTTTGTAGTGGTTTTGACCGGCGAACATGATCCGCAGGCGTCGCTACAGTTCCACGCAGGGATTGTCGCGGGTCACAAGCGTCTTAACGACAACCGTCGCTCCCAGATAGCGCTCGAGCAACTCGGCGAGACGATCAACGGCAGCCTGGCAATCCCCCATCCGCTCGGGCTCCACGCACTCAATCGCCAGGAATGCATCGGCCGAATCGTCGGACAGCGCCGTGCGAACGCCATCGCGCCAGTTCCAGCAGCGGCATACGGCGCCCGCATCATCGATGTAGGCGAGCTCGCCGGGCAGCGTCGGGTCATCTATTTCCTCGCCAAGTGGCAGGAACGCATCGCCGCCGTCAGTCACCTTCAAGCGAAGATCCCCCTCAATCGTATGCAGGTCCTCGCCGCCAACGGGCAGCGCGTAGGTCAGCGACACCGTGTTGTAGATGTCCACCGCGGGCGTAATGTGGCCCACCGGTTTGCCCTTGAGCACGCGCTTGAGCAGGTTCTCAATTGAGCAACGCGCGCCCTTTTTGGTCTTGAACAGCCGATAAGCCTCGCGCCATGCCTTGACCGGTGTGTTCTCGCTGATAGTATCGCTGGTCAGATGACGCTCCGCGTCGATATTGGCGCGGTCGAGCAACGCCGCAATCGCGTCCACGTCCTCTTGAGGAATCTGAGCCGCGGGCTTCATGCCCTTTACGACCACAACACCGACAGCCGCCTGCGGAAATAGCTCCCAAAACGAATCCTCGGCAATAAAGCTCTTCATGCGCTCTCCCTTCATCGTGCGCGCCCGAGCGAGGGTGCCTAAACAAAAAGCGCCCTTACGACGGCCACCTTCAAAGTCCTACGGTGCCGCCACAAGAGCGCTTACGCTGCCCCCATCCGGAGAAGGGAGCGATATGTTAGGCGTATTGTAACCCGAGTCATCCGCGCGAGTAAAACCACCACAAAGGTGCCTGTCCCCTTTATGGTGGTTTTGGGTCTGAGGCGACGCTAGTGGCGAAGTCCCAGCAGGCCGCGGCCGCGATGACGGGCGTCGGCGTGCACCTGAGCGTGCGGACCGGCGGCCTTCACGGACTCGGGCAGGTGCGAGTACTTCTTCTCGAAGTTCTCCTCGAACATCACGGCCAAGTTGTGCGCCGCCTCGTCGTAGCGCGCGGTGCTCTGCCAGTACTGGCGCGGCACCAGGATGCCGTCGGGCACGCCGTGGCACGTGGTGGGAATGTCGACGTTAAAGATATCATCGTGGACGAACTCGCTGTCCTCGATGGTACCGTCGAGGGCGCGGGCCACCAGGGCGCGCGTGTAGGCAAGCTCGATGCGATGGCCCACGCCGTAGCCGCCGCCAATCCAGCCGGTGTTGACCAGGTACACACGCGTGCGGCCGTCGGCGATGCGCTCACCGAGCATCTTGGCATAGACCATGGGGTCGAGCGGCATAAACGGCTCGCCAAACAGCGAAGAGAACGTGGGCGTGGGCTCGGTGACGCCGACCTCGGTGCCGGGGATCTTGGCCGTAAAGCCCGTCACGAAGTGGTACATGGCGGCATCGGCCGTCAGGCGTGAGATGGGCGGCAACACGCCAAAGGCATCGCAGGTCAGGAAGAGCACGACGCTTGGAGTGGTGCCCATGCCCTTGGTCCACGCGTTGGGAATGTGCTCCACAGGGTATGCCACGCGCGTGTTGTGCGTGATCGAGATGTCGTCGTAGTTGGGCTTGCGGTTCTCGTCGAGCACCACGTTTTCGCAGATCGCGCCAAAGCGGACGGCGTTGAAGATCTCAGGCTCGTGGAACGCGTCCAGGCCCTCGCATTTGGCGTAGCAGCCACCCTCGATGTTGAAGATGCCCATGTCGGACCAACCGTGCTCGTCGTCGCCGATCAGTAGGCGCGTGGGGTTGGCCGAAAGCGTGGTCTTGCCGGTGCCGGACAGGCCAAAGAACACGGCGGTCTCGTGCGTGACGGGATCCATGCTGGCCGAGCAGTGCATGGGCAGCACGTCGTCCTCGACGGGCAGCAGGTAGTTCATGACGCTAAAGATCGACTTTTTGATCTCACCGGAGTAGCCGGTGCCGGCGACCAGAATCACGCGTTCCTGGAAGTTGATGACCACGGCGGCGCTGGAGTTGAGCCCCTTAATGGTGGGATCGCACTGGTAGCCGGGAGCGGCGAGCACACAGAAGTCGGGCTCACCGGTGCGTGCGATTTCGCGGGCGAGCATCTGCTTAATAAAGAGTGCCTGGCTGGCACGCTCACAGGCGACGAGCAGGCGGCGCGTGTGGTTGCGGTCGGCACCGGCCATACCGCGAGTGACGAACACGTCGCGCTCGTTGAGATAGTCGACGATGCCGGCCTTGATGGCCTCGTAGCTCTCGACAGACAGCGGGCGGTTGACGGCACCCCAGGCAATCTTGTCGTGCACGTCGGGGGTGTCAACGATAAAGCGGTCATTAGGCGAGCGGCCAGTGCGCTCCCCCGTCTCGATCACCAGCGCGCCGTTGGAGGCCATACGACCTTCGTTGCGACGGATGGCGTGCTCGACGAGCTCGGCTGCCGGCAGGTCGACCAGCAGGCGGGGCTGGTTCTCGGCAGGATCTTCGACCAGCGTAATGCCAAAGTTGGACAGAACTTCTGCAGGGGTAATACCTGGCATGGGGCCTCCTTTAAAAGCGCGACACGTGGACGAGGCGCGCACTTTACTCACGTAAAGCCCGTTGTACCCGATATGCAAAAACGTTTTTGCGGCAACGGCGAAGCGCCCGCCCAACGGTCAAAAATCGCAGGCAAGCGGCCTAGTCATTGGGGACGTTTTTAAACGACTAATCGTTGGGGACACTCTTGAACAGGCAACAACCAAGGAATGTCCCCAGATCCCGGCACTTAGGGACGTTCCCAAAGTGCCGGCACATAAGGAACGTCCTCAAGTGCCGACTACTGAATGGCGCCGCCGAAATCAATGAACAACCTGGTCAAAAACACGAGTCGATACCACCGCGGCTATACTAGAGCACAGCAATAGAAAGGAATCGTCTTGAGCATCACGCCCCTCGATAGCATCCGCCGCACCATCGCCCGCCGCAGCGGCGTCACCGACCCCACCGTATCGGGCGGGGCGCACGGACAGGGCGGACGCATCGAGAACGGCCTGTTCCCCGCATCGCACACCGCCGAGGAGCTCGCACGAATCCAAGAGCTAAGCCAGCGTAACGCCGGCGGTCCCGACAGCAGCCAGGCCACACGCCGTCGCCGTGAGCGCGATCGCCAACCCGGCCCAATCCACCGCATGGTCAATGCCTGGTGGAACCGCCTGCTCGGAGCCGTCTACGGCGGCGGCTTCTCCACGCAAGAAGCCGAGTACGAAGATCACGCCACCCGTCGCGACTACCTTTGGAATACCCTGGGCACCGCCGTGTGGGGCATGGCGTTTCCGTTGCTCACCATCGTGTCCACACAGCTCGTGGGCGCCGAGGAAGCTGGTTAGTTCTCCATCGCCTTTGTCACCGGCACGCTCATCATGATCGCGTGCAACTACGGCGTGCGCAACTTTCAGGTCTCGGACATCGACGAAAAAACCTCCTTTGCCTCCTACCAGCTCAACCGCTGGCTCTGCGGAGCGCTCGCGCTGGCATGCGGCCTGGTATACAGCAGCGCCCGCGGCTACGATGCGCAGATGGCCACGATCGGCCTGGGCGTCTACCTGTATAAGGTGATCGACGGCATTGCCGACGTGTACGAGGGCCGCCTGCAGCAGGCCGACAAACTCTACCTGGCCGGCATGAGCCAAACGCTACGATCCGTCGGCGTCATCGCGGTCTTTAGCGTGGCACTGTTCCTCACGCGCAGCATGCCCATCGCCGCCATGGCCATGGGCATCGCCGCGATCGCCTCGCTCGTGCTGGTCACCGCGCCGCTCGCCCTGCTCGAAACCGAAAAATCGCGCCGCGTGAGCCTGCGCGAGGTCGGTCACCTGTTTATCCAGTGCGCCCCGCTTTTTGGCGCGCTGTTCCTGTTCAACCTTATCGAGAGCATGCCCAAGTTCGTGATGGAAGGCACGCTGGCCTACAAGTATCAGCTGTACTTTAATGCCCTGTTCTTTCCAGCTCAGGCTATTCTGTTGAGCATTGGATTTGTCTATAAACCGCAGCTCCTGCGCTTGTCGAGCATTTGGGCTAATCCTCGCAAGCGTCGTCGCTTTGACCTGATTATTGTTGCCGTTATGGCGCTGATCGTGGTCATCACCGGCGTGTGCGCCGCATTTATGGCAGGTCCCGGTATTCCCCTCATGAGCTTTATGTACAGTCTCAGCTTTGAGCGCTACCGTACGCTGGCGCTGCTGATGGTCGTCGCCGGCGGCGTCACCGCGGCCATCGATTTTATCTACGCCATCATCACGGTATTGCGCCACGCTGGCGACGTCACCAAGATCTACCTGATCTGCTTCGCCGTAAGCGTGGTGCTGCCGGTGATCCTGATTAAGCTGCTGGGTCTGATGGGCGCTGTGGTGAGCTACCTAGCCATCATGGCCCTACTCCTGGTGCTGCTGATTATCGAGTACCGCCGCATCCGCCAACGCATAGAGAGGGACCGGAATCCGTACGGCGCCTAATTAGCTGCCCCGGTCACCGGAATTTGCGATGGAATCGCCCCGGCTGGGGTCTCGTTGAAGACAATATGCATCACGTAAAACTAAGTGAGTAGATTTTTACCGAATCCCCGACCACACCGACAGAGCACTAGTCTGTGACCTGCGGTTTTATTGAGGCAAATATGTTGGGTGCTCGGCATTTCCAAAAAAGTCTACTCACTTAGCCAGCGGGTAGCCAAATGATTATTTAATCCCCGTCCGAGAGAAGTCAATTAGCGGGCAGAAGGGCAAAAGTAGTCAAAAAAGTCCCGTCCCAAATTAGCTACCACTTGCACCGATTATTCGCCCGGGTTGATGTTCGCGTAGAACTCCGCCCCGTCGTCCAGGCGCAGGATGCCCACGCGGCCGAACTCGGAGCCGGTGGCGGCGGCGCAGTCGATGTCGATGCGATCGGGCACACCGGCAGTGTCCTCGCCGCCCAAGCGCACGATCTGCCCGCGTCCCGATTCCTCATCGAGCCCCGCAAGACCACCGACCTCGCAATAACGCCCGAGCGACACCGTTGGCGTGTGGCCACTCACCACGACCGAACCCTTGCCCTCGGCAGAAAGCAGCCCCGTCGGGGCATCCCAATAGCCATGGCGAATCCAGAGCAAGTCATCGGACGACTGTACGGCGAGCATTTGCTGCAGCAGCTCGCGATCGGCATCGACCGCTCCCCTGCCGTCGCCGCAATCGACACCATGCTCAAGCAAAAACGCACGCGCCGCCTCGGTCTGAATGCCGGCGTGCACCAGCAGGTACGGCCGCTCGGCAGTCTCGACCACCGCGTAGAGCGGCAGCGCGGCCATCCATCGCACGAGCTCCTCGTATGCCTCAAATTCCATGTCGTTGAGCTGCTCGCGCGTCGTCCAGCCACCGTTGATATCCCAGGTCTCGGCATCGAGCGGATCCTGGCCAATGATGGCATCGAGCATGATCTGCTCGTGATTGCCCTTGAGCACGCGGGCGTTGGGCAGCGAGCGCACGAGCTTAATAACACCGACCGGATCGGGCCCGCGATCGATCATGTCGCCCAGCACGTACAGTGTGTCGTCGGACGTCAACGAGATCTTAGACAGGGCCTCGTCAAGCGCACGCACGTGCCCGTGAGCGTCAGATGTCACATAGATCGCCATGGTACGCCTCTCCTTGCATTGCGGCCGAAGCCCGGTGCCGCGACTAAAACTTCAAGTTGAACTTAAACGTTACCCATTGTACTCCGTTGCAATATAGCTGGAAAGGGTTTCCGAGCAGAGGCAAAGACGGCAGCCGTCTATGACGATATCGCGCACGCCCGCAATCCAACCCCATAAACCCACCATCTTTGGGTACAAATAACCGCAGGCAACTGACCGTGCCACGCCAACCACCCAGGAGCGGACACCATCTATGAACCAGATCCTTCTCTTTATCGGCCTCGTCATCATTTTGTGCCTGACCATCAAACCCGTCGGCAAAAAACTCCCCTTCCCCACCCTGCTCATCTTTATCGCGCTCGGCATGCTGTTGGGCGTCAACGGCCCGGCGCATATCGACTTTAGCGACTACGCGCTCACCGAAACCGTCTGCAGCACGGCGCTGCTGTTCATCATGTTCTACGGCGGCTTTAACACCAACATCGACCGCGCCAAGCCCGTCGCCGTGCCCGCGGTGCTGCTGAGCACGCTCGGCGTCGTCATCACCGCAGGCATCACCGGCGTGTTCGCCCACTTCGTGCTGGGCTTCGACTGGATCGGCGGCCTGCTGCTGGGATCAGTCGTGGCATCCACCGACGCGGCCAGCGTCTTTAGCGTTCTGCGCGAGCACAGCCTGTCGCTGAAGGGCGGCACCGACTCGCTGCTCGAGGTCGAATCGGGCTCCAACGACCCCGTCGCCTACATGCTCACCGCCGTGCTCGCCACACTCGCGGCCGGCGGCGACATCAACATTCCCGCACTGCTGGCCAAGCAGATTATCCTGGGCGCGGGCCTGGGCCTTGCCATCGGCTGGGCGGCGGGCCGTCTGATTGAACGCGCACACGCAACGGCCGAGGGCGCGCAGACCATCTTCTTGTTCGCCGTGGCGATCGTCGCCTACGCGCTACCAAGCTATCTGGGCGGCAACGGCTTTTTGGCCGTATACCTGGCCGGCATTGTGCTGGGTGCGAGCGACATCACCGGCAAGGTCGAGATGGCGCACTTCTTTGACACCCTCACCGAGATGGCCGAGATGACGATCTTCTTCTTGCTCGGCCTGCTCGTCACGCCCGCACGCCTGCCGCAGATGCTGCTGCCGGGCCTGGCGCTCATGGCGTTTATGCTCTACGTGAGCCGTCCCATCGCCGTCGGCGTGCTCCTGGCGCCCTTTAAGACGAACCCCCGCCAGGTCGCGCTCGTAAGCTGGGCGGGCCTGCGCGGAGCAGCTTCGGTCGTGTTTAGCCTCTTTGCCGTGGTGGCCGGCGTTCCCGGCGGACACGACCTATTTGACCTGGTGTTTGTGATTGCCGTGTCGAGCATTGTGGTGCAGGGCTCGCTGCTGCCAGCGGTGGCGAAGAAGCTCGATATGATCGATGCGACCGGCGACGTGCGCCGCACCTTTAACGACTATCGCGACGAAGACGGCATGTCATTTGTAAAGCTCAAGGTGGGTGCTGGCCATCCGTTTGCCGAGCGCTCGCTCGCCGATATTGGCAGCGCGACGGACATGCTCGTGGTCCTGGTGCTGCGCGACGGGGCGCACCCGGTGCTGCCCAACGGCGATACCGTGATCCAGGAAGGCGATCTGCTGGTGATGGCCGCCCCAACGTTCGAAGAGCGTGCCGAGGTTACGCTGCGCGAGGTCACCGTAACCCCCCACGGTCGCCTGGCCGGCCAGCGTCTTCGCGATGTGCCGCAGGGCAAGCACCCCTTTATCGTGGTGATGCTCAAGCGCGACGGCCAAACGATCATCCCCGACGGCAACACCCTAATATACGCCGGCGACGAAGCCGTCATCGCCACGCTCGCGTCGTAGCGGGCAGGAGGTAGCTAATTTGCGACGAAGAGATCAAGCGCCTAGAAAGCCTCATGCCTTCGCTCGCAGATTTGGATTTGCCTGAGGAGTAAAGCACCCCTCCCCCATGTAACCATCCTGTAAATCATAGCGGCGCGCTCGGGTTTTGCTGTGATGCGGTCGCGCCTGACGCTGCACTGTGCTAAAGTATCCCGAACGTTCAAACGACTACGAGGGGGAACTAGAAGATGGCACGTGTGCACAACTTCTCAGCTGGCCCGGCCGCACTGCCTACAAGCGTGCTCGCCGAGATCGCCGACGAGATGATGGACTACCGCGGTTGCGGCATGTCCGTGCTCGAGATGAGCCATCGATCTAGCATGTACCAACAGATCATCGACGACGCCGAGGTAACCCTGCGTCGCCTGCTGAGCATCCCCAACAACTACCGCGTCCTGTTTTTGCAGGGCGGCGCCACGCTGCAGTTTGCGGGCATCCCCATGAACCTCATGCGCCGCGGCCGCGCCGGCTACATCGTGACCGGCAACTTTGCCAACAAGGCATACAAAGAAGCCGACAAGTACGGCGAGGCCGTGCTGCTCGCGAGCTCCGAGGACACCAACTTCGACCGCATCCCCGACATGGCCGACATCAACGCTCGCATTGCCGCCGAGGCCGCGAGCGACGGGCTCGACTACGTTTACATCTGCCAGAACAACACCATCTTTGGCACCATGTACCACGAGCTGCCCGCTTGCGGCGACGTACCGCTGGTCGCAGATGTCTCGAGCTGCTTTTTGTCGCAGCCGCTCGATGTTGAGCGCTACGGGCTCATCTACGCCGGCGCGCAGAAAAACGCCGGCGCCGCGGGCGTGACCGTGGTTATCGTGCGCGACGACCTCATCGCCGACGGCCCCGCCTTTGCGCAGACGCCGCAGTACATGGACCTTAAGGCCCAGGCCGCCAAGGGCTCCATGCTCAACACGCCCAACACCTTTGGCATCTACGTGTGCGGCAAGGTGTTCCGGTGGGTCGAGGAGACCGGCGGACTTGCCGCCATGGCCGAGCGCAACTGGGCCAAGGCCAACCTGCTCTACAACCTGCTCGAGCACAGCATGCTGTTCCATGGCACCACACAGGCCGACAGCCGCTCCATCGCCAACGTCACCTTCCGCACCGACGACGCCGAGCTCGACGCGGCCTTTGTCGCAGGTGCGGCCGAGCACCAGATTCAAAACGTCAAGGGTCATCGCCTGGTGGGCGGCATGCGCGCCAGCGTCTACAACGCCGTAACCATGGAAGACGTGCAGGCACTGGCCACGTACATGAAGGACTTCGAAGCGCAGCACGGTTTGAGCCAGCGATCTAACTAGCCCGCAGCACGCGGGCCGATCAGCCACTTCAAACCACTTGTTTTAAACAAACCAGCTAAGGAGTTTTTCATGCGCAAGATTAAGACCATCGACAACATCACCAAAGACGGCAAAGTCGAGTTTGGCGAAGGCTACGAATTTGTAAGCACCGCCGAGGAGGCCGACGCGATCCTGATGCGCTCGACCGACCTGCACGGCTACGAGCTGCCCGAGGGCATCCGCGCCATCGCCCGCTGCGGCGCCGGCGTCAACAACATCCCCGTCGAGGAGTACGCCAAGAAGGGCGTCGTCGTCTTTAACTCCCCTGGCGCCAATAGCAATGCCGTCAAGGAGCTCGTCCTGGGCATGCTGGTGCTCTCGAGCCGCGGCGTAGTACAGTCGATGAACTGGGTGCGCGACAACGCCGACGACCCCGAGATTCAGGTCGATGCCGAAAAGGCCAAGAAGGCCTTTGTGGGCCGCGAGCTTAAAGGCAAGCGCATCGGCGTCATCGGTCTGGGCAACGTAGGCTCCAAGGTCGCCAACGCCTGCGTCGACCTGGGCATGGATGTCTACGGCTACGACCCGTTCATTTCCGTCGAGCACGCGTGGGTGCTGAGCCGCGAGGTGCAGCGCGTGGGCACGCTCGAGGATCTATGCCGCGGCTGCGACTACCTCACCGTGCACGTGCCCAGCAAGGCAGACACCATCGGCATGATCAGCACCGAGCAGATTAACCTGCTGGCACCCGACGCCGTGCTCATCAACTACGCGCGCGAAACCATCATTGACGAGGATGCCGTCGACGCTGCCCTGCGCGAGGGCAAGCTCAGCTGGTTTAGCTGCGACTTCGCCACGCCCAAGACGGTCAAGATGCCCAATACGTTTATCACCACGCACTCGGGCGCCGGCACCGGCGAAGCCGAGGCCAACTGCGCCGACATGGCCATCAGCGAGCTCAAGGATTACCTGGAGAACGGCAATATCGCGCACAGCGTCAACTATCCTGCCTGCAGCATGGGCAAGGCGCGCGCCGCAAGCCGCATCGCCTGCCTGCACGCCAACGTGCCCAACATGATCGGCCAGATCACGGCAATCCTGGCCAAAGACAACGCCAACGTGCAGCGTATGACCAACGAGTCCGCCGGCGAGAACGCCTACACCATGTTCGACACCGATGAGCACCTGGACAGCAGCACCATCGAGGCGCTCAAGCAGATTCCGTCGATGTATCGCGTGCGCGTGATCAAGTAGCGCCGACTGACCTGACGGGCAGCTCCCCATGTGGCCTGCCCGTCACTGACATTGAATGCCCGCGGGGGTGCCTTTCGCACGAGAGGCGCCCCCGTTTTTGTGAGCGCTCCATTAAATGCGCCGAGCCGCTTCTTGGCATACAATCTGTATGTTGACCTAACTATCTGTGAGGTGCCTATGGTTGATACAGATTTTGCCTGGCGGCTTACGCAAGGGCTCGTGCGGATCGACAGTTCCGACCCAGGTGCGTATGAGGGCGAGATTGAACGCTATATCAAAGCGTTGGTTGAGGAACGGTTGGCGCAGCTGAGCCATCCGGTACTCGATGCCGTGCAGGTTGAGGAACTCGAGGTGCTGCCCGGGCGCCGCAACCTTAAAGTCACCGTGCTGGGCCAAAGCGACGAGCCGCGGCTGATCTATATCTGCCACATGGATACCGTCACCTTGGGCGATGGCTGGGACGCAGACATCGCACCGCTTGGGGCGGTTGTGCGCGACGATAAACTCTATGGCCGCGGTGCCTGCGATATGAAGGGTGGCCTGGCCTGCGCCATTGCCGCACTGGTCCATACGCTCGAGCGCGTGGCGGCGGATGGCGCGCTGCCACGCCGCGGCTTTTCGCTCATCTGCTCGGTCGACGAGGAAGACTTCATGCGCGGCTCAGAGGCCGCGATCGATGCTGGCTGGGTCGGCTCGCGCGAATGGGTGCTGGACACCGAACCCACCGACGGACAGATCCAGGTGGCGCACAAGGGGCGTACGTGGTTCGAGATCGAGATGGCCGGCGTCACGGCTCATGCAAGCCAGCCTTGGAAGGGCGCCGACGCCGTCGCCGCCATAGCCGAGGTCGTGTGTTCGCTTCGTCGCGCGTTTGCGGCGCTGCCCGCGCACGATGAGCTGGGGCCTTCGACCATCACGTTTGGCCAAATCGAGGGCGGATATCGCCCCTACGTCGTACCCGACCGCGCCAAAGTCTGGGTCGACATGCGCCTGACCCCGCCGACCGATACGGCCGCCGCAATCAATATGGTCGAGCATGCCATCGCCGTCGCCGAAGCCGCCGTTCCCGGTTGCCATGGCAGCTACACCGTGACGGGCGACCGCCCCGCCATCGAGCGCGACCCGAACTCTCCCCTTCTAGCTGCACTCAAGCGCGCCGCCGATGGCGTGACGGACGCGGACACGACCGTCGGCTTCTTTACCGGCTACACCGACACCGCCGTCATTGCCGGCAAGACAGGTAACCGCAATTGCATGAGCTACGGTCCCGGGTCGCTCGCGCTCGCGCACAAGCCCAACGAATATGCGCCCCACGCCGATATCGTTCGTTGTCAGCAGGTGCTAATCGCGCTCGCCGATAACGTGCTCTGGGACGCGAGCAGCCAAGTTGGGGCATAATAAGCCGCGAACAAACCGACTCGTGCGTTAGGACCGCCCATGAAAGCACTTCCGTTTCCCTGCATCCGCCCGGCTCAGGACCGCGTGCTCGAGGCGCTGCCCGCAATGGGCAGCATCCTGAGCGGCAACGATGCTCTGCGTGGATCCATTGCCGATGGTCTGATGCTCAAGGACCCGGGTGCGGCGTATTACGTGTACGAATGCTCGGGCGAGCCGGGACGTGTGACGGGTGTCGTGGCGATCTGCCCGACGAGTGTACTTGCGGGCGACAAGGGCGATGCCAGCGCCGACGTGGCCGCCGCCGCGCGCGCGATCGCCGAGCTCAAGGTGCAGCCGCGCCCCGTGTCGCTCGCCTACGAGGCCTCGCCCGTCATGGATATCATCCTGGGCGCTGCCAAAGAGGGCGCCTCGCTCTACGCCGTCACCGATCCTGCGGGCATTACGCACCACGTGTGGGAGGTCAAGCGCGAGGACGCCGTCGGGGCCATCCGCGCTATGCTCGACCAAGCACCGGAGCCGGCACTGACCGACGACCCCGCCTACGCCGCCGCTCTGACCGGGGCGTCGCAGCTGCTGGCCGATGAGGCCCGTGCCGCCGGAACGTACACCGGCAAGGAGCCGTTCAACTTTACCGTTGCCGTGCTCTTCCCCGCCGCGCAGGTCAGCGGCGCCGCGCCGCAAGTTCCGACAGGTCTGCTCACGCACCAGGTCGCGCGGTTCTAGCAAGACCAGACCGCCCAGCACAAAAATCGGCAGCTCAACAAACAGGGGGTGTTCCTATAGTTTTGTCAACTGGGCAATGCTGTTTTCGAGATTGAATCGCGACATGCTAACGCCAGGCCTT
>NZ_CAXTGI010000001.1:0-346593 GCF_964243765.1 Collinsella aerofaciens | reverse complement strand
CGAGCGCGTCGGGGAAGCGGCCGAACAGCGAGTCCAGATCGCCCTCCCTGTTCGCGACGGGGGCGCTCAGCAGTATCCCGCCGTCCCGGGTCGCGACGCATGCCCAATGGGACAATTTCCCGACATCGAGCCCGATGACGGCTTCCGGCATTCTAGGTGGTGCCACGGTGTTATCCTCCAATCGGTAGGCCGATCGGAACCCCTCCCTGCGACACCCACATTACCTGGCCGTGGCGCTTGCGCCCGGCAGTTTCCTATCAGTCGTCCGGAGCGGCGAGCGCCCCCGGTGGCAACACCCCCCGGGCCCTCTACGGGGCAGGGGCAGACGGCCATCCGGAGGCGCCCGATCGGCGGCCCCTCGGGGCTTGCCCGTATCGTAGGCAATGCGCCGAATGCTCGCCATCGAAATTTATCGGTGGCCCACTTCAGACTGTAATGGGCGGAGATGCAGCAGGTACATGCATCTCCGCCCCTTTTGCATCGAGAAGTTATGCCGGCGACCCGTGCCGCCACGCTCGCGTTATCCGCGCTGCGGACCTGCAGTAACCACAAGCGGTTCAAGACCCAGCTCGCGCGCGTAATCCTCCTGCGTAAAAATCTCAATCAGCTCAAACGTACCGGCCTCGTCGTCAAACACGAAATGTAGCACCGAGCAGTTGCCCGGCACACGATCGCGCTCGTCGGCCGCCGCACCCTTCACGTGGTCCATGAACTCCTTGATGGCCGATCCGTGGCTCACCGCGAGGACGCACTCGTGGTCCGGGCGTCGCATAAGATCGGTCAACGTCGCCACCATGCGCTCGCGCACCTGCATCTGGCCCTCGCCGCCAAATTGACGATAGAAATCGCGCCACGGGCGCTCGGGCATAAGCATCACGCGCTCGGCCTCAAAGTCGCCAAAGAACCACTCACGCAGGCCGTCCAAGCGCTCGTACGCCAAGCCCGGCCACAAGTTGGCGATAGTCTGCTCGGTGCGATGAAGCGTAGAGGTGTAGGCATGATCGGGCTCAATGCCGCGCGCACGTAAAAACATGCCGGCGCGCGCCGCCTGGCCGCAACCCAACTGCGTAAGCGGCGAGTCACTCCACCCCTGAATGATACGCTTAAGGTTGAATATCGTCTGTCCATGACGGACCAGATACAGATCTTTATTCATAGGGGTCCTTTCGTTCGTTACCAACCCAAGAGCGAAAACGCCCCGTCGCAATAGCCAAAATGAAGCACGGCACCGTTGTCGGGTAGCTCTCCCCCGCCAGTCACATACTCAAGAAACTCCTGGCAGGCTGAGCCGTGGGAAACCGCCAGCACGCAGTCGTGCTGCGGCCGGGCCATAATACGGGACAGCGCCGCGACCATGCGCGACTGAAGCTGCACTTCCGACTCGCCGCCAAAGGCCACCGGATAATCGCCCCAGGGCTGCGGCGGCATCTCGCGATTTGATGTGCCCTCCAGCGAGCCAAAATGCCACTCACGCAGGTCATCGACCAGCTCAATGGAACGGCCCTCGCCAACGATAAGCTCGGCCGTATGCCGCGCCCGGCCCAACGGCGAGGAATACACATGATCAAAGGCCACGCCACGCGCCGCAAACGCCGTACGCGCCGTCAGCGCCTGCTCGCGCCCGCGCGCCGTAAGCGGCGAATCGTGCCAGCCCTGCAAAATGCTCTGCACATTGAGCTCAGTCTGCCCATGCCGCACCAAATACAGATCTGCCACACGCCCTCCCCTCGTACCACCACAAAGGGGACAGGCACCTTTGTGGTGGTTTACCGTCTGATCACGCCGCGGTGACGCTCAGCTACACCAGCACGTCGGCGAGCGAACGCTTGGGTACGTGGTGCACCTGTGCCTCGTCGCGCCAATAATTGATGGAGCCATCGGGGTTGGAATCGATCGCATCGATCACCTGTATCTCCGCCGGAACGCCAAAGGCCATGATCAGCTTGAGCTCATACTTGTCGTTATCGAGCCCCATGGCATCGATCGCATGGGGCGTAAAGGCCTTGAACATGCAGGCTGCCACCTCGGGCGTAGCGCTGCGGGCGGCGAGCATCATCGTCTGCGCGGCAATGCCCGTGTCGACCTCGGTAATGGGAGCGGCAGGCTTGCCCGGAACGGCGCGCTCAGCCAGAATCGCGATGTAGCCGGTCGGGCGCTCGCCCTCGGCAGGACCCGGCCAATCCTTAAGTGCGCCGGCCCATGCGAGCTCGTCAAATACACGCGCGCAATCCTCGGCACCGCTCACCACATGAAGACGAAGACGCTGAGCATTGGCACCACACGGGGTCAGGTGCGCCAGCTCCGCCAGCTCGAGCAAAAACTCGCGCGGCACGCGCATGGACTCGTCAAAACGGCGGCACGTGCGGGCGCGGCGGACCAGCGCGTCAAACGTGTCCAGGCCGAGCTTTTCGCAACCTTGCTTCGCCATCGACTCAGCGCTTACCGGCGCCTCGGGAACTGCTTCGTTCATAGGGACCCCCAATACAAGCCAATTGTCCTTAGGAAAATCTAACCTAAAACGTAGGCAATAACGAACAGGGCTGCAATGTTCTACACCTGTTGAATAGAAAATCGCGACGTGGGGAACAACGGAAACAATTCGGGGCCTTTGGGTTACGTTTCGCCCTCCCCGACCCATACGTCAGCGCCCTTAGGGGATACTGGTTGTAACGATCAAGGCTTACGCCGCACGGAAAGGAGACATTATGGGCATCTTTAAGAACGATGACCAAAAATCGAGCCAGTTTGGATTTGACGAGAAAAGCATGGCGGGCAAAGCCGTCAAGGCCGTACGCTGGATCTACGCCATCACGGGCGTCTTAGCACTCATTGCTGGTATCGCGCTGCTTTTTGCACCCGCCAAGTCCCTCGTCTTTTTGACGACCGTCCTGGGTTTTTACTTTGTAATCACTGCTGCCATCAGACTGTTCACTGCCATTTTTGAGCCGCTGCTGCCCACCGGCTGGCGCGTGACGAGCATCATCTCCAACCTACTCATTATCTTGGGCGGCGTCATAATCCTGCGCAACCAGGCCTTCTCGACCGCGACGCTCACCACGATGGTGGTTATCGTGGCCGGCTTTGGCTGGATTGTCGAAGGTGTCATGTCCATTCTGGAGTCCGAGCTTTCGTCCAACCGCGCCCTCGCCATCCTGAGCGGCGCACTTTCCATCATCGCCGGCATGTTCGTGTTTATCTATCCGCTGTGGTCGGCCAAGATGCTCGTCATCTTTAGCGGCGCCGCGCTGCTGGTGTTTGGCGTAACGCTGATTGTTCGCGCTATTCAATTTGGCAAACTGGTGCACTAGATGCCGCGAACGCTCTTTATTGATGCCGACGCCTGCCCGGTCACGCGCGAGTCGATTGGCTGCGCGCGGCGGGCGGGCGTCGCCGTTGTTATCGCCGGCAACAGCACGCAAAACCTGGAACGGCACATTCGCCGCGACGACCCGCGCGATGCCGAGCACGCGCGACGCGGCTTTTGGGTCACGACGCTCGACGTGAGCGTGGGCGCCGACAGCGCCGACTTTGCCATTGTCGAACGCCTGCAGGCGGGCGACGTGGTCGTGACGCAGGACATTGGCTTGGCGAGCATGGTGCTCGGGCGCGATGCCGCCGCTATCGGTGTGCGCGGGCGCGTCTACGACAAAGCAACCATCGACATGCAGCTGTTTATTCGCCACGAGGAAAAGAAGGTGCGCCGCGCCGGCGGACGCACTCGCGGGCCGGCGGCATTTACCAGCGAAGACCGCGCCCGCTTTAAACGCAACCTCACCGAGCTGCTGCGCTAACCAAGGTAGATTTTTGGGCTTAGAGACCAAAGGCAGAGAGAACGATTCCCCAACCGGCGCCGATGACGTACATCATGACCAGGAACATGACGTTCTCGCGGGCACTGCGGTTGGTGCGGAACAACACCAGGTAGCCCACGCCGGCGGAGATAAGCGTGCCGGCGAGCATCGGTGCCAGCTGTAGCGCGCCCTCCAGGTACAGCTGCGTAATGACCACGCTCGCCGAGCAGTTGGGGATCAGGCCGACAAGCGCCGAACCCAGGACGGCGAGCGTCTCGTTGCCACGCAGGAACTGCTCGATCGCGGACTCGCCGAAGGTCTCGAGCACGGCGACCAGAATCAGCGTCACCAGAAAAATGAATACCGATACCTGCACGGTGTGCGAGATGGCGCTGCGAATAATCGACAGGAGGGGCGCGCTCTCGTGAGAGTGGGAGCGACCGTGACCATCATGGTGTTCATGCTCGCCCCCATGACCGTGATCGTGTCCATGTCCGTGTTCGTACTCGTCCTCGTCTTCATCGCAACCGCAATGGTCGCGCTCGCACAGCTCATGGATGTGATCGGCGCTCACGCCCGCCTCGGCCACTTCATCAATGATGTCGCCCCCGGTATGGTCGTCGTGCGCGCAGTTCACATGAGCCGGATTGGAAGCGGTCCCCAGCACGGTACGGCGAATCGCCGCATGCGCGCGAGCGTTACGACGAAGGCCGCGGATAGCCGCGTCCACGATAAAGCCCGTGACCAGCGCGATCAGTGCCTTCGAAGCCAAAAGCATCGCCATGGTCTGCACGGGAACCTGCTCGGCAAGTAGCAGCGGCAGCATCTCGTCGGAGGTCGAAAGGAACACCGCCACCAACGTGCCCAAGGTCACGACGCGACCGGCGTACAGCGTTGCCGCCATGGCCGAAAAGCCGCACTGCGGCACCATACCCAGCAACGAGCCAACCACGGGACCCGCGGCGCCGGCGCGCTTGATGGCCCCGTTAACGCGGTCGCCCGCGACGTGCTCCAAGGTCTCGAGGGCCAGATACGTCACCAACAAAAACGGCACAAGCGAGAGCGTGTCCTTGCCGGCGTCGAGCAGAATATCAATCAGCAAATCCATGACGGATGGAACCTTTCGTGTCTTTCGGCAGCATTGTAAAAGTCCTAGCGGTCAACTAGGGTATTGTAGTTGTCCTAGGCGCGATGCCAATAGTTGCCCATGGTAAACTATCATCTCGCCACATCTCAATGAACCCGAGCCGCGCGCTGCGGCCCGTCCAAGGAGCAGTTATATGAACGTTTCACAAGCACTCGAATACGAGCGCCAGCCGTTTATTCCCATGTTTATCTATGGCGATCACGGCGCCATGGAGTCCGAGCGCCAGAAGGGCGAGGAGGCCCTTAAGGTGCTCGAAACCGAGTACTTTACCGCCGAGGGCGACCCCAGCTTCGACTTTGCCACCGTGCGCGACCTGGCTGACCGCAACCGCGACCTGTGCGACCAGATTGGCGAGGCACGCCTGCGCAACGTGACGCCCGCGACGCTTTCGCGCGGCCTGTCCGATGCCGACACCTGCGCCGCCATCGGTAAGATGCAAAAGCGCACCGCCGCGTCGGTCATGCGCGAGATCCGCGGCGACCGCGACGCGCTCGGCGTGGCCTACGCCCGCAAGCCCATCCAGGGCACCGTGCTCGGTATCGACATCGAGACCACCGGCCGTGCACCCGAGCGCGGCTATATCATCAACGTGGGCTGGGAGATCATGGATCTCACCAGCGACGCCGTGCCGCATGACGCCGAGGCACACTACTGTGGCCTGCCCGACATCTACCGCGGCGAGGATGTGCCGTTGTCGAATATCCACCACATCACCTGGGACGACATTGACAGCAAAAAGCCGTTCCGCGAGAACAAGGAATTGCAGAAGCAGCTGCTCAAGCTTATGAAGAAGTATCCGTACATGGCGCACAACGCGGCCTTTGAGGACAGCTGGTTCAAGATTCACCTGGACGGTTACGCCGAGGCGCGCCGTGCCGGCAAGATCATCGTCATCGACTCGCGCCAGATCTGCCGCAGCTTGGACGCCGACGTGCGCTCGCTCCCCCGCGAGTCCGCGCCCGCTGCGCTCGAGAACTGGGCGCGCCGCCGTGGCACCCTCGCCGCCGACGCCAACGAGCAGCACCTGGGCCTGGACGACACCGACCTCATGCTCCGTACCGTCCAAGCCGAGTTCAACCTCAAGAACCTATTCGCGAAATAGCAACGCCTGTGACAAACACTGCTTGCTCACGAGCGACCTCGCAGCGGGAAACCCCGCTGCGAGGTCGCCCTAAGTTCCATAGGCAGGCCCGCTCCTCACAAATTCTGAACCCTATTTTTTAACTATTTCGACACTTTCCCGACACGTGATTTGTGTTCGGATAGCAATACATCGATACCAAATGTGCAGCAATTGAGTGTTTCTATGCTATAGCCAAGCTGCGAAAACATTAATTTAGGGCGTACCAACCCATAATTGCGTCAAGCTTTTGGACAGCATTTGGTTAGACCTCTAAAACGGCTTTCCCACTCAACGCCATCGACACGGTATTTTCTGACACGATACTTACCATGAGTATCGTATTGTCACATAACACGGCAAAAGCGGTCTACCAGGCCGCCCGCTCAATGTCTGCGAGAGGCATCGAGTCCTGTAGCCCTGTCGCAATTTACGGATCGTGCCCCACCGGAACGCTCCTCGACGCGGCCGCAGAATGGCTTATCAAACATGATGTTGCCCGCGACGCAAATGAATCCCTCGAGGTCATGGTGTTTGATCGCAGGAACGCGCGCTACGCGATGGACTGTCGATGCCACGTTTCGTCAAAGCGATTCTCGTGCTCGCGTTTTATAGAGCTAGAAGATGACATCTACATTGTTGGCGTTGAGCTTTGTGCACTTCAGGCCGCCACTTATCTCCCGTTTCGCGAACTGGTGGAGTACTACTTTGAACTGTGCGGCGCTTATTCCCTTGGAACCGGTTTTTCTACCTCTTATACCGAGCGTTTCCCACTTACCTCGACCGAGCGGTTGAAGCAGTTCTTTAATTCCATTACCAGATGCGACGGTTTGGCCCTTGCCCGAAAGGCTATTCAATGTGTACGCGACGGATGCCGGTCTCCCATGGAAACGGCATTTGTCATGATGCTTACGCTGCCAAAAAGCGAAGGAGGGCTTGGCATCAAGGGGGTTGAGACCAACTACGAGATGAAGGTCGCCGCTGCAGCAAAGGACCTCACAAGACGCAAAAAGTTCTATATGGATGCGTATCTAAAGAAATCTCGCACAGATATTGAATACAACGGTTTTTATCACGACGCGGAAGAAGACCGCGCCATCGACGAAGAACGCAAGAACGCACTTGCGTCCATGGGCTACGGAATCATCACCGTCAGCCGTTATTCCTTTATGCATGCCAGCTCTTTCGTTAGGGTCATGGAGGCAATCCAACGAAAAGAAGGTATACGCCCCTCGCGTCTGCCAAAAGACTTTCGAATCACGCAAGAGGACCTGAGACTGTTTGTGCTCAGACGGTTTATTGAGGAGAAGAAACGAATCCAGGAGGAGCTTCGCCAGGATTCCGAAGAGCGTCAACGAATCGACCTCGAAAAAGCAATGCTCGAAGGCATCACATTGGACGATCCGACGATTAACGAGGCTCCGGCAATCGATGACATGCAGACTGCCGAACCCGACAGCCCATCACTCAACCAAACAAGCAGCTTCACGCCCGAGGGCAGGGTCTTCGGGGCCGGAAACTAGGCTGACTAACAAGGTGGGTACTCTAGCGACGTGCAAAATTGCGAGTATTCAGCAGAGCCGGGTGTCCATTACCCTCGAGTGGATCCAAAAGTGAAGCGAAATCACTCTTGCGTGAGAACGTTAGGCAACATTTGAGGAAGAACTCATCGGTTTACCACCCTAAGATAACTCTTTAGCTGCATTATTTGGCCTGCGATAAATTAACAGACCCCCTATCGTTGCAGAATACTCCAATTTTTGCACGGCGCAGGGGCACCCACCCCGGCATCACCTATCAAAACCGCTTAGTCCGGGATCTCGTCCGCTTTTCCTCATCATTTTGTACGACGGATTGCCTAAACGATATTGACATATGAACATGCGCTCATATACTCGGAAGTAAGTTATATGAGCGCATGTTCATATGAAAGGATATTGCAATGAGCATCCGCGTTGATGAAACGAAACCCGACATCGAGGCCAGCGAACCCGTGATTCCCACCACCTGCTCGCCCGAGGACCTTCCCGACGAGGAGCTTCTCTACGACCTTGCCGACCTGTTCAAGGTCTTCAGCGACACCACGCGCATCAAGATTCTCTATGCCCTCATGGGCCGCGAGCTCTGCGTGGCCGACATCGCCGAAGCGACCGAGACCTCGCAGTCCGCGGTGTCGCACCAGCTGCGCACGCTTAAGCAGTCGCACCTGGTCAAGTTCCGCCGCGACGGCCGCAACATCCTCTACTCACTTGCCGACGATCACGTCTACACCATGCTCAACCAGGGCATGAGCCATATCTGCGAATAGCAACCAACCACGGTACCAGCGCGGCCTGCACCCAAGCCGCAAAACCAGGGAAAGGAACCCACCATGAAAAAGCAGTTTAAGCTCGACGAAATCGACTGCGCCAACTGTGCGCGTGAGCTTCAGGACGAGCTGGCCAAGCTCGAGGGCGTCAAATCCGTGTCCGTCAACTTTATGACCCAAAAGCTGACGCTCGAGGCCGATGACGCCGAGTTCGACGAGGTCCTTGACCGCGTCGTGGAGTTCACGGCCGACGCCGAGCCGGACTGCGAGATCATTCTCTAGCCCAGGTTTACGCCAACCTGCAAGGCCGCGCTTGCCGCGGCCTTTGCTCGCGAAATTATATGAGCGAGTGTTCATACATTCAAATGGGAGGATACGAGTCATGGCCACCGCCGACCCCAAGAAGAAAAAGAAGAAGCGCAAGAAAAAAGAGTCACTCGAGCATAAGCGCAACCGCATCCTGGTAGCGCTGGGCATTTTTGCCGTGGTGTACGCCCTCGACGAGCTCGGTACCCTTACCGCCGCATTCGGCACCCCGGGTGACATCTACGCCAGCTTCGTGCTGTTCCTGGTGCCGTTCCTAATTGCCGGCTACGACGTGCTCCAGAAGGCGTTCAGCAACATCCGCCGCGGCAAAGCCTTCGACGAAAGCTTCCTCATGGCGGTCGCGACCATCGGCGCGTTTGCCATGGTGCTCTTCCCCGATACCGATCCGCACATGGCCGAAGGCGCCGCCGTCATGCTGTTCTACCAGGTCGGTGAGCTGTTCCAGGCATACGCCGTGGGCAAGAGCCGCAAGTCGATCAGTGCCATGATGGACATCGCGCCCGACTACGCTAACGTCGAGCAAGCCGACGGCACGCTCGAACAGGTCTTTCCCGATGACATCGCCGTCGGCACCGTGATCGTGGTCAAGCCCGGCGAGCGCGTGCCTATCGACGGCGTCATCGTCGAGGGCGAGACGCAGCTCGACACCGCCGCGCTCACGGGCGAGTCAGTCCCCCGCCCCGCCAAGTCCGGCGACGATATCATCAGCGGCTGCATCAACATGACGGGCCTCATCCACATGCGCACCACCAAGCCGTTTGGCGAGTCCACCGTCGCACGCGTCCTGGAGCTCGTGGAGAATGCCAGCGAAAAGAAGGCGCGCACCGAGAACTTCATCACGCGCTTTGCCCGCGTCTACACCCCCGCCGTCACCGGCGCTGCCGCGGTGCTCGCGCTCGGCGGCGGCCTGGTCACCGGTGCCTGGTCCGACTGGATTCTGCGCGGTCTGACCTTCCTGGTCGTCAGCTGCCCGTGCGCCCTCGTGATCAGCGTACCGTTGAGCTTCTTTGGCGGCATCGGCGGCGCGTCCAAGCTGGGCGTTCTCATCAAGGGTTCCAACTACCTCGAGACGCTCGCCGACGTGGACACCGTCGTCTTCGACAAAACCGGGACGCTCACCAACGGCACGTTTTCGGTCGTGGCGGTGCACCCCGAGGCTGGCTATACCGAGCAGTCGTTGCTCGAGGTCGCAGCCCTTGCGGAGTCGTTCTCCGATCACCCTATCGCGCAGTCGGTACGCGCCGCCTTCCAGGGCGAGGTCGACCCCAAGCGCGTGACGGATTCCGCTAATAACGCGGGCCACGGCGTGACGGCGACCATCGACGGCAAGCATGTCGTCGTCGGCAACGCCAAGATGCTCGCCACGGCCGGCGTTGAAGCACCGGACTGTGAGGTTGTCGGCACGATCCTCCACGTGCTCGTGGACGGCGTGTATGCCGGCCACATCGTGATTGCAGACACCGTTAAGGCCGATGCCGAGCAGACGATCCGCGACCTGCACGCCGCTGGCATCAACCGTACCGTCATGCTCACAGGCGACCGCGAGGAAGTGGCTGCGTCCGTCGCCGAACAGTTGGGGCTCGACGAGTTCCACGCGCAGCTGCTGCCGGGCGACAAGGTCGAGCGTGTCGAAGCATTGCTGGCGGCCGAAAGCGGCAAGGGCAAGCTCGCCTTTGTCGGCGACGGCATCAACGACGCGCCTGTGCTTACGCGCGCAGATGTGGGCATTGCCATGGGCGCCATGGGATCCGACGCCGCAATTGAGGCCGCCGACGTGGTGCTGATGGATGACAAACCGTCCAACATTTCCCGCGCGATCCGCGTGGCGCGCAAGACCATGTCGATTGTTTGGCAGAACATCATCTTTGCGCTGGGGATTAAGTTGCTGATCCTTGTGCTGGCAGCGCTGGGCATCGCCAACATGTGGCTTGCCGTCTTTGGCGACGTGGGCGTGGCGATCATCGCCATCCTGAACGCCATGCGCGCGATGGGTGTCAAGAACCTGTAGCGTCTGTGGTCCTTCCGGCCGGGACCGGGCTTGATTTTGAAAACATTCTCGCGCATGAGGCCCGCCTTTCCTGCTCCTCCGGAGCAACGGAAAGGCGGGCCTCGCGCTGCGGATTGTTTTCAAACCCAAGCCCGGTCCCGGCCTGCGGTGACGTTGCTGGTGGTTCTTGGGCATCGCTTGCTGGCGGGGTTCCTTGTCTGAGTTGGACTTAGTTGGTGGGGCCACTGGTCCCGGTCGCTGTCCCGCGCCGTTCCGGCGCGGGAGGCGCGCCTCTTTGGGGACGCAGAGATAGCCCAGCTGTGGTGGCGTCGCGCACCGATTGCTGCACTTTGGACTGCGTCGGGCTCGTTATTGTCCGAGCCCCCTCTCCCCTTTTCGCTGGTTCGCGCTTTGCGCGAACTCCGCGCTACTGGGGACCTGTTAGGATTCCGTTGTTGAGTTCGACATCTCTTCCCTAGCGAGCATCGACCTCAGCTTCTCGAAGCTCTCCTCGCTTAGGCAGTGCTCCATGTGGCAGCCCTCCTGCGACGCGACCTCAGCCGAAACGCCTGCATCCTCTAGTAGCTCTACAAAAAAGCAGTGACGCTCCCACATTTGGCGAGCGACCTCAAGCCCCCGCTCCGTCAGACGCACATCGCGCTTGCCCATTTCGACGTAGCCGCTGCGCTCAAGGCTCGACATAGCCTTAGAGACGCTTGCCTTGGTTACGCCCAGGTATTCGGCAACGTCGATTGAGCGCACCGTACCTTGGCGCTGCGACAGAACGTAGATCGATTCGAGATAGTCTTCTCCGGATTCACGCAGGGCCATGGGCCGCCTTTCGCGATGGCTTCTAGTTAGCCTTTTGATACTTTTACCTGATTTACTTTATCGCAAAAGTTGCCCATGTCTTACTAGATGCTTAAAAAGTTAGCCATGTTTCACAAAACACGATGTAGTCATTGGGGACGTTCTTTAACGGCTAGTCGTCGGGGGCAGTCTTTGCCGGTTGGCCGACTCGCCGGTCGGGTTGGCAAGGAGTGTCCCCCGTTGCCGGCAGAAAAGGAACGTCCCTAAATGACGAGTCCGAAGTGCTTGGCGGCGTTGTAGATGCCGTCGTCGTCTACGGCGGTCGTTACGTAGGTCGCTGCGGCCTTCACGGTCTCCTGCGCGTTGCCCATGGCCACACTTGCGCCCACGGCCGAGAACATCGACAGGTCGTTCTCGCCGTCGCCAAAGGCGATCGCCTCGCTCGCGTCGATGCCCAAGCGCTCCAGCGTCGCCGCCACGCCCAGGTCCTTGCCGCCGTTAGCGGGAATAATGTCACAGAACAGGTCGCACCAGCGCGTAGTGAGCGAATGCGACACCGCGTCGGTCACGATATGCTCGTCGGCCGGGTCCACAAAGGCGCAAAACTGGTAGACCGGTGCGTCAAAGGCATGCTCAAACGGCTCCTCGTGGTAGACGATCCCCGCGTTGTTGCCGGCCGCCACCACGCGCTCGGACAGGCGGTTCACAAACGAGTTCTCGCCCTGCATGCACAGCGAGTCGTAGCGTCCCTGCGCCACCTGGTCCACAATCACCGCAACGTCGTCCGGATCGATCGGGCAGCTACGGTAAACGCCCTCGGCATCAAAACAGTGCTGGCCCGAAAGCGTAATGTACGCATCCCAACCAAGATCGAACAGCCAATCGGGCATCTGATAGGTCGGGCGACCCGTAGCAATCACGCACGCAATCCCCTGCTCGCGAAAGCTGTCGAGCACCTGCTGCGCCGACGCCGGAATCCGGTGCGTCTTAAAACTCAGCAGCGTGCCGTCGATATCGAAAAATGCGGCCTTGATCATCCTCGCCTACTCCTCGCCCTCGAGCTTTTCACTCGCCTCGAGCCACGCCATCTCCAGCTCGTCCATGGCGGCGTGGGCCTCGTCAATCTTTGCCTGCTGCTCACCCAGCGCCGTGTAGTTGGTGGGATCGACCTGGGCCATGGCGGCCTCGGCCTCCTCCACGCGAGCGCGCTGCGTTTCCATCTTGCGCTCGAGCGAGCTCACCTCACGACGGAGCTTTTGGCGCTCGGCATTGGAAAGGCCGTTGGGCTGACCGCTCGACTTGGGCTTTTCGGCCGCAGCTGCCGCGGCACCGGTGTCGAACGTACCGGTCTTGGCGCTCGGTGCACCCACGGGCTCGCCCTCGGCGGTGGCGTTGCACAGGCGCAGGTACTGGTCGACGCCGCCGGGCATATGCGTCAGGTGGCCGTCGAGCAGCGCCCACTGCTGGTCGGTCACGCGCTCCATCAAAAAGCGGTCGTGCGTCACCAGAATCAGCGTGCCGGGCCAGCCGTCCAGCAAGTCCTCGACAATCGCCAGCATGTCGGTATCCAGGTCGTTGCCGGGCTCGTCCAGGATGAGCACGTTGGGCTCGTCCAGGATCGTCAGCAGCAGCGACAGGCGACGGCGCTGGCCGCCCGAAAGATCGCCGATGCGGCTCCAGAGCTGCTGCGTCGTAAAGCCCAGACGCTCGCAGAGCTTCTCGGGCGAGGTCTCCTTGCCGTCAATGACGTAGTACTTCTTATAGTGGCTGAGCACCTCGCGGATCGTGTCGCCCATGTAGGGCTCGAGCTCCTCGAGCTGCTGCGACAGCACGCCAAAGCGCACCGTCTGGCCGATCTTCACGCGGCCGCGCAGGGGCGCGATCTTGCCCTGGATCACGTCGAGCAACGTGGACTTGCCGGCGCCGTTCTCGCCCAAAAGACCATAGCGATCGCCCGCACCGATGAGCCAGGTCACGTCGGAGAGCACCTGCTTGGGCGCACCATCGGTATCCGCGTAGCCGGCGTCCACGTCGATGACATCGATAACCTGCTTGCCCAGACGGCTCACCGCCAGGCGCTTGAGCTCCAGCTCGTCACGCACGGGCGGCACGTCGGCGATCAGCTCGCGAGCAGCCTCAACGCGAAACTTGGGCTTGGTGGAACGCGCCTGAGCGCCGCGGGAGAGCCACGCGAGCTCCTTGCGCGCCATGTTGCGGCGGCGTTCCTCGGTAACCGCGGCCATGCGATCGCGCTCCACGCGCTGCAGGATGTATGCGGAGTAGCCGCCCTCGAAGGGATCGACCTGGCCGTCGTGGACCTCCCACATGCTGGTGCAGACCTCGTCCAGGAACCAGCGATCGTGCGTGACCACGAGCATGGCGCCCTGACCGCGCTGCCAGCGAGCCTTAAGATGGCGTGCAAGCCAGTTGATGGTACGCATGTCCAGGTGGTTGGTAGGCTCGTCGAGCATGAGTACGTCGTAGTCGCCGATCAGCAGGCGCGCGAGGTCCACGCGGCGGCGCTGGCCGCCCGAAAGCTCGCCCACCGTGCCCTCCCAGGGCACATCGCTGATGAGACCGGCCAGAATCTGGCGCGTACGCGGGCTCGAGGCCCACTCGTACTCGGGCGTGTCACCGACGACGGCGTGATGCACGGTGTCGGTATCGACCAGGTTGTCCTTTTGGCCGAGTAGACCGATCGTGGTGCCGCGGCGGTGCGTCACGCGGCCGTCATCGGGCTCCAGCGTGCCCGCGAGCACGCTCAGCAGCGTCGACTTGCCGTCGCCGTTTTTACCGACAATACCAATGCGGTCGCCCTCGCCCACGCCGAGCGTCACACTATCGAAAATATGCTTGGTGGGAAACTCTAGGCTGACGGAATCGCATCCCAAAAGAATCGCCATATGCCCTGCTCCTTCGTAGAAATTCAACGTTGTCCATGATAGCATCGAGCCCCACCCCAAACCACCACGAAGGTGCCTGTCCCCTTTGTGGTGGTCGTTTCGGTCGCAGAGCAAAAAGGCGGGCCATCTCGCAAAAGAGATGACCCGCCTCTCCAATCAGCCCCGCGGCAACCGTGGCCGCCGCGGGCCTCAAGCATGTCCCGGACTAGGAGAACATGCCGGTGAGGTAATCATTCAGCCGCTTATCCTTGGGCCGTTGGAAAATCTCGTCGGTCTCGTCGTACTCGACCATATCGCCCATGTAGAAAAACGCCGTGCGGTTGGAAACGCGCGACGCCTGCTCCATGTTGTGCGTCACGATGACGATGGCGCGGTCGGCCACGATCGACGACATGAGGTCCTCGATCGCCAGCGTCGAGATGGGGTCGAGCGCCGAGCAGGGCTCGTCAAACAGGATTACGTCGGGGTTGAGTGCCAGCGTGCGCGCGATGCACAAACGCTGCTGCTGACCGCCCGAAAGCGCGTAGGCGCTCTTGTCGAGCTTGTCCTTGACCTCGTCCCACAGGGCCGCACCGCGCAGGCTTTCCTCGACCATGCGATCGAGCTCGTCGCGGTCGGTGATGCCGTGGCGCTTGGGCGCAAACGTGATGTTGTCTCGAATGGACTTGCGGAAGGGGTTGGGCTGCTGAAACACCATGCCAATGGACCGGCGCAGCTCGTAGGTATTCTCGGTCTTGGTGTTCACGTTGCGTCCGCGGTAGCTGATCTCGCCCTCCACGCGGCAGCCGCGAATCTCGCGATTCATCAGGTTGAGGCTGCGCAAGAAGGTCGACTTGCCGCAGCCCGAAGGCCCGATGAGCGCCGTGATCTCGCCCTTGTGAAAGTCGAGCGACGTGTCGTGCAGCGCATGGTGGTCGCCATAGTACACGTTGACGTCCTTGGTGGAGACCACGACCTCGTCGCTCACGGCCTTGCCGCTCACGCGAACACGTTTCTCGCTCTCCCCCACGCTCGACAAAAAGTCCTGGGTGTCGGACGATGCCGCCTCGGTTGCGGGCGTCGCATTCATCTCGCTCATTCGGCCGTCATCCTCCTTGCCAGTTGCTTGCCCACGATACGGGCGACTACGTTAAACAGCAGCACGCAAATCATCAGCAGTGCCGCGGTGCCCCAGACGATCTGCTGGGCCTCGGAGCTGCCCTCGCCATAGATCTTGTAGATGTGCACGGCCAGCGACTCGCCGGGACGGAACACGTTCCAGGCGCAGGTGGGGCTCGACAGGTTAAAGCTCAAGAAGTTCAGGCGAACCGGCGAGCTCATGCCCGAGGTGAAGAGCAGCGCCGCGGCTTCGCCAAATACGCGGCCGGCCGAAAGCACGATGCCGGTCACGATGGCGGGCATGGCCTCGGGGATCAGGATGTGCAGCGTGGCCTCCCAGCGGGTGAGACCCATAGCCAGGCACGCATCGCGCTGGGCCTGCGGCACGTTCTCGAGCGCCTGCTGGATCACGCGCACCAAGATGGGGATGTTGAACATGGTGAGCGCGACGGCGCCGGAGATGATGGAGTACTTCCAGCCCAGCTGCACCGAGAACACCAAAAAGCCGAACATGCCCACGACGATGGAGGGCAGCGAGGACAGCGTCTCGATGGCGGTCGAGGCGATGTCGCGAATAGGCCCATCGGGCGCGTACTCAACCAAAAAGACCGCGCCGCCCAGGCTGATGGGCACCGAGATGACAAGGGTGATCAGCAGCAGATAGAACGAGTCGAACAGCTGGTAGAGTACGCCGCCCTGGGTTCCGTTGGCGCGCGCGGGCTGCGTGAGGAAGCCCGGCTGGAACAGAGTCGAGATGCCCTCGAACAGGATGTAGGCCACCATGGAGACGACGATGAGCATGACGATGGCGACGATTGCCGTCAGCACACCCGTGGCGATGCGGTCCTGCTTTTGGACACGCCCGAGTCTCGCCTCGTCGATGTGGATGCGCGTGCTAGCCACGAGCCTTCGCCCCCTTGCGGCCAATGAGATGGATGATCAGGATAAAGATGAGGCTCATACCCATCAGCAGCAGGCCGAGCGCCCACAGGACATCGTCCTGGGCCGAGCCCTCGGCATAGACCGCCATGGACGTGGTGAGCGTGGTGGTGATGGTCGACGCTGGCGACAGCAGCGACGTCGGCATGGCCTCGATACCGCCGATAACCATGCGCACGGCAAGCGTCTCGCCAAAGGCGCGGGTCATACCCAGGATGACCGCGGTCATGAGCGACGGCATGGCGCTCTTGAGCACCACGTGCCAGATGGTCTGCCAGCGGGTGTAGCCCAGCGCGAGCGAGCCCTGACGGTAGCTGTCGGGCACGGCGCGCAGGCCATCGACCGAAAGCGTGGTCATCGTCGGCAGAATCATGACGGCCAGCACGATGGCGCCGGGCAGGATGCCCAGGCCCGTGCTCACGTGAAAAACGCTCTTCATAAGGCCGACGACCACGTGAAAACCGATCAGGCCAAAGACGACCGAGGGAATACCGGTCAAAAGCTCAATAAGCGGCTGAAAGACCTTGGAGCCAAACTTAGGCTGAATCTCGACCGCAAAGATGGCAGAGCCGATGGCGATGGGCAGCGCGATGAGCGTGGAGAGCACCATGACCGCAAACGAGGTGACGATCAGAGGCAGGGCGCCAGTGTAGGGCAGGCCGTTTTCGGCTGTGTTGGCCAGGTCCCACTTGGTGCCGGTGAAGAACTCGACGATCGAAACGCCGTCCTTGAGAAAAGCCGAGAGGCCCTTTTGGGCGACCATAAAGATGAGCGCGGCAACGACAAGCGTCACGAGCGCTACGCACGCGCCCGTGACGCCCAGGCCCACGTTCTCAAGGTCGCGCTTTGGCAGCTGTTTTGCCATTGCAAACCTTTCCGGGGGCGATTGCTTATTTAGCAGAGACCTTACCGCTGGCGTCCTTGACGACCTTCATGGCAGAGACGGGGATAAAGCCCTGCTCCTCGACGAGCTTGCCCTGGACGTCGTCGGAAAGCATGAAATCCAGGAAGGCCTTGGTAGCTTCGTCGGCGTCCTTGGAGCAATACATGTGCTCGGTAGCCCAGATCTTGAAGGAGTCGTCGGTGACGTTTGCGCTCTTGGGCTCGACACCCTCGACCTTAATGGCGTTGAACTTGGAGTCGTCGAAGTGCGAGAAGTCGAGGTAGGAGATGGCGTTGTCGGTACTGGCAATCTGAGTCTGGACGTCGCCGGACTTGTCGAGCTCGGCATCGCCCTTAAAGTCGACAGCCTCGTCGCCAAAGACGGCGGCCTCGAAGGTGGCGCGGGTACCGGAGCCGGCCTTGCGGTTGAGAACGACGATCTTGGCGTCGTCGCCGCCGACCTCCTTCCAGTTGGTGATCTGGCCAGAGAAGATGCCTTTGAGCTGCTCGAGGGACAGGTCATCGACCTTGACGTTCTTGGAGACGACGGGGCCCATGCCCACGACGGCGACCTCGTGGTCGACGAGGTTCTTGACCTGATCGGCCTCGAGCTTGGTCTCGGCGAAGACGTCGGAGTTACCGATGGTAACGGTGCCGGCGGCAACAGCGGTCAGGCCCTTGCCCGAACCGTTGCCCGAACCGGAGACGGAGACGTCGGGGTTGGCATCCATGAACTTCTCGGCAGCGGCCTCGACGAGAGCCTGGAACGAGGAGGCGCCGTCGTAGGTCACCTCGCCGGAGACGGACTCGGCAGCAGCGGCGCTACCCTTGTCGGCGGCGTCGGATTCGCCGGAGCCGCCGCAACCAACGAGACCGAGACCGACGATGCTGGCAAGACCACCAGCGAGGCCGAGGAACTGACGACGAGAATAAGCCTGATCGAGCATGATCTTCCTTTCATACATGCGACTCGCGGACACCCTGCCCGCTTTGCTGTTTGGAAAGATACGTCCCCGATCGGGCAGCGCCCGCGCCAACTGCTGTTTCTTACGGGCATTTGATAGACCCTTACCGCAAGCGCGGCTCGGCTTTACAAACGAATAACAAACCCGCCGCCAAGCATGACCCGCCTTTTACAAGGTAGTCATTGGGGACGTTCTTAAACGACCGCCCCAGCGAGCGAGGATTATTGGACACTCAAATAACGAGAGTGGATAATCTCCCACTTTGAGCCTGTACACAGGCCAAAAACGGCAGACTATCCACTCTCATTCCGAGATGAGCTGCTACGCGGGCTGGTAATACCGCGTAACCCCAAGCAAGATATAGGGGTTTCCCAGGTGCCCGAGATTGCCCCGAAAGAGGAGCGCCGCGTACTTTGGTACGCAAGCGACGGTTTGAGGGGCAAGGTCGGGTGCCTGGGGAAGCCCTAGAGCTCGAGTTCGTTGAGGCGAAGGATCGCCACGATATAGATCTTGAGCGCCTGCTTGAGCTGTTCTTCGCTGGCGCACTCGTTGGGGCCGTGCATCTGGCCGCCCCATGCGGGCAGTTCCAGACCAGTCTCCTCGGGACCAAACGAGACGGCGCGGGCAAAATTGCGCGCGTACGTGCCGCCGCCCATGGCAAAGGGCTCGGCATCCTTGCCCGTAAACTCGTTGTAGGTGTCGATGAGCGCCTTCACGGCCGGGTCGTCGGCAGAGACCGAGAACGGCACCTTTGTACGACCCACGCGGCACGTCACGCCAAAGCGGCCCACGAGCGGCTCGAGCTGCTCACGGATGGTATCGGCGCTCGTGCTATCGGGGAAGCGCACGTCGATGACCTGCTCAATGTGGCCATCTGCCACACGAATGACGCCGGGGTTGCAGGTGAGCGGGCCAAACGCCGGGCTCGTCGCGTCGATACCCAGGCCACGACCATAGGCGTCCGCATGCACAAAGGCCAAAAACTTGACAAACTCGTGCTCGGCAGGCGTCAACAGGCGCTCGTTGCGTGCGCCAAACGTATCCTCCACCTCGCGCAGATACCCCACGATCAGGCCGACGGCATTAATCGTTCCCTCGGGCATCGAGGCATGGCCACCGATACCGTGGGCAAAAATCTGCGCATGACCGTTGTCGAGCGTCGTGATCTCAAGGCGATCGGCGTTTTCAACGGGCGCCGGCAGCTCCTCGGCGGCAATCGCAAGTTCGCAGATAGACTGCGACGGAATGGCGTTGCTCGCCTCGGCACCGCTCCAGGACACAATGCGCCCGCCGTCGATCTTGGGGCTCACAAGCGTCGCCCCAAACTGACCCTTCTCGGCATTGCAGACCGGGAACTCGGCATCGGGCGTAAACAGAAAGTCGGGGTTCGCGTAATTCTCCAGATAATGGTGAACGTCGGACATGCCCACTTCCTCATCGCAGCCCAGCAGCGCGCGGAAGGTGTAGCGTGGGGTAATACCGTGCTTGAGCAGATAGGCACCGGCGTAGAGTGACAGCACGGCAGGACCCTTGTCGTCGATAACGCCGCGGCCAAGCAGCCAGCCCTCGCGACGCTCCATCGCAAACGGGTCGGTGTTCCAGCCGGGGCCGGCGGGAACCACGTCCACGTGGCAGATAGTCGCGAGCTGCTTGTCGCCGCGGCCGGGAATGTCGGCGATGCCCACGTAGCCTTCGTCATCGCTTGTCTGGTAGCCGAGCTTTTGCGCAATGCCGAGCGCGCAATCGAGTGCATCACGGACTGGGCGGCCAAACGGCGCACCAGGTTCCGCATCGGCGGCAATGGCAACAGACGGATAGCTCACCAGCTGCTCGATATCGGCGACGACATCATCCCAGACCTCGTCGACATACTCGGCGACGCTCTGCTCCACCTGATTCATGGACGACCTCCTTACCAATGAGCGGCGAGCGCGCTCGCCCCTCACATTACGTCATTAGATAGCGAAAAGTTTAGCAAGCTCGGCCACCGAGTGCACCACTGCATCGGCACCCGCCGCCTCATGCTCACCCGGCGCCGCCGCGCCCGAATAGATGCCGATGCACGGCACGCCCATCGCGTGCGCGCCCTCCACATCGTTAAAGCGATCGCCGATCATCGCGGCATCGTCCGCCGTCGCGCCGAGCGCCGCCAGGGCATCGCGAACCGAATCGGCCTTGGTCTCGCGCCCCTGCGGAGGATTCATGCCAACCACGGCTTCGAACTGAGAAAGACCAAGCTCATGCACCATGTCGATGCATTTGGCCTCCATGCGTGACGTCGCCACGGCCATACGCTTGCCCCGGGCGGCCAACTCATCCAGCAGCTCGGGAATCCCATCGAACACGGGGTACTCCTCCGGTCCCAGCTCATCAAAAAAGGCGCGGTACTCGTCGGCCACCACAAGCGACTCCTCGCGGGAAAAGCCGTAAAAGTCGTGAAAGCTCTTCCACAGGGGCGGCCCGATCATGCGGCGCAGATCACCCATCTGCGTCTCCGAAAACCCGCGCGCAGCCAGCGTCTTGCGCGTCGAGGTCATCACTGCCCGACCCGTATCGGCCACCGTACCGTCAAAATCGAACAGCACAACCGGCCGCTCGCAAAGTTGCAATGCCGCCATCGGCACCCTTCTTCCCCAGTTGATGATTTCCACACCACCGCTTCAAACTGTTGACTATTCAACAATTGAACCTAGCAATGTAGAGCAACTCCACTATACTTGTCGCACTATGCTTTCAGAAGGCGGCGCGCAAGCGCCCCAACGAAAGGTGCAATTATGTCTTTTGCCATCATAACCGACTCCACGTCGGACATCTCCCCCGCCCGTGCCCAAGAGCTCGGCATTTACGTGATTCCGCTGCATGTGATTATCGAGGGCGAGGACCTGCTCGACCAGGTGCAGATTACCGCCGAGGAATACGTCGCCCGCATGGCTGGCTCCGAGCAGCTGCCGCACACCTCGCAGCCGAGCGCCGGCGAGTTCAAGGCGCTGTTTGACCGCGTACGCGCCGATGGCCACGACAGCGCGATCTTTATCTCGCTGTGCAGCG
The DNA here is from genome assembly GCF_964243765.1 of Collinsella aerofaciens. Taxonomy (GTDB): domain Bacteria; phylum Actinomycetota; class Coriobacteriia; order Coriobacteriales; family Coriobacteriaceae; genus Collinsella; species Collinsella aerofaciens_BU. Next base: position 325,268 of record NZ_CAXTGI010000001.1, on the reverse strand, counting down.
AGTGGTCCGCCTGCTATTCCAACGCATGCCTGGTCGCCGAGACCCACGAGCTCGACGTGCGCTGCATCGATTCGCGCACCGGCTCGGGCGCCGAGGGCCTGCTGGTGGAGTATGCGCTGGCCATGCGCGAGGACGGCCGCAGCTTGGACGAGACCGAGGCGCAGATCCGCGCGACGCTGCCCGACGCCCACCTGCTGCTGATTCCCCGCACGCTCGAGAACCTGGTCAAGAACGGCCGCGCGCCCAAACTCGCCGGCCAGCTGACGCAGATGCTCAACATTCGCCTGGCCGTTTCGCCGGAGTGGCAGTCGGGCGAGATCAAGGCCGTCAAGAAGGGCCGCGGCGCCAAGCGCATCGTCGCCAACACCATGGCCGACTGCCTCGCGTTTTTGGCTGAACACCCGGGTTCGAGCGTGCGCGTGCTCACGACCGGCGCCGCCGAGGAGCAGGAGCTTGTCAACGAAGCACTCGCAGGCCAGGACTACGTAGACGCCGGCACCGGCCCCATCGGCTGCACCATCGCCACCCACGTAGGCGTCGACGCCATCGCCATCAGCTATTGCCCCCGCTACCAACCTGCCAATTAGGGACAGATTTATTTTGGCAGGTTTTATCTGGGCAAACGTTAAACGCTAACAGACCTGTCCGACAAGATCGGACCTGTCGGGGCTGTCGAACAGCCATGGTGCAACCAGCCCCAGCAAAGCCGTCACGCCGGCGCGCCCCAACTCAAAGCGCACCGGCGTTGCTTTAAGAGTTGCGGCGGGACGGTGACCGCTTGAGCCGAAAAGCCGCGAACCGCTTCCCATTACGCCGCAACTTCATTGCCGCCCAACCAGCCAATCGAGAAATTGGCGGCGATCGATGCTTTGTCCAACCCCCTTGCGATACCCTCTGGGCAAAAAATGGCAAATATGAGTACTGTTACCAGTTTAGTAACAGCGAAATCTGGCTGAATATGCCGTCTTCCACCAATTCCGAGCGTCATAAAGTCCCGAATCGCCATGTCGAGAGGGTTGGTTATATCAAATTTCGGCCGATTGGTCTTAAATACGTTCAAAATGATATGATACTACCCCAACAACAGTACTCATATTTGCCATTTTTTGCCCACAGGGTCTATTCGAGGGCGGCTCCCGGGGTCTCCAGCCCGCCTCATAGCCGCTCAAACCCATTCAGCAACAGCCGCCGCACATTTTGACACCAGCTGAACACCACTCACGGAGTCGCATTCCACTATCACCGAACCTAAATCGGAATCGAGCGCCCAAAAAACCAAGATAACGTACCCTCATCTCAATGGACCATGAGAAGAACGGCATTTACATGAGCACCGTCACGCATCAATACGCCCTCATCGGGGGCGCGTTATTCCAATTCAAGGAAGCAGTCTCTCACGTATCGGAGCCGCACAGCCAAATCGTCATCTGCAGCAACGGCCCAGACATCCGCTACGCAACGCTCGAAGAATGGGAGAAAGCCGGAAAATCTTTCGGCAAGCGAGCGCAGGTTAAGGGCCTCGTCACCAGCACGAGTTCAGCGCGCGAAAAACTCGAGCTCTTTCGCAATCTCTTTACTGGCCGCAAAGATGTTTACGCCCATGGGTACCGCAGAAAAGACGGGGGAATCGGCTATACACCCGCCTGCGCAAATGAGTGGAAGTCAGGCATTTGCCCCAAAGCAAACCATCAGAAAGTCAAATGCGCGGAATGCGGCAACCGCGTCTTCCCCGAGTTGAGCGATGCCGCAATCATTGCCCATTTCAGAGGTAACGACGACAGGCTCCGAGACGTCATAGGTCAATACGTTCTCGACAGTGACAGCAACACAAAAGTTCTGGTCATTGATTTTGACGGAGCCGATTGGAAAGAAGCGGCAAACGCCATTCGGCTTGTCGCAAAAAGCCATGGAATCGATGCTGCAGTTGAGCGATCGAGATCAGGCAACGGCGCACATGTCTGGTTTTTCTTCCTAGAGCTCACCGGCGCAAAGACCGCAAGAGATTTTGGAAGCAGCCTTATCGCCGAGGCGGCGATGCTCAACAAGACAATCACCTTCGAAGCTTTTGACCGAATGATGCCCGCGCAGTCCACCATTCCTGAGGGTGGCTTCGGAAATCTCATAGCGCTGCCCTTTCAAGGAAAAGCGCAGCGAGAAGGAAACAGCGTATTTGTTGACGAGCAATTTGAGCCCTTTCCCGATCAATGGCTTTATCTTTCGCAAATCCAGTTGATCCCGCGTACGATGGTGAAAAGTCTGCTCGAGAGCATCGACAATAGACCGCATGGATTATCAGCTGCAGTGGCGGCAAACACCGCCGCACCGCATTCCCAGAGGCCGCGAAAGCGGCTTCCGCTCACGCAGCGGGACTTCCCGCCATCGCTACCCGTCACGCAAGCTGATATGCTCTACATTACCGAAAAGTCCCTGAGTCCCGCAGCCCAAATGGAAGTCCGCAGGCTTGCAACATTTGCCAACCCGGAATTCTTCCGTGCGCAATCAATGCATCAATCAGTATTCGGCAAACCGCGGTACATAGACCTCAGCGAACTTAGAGATGGCTGCGTCGCGATCCCCAGAGGCTGCAAGGCTCAACTTGAGCGGCTGCTTCAAGAAGCCGGCGTTGCTGCCCACTATTCAGACAAGCGCGTATCGGGCAATCCAATTGGGATGGCATTTAAAGGGACGCTTCGCCCTGAACAGCAAATTGCCGCTGAACAGATGCTCGGCTATGAAGACGGGATCATGTCTGCACCGACGGGTTTCGGCAAAACCGTCATTGGAGCCTATCTTATTGCTGCCATCGGTCTTCCAACGCTCGTCATCGTTCCCAAGACTGCGCTCATTACCCAATGGAAATCCCAGCTCGAACGCTTTCTCGACATCACGGACAACAGGGAGCCCGTCCGAACCCCAAAAGGACGAATCAGCAAAAGGCAGCCTCCACTCATTGGACAAATCGGAGGCGGCAAGACCACCATAAGCCGTCTCATCGACATTGCTTCATTCCAGTCTCTGTCCGGCAAGGACCCCCAGACCGGAGAACCAATAGCCAAGGAGCTCGTTCGCGATTACGGTCTCATCATCTGTGACGAATGTCACCATGCGGCCGCGCCACAGCTCGAGCTTGTGCTCAAGTCCGCTCCAGCCAAATATGTATACGGCCTTTCCGCGACGCCTGAACGCTCGGACGGACTCACGCGAGCACTCTCAATGCTCTGCGGCCCGCTTCGCCATGTCATTGATCCAAAAACGCAAGCAATCCAACAGGGAATTCAGCGCGTTATTAGGCCACGTTTTACCGGAGTTCGACTACCCGCCTACGAACCAGGGGCGTCCTTTAATCAAGTTCTCGATCTCCTGTGTGCGCACACAGCGAGAAACAAAGCAATTGTCGACGATGCCCTCGAGACCGCGTCAAACGGTCGACATCCGCTTGTGCTATCCAAAAGGAAAAAACATGCCGAAGAGCTATGTAGACTGCTTCAAAGCCGCGGACACGAACCTATACTCTTAACCGGAGAAATCGACGCCAAAGAAAGAAAGGCAATACTGAACAGCCTTCCCGGCTTCGAGCATGAGCATCGAATTATCATCGCAACCGAAGGCCTTCTGGGCGAGGGTTTCGACCTGTCTTACCTTGACACTCTGCTCATTGCCACGCCGATATCTTGGGACGGCAGCATAACGCAGCAGGCAGGCAGACTACATAGAAGTCACGAGGGCAAGCAGCGGGTTGAGATATTCGACTATGTTGATTTGTCGATACCCATGCTCGCGCGCATGTACCAGAAGAGACTCAAGACCTACGCCAAGCTGGGGTATGAAGTCTTTGCAGCAAATGACAACAAACGGGCCGATCAAAACATCCTCGTTAGGCCGGCAAGGGCCGTGGAGGCATTAGCGGATGACATCGCGCGCGCAATGAAAAGCATTTTTATTGCCGCGCCCTACGCATCCGCTGCATGCCTCGCAAAGCTCGCTGCCGTACTCACAGGCGCCGCCGACCGTGGGATTGCCCTTGAGATTTCAATTGCCTCGACTCCGCACAATGACGTGAAAGCGATTTTTACCGAGATGAACGTCGACTATTCCATCAAAGCCGAAGGGCGCCTGTGCGCGTCAGTAATTGACGAGGAAACCGTCTGGTACGGAACTATTCCATTACTGGCCTTTCCTAAGAAAGAGGACTGCAGCATCCGTTTCAAAAGCAGCGAAGTTGCAGCCGAGCTTTTAAGCGAAATCCAGCGAAGAGGAGAACCGGAGGTCGCAGCCACGAACGGGATGTCTCCAACAGTTACGGTGGAATAGGGGCCGTTTTTGGCCAATCGGCCGCGAATCAATCCCTATTCCCCCGCGAATCATAAGCGAGCAATCAGCCCTGCGGACCCTGGAACAGCTCCTCATGCGAGCCCATTCTGACCAGCCGGATCACAGGATTAGTCTTATGCGGCAAATAAAGAACGACCACATCGACCAAGCCATCGGATAGATGGAAATCGATGTGGCCGTTGTAGTTGCCGCCCGGGTTTGAAAGCTCGTGGGCACCATATTCCGCGGGAAGCGAGCCGTGAGCCGCAAGCTCTGCGACTGCCGCCTTAAACTCGGTTTTTAGCTGCGGATGGATGCGCATCGTCCGTTTGTAATCCGCCTTAAACTGAGCCTCGACCTTAATCTCAAACATCGCTAGTCCTCATCGAGGAATGATATAAGCTCATCAGCGTTATTGAATGACGGGCTGTCGTCCGGCAGAATCCCCAACTCATGAGCTTCGGCGATCACCATGGCACGCCTCGTTGCCTCGTTGGGCACCTCCGCCCTTCCTACGATCTCAAAAGGAATCTTTCGTTGATTTACCAGCTGCCGAACAGCAAGGTTGAGATACGAATTGAGACTCAGACCAACCGTATCCAAGAACTCAGTCGCCTGTTCCTTGAGCCCCTCTTCGATGCGAACCGTCGTAGGCTTAACCGTTGCAGTAGACATACGCGACCTCCTCGCCTCGTCTTTTGCATCAGTATACCCAGTTTAGATAGCATACTGATGTTAAATAGCATCAGTATGCCGTTCACATTGCTATAACAACAGTCACAGCACCCTACATCAGCCCGCTCAGGGCGATATCGACTGCTTCGCTGAGGTCGTCGGTGATGTGCACCAGCTCCTGATCGAGTGGGCTGATCATGCCGGCATCCATCACCGGGCCGTTGAGCCAGTCGAACAGGCCCTGCCAGTACTCGGTGCCCACCAGCACCAGCGGCATGCGCTTGACCTTGTGCGTCTGCACCAGCGTGAGAACCTCGAACATCTCGTCGAGCGTGCCAAAGCCGCCGGGAAATACGATGGCGCCCGAGCTGTACTTAACGAACATGGTTTTGCGCACAAAGAAGTAGCGGAAGTCCATGCCGAGGTTCACGTATTTATTGAGCCCCTGCTCGTGCGGCAATTCAATGCCTAGGCCAACTGACTTGCCGTTGACACTCGCCGCTCCCCTGTTGGCCGCTTCCATGATGCCGGGGCCGCCACCGGTGATGACCGCCACGCCACGTTGCGCGATCTTGCGCCCGACGGTACGCGCCGCCTTGTAGAGCGGATCGGTCTTGGGCGTGCGGGCGCTACCGAAGATAGCCACCGCAGGTCCAAGCTCGGCAAGTGCGCCAAAGCCATCGACAAACTCTGCCTGAATTCGCAGCACGCGCCAGGGGTCGGCGTGCAGCCAGTCAGTCGACTCCTCGGGCGCCAGCAGGTTGGCGTAGGTGTTGTCCTTAGGAATCATGGGGCCGCGCATGACCACGGGGCCGCGGCGGTACGTCTCGTCGTAGGCAGGCTCGCCCTCGACGTTCTCATTCTTAATCATGGGTACTCCTATCGAGAAAAAGAAAAACGGGCGGGGTCGACGCCATGCGTCAAACACCCGCCCGAACATCAACTATTCGGTATGGTACCCACGATGCATCAAGTGCTTGCAAGGCATCGGTCAGCGGTCGTGCAACCGATGCCAGCGAAGGCGATGCCCGGCGCCGGCTGCGCGCGGTCGATTGGCACGCGATCTCGACACCGCGCGAGCGCCCCCGTAAGCGCACCCACAGCTCTTAGTAATCCACCGCCGCTGGGCTGTTCATCCAGTCACTCACGAACGCGCCGTAACGACCCTCGATAATGGCCTGGCGGGCGCGCTGCATCAGGTTGAGCAGGTAGTAGATGTTGTGCATCGACAGCAGAATGCCGCCGAGCATCTCCTTCTGCGTGACCATGTGACGGATGAGCGCACGGCTGTAACCGCCCGTGCACACCGGGCAGGTGCAGGTGGGATCGATGGGACCGTCGTCGTGCGCAAAGCGAGCGTTGCGGAAGTTGAGGCGACCCTCGCTAGAGAATGCCGTGCCCATACGGCCGGTGCGCGTCGGCAGCACGCAGTCAAACATGTCGATGCCCACGCCAACGCCGCGCACGAGCGTGGTCGGGTTGCCGACACCCATCAGGTAGCGCGGCTTATGCTTGGGCATGTACTCGCTCACGAGCGGCGCCAGGGTCTCGAACATGGTCTCGTGATCCTCGCCCACCGAATAGCCACCGATACCATAGCCCGGGAAGTCGCCGCACTCCTCCAGGTGGCGCAGCGATCGCAGGCGCAGATCCAGATGCATGCCACCCTGGACGATGCCAAAAAGTGCCTGGTCATCACGGGTGTGGGCCTTGTAGCAGCGCTCGGCCCACATACTCGACAGCTCCACGGCGCGCTCGACGTAGGCGCGCGTGGCGGGATAGCCGGGGCACTGGTCGAGCTGCATGCAAATGTCGGAACCGAGCTTCATGGCGATTTCCATGTTGTCCTCGGGCGTCCAGAACACGTGGCGACCGTCGTAGTCGTTGACGATAAAGCGCACGCCCTCGTCGGTGAGCTTGACGGCGTCGTTATGGCTAAAGACCTGGAATCCGCCCGAGTCGGTGAGGATGGGGCCGTGCCAGTTCATGAACTTATGCAGTCCGCCCAGCTCGGCGATGGTGTCCTCGCCGGGGCGCATGGACAGGTGATAGGTATTGGCGAGCACGATCTGGGCGCCGAGCTTCTTGACAGTCTCGGTAGGAATGCCCTTGACGTTTGCCTTGGTGCCCACGGGCATAAAGATCGGCGTCTCGATGTCGCCGTGCGGGGTGTGCAGTACGCCGGCGCGCGCGTGCGTCGTCGGATCCTCGGCGATCAGGTCGAATTTAAAAAGGTTCTGGTCCATAAACTGGAACTCCTTGGTTGCGGTTCATACGCAAACCATTATACGAGCAACCCGCAAGAAGCACCGACTCGACAGAAACTGGCGCGAGGAGGATACGGCAGGGACACGGCAAGTGAGCGTGGATTTTTGGACGCTTACCGGATGAGCGTGGATAATCTCCCACTTTTGCCCAAAGCACAGCCCAAAAACGGGAGATTATCCACTTTCATTCTGCGGGCACTCATTTAAGTACGTCCCCGATGAGTGGAGCTATTTACCAGCCACGGCAACGCCGATATTTTGGCAACGTCAGCGAGCGGGCCGCATTTGAGACAAGGTGACGTGAAACGAAAGGGCGCTGACCTTCTGGTCGCGCCCTTGAAGTTGAACGTCAGATTGTCCAAATGCGGCCCGCGCAGCGTCGGCCCGTTACGGCGTTTGGCAAAACGCCGTAACCCCTACGGACGCTGGCCCATGCCACCCTCGAGGGTGACGGTCTCGCCGTTCATGTACTTAAAGTCGGGGCCGCAGAGCTGGACGACCACGCGGCCGATCTCCTTCTCAACATCGCCGTAATGGCCCGCCGGCGGCATGTGAACGTTGGCCTTGAACGCCTCGGGATAGGCATCCTGGAAGTTCTCGAGCGCAGCGGTCCAGGCAAGCGGGCACACAATGTTGACGTTGATGCCGTCCTTGCCCCACTCGTTGGCGGCGACGCGAGTCAGACCGCGGATGCCCTCCTTGGCGGCGGCATAGCTGCACTGACCATAGTTGCCAAACAGGCCGGCGCCCGAAGCAAAGTTGACCACGGAGCCCTTGGTCTCCTTCAGGTGCGGATAGGCCTTCTGCATGTACAGGTAGGTGGCATACAGGCCAGAGTAAATGGCCAGGTTAAACTGGTCCATGGTGTGATCGGCAATGGTCACGCCCGAAGCGCTGGCCTGAGCGTTGTTGACGACGGCGTCGATGCGGCCGAACTCCTCAATCGCCTTGTCGATAACGTTCTGCACGACGGCCTCGTTGTCCTGGCCGGCGGAGACATCGGCCTGAACAGGCAGAATCTTGACGCCGTACTCAGCCTCGAGAGACTCCTTGGCAGCCTCGAGCTTGGCGACGTTGCGGCCGGTGATGACGAGGTTTGCGCCCTCCTTGGCAAAAGCGATATCGATGCCGTAACCGATGGAGCCAGCGGAGCCGTCCTTGAGCGTGGCCTTGCCGCCGCCGGTGACGATCACGGTCTTACCAGTGAAAAGTCCCATACAAAGTCCTTTCAAATCGCGACGGGCCCGCCCGTCGACTGCGCGCATCCAACTTCACGCGCCAAAAGCTGAAATGCAACTTTAGCGGGTTTAAGTTGAAAATAAAGCCCATGGCAGGCGAACGGTGCAACGTCTTTCGGCGAAGGGAATGTCAAGTAAAAATTGGATAGAGCGACCGAGTTTTTGTTAACGCAACGAGTCATCGAACACGTTTTGAAACTTTGCTGCGGGGCGCGGGATGTCGGCGCGAAACTTTATCATAGGGTGACGAACAACGATGAGGAGCACATGCCTATGACAGACGAGCTGGACCCCCAGACTCAACAGCATATTGATGATTCCGCAGACGTCGCCGCAGATACTGACGCTGCGACCTGCAATGATACCGACGTCGACGACGCCACTCTGGATAACGGCGCTGCGACGGAAATCCCTGCGGTCGAAGATGCCGACGAGCAAAACGACGATTCGGCCGCTCAGGACGACGCCCCCGAAAAGGACGCCGCCCCGCAAGCAGCAGGCCCCATCGAGGTGTCTTCGGAAGAAGAGCTCGACGCAGTCATGGACTCCATGATGGATGCCGTCAAAGCGATGAAGGACGCTGTCGCCGATGCCGATGTCGACGCCGAGGAAGAGGAAGCCGCCGAGGCTGCCTCAACGTTTGTACCTGGCGAGACCCCCGTTGCCGATCAGGGCAGCACTATGCCCTCGTTTCTGCAGCTCGAGCATCCCACGATTGGCGCGGACGCCGTCGACCCGCATGCAGCGGGCTTTTCTGTGATCGAAGGCGGCACCGGCAATATCGCCGCGCCGCAGACTGCCGATACGAATGCCGCCGAGGCCGCGCACCCGACCACCTCGCATGCCCCCGCCACGAGCCACGATCTGGGGACCGCTGTCTCGAACACTGCGAACGCCGTGGGCACCTTTATCGCCCAGGGCGCCTCGGCCATGCGCGAGATGAACGCCGCGAAAAAGGCACTTGCCGATGCCCGCGCCCACCTGGCCGAACTTGAGCAGCGCATTGCCGATCAGGCCGAGGAACTCGAGACGCGCCAGGATATCGCAGGCCGCTACGATCAGATCATCGCCGACCAGCGCCAGGCAATCGCCACGGCACAAAAGACCGCTGCGGCCGCCGAGATTGACCGTGACGCCCATGCCGCCAAAGCGACGGAGCTCAAGGGCCAGCTCGAGCAAATGAAGGCAGAGGACGATGCGACCGAGCTCCGCCTGAAGGCTGCACTCGACGCCGTGGAAGCCCGCGAGGCGAGTTCACGCGAGACCGGCAACCGCCTCGTTCGACGTCTTGAGGATTCCAAGCGCATCCGCGACAAGGTGAAGGCCGAGCGAGACGCCGGCATTGCCGCCGCACAACAAACCGTCGACGCCACGCGCGCCCAGCTCGAGACGCTGCGTCATGAGTATGCCGAGCTGCAACGCAATCCCTCGGCAAATCCCGCCAACTATACGGTGCGCACCAGCGAGCTCTCGATGCAGATTTCCGACACGGCAGATGCCCTGCGTAAAGCCGAAGAAGATGTCCCGCGCATCACCGCCGACCTTGAGCACTCGCTTGCCGCAGCCGAGCAGGCCGTCGAGCAGGCTCAAGCCCCTATCGCCGACGCAAAACGCGCGCACCAAGCCGTGACGACCGAAGCCGATGCCGCGCGCGACGAGCTGCAGACGGCGAAGACCGCCGCCGCGACTCGTCAGCGCAAACTGCGCGAGAAGATCGCCGCGGAGGACAAGGCACGCCGCGAGCAGGAGCAGACCATCGCCAACGCCCAAGCAGATGCCGCACATGCACAGTCGATCATCGAACAGGCGACCGAAGTACACGACCACCCAGAAATCACTGAGTCGCTTGCAGGATCCTTGGCCCGAGACAAAGCCGAACACGCCGAGACCGAGCAAGAAGTCGACCAGCTCGAGGCCGCCGAAGACGACGTACGAGAGCGCACCCGCGACTCACGCATCAAATTCACCGGCGCCATCGTCTGCATCGTCGCCGCAATCCTGGCGATCATCCTAGTCTGGCTGTTCGCAAGCAAGTAGTCATTGGGGACGTTCTTAAACGACTAGTCAAACAAGAACGTCCCCAACGACTAGCCCAATGACGAGAGTGGATAATCTCCCACTTTGAGCCCCCAAGCAGGCCAAAAACGGGAGATTATCCACTCTCATTCTGCAGGCACTCATTTAAGTACGTCCCCAATGAGTACCTGCCGATGCTTTGGCAAAGTCAGCGAAAACGCCCCTAAGCGAGCAAGGTGACGTGCAAGAGGAGGGCATTGACCTTCTGGTCATGCCCGACGATTGAACGTCAGATTGCCGCTTAGGGGCGTTTGCAGCGTCGGCCGGTTACGGCGTTTGTAAAACGCCGTAACCTACAAAATGAGCATCGCGTCGCCAAAGCTGAAGAAGCGGTAGCGCTCCTCGATGGCGGCGGCGTAGGCATCCATGATCTGGTCGCGGGTGGCAAGCGCGCTCACGAGCATCATGAGCGTGGAACGCGGCACGTGGAAGTTCGTGATCAGCGCGTCGACCACGTGATAGGTCGAGCCGGGCATGAGGTAGAGCTGCGTCGTAGCGTTCTCGCGCACCACGATATCGCCGCGGCCGAGCGTGTCGGCGCCGTCCTCGCGGCCTTCAAAATAGCGTGCTGTCACGGCCGGGTCGGACACTGGCGCGTTCGTGTCAAAGGCGCTTTCGAGCGAGCGTACTGCGGTGGTGCCGACGGCGATCACGCGGTGCCCCTCGGCCTTCGCCTTATGCACGGCGTCGACAACCTCCTGCGACACGTGGTAGCGCTCGGTGTGCATGACGTGCTGCGTGGGGTCGTCCTCCTCCACCAGACGGAAGGTATCGATACCGACCTCGAGCTCGACGGCGGCAAACTTCGCACCCTTGGCCTCGATGGCGGCCATGAGCTCGGGCGTAAAGTGCAGACCCGCCGTAGGAGCGGCAGCCGAGTGCTCTTCCTTCATGGCGTAGACGGTCTGGTACTTCTCGGGATCGCCCTCGTAATCGGTAATGTAGGGCGGCAGCGGCACGTGGCCGGCAGCGTGGATGGCCTCGTCGAGCGTGCGCGGGTCGCCGGCGGCATTGCAACCGGCCGGCTCAAAACGCACCAGGCGGCCGCCGCGGCTATCGGTGACAAAGTCGACGACCTCGGCCGTCAGCACCACGGGAGCCCCCTCGGGCGCATGGGCTCCGCCGGCGCGATACTCAATCTGAGCACCGGGCTTCAGACGCTTGCCCGGCTTGACCAGGCACTCCCAAACGTGACCCAGCGGGTCAACATCTTCGCGGCGCTTGAGCAGCAGTGTCTCGACCACGCCGCCCGAGCCCACCTTGCGACCGATCAGACGGGCCGGCATCACGCGCGTCTGGTTGATGACGAGTACGTCGCCCGGCTCGATATAGTCGATGATGTCGCGGAAGATGCGGTGTTCAACGGTACCGCCGTGCTCCAGCGGCGTTCCCGCCTGGGAGCCCTTGCGATCCACCACCAGCAGGCGGCAGGAGTCGCGCGGCTCGGCAGGAGCCTGGGCGATCAGTTCCTCAGGAAGGTTGTAGTCAAAATCATCGGTACGCATAGACACGTCGGATACTCCTTATATAGCTAAAGTCCGCTCTACATCCTAGCAGGCTGCCAGCTCAAAAGAACTACTTTTTGGACGCTTTGCGCTCGTCGCGAATGCGGGCGCGGTCCATGGCCGCCTCGACGGCCGAGAATCGGCAGCCGCAGTAATTCTGTCGATACATACCCAGCTCGCGCGAACGACGCGTAGCCTCGGGATAATACGGGCGAAAATCGCGAATCACCGGCGTAAGCCCGCGGGCGGCAGCCAGACGCTCCAACACATCATTGCAGGTATCGAACAGCTGATATGGCGAGACGGCGAGCGTCGTACCCACATATTCGAACCCGCGCTCCTGGGCCACGCGGCACGCCTCGGCCAGACGCAGGGCATAGCACGCGCGACAGCGACGGGGCCGATCGGCGCCCAGCGGTGCCACGCCGGCCTCCCATCGCTCACGGTCCTCCCCTGCCTCAATGAGCTCGATGTCGCCAGCGGCACACCACCGGCGCAGCTCGTCCAAGCGGCGCTGCCATTCATCGCGCGGTTGAATATTGGGGTTGGTCCAGCAAATCGTGGGCTCAAACCCCTCCTCGCGCAGCAGGCGAACCGGCTCAAGCGAGCATGGTGCACAGCACGCATGCAGCAACAACGACTTCATCGACATCTCCTCACCCAAAAAAGCGCACGCCAAAGGACGTATCCTCGCAGGCGACAATGCGGCGGTCGCGCAAAATGGTCCACACGTAATACCAGTCGCCTACACAGCCCGACAAATGCAAGCCGGCCGCCAGATAGCACAGCAGCGGATAGCCCGAAAACGCAAACCCCAGGGCAAACGCTGTCGTCACAACAACCGTCGGCGCCAGGCAAATGGCCATGTACCGAGCACGCGAATACACCACGCCCTCGGCGCAGGCATAGATCATCGCAGTCTCGCGATTCGCCCCAAAAGTCACGTGCGCACCGGCAGGCGCCAGCAGCTTAAAAAACACCGCATGCACCAGCTCGTGCACGGCAAACGACGCTGCAGAAACCGCAACCACACCGACCATCCAGCCCACGACGGTGGTCCAGCCGCCCGCGTCGGCCGCATCCAGATCCGCAGGCCCACCCAGCAGCATAAACACCGGCACCAGGCACACGGCAAATACGCCAAGCACGGCCATCCCCCACACGAAGCAGGCGTGCAGAAAATCCTCGTCCTCAAACGCATGTATGTTGGAAATCTCATTCATAGCATCTTAGGATAGCGCCCCTGCCACGCACCCGTCCGCATGTGCGATAATGTCGAACGATATGCACGAATTGACCACCGCGCTGCCGAACCCCGTGCCCGGCCGCGCTCCCACCATATGCGAAGGAGTCCCATGGCATCCAAATATTCCATGAACGACCGTCCCAGCTGGCCGCGCCGCGCCATCGTTACCGCCGGCGAGCCCTACGGCAACAAGGGCCTGCACTTTGGCCACGTCGGTGGCGTCTTTGTCCCGGCCGACTTCTTCGCCCGCTTCCTGCGCGACCGCCTGGGCCGCGAGAACGTCATCTTCACCTCGGGCACCGACTGCTACGGCTCGCCCATCATGGAGAGCTACCGCAAGCTCAAGGAGAACGAGGGCTACGACAAGTCCATTAGCGAGTATGTCGAGTCCAACCACTCCCGCCAGGCCGCGACCCTCAACAACTACAACATCAGCTGCGATATCTACGGCGGCTCGGGCCTTGAGCCGGCTGCGCAGATTCACAACGAGGTGACCGCCGAGATTATCAAGCGCCTGCACGAGCAGGGCACCATCTCCAAGCGCTCCACGTTGCAGTTCTACGACGCCAAGGCCGGCACGTTCCTCAACGGCCGTCAGGTGATCGGCCGCTGCCCCATCCAGGGCTGCAAGTCCGAGAAGGCGTACGCCGACGAGTGCGACCTGGGTCACCAGTTTGAGCCCGAGGAGCTCATCGCGCCCAAGAGCCAGCTCACCGGGGAGGTGCCCGAGCTGCGCCCAGTCGACAATCTCTACTTTGATCTGCCGGCCTACCTCGACTTTATGAAGACCTATACCGCCAAGCTCGCCCAGAACCCGCAGGTTCGCTCCGTGGTCTCCAAGACCATGGAGGAGTGGCTGCTGCCGGCTCAGCTCTACATCCAGAACAAGTTCCGCGAGGCCTTCGATGCCGTCGAGGACCAGCTCCCCGAGCACACCGTGCTGGAACCCGAGGGCAACAAGAGCAGCTTTACCGTCACCTTCCCCAGCTGGAAGGAGCGCGACGACGCCCACGCGGTGCTCGCCAACGGCGGCGTGCGCTTCCGCAGCGGCAAAGCGCTCGTGCCCTTCCGCATCACCGGCAACATCGACTGGGGCGTTCCGGTACCCGAGGTCGACGGCGTCTCCGACGTCACCTGCTGGTGCTGGCCCGAGAGCCTATGGGCGCCCATCAGCTATACGCGTACCGTGCTCGCACGCGATGCCAAGGCCGCCGGCGTGACCGAGGGCGTCGCCGCCCGGGATGCCGCCCTCATGGGCGAGCCCGCCGCCGACTCCACGCAGGTGCCCGCACCCACCTACCAGCACAGCTCGCTCGACTGGCGCGACTGGTGGTGCTCTGACGACGCTCAGATTTACCAGTTCATCGGTCAGGACAACATCTATTTCTACTGCATCGCGCAGACCGCCATGTGGGAGGCCCTGGGCTGGGACCTCACGCAGAGCACCGTCAGCGCCTGCTACCACCTGCTCTACATGGGCAAAAAGGCCAGCTCGTCCTCGCAGACGCCTCCCCCGCCGGCAGACGACCTGCTCAACCACTACACCTGCGAGCAGATGCGTGCGCACTGGCTGTCGCTCGGCCTGTCCGAGAAGCCGGTAAGCTTTAGCCCCAAGGCATACGACACGCGTGTGACCGGCAAGGACAAGGACGGCAACGAGGTACGCGCCTGCGACGACAAGCGCGTTATCGACCCGGCCCTTAAGGAGAGCGCCCTTTTGACCGGCGTGTTCAACCGTCTGGCCCGCAGCTGCTTCTACGGCGTCGCCGTCAAGGAAGGCGACGAGAGCCCCTACCGCAACGGTTGCATCCCCGCCGGTGCCGCTTCTGACACCGTGGTCGAAGCCGCCCAGCAGGCAGCCCTCGCCTTTGAGCAGGCCATGTACAAGTTCGAGACGCACCGCGCGCTTGCCGTGTGCGACGACTACCTGCGCGCCGCCAACAAGCGCTGGAGCGACGCCTCCAAGGCCGCCAACAAGCTCGAGGGCGAGCCGGCCAATGCCGCGATGACGCAGGCCCTTGTCGACGCCTTTACCGAGCTGCGCGTGGCGACCGTCCTGATGCACGGTATTGTGCCGGCCGGCTGCGAGCTTATCTGCGAGTACTTCGACGTCGACCCGGTCGCTTTCTTTAGCTGGGATAACATCTTTGCCTCCACGGACGAGTTCGTGGAGATCCTGGGCGAGAAGCCCGGCGAGCACCGCGTGAAGCCGCTGCCCCCGCGCTTCGACTTCTTTAGCAAGCACGAGAGCCAGTACTAAACACTCGACATGTAATGGAATGGGAAGGAAAGACGGATGTCCAAGCCGCGTCGTCGTAAGCAGAAAAAGCAGGTCAAGGCCGAGCTCAAGCTCAGGCAGTTTGCCGCCACCGAGCTTTCCGACCAGCTTGCCGCCCTTCCTTGCGCCGCCGACCTGCCGCGCTTTATGGTCGACACGGTCGCCGGCGCCTATGCGCCCGCCGATGCCGAGCTCATGATCGAGGGCTTCGGCGCCGCGGCCACACGCCCGGTCACGCTGCGCGCCAACACGCTCAAGGCAACCGCCGAGGACATCGCTGCGGCGCTCGATGCCGCCGGCATCGCCCACAACGCTGTCGCCTGGTACCCGGACGCCTTTATCCTGCCCGAGGCCCAGGTTTCCGATCTGTGGGATCTCGACATCTACCGCGACGGCAAAATCTACCTGCAGAGCCTGTCGTCCATGATGCCGCCGCTGGTCCTGGGCGCACAGGCAGGCGAGGACATCCTGGACATGTGCGCAGCCCCCGGTGGCAAGACGACGCAGATCGCCGCCCTCACGCAGGGGCAGGCGCACCTTACCGCCTGCGAGATGAGCATTCCCCGCGCCGAGAAGCTCGAAGCCAACCTCCACCGCCAAGGCGCAAAAAACGTGCCCGTCATGCGCATCGACGCACGCGAGCTCGACGAGTTCTTCCGCTTTGACCGCATCCTGCTCGACGCCCCCTGCACCGGCACGGGCACCGTCATCAGCGGCAACGAGAAAAGCCTGCGCGGCCTGACCGAGCAGCTGCTGAGCAAGTGTGCCCGCTCGCAGCGAGCACTTCTGGACCGCGCCATGGGAGCCCTTAAACCGGGCGGCACGCTCGTCTATTCGACTTGTTCGATCTTGCCGCAGGAAAACGAGGACGCCCTGCAAGAGGCCCTCGACAAGCACATGGATTGCGAGCTTATCCCCCTCGACGGCACGCCGAGCGAAAGTGAAACGCGCCGTGCTCAGGAAGTTGGCGAAGAGCCACGCATCGAGTGCAACGCCCTCACCGAGGCCATCGCCGCCAGCCACGTCTCGTCCGTCGCCAACGGTATGCCCGGCACGCTGACCATTCCGCCTAGCCGCGACTTTGAGGGCTTCTACATTGCCCTGATCCGAAAACGCAGCTAGCGCACGGATCCAAAACTCAACAAGCTATCTCTGTGCGCGTTTGCCCTGCTGGTCGCGATGCTGTTTAAGCATCGTGCGCTCCTTGCGTTCGGCCCTTTTGCCCTTAATGGCCGTGACCACAAAGTAGATGACCGCGGCGGCTACGATTGCGCCCACGCATAGGCCAATCGAGCCCAACATTGCCGAAAATTCCATACCGCGTCACCTCTCTTTTAAACGGGACTTTCAAGATAGCACCTCGATCACCGCCACCACAGCTCCTTCACGTTCGCCGGCCCTTCGGTCTAACGGATGGCGCGGCGGGGAAAAATCAACTCGTCAAACGATTTAGCAAGCACAACGCTGCCGGCACCCTGCCGGCCGTCATCACATAGAATCGAGCCTACATGGATACCCTCAACGATCTAAATGAGCGCGTCGACGCCTTCGTCGGCACCAGCTCCTTCGACACGCCTGCCGCGGCAAACGATCAAGCCCCCATCGATGTGCCCGCCGAGGTTCACGAGGATATCGTCGCCTCAGTCGATTTCTCCGAGGTCGAGCTCGCAGACGAGTTCACCGAGCCCCAGGTAGCCGTGACCCCCAACGGACTGCTTCCCATGGAGCCGCTGCCCATCGACGGGCGCCTGCGCAAGGCGGCCCTCCGCATGCCCGACGAGATTGAGGAGGCCAGCGGCTTTACGCTCTTCGGCCGTCGTATCAAATCGCTCATCTACACCACCGACGTGGCTGTCATCCGCAACTCCAATGCCGATGCCGTCTTTGCCGTTTACCCCTTCACGCCGCAGCCGGCCATTACGCAGGCGCTGCTGACCGTCGCCGAGTGCCCGGTCTTCGTAGGCGTGGGCGGTGGCACCACCACCGGCAAGCGCTCCGTTCAGATGGCAGCCGTCTCCGAGATGCAGGGCGCGGCGGGCTGTGTGGTCAACTCCCCCGCCACCGCCGAGATGGTCGAGCACATCACCAACATCGCCGACATCCCCGTCATCGCCACGGTCGTACGTTGCGACGACGATGCTCACGCCAAAGTGCGCGCCGGCGCCAAGATCCTCAACATCGCCGCTGGTAAGAACACGCCGCAGGTCCTGCGCGAGCTGCGCGAGCACTATCCCAACCTGCCGCTCATCGCACCGGGCGGCAAGACGCCCGAGAGCATCCGCGAGACCATCGCCGCCGGCGCCAACGCCATCATCTGGACGCCGCCTTCGGCACAGCAGCTACAGACCGACATGATGCAGCGTTATCGCAAGATGAAGGAAGACGCCACGCCCGTTATCTCGCGCGACGATGTGCCCATTATCGACCAGGTCGCCGCCGCCGAGGTCAGCCAGGTCGAGAACATGAATCCCGACGTGCCGATTCCCGACGAAGTCATCGAGCGCGTCGCTTCGATCCACGAGCGCGTCGAGGAGCGTCGCGCCAACCGCGGCCTCAAGCCGTCACTGCACGGCTTCTTCTTCCGCGGAAAGAAACGCTAGCAAAACATCTTGGCCCGCCCCACAAACGTGAGGCGGGCCGTTTTCGTTTGAGCGATCATGCGGCGATGTGATGGGGCAAATTAATCCACGCGCTTGTCGCCCATAAAGAAGAGCGCCACCGTACCAGGTCCGGTATGCGAGCCAATCAGAGTACCGATGTTATTAATCTCAATCTTGCCTTTAAGCTGCGGAATCTGTTCCTCGATCAGCGCCGCAACTGCCTCGGCATCCTCGCGGCACGCCGAGTGCGACATGACGCACTTACCCGAATAATCCGCACCGTCCTGCACGTGTGCCATCATGGTCTTAGCCATCTCGGAAATCGCGCGCTTCTTAGTGCGAATCTTCTCACGTGGCGACAGCCCACCTTCGCAATCGACCGTCATAAGCGGGCAAATCTTAAGCGCCGTGCCGATGATCGCGCCCGCAGCCGAAATACGACCGCCGCGCAGGTAGCTCGACAGATCGGTCGAGAAGAACCAGTGGTGCAGGTTGAGCTTGTGCTCCTCGATCCAGGCAGCCGTCTCGTCGAGTGAAGCCCCGCTATCGCGCACGTCGGCGGCACATTCCGCCAGCAGGCCAAAGCCCGAAGACGCCGCCAGCGAATCGATGACGCGCACCTTGCCGCCCTGGGGATAGCGATCCGCGAGCATCTGCGCCGCAACGCAAGCCGAGCCATACGTACCCGAAATACCCGACGACAACGTCAGGTGCAGCACGTCTTTACCCTCGGCAACAAGCGGCTCCCAAAACTCCTCGTACTCACCCACGCTCACCTGAGACGTCTTGGGCATGGCGCCCGCGGATATCTGAGCAAAAAACTCGTCCGGCGTAATCGACTGATACAGATCGTCCGTATAGACAACATCGTCGATCTCGTAATGAAAACACACGACAGGGATATTGCGCGATTCAAAGAACCCCCGAGTTCGATCGGCGGCGGATTCACAGGTCAGGACAAAATCACTCATATGAGGCTCCTTACTCATTGCTGCGCAAATTATCGCACAGTGAGCCTACATACGGTACATATGTCCACTATTTACCAAATCGAACCAATAATAGCGAGCATCTTTACCACCATCGTCTCCAGCGACCCCACGCATAAATATCTGAGAAAACACCTTCTGTCGTCTCCACCCAACCGCCATATCTACCTCAACTAAATCGATTTACCAAACCGTTCGGCCAACAATTCGACCTCCCACCCCCAATCGAAACAAAAGCGGCGCATACTGATAAACGTTTGACGCTGTTTATCAGTTTTACCAACCCCATCGGAAGGTGTTTCATGGTCGCATTCGATCGCAATCCGCAAGACTTCAAGTATCTGCGTCTGCTGTCGAAACAATTTCCCACCGAGCAATCCGCGTTTACCGAGATCATCAATCTCTCGGCCATCCTCAACCTGCCCAAAGGCACCGAGCATTTTATGAGCGACGTGCATGGCGAGTACGAAGCCTTTATGCACATCCTCAACAACTGCTCGGGTGTCGTGCGCGAGCATGTCGACGAGATTTTTGGCGACACGCTTTCCTTTGACGAAAAGGGCGAGCTGTGCACGCTCATCTACTACCCGCGCGAGAAGATCGAGCTGGTCCGCAGCCAGCGCGAGGACTCGCCCACCTGGTACAAAACGATGCTTGACCAGCTCATCATGGTCGCTCGTTCGCTTTCAAGCCGCTACACCCGCTCCAAGGTTCGTAAGGCCATCCCACGCGATTACGCCTACATCATCGACGAGCTGCTACACACCCATCCGGATGAGAACAACTATCGTGTGCGCTATCACGAGCGCATCGTGGAGTCCATCCTGGAGACCGCAAGCGCCGACGACTTTATCGAGTCGCTCGCCTCGCTCATCAAGCGCCTGGCCGTCGACCACCTGCACCTGGTGGGCGACATCTTCGACCGCGGCGGCGGCGCGGCCAAGATTATGGACCGTCTGCTCACCTACCATTCACTCGACATCCAGTGGGGCAACCACGACCTGCTGTGGATGGGCGCTGCGGCCGGTGAGCCCGCCTGCATCGCCACGGTGCTGCGCAACAACCTACGCTACGACAACTACGAGATCCTGGAGAACGACTACGGCATCTCGCTGCGTGAGCTTGTCGCCTTTGCCGATGCCACCTACACCGCCGGTGAGTCCATCACCCCGCTGATCAAGGCCATCAACGTCCTACTCTTTAAGCTCGAGGGTCAGATTATCCAGCGCCATCCCGAGTTCGACATGACCGACCGCCTGTTACTCGACAAAATCGATCACGACACCGGCACGGTCACGCTCGCCGACGGCAGCGTGTGGCCGCTCACGACCAATGACTTCCCCACCGTCGACCCGGCGGACCCCTATTCGCTCACGCCCCAAGAGCAGCACATCATCGACAAGCTCGTGTCCGAGTTTGTCACCGCCGATCACCTGCATCGCCATATCGATTTCCTCTATTCCCACGGCTCGATGTACAAGGTCGCCAACGGCAACCTGCTGTTCCATGGCTGCGTGCCGCTCAACGAAGACGGCACCTTTAGCAGCATGAACTGCCTGGGCACCTGGCACGCTGGCCGCGATTATCTCGATTTTTGCGACCACATCGCCCGCCGCGCCTGGCGCGTGGGCGACCGCGACGCTCTCGACTGGATGTGGTACCTGTGGATTGGCTTTAACTCACCCGCCAGCGGACGCCTGGTGCGTACCTTTGAGCGCGCCTATATCGCCGACAAGAGCACCTGGGTCGAGCCGATGGACCCGTACTTTACGCTTACCAAGTCGCCCTCGGTCTGCGACGACATCATGCGCGAGTTTGGCGTCGCGCCCATGGCATGCTCACCGACCGGTCACATCATCAACGGCCACACGCCCGTCAAGACCACCAAGGGCGAGCAGCCCATCCGCGCCGAGGGCAAGCTGCTGGTCATCGATGGCGGATTCTGCCGCGCCTACCATCCCAAGACGGGCATCGCCGGCTACACGCTTATCTCGAGCTCGCGAGGGTGCCGCCTCAAGTCGCACCAGGCCTTTACCACCGTTGCCGAGGCGCTCACCCGCAACATCGATATCGAAAGCGAGACCAACCGCTTTGACGAGGCCGACCGCCGCCGCATGGTGAGCGACACCGATACTGGCGCCAAGATCCGCAGCCAGATCCAGGACCTACGCCAACTGCTCGATGCATATAGAAACGGTGCTATCGAGGAGCGCGCCTAGCTCCACCCGCGGGGATTGGCTAAACTTGCTGGGTTTGTCATCCCCACGGCGCCCCAGCGCCACCCTAAGGCAGGTACCATGCAAAAGCTCCTTGCGCAGATTATGAAGTTTGGCGTCGTCGGCGTCATTGCCACGGTCATCGACTTTGGCATTATGAATCTGCTCCACTACGGTCTGGGCCTCAACATCCTAATCGCCAACACCAGCGGCTTTATCGTCTCACTCATCTTTAATTACGTCGCCAGCATGAAGTACGTGTTTGCGCACAAGGAGGGCATGAGCCGCCGCCGCGAGTTCATTATCTTTGTCGTGCTGTCCATGATTGGTTTGGTGCTCAACGACGGTATCGTGCTGGCGCTCAACGCCGGTCTGGGGCTCGAAGCCAATATCGCCAAGATTTGCGCCACCGCGCTTGTCATGGTCTACAACTTTGTGACCCGAAAGATCTTCCTGGAGGGCGACGAGACCAAATAGCTCGACACCCCTGCAGCATTACGGCGCCCACGGACGACGCGCGCTCAGCGCAGTATCGTCCGTGGGTGCCGCTCGTTTACGGGCAAATTTTCAACGTTTGCGGATTAGCACTTGATAATTTGGCGAGTTCGTATAGTTCTTGGCAAAGACCTTACGTTTCCCTTGCAAAAGCTCTAAAGTATCCTCTGCTCGATTCATCAACGCATTGGATGTGATTACGTGCGCAAGGCACTGGCACAACCTCATACTAAGCAGTTCCTCAAGTTCGCTGTCGTGGGCCTTATCTCCTTTGGCATCGACTGGGGTATGCTCATTGCGCTCGTCGAGCTGTTCCACCTCGACTTTTTGATGAGCACCACGGTCTCGTTCATCACGTCCGTCGTGGTCAACTACTGGCTCAGCATGAAGTACGTGTTCGACCACCGCGAGGGCATGAGCCGCAAGCGCGAGTTCACGATCTTCACCATCCTGTCGGTGATCGGCCTGGGCCTCAACGACCTATACATGTTTGTGGGCGTCACGTTTTTGAGCATCGGCTACCAGGCCATGAAGGCCATCGCTACGTTCCTCGTCACCTGGTACAACTACTTCAGCCGCCGTTTCTTCCTCGAGGGCGCACGGTCGTAGTCGATTCGCTATTTGCTTGAATGTATAACCGGTTGGAATTCCCATTCCAACCGGTTTTTTGTTTGCCGAGAGACCCGGCACCCCAATCCCATTCGCATGAAAAACGGGCGGCCCGGATGTTTGTCCGAACCGCCCGTCTGGCGCGCTATGTCGAGGCCTCTAGCCTGTAACGTAATACCAGACCACGTTGTCGCCGTTGGAGAGAACGTAGTTGCTGCACGCCGTCATGGGCGTTGTGCCGTTGACGGAGTACATCCAGCCGCTCGTGCCGCCGTACTGTTTCTCGGCCAAACCACCAATCGCGGAGACATACGTGCCGTACGACGAGCCATGTGCGTTGACAGAAAGGCCCAGCGCGCACAGGGCATCGTAGACGGTAGCGCCTTCGTTAAAGGTAAAGGTGCCACCAGAAGACACAGGATTGCCCACAGCGCTCGATGTGACCGAAACCGTCACTGTTATGTAGCTGGACTCCTGCGAGCCGCTCTGGCCGCCCGAGGAGGCGTTTCCACCATTAGAGGATGAGGCTCCATCAGACGACTGGCCACCGCCAGACGCATTGGAAGTATCACCGGCTCCCGTATTTTGGGCAGCGGATTTATCGCTAGACTTCTTGCCATCCTTGCCTTCGGACTTTTTGCCATCCGAGCCCTTGTTTGACTCCTTGTTTGAAGACTCGGAATCGTCCTTGGACTTGGACTCATCAGAATGCTTGGACTCATCTTTTGCGTCATTCGATGACTTGGAATCCTTGGAACTGGCCTCGCCCGAAGTCGTAGTCGAGCCAGACACCTTGGTGTCCTTGGTGACGACGCTCTCCCCCGTCACGGTCTGAATGATCCAGTCGATAGACCAGGCACCGCTTGTGGAAGGATGGACGAAACCCAGCGAGACGACGATCAGAATGGTGCACGCGGCAGTCAGAACGCCGAGGAGCGCCTTGCGGCGAGGGGCGGACGCCGCCGAAGCGGCGCCCTTTTGCTTTGCATCGTCAAGCTGGATAAACGAGGAATCTGGTTGCTTGGGGTCAGCGTCCTTGGATTTATTGGACACAGCCCTCACCTACCGACGTTTGGTGAACACGAACACGCCGACGATGGCGAGACCGATGACGCCGGCGGCGATGCCGACGATGGCGAGCGGGTTGGTGCCAGTCTCCTGCTCGGAAACACCAGAGGACTTCTTAGCAGTGGTCGTGGATGCAGCACCCGTATCGGACTTGGAATCGGACTTCTTGTCGGACTTGCTGTCCTTCTTGTCAGACTTCTTCTCGTCCTTCTTATCGGACTTATCGGAGTCCTTCTTGTCGGACTTGTTGTCCTTGGTCTCGGTCTTGGTCGACACCGTCGTCTTGGTCACCGGCTTCTGACCCGGGGCGATAGCGCCGCCGGCCTGCTGGCCCTTAGAGCCGGAGCCGGAACCCGTGCCAGTGCCAGCGCCAGCACCGGAACCGTTGCCAGCGCCACCGTTGCCACCATTAGTGCCAGAACCGCCATTGCCGCCAGGGTTAACAGCATTCTTGGTCCACTTGGCATACAGCGTCAGATCGGCCGTCACCGGCGTACTGAAGTCATACGCCTGCGTGCAAGCCTCATCGGTGAACCAACCGCCGAAAGTGTAGCCATCGCGCGTCGGATCGGCCGGCTTGACCAGCTTGCCGTCGGCCGTAGCAACAAACTTAGTGTCGCAAGCAGACCCGCCGTTGGAATTAAAGGCAACCGTCCAAGACTCAACAGCCCCCAGCTTGAACAGAGTACCCGAATCATTGATGTAGTACAGGTTGCCAGAAGCATCGGCAATGACCGGAGAGTCACAGTACTGGTAATGGCCGGCCGCATCATAGATCTGCGTCGCCTCTGCATCGCCGAGCGTATAGCGATACACGCCACCACCAGCAGAGTAGTTGACGTAATCCTTGCTATCCGCGCTGTTCACGGTGAAGTACACATAGGTCTTGCCGCCCTGAACACTCACCAGCGGAGTAGCGGCAATACCGTTGAGGCCAGCCGGCAGCGTCTTGCCGTCGGCAGCAGCGACCATCGTGGTCTTGTCCGTCTTCAGGTTATAGAGAACCAGAGCAGAGCCCGTAGCCGTCTGTCCGCCGACAATCAGATTGTCACCAGACACCGCAGGGGCGCTCAGATTATTCGTAAGGCCCAGATCAACCGTCTTCTGTTCACTCAGCACGCCCTTTGCCGAAAGCAAAATCACATGGAGCTTTCCGTCGTGCGTCATCTGATAGAAGGTCGAACCATTGGACGGATCGGCAATGCAATCGGCATTTGCGACAGCGCCGAGCTTCATGGTCGAAACGACATCGCCCGTCGTCTTATCAATGCACTTAAGCGTGCCCGCGCTCGTAGGAACAATGGTGTACTTATCCGTCAGCGCAGCGCCAGTCCAATAATAGCCCTCGGAAGGGTCAATGTTCTGCCAAGAGACTTCGCCCGTGGCAATCTTGATACGCTTCAGGGAGCCGTTGCCGTAGGTCGCGTTGTAATTCTCGTCATACGAAATATCGACCGAGCCTACATAGACGTACTCGCCGTCCGAAACGACGGTGCAGGAGCTCTGCGTCAAGTCCGTCAAACCAGGCGTCAGCCACTTGCAGATCAGCTTGTCTGCAGTAATCGCCTGGACCGCACCGCCGTTGAGCGGAACGATGATAAGGCCATTGGTATAGATCGGACGAGAGGTATAGCTCACCTTGGAGGCAAGCGGCGCAGAGGCAACCTTTTTGCCCGTGGACGAATCGATCTTAATGAGCTCGTTCTCGGTCGCGATGTACACAAAACCGTTAGCAATGACAGGCTCGCTGCAGTTGGCATACTGCTGACCAGACTCGGCCTTCCAATCGAAGGCCCACTTAAGACCGGCGGCCTGCGCAGGCGTCTTGGCGTCCGTAACGGACGTACCGTTGCCGCTGTTGCCGTAGCCGGCCCACTCGGCATCCCAATCAGGAGTCGTCGCACTCGGGTCCACGACAATCTTGTCGGGATCGGGCATGGGCGAATCGTCGGTGGTATAGGCAAGCATAACCTTATCGCCGCTCTTGAGCGTAATCTGGTTGGCGCAGAGTAAGGAGGGCTCTCCATTGATATACAGGTGCCAAGATTTATTGGTCGCAGCATCCCAGGCATACGGCTTGTGATCGAACGGCGAGTTGATGGAATTGAGGAACCAGTACTCACCACTCTGGGAGCCGTTGTACGTAACGCCCTTGGCCTTCAGGACCGTCTCAATAAGGTTCTGGGCAGTAGAGCCTTCGGGCAAAGAAACACTGCTTGCCGAGCCCCAGCAAGTATTGTTGCCGTTGACATCGGGGCCGACAACATCGACAGACCCAAGAACCTGACCGGGGAGGGCATCGGCGTCAGCACCATACATAAAGGTGACGGCGTCGCCCTCTTGGAGCTCGTAGTTGCCGGCACCGACCGTGGCGGACTTGCCATTTACATAGAATTGCCAATAACTGCGGGTCGCAGGATCATACTTATAGGTCTTACCGTCAAGCGGCGATTTAATGCCGCTGAGGTACCAGCCCCAAGACTCTTCACTAGCAACGAGATCAAGACCAGTCTGCTCCAGCAGATCCTTGGCAGTAGAGCCCGCCTTGAGACTCATCTGACCCGTCGAAGCCCAAACCTGCTGCTTGCCGTCCTTGTCCTTACCGAGGACCTGAACGGAAGCATGGACAGAATCGGAGGGCAACTGGTCGCCCCAGCCACCGTAGAACCACGTAACGGTATCGCCAGCATGAATGGTGACATTGTCTGCCGTGCAGTCGCTCGACTTGCCGTTGATGAACAGCTGCCAATAGGTCGAATAATCGAGCGGCTTACCCAGCTCAACGCCGTTGTACTTAAGGCTCAGAATGAAGGAGCCCGCAACAACGGCATCGATGTCATTCGCCTCGAGCGCGACCTTCGTAAGGTCAAGTGCGTTCGAGCCGGACGTCACCACATACTGCGCGTTATCGACCCAAGTCTGAGTCTTGCCCTGGGCATCGCGACCAATGACGGTCACATTTGCGGCAACCTGGTCCTTAACGACAGGGGACGAGCTACCAGCCGTATAGGCAAACTCAATCTTCTGCCCCTGGGTGAGCTTGACGCCGCTCGCGCCAACCGAGGAAGACGCGCCGTCAACAAACAGCTGCCAGTAGGCATAAGTCGCCGGATCGAAGGCAAGCGTGCGGCCATCGCTCGGGGACGTGATGTTTTCGAGGTAAAAACCGTATGCCGTGTTCGGATCGTATTTCGCCTTGAAGCCCACCTTCTGCTGCAGCTTAACGAAGGCGTCCGCAGCCGTCGCGCCCTCGTCGAGCTTGAGTTGCGTAGGTGCCACCCAGGTCTGAGCCTTGCCGTCGGCATCGATGCCGATAATCGAGAACGAGACCTCGACTTGCTTCTTGGCGACATCGCCGGTTTCTGTCGGGTTCTCTGTCTGGACGGCAGTCGCGGCGGCAGATCCTGCTTGGCCAGCGGATGCCGTCGAAGACCGCTCGCTCGCGGTAGGGTTCTCCCCCGTCGCCGAGCCCTCGTCGCCAGTTGCCGCCTCTGTTGTGGCGGCACTAGCTGCAGGCGCGCCCTCGGAATCCGAAACCTCGGCCTTACCCTGGTCGGCAGCACCGTCCGCGGCCCCCGTGCCCTCACTCGGCGTCGTAGCCTGAGCCACAGCCTCGGCAATGCCCTCGGCGCCCTCGGCCCACAGCTGAGCCGGCGTGGTGCCAAAGGCCATCGCGAAGGCCAGGAATGCCACCAGGCCGCGCTTAGCTACACCGCGTGCAATCGCGCCACGGCGATGCAACGAGGCGCGCTCGCGCTCGCCCTCAAACATATCCATTTGTCCCCCATTGTCTGTACTTGGAGCGTTGCCTTGAGGCTGCCCCACGTCATCGCGCATGTTGCGCTCGAGTTCCCCCATCGGGGTCCCCCTTCCCTCCAGAGCCCTATGCACACCGGCGGCATACGCCGCAGCCGCATGCAAGATGGGAGGCGATCCGACTTAACCTTAACGACTCGGGCACGTCGTCCGATCTGCGACGCGAACATCCCGAGCCAAGAGGAATTACGGTTACTGGTACAGCCGGGGACTTGCACCCCAATTCTCCCAAACGCGCAGGTAAACCGCGCATTCGTGCGTCTCCGCACCACCATCTAGGCCATCGATTATTACCGTCAAAATGGTATCACGCAAAAGGGCCTCGCACGCAGGCGAAGCCCAAGGTAAAAGCTATTGTTTGCGATAGGAAAATGCGGTGACGGTCGCGGCCTCTAGTGCTTGCCGCCGTGACTGTTGAGCCAGATATTGCGGCCCAGCATAAGCGCCAGCACCAGTGCGCTGACGTAGCCCATAAAGCCAATGACCGGGATACCAAACACAACCGGCTCGATGCGCGCGTAGTACACCACCGACGAACCGATAAACAGGCCAGCAATCACAATTGCCATCGACATACGGTCGATAATTCCGCCCAGCTGTCGCAGCGCCTTATCGCTGCTCATGATCTGCGTGTTCACCTTAAGCTGGCCGCGCGTGAGCATGCGCGAAGCCAGGCCAAGATACTCGGCCGCCTCGAGCGAGCCCTTCGCCGCGCGATAGCTGCTCGCGGCAAGATCGCGCCCCATGTCGCGCACGCGCGTATAGGTGCTTTTCTCGTTTTTAATGTGCGTTTGGATGATCTGGATCATGTTGACGTTGGGCATGTACTCGGTCAGCAAACCCTCGAGCGTCACCATGCCGCGCGCGAACATCGTTACCACGCTCGGCAGCTCAACGTCGTTTTTGCGCGCCAGGTTTAACAGCGAGGTCAAAAACTCGCCGATATCCAGATCCTTCAGGTCAAGGCCTGCAAAGTCAGCCACGATAAAGTCCAAATCGGACAAAAAGGCCGAATGATCGAGCTCAGCCGAGTCGCCACGCGTCACGGCGAAGCGCATGAGCGAATCCTTGAGCTTGGGCACGTCACCCTCGGCCACGGCGAAAATCATGTCCTTGACGATACCGCGATCGTGACTCGACATGCGTCCGACCATGCCCAAGTCGATAAAGTAAACGATGCCGTCCTTGAGAATAATGTTTCCCGCATGCGGGTCGGCATGGAAAAAGCCGTCATCGAGCACCTGCGTCGAGTAATCCTCGACGATTGCGGCACCGATCTTTTCCAAGTCATAGCCCTCGGCCACCAAGCGTTCAGGATCGGCGATCGAAATGCCGTCGACGTAGTCCATAACCACCACGTGCTCGGTGCACAGGTCCAGATAGGATTTAGGGCACGTCACGCCATGAACGCTCTTATGGAACTCGTAGAAGTCGTTGAGGTTTTTGGCCTCGGCCAAAAAGTTGGTCTCCTCGCGAAACGAGGTCCACAACTCCTCGACTACGCCGTGCAGGTCAACGAATTGATCGGTGTTGACGAACTTGGAAACGATACGCACCACCGAGCGGATGATATCGATGTCCTGTGCCATAACCTGCTGCGCACCGGGGCGCTGCACCTTGACGGCCACGTCCTCGCCCGTCACCAGACGAGCGCGGTGCACCTGCGCGAGCGATGCGCTACCAAGCGGATTGGGGTCGATCGCATCGAACATCTCCCCCAGGCGCAGGCCGTATTCTTCTTCCAGACAACTGAGTACGACCTCGTACGGCACCGGCTCCACGTCGGAGCGCAGACGACGTAGCTCGTCGCAAAAGCGTTGCGGCAAAATCTCGGACCGGTTGGCCAGAATCTGCCCCATCTTGACGAACATGGGGCCGAGTTCCTCAAGCAGGCGGCGCAAACGAACCGGCGTGAGGTTATCCCACACACGGTACTTTTTGACCAGGCGAACAATCTGCCCGATGCGTTCGCGACGACCCGCCGGCGTGAGCTGGTATTCCTCGTCCGGCGCCATCGCGTCGGGCTCCTCGGGGACCATATCGACAGCGCGCGGCTTCTTGCGAGCGCCCGAGACGGCGGCATCGACCTCATCGACAACCGCCGCCTCGTCACCCAAGGGATCTAGATTGTTGTAATCGGTGGTGGAATCTGCCATCTGCGCTGCTACTCGGCCTCTTCGGTATCCTTCGCATCGTCGGGCTCAACGGACTCGACGGGCACCGAGGTCACGTTGTCCTCGACCGAATCGACGATGTCGCGCACATGGGCCAGGAAGGCCGTGCGCTCGGGCGCGGTCATAACGCGGACGCGGGCAAGGATGAGTTCGTCGAGCACGCGCTGGGCCGCGGTCTCGCCCTGCATGCCCAAGCGCTCGGTCAGATCGGAGATGGTACCACCGGCCTGCTCGAACATGTCGGACACACTGCGGGCGATATCGGGAGCGCCTGCGTCCTTGCGCACCTGCTCGCCCTTGGTATTAAGGTCGTCGAGAACCTTCTTGCCGCCTTCGACAGCAACGGCGGCAGCGCCAAAGCCCACGTTAATGGCGCCGTTAACAAGCTGATCGAGTTTCATAACCATGGTTGTCTCCAATCACAAACAACTGCATTGGCGTTCTTGTACCCAAGATTGAGTGAAAGCGACAAAGCGTTTTAGCGCTATTCAACCGATAGGGAATCCCTACCTCACGTTATCGTTCATTGCGAAGGAGTTCTTCATGGCGCAGCTCGTGGTGTAGAGCACCTTGCCCAACAGAGCATCGGTTTCTACACGAACACGCTCGGCAAAGGCCTCGTTGGCGCGTGCAAGCTCGGCGGGCACCTCGGCCTCGGGCAGAACGGCTACGGCAGCGTCGACGTCATGGATCTGCTTGTGGCCCATGCCGCCGACTTTCTCCTGGTAGTCCTCGACGGCGCGACCGCACTCGTGGAAACGGACATCGGCCAGGGCGCCGATCAGGCGGTTGGCCCAGTAGAAGTTCTCGGACGTCACGCGAGCCTGGGTGCCGGCGTAGTACTCGGGCATGGTCTCGACGTTGGCGTACAGCGGAACCAGTGCGTTAAACGAGTTGGAGCCAAAGGCCATCCACTGCACGGCGCGGTAGGCCGGCTGCGCATAGGGACGCAGCTGCAGTATGGCGAGCTGGCTGTTGCGGTTGATGCCGATGGGGCGATAGGCGCCGCGTGTGGCGGGCGTGCCCTTGCTGCCGTAGCAGTCGTACTCCGTGCCCTGGTAGTGGCTCGAAAGCACGTACTTAATGTCCTCGATGGTCACCTTGCGCTCGGGCACGCGGCTCCAGGGGATGTCATCGCTCTCGGGCGTGTAGTCGGCCTCGGGACCGTCCCACACATCGCTGGGGTTAAGGCAGCGCTGCATGTACCACGCGCGCGGCGTGTTGTAGACGTGGTCGCTGTCGCTGTGCGAGCCAAAGGCCTCGCGCGGGTTGAAGACCGTCGCCGGACCGTCGCCCTCAACGCCCAGCGTCAAGTCCAGATGCCACTCGGCCATCCAGGCACGCAGGTCGGCGGAGCACATGTGGTCGGCCTGGGCGCCCTCGGCGTCATCCAGGTCAAAGCTGTCGATACCCAGCTGGTTGGGCATGGTCACATAGGCGTCATCGGGCACGCGCTTGGCGATCCAGTGGTGGCCGCCGATGGTCTCGAGCCACCAGATCTCGTCCACGTCGCTAAAGGCGATGCCGTTGTTCTCGTAGGTGCCATAACGCTCGAGCAGGTCGCCCAGGATACGTACGCCGTCGCGGGCGGATTTGGCATATGGCAGCACCAGGGTCACCATGTCCTCCTCGCCCAGGCCACCGGGCTGTGCCGGAACATAGCCGTCCTCGTCCTCGTTGCCCTTGGCGGGCACGTAGTCGACGAGCGGGTCGGCGCCGCGAACGCGCTCGTTGGTGGTGAGCGTCTCGGTTGCGGACATGCCCACATTGAGCTCGTTGAAACCGGCCTCGGCCCAGATGCCGTGGCCCGGGACAACATCGGGGACGCTCGTGTAGCGCATGGGGTTATCGGGCAGTTCAACGGTCAGGTGACTCAGGACGCTCGTGTAGACGCGCGGCTGCTCGTCGGGATGCACCACGCGCATACGCTTGGGCTCAAACACCCCGTTGGACGAGTCCTCGTTGCGGGCAACCAACGTCGACCCGTCGTAGCTCGCGTTCTTACCAACCAAAATCGTTGTGCACGGCATGCGCATCCTCCTTGAGCGAAGAAATCAAACGATAACAGTGTATCGCTTCGGCGCAGAAAGGGCGAAAACACGGCGCTGGCAACCCCTGTGGTCAAAAAATGCCAAATATGAGTACTGTCACCAATTTAGTAACAGCAATTTTGCTACGTATGGGTGTCGAAAGTCTACATTTGTTCAGAAATTAGATGATTTAATTCCTCATAGGTCCAATAAAATAGGCTCTCTAACGATAATAAATATCGTTAGAGAGCCTATTTGACCTAAAATATATGTGACTATCTTGGCAACAGTACTCATATTTGGCATTTTTTGTCCACGGGGTATAGAACTAACCCCTCAAACAGCCCAAAACGCCTATTTCGATGCGCGCTCGGGGTGGCGCGCGCAGACGTGGTGTAAGAGTGTCCTGAGGTCCGTCGCTGCAAGCTCCGATGTTACTCCTTCTTGAGGCCGCGCCTCTCGACTATCTCGTCCACTATCTCCCTGGCGCGCCGCCCGAGCGCGCGGCGCCTCCCCTCTGTCGGGGCCGGCCTGTCCGCGGGCTCGGCGAAGCCCTCGGCGGCCGAGGCCTCGGAGAACACGCGCTGCTGGGACCACTGCCCCTCGGTCTCCATGAGGCTCGCGCACGTCAGGCGCAGCATCGACTCCCTCGAGGGGAAGGACTGCACGACCCTGTAGCGGCGCTTGATCTCGCGGTTGGCGCGCTCCTGGACGTTGTTGGTGCGGAGCTTGGCCCAGTGCGCCCTGGGGAAGGCCGTGAACGCCAGCGCGGAGTCCTCGGCCTGCTCGAAGACCTCGCCGGCCCTGGCGGACACCGACGCCACCCAGGGCGCCGCCTCGGCCCACACGCAGCGCGCGAGGTCGGGGTCGTCCTGGTAGACCGCGGCGTGCACGAGGTCCCTGACGGCCGCCTTGGAGTCCTCGGGCCTGCCCGAGCAGGCGCTCTGGAGGTTGCGCTGCAGGTGCGTCACGCAGCGCTGCCAGGCGCAGCCCTGGAACAGGCGCGAGACGGCGGCCACGAGCCCGGCGTGGCTGTCGGAGACCACGAGGCGAACGCCGGCCAGCCCGCGCTCGCGCAGCCCGCCGAGGAATGCCGCCCAGGAGTCCTCGCTCTCGGTGTCGACCACGTCGCAGCCCAGGAAGTGCTTGCGCCCGTCGGCGCCCAGCCCGATCGCGGTCACGACGCCCTGCGAGACGACCGACGAGCCGACCCTGCAGCTCATGTAGGTGGCGTCGAGCCACAGGTAGCAGCACGGCGTGCCCGACAGGTCGCGGCGGCGGAACTCCGCCACCTCGGCGTCGAGGTCGGAGCAGAGGCTCGAGACCTCCGAGCTCGACAGCGAGGATATGCCCAGCTTGGACGCCACGCGCTCGACCTTGCGGGTGGACACGCCGCACACGTACATCTCCTGCACGATGGCGGCCACCGAGGTGTCGACGCGCGACCATCGCGCGAGCATGCCCTCGGGGTAGTAGGTGCCGTGTCTGAGCTTGGGTATCTCGAGCTCCACGTCGCCCACGGCGGTCTTGAGCGACCTGGGGCGGTAGCCGTTGCGGCTGTTCTCCCTGCCGTCGCTGCGCTCGTTGCGGCTCGCGCCGCACATCTGCTGGGCCTCGGAGTCCATCAGCGCGTTCATCACGCCGCCCAGCACCCTGCACGCGAACTCGCGCGCGTCGCCGCACTCCTGCCAAAGCCTCGCCGCCTCGAGGGCCTCGTCGCGACCGAGGCGCAGTACACTCTCTTCTTGGGGCATCGCCTTTCCTTCCATTCGTCACCTTCATTACTCCAACGACGAATTCTAGGCGGTGTCCCCTCCCTTTCAAGAAAGGGCGGAGGCGGGGCATGCCCCGCCTCTTACACCACATCTCTGTGCGCTACCGCGCTCGGCCGCTTCGATCACGTGTTTGGCGAGAATCGCCGTTGTCACGGCGCCCACGCCGCCCGGCACGGGGGTGATGGCACCAACAACCGGCTCCGCGGCAACAAAATCGACGTCACCCACCAGCTTGCCAGCGTCCTCATCCCAGTTAATGCCCACATCAATGATCGTCTGGTCCTCGCGAACGGCATCCACGCCAATCGTGCGCGCGCGTCCAACGGCGGCAACCACAATATCAGCCGCACGGCACTCGGCAGCAAGGTCGCGCGTATGCGTATGGCACGTCGTCACGGTCGCATTGCGCGCCGTAAGCATGGCAGCAACAGGACGCCCGATCACCAGCGAGCGCCCGACCACAGCAACCTTAGCTCCATCCAGCTCAACGCCATAATGATCCAGCAAAGCAAGCACGGCTTCGGCTGTGCAGGGGGCAAAACCCTCACCGCGCCCCGAAAGCGTGGTGAGCAGCGAAGCCGGCGTCATGGAGTCAACGTCCTTGGCGGGATCGAGCGCTGCGGCGACGGCGTTCTCGTCAAGGCCGGCGGGCAGCGGGCGGAACATCAGACAGCCATGGACAGCCGAATCGGTATTGATGTCCTCGATGGCCGTCAACAGCTCGTCCTGCGAAACATCGGCGGGAAGCAAAATGCGACGAACCTCAATCCCCACTTTTTCACAGCGCTTGAGCGCACCGCGCTCGTAGGATAGGTCGTCCTCGCGCTCGCCCACGCGAACGATGGCGAGCGTCGGCACAACGCCGCGCTCACGCAAAGCGGCACAGCGAACAGCAAGTTCCTCGGTCAGCGCGCGAGCAACAGGAGCACCCTTCAGTAGCTCAGCCATGGCTATCCTCTCTTCCTTGCAGCGTCGGCGGCGCGGCGCGCCAGCGCATCGGCGCGCGGCAACCATGTGTCGAGCAGCTCATCACACGCCGTCTCGAGCTCCTCGGCACGAACGCGATCTTTCATAGACGTGGTGTTCGCAAAGAGCGTCAAGCTCGCGCCCTGCATAGCGGCACGGCAGAACACGGCGCCGCACGCCACATCGGACAGCAGCTGACGCGAACCCTTGTCGGCCATGTCCTCGAGCAGCGCCAGCGCACGCCCGCAGGCATCCATAATGCGATACGGCGGCATAGCGGCCACATGCAGCGCATCCTGAATCGCGGTCGCTCGAGCCGGATCGTCACGCGGAATACCGTACGCCGCGGACACCTGCCCATAGGCACGAACGTCCTCGGCAACCAACTCGACAAGCTCCTGGGCCAGCTCATCAGCCTGGGCAAACGCGCGCGTCAGGTCATCCGCGCGATCGGCAAGCGTGGGGTTGGTCGCGCCGTAGCGCGCGACCATCCCGCACAGCGAGGCGCCCAGCGCACCCACAAAGGCGCTCGCGCTGCCGCCGCCGGGCACCGGCTCGCGCGCGGCAAGCGCCTCGGCAAACCCGCGGCAGGTCTTGTCCATCATCTCTTGGCTCATACACATGCACCTTCAAGTCATATACATCGGTCGAGCGGCAACCGCCGACCGACCGCATCGATCACATAATGGTGCTAAGTCTAGCCCATAAGCACATGGGCGTCAGCGCACCTGGCCATCGCGGATTTCTATGGCACACGATAGGCGGCAGCGACACAAACATGGGACACATGGCCCACGTTTCGAGACTCCCGGGCAGCGGCAACTGGGGCATACATATAGGTAAGGAGCCCTATGTTGGGGCAACGCTCGCCACGACACCGGACGACGAATGGAGGAATAACCGCACAGCAAACAAAGGCATCATGTGCATGCGTAACCGCCGCCCCAGCGATCCGCGGCACACGATGTCCCTGGCAGACAAGGAGGACGCCACCATGAAGAAAAAGACCCTATCGATCCTTTCCCTTTGCATCGCCCTCTTTGCCGTGTTTGCCCTTGTCGGCTGCGGCGGGAGCGCATCGGGCGGCGGCAGCGCCTCCAAGAGCGAGAGCAAGGAAAAGGTCCCCGTCGCCAAGAAGACCGACTTTATCTGGTTTAAGGTCGAGATGCCCGAGGGCGTCGGCGTAAGCGACTCCGCCGGCAAGAATGCCGACAGGGTTCAGCTCACCTTCCCCGAAGACGAGAACGCCTCGGCCGATCGCTTTATCCCCGTTTGGAAAAAAGCGCTGACGGCCGAGGAATCCCACGCCGACCAGGCGGAAAAGAAGGGGGATACGTTCCAGTGGAAGGATGGCGGGTCCGTCGAGTATAACGGCAGGACGTGGCTCGTCGGAACATACGAGGACAACAGCGGCATCTCAACCATGCTTTTTACCGACGTTGAGCCGGGAAGCGCCTACGTCCTCATCTCGAACTTCGACCAGCACAAGAAAGAAGCCGAGACACTCCTCAACTCCATCGAGTTCCCCGACGACATGAAGAAAGCAGTTGACGAGGCACGCGAAGTCGAGATTTCGAGCATCGAGATCAAGTAACGGGGCACCCGCACGTGCCTATGCGCACCCGCGCACATGCGCTCCATTAAAACAACGGGCGCCCAACCCGGGGAGGGCCGACGACATCGGCCCTCCCCTCTTTTGTGCCCGCGTATATTGCCACTTGTCGGCGCAAATCCTGCCCCCAGAATGGGACACATGGCCCACCCGAACGAGCCGCTCGCGCGTACAGTAAAGACAGGTAATCCATGGGCGGTTACAGATCGAGGAGGACACGACCATGAAAAAGAAGGCCTTTGCGATTCTCACCCTCTGCATGAGTCTTTTTGCCGCGGTTGCCCTGGTGGGTTGCGGCGGAAGCGGTGGCGCTGCTGGCAGTGGCGGTGGCGGCGGCGCAGAAAAGCCAGCCGTGGATATAAGGACCGACTTCATCTGGTTTAAGGTCGAGGTGCCCGAGGGCGTCGAAATCACGGACGTCGCAGGCGACACGGCCGATAGGGCCCAGTTTAAGTTCACCGAGAGCGAGCACGCCAGCGACCGCTTCATCCCCGTCTTCGACTCTGACAAGAACGCTGACGAGCTGTTCGACTACGAGGCCAAATGGAAGGCCAACTTTGAGTGGACCGAGAATGATCCCGTCAAGTACAACGGCAAGACCTGGCGCAACGCTTCCTATACACACTCGGGCGGCGTGACGACTGAGTACTTCACCGAAGCAGGCGGCGGCAGCGTATACGTGAGCATCGACAACGTCGAGGAGCACAAGGACGCCGTCGAGACCATGATGAAGTCTCTGGAATTTGCCGACGACATCGCCGAAGCCAAGACCGAGGCCATGGACGTCAAGCTCGACGATATCGAGATCAAGCGCTAAGCGACTGGCGAGCGCAACGGGAAACACGGTCGCAGTGCAAACAAGCGACGGTACCCCAGCGCTTCGTACCCAGGGAGGGCCGGTAAACCGACCCTCCCTTTCTTATGCCGGTAGCCGACGAACGCGAGGATGCCGGACGCCGGAACCGCCCCAAATGTGGCAACAGTACGAAAACGATAAACACCCCAACACGTCCGCCCACCGATTTATTGCGCCGCGC
Source organism: Collinsella aerofaciens (assembly GCF_964243765.1). Taxonomy (GTDB): domain Bacteria; phylum Actinomycetota; class Coriobacteriia; order Coriobacteriales; family Coriobacteriaceae; genus Collinsella; species Collinsella aerofaciens_BU. The sequence continues at coordinate 288,285 of NZ_CAXTGI010000001.1, read as the reverse complement.
AGACAATTAAACCAGCATCTTTAAACATCTGGGCAGTATAGTGACCAAAACTATCGCATAACCGCACCCTGCGAATGGAGGAGTCATGGCCGAACATCATGCCATCAGTCGCCGAGCATTTACGCTGGGCTTAGGTCTTGCGGCGCTGTCGCCGCTTGCAAGCCTGCCAGAAACCGCGGCACCGGGCATTCCCCTGCGAGCGGCATTTGCAGACGACACGCCCAAACCGGCGGACAGCCTCGACAATTTCGTCATTCGCCTTCGCCCCGCGGGCTATTTTCGCACCGCGAGCGTCAACCAAGACGGCAACGTTCGCGGCAACGTCTGCCACCTGTTTAACGACGGCACGTCCAGCAAGCTCATCCTTGAGAACGTAACGACCAAGAATGACGATACAAACTGGTATGCTATCCGCACCTTGCTCAATTTCGAAGAGCATAAAAGACGGGCTACAGCATTTGGTCGGTCGACGACGACTCTGACAAAGATGGAAAGGTCATCCACGTATGGGGCGGCGAGTATGACAACAAGCCCAGCCGCGCTTTTGCGTTCGAGCGTCAATCAAACGGAACCTATATCATCCGAGACCGCACGGTCGAGAAAGAAACCGAGAAAAAAGACATTAAGTACCTGGCAATAGAATCGAACGGCGAAGACCAGGACAACAATAAGATCTGCCATAAGAGTAAGAGCATTCCGTGGGAGCTCGAACTTATCGGTTACGACATGAAAAAGAACGATGCCACGGTTAGCAGCCTCGACTGGATCACGTACAGCAGCTACGTCGATGGGCCATGTTGGATGAAATACGTCGACGACAACAAGTTCCTCGACGAGCTGAGCATCCCGGGTACGCACGATTCGGGCACCTGCAGCGTGGACAACGACACTGAGCCCCAATCCTCGCAAGTAAAATGCCAGCAGGATTACATTCCTACGCAGTTGCTCGAAGGCATTCGCTATTTTGATATCCGGCTCGGAAAGGGCGACGACCCCGGTATCGACCACGGGGATTACTACCTGCTCAAAAAAGACGCGTACTTTATGCATCTTTCCGATGTCATAGGCTACTTCAAAACGTTTTTGAACGAAAACCCGACAGAAGCGCTCATCATGCTGGTGTCACGAGGCAACGACGAGGCTACCGACGAAAGTGTTACGACGGCTTTCGCCAAGGTTTTGGACGACAACCCCAAACTGTTCTATACGTCGAGCCGAATCCCCACGCTACACGAGGTGCGCGGAAAGATCGTTCTGCTGCGTCGATTTAGGCTCGCCGGCAACAGTGTAAGCGGCCACACGTGGGGCCTCGACCTTACCGAATGGGATGACAAGATCAAGGCTCACTCCGACAGCGCCACTATGTGTCTCGTCCAAGACGCGCGGGGCTTTGAAGCCGCGGGGGAAACAGGAGACAAAGAGCCCTATTGCACCAAGGTATACGCCCAGGACAAGTACAAACTCACGGGAACCGACAAGCTCAGCTGGGTCGATAATGCGCTGAAGGAAACGACCGGGCGCACGCGCAACAAGGTGGACGTCGCGGACGATGACGGGGCCAAGGTGCAAGTCCAGGAGCGTTGCTGGTCTATCAACTACACCAGCTGCACGGGCTTGTCGCACGGAGGCAATCCTTTTACCTCGGCACGAGTAGTCAACGAGCATCTGTATAAGAGCCCGTACATCAATCCCAGCGGCATCGAGGATACAAAGTCAGATTACCTCGAGCACATTGGCATCATCGCATCCGACTTTGTTGATGCGGCGCTGGCCCGGAGCATCTACCAGCGCAATTACGATTACGATACACAGCACAAGCAGACAGCTTCGTACTACCTCCCGACCCGCATGCGCATGACGTACGGCGACTCGCTGAGCGATGCCTCGCTCCAGGATGGCAAGACCGTTGGCGAGGGCCATTTCCGCCTTGTCGACAGCAGCAACGTACTCAACGTGGCGGCTTCGGGCCATGCGTTTGCCATTGAATACGTGGATGTTGATGCCCTGGGCAACGAGACCGTTACAAGACTGCAGGGCTTTGTGCCTATCGATATCGATCCACGCGCGCTGACGCCCCATTTTGAGGGACTCGAAGGCCTTAAGGCCGGCGAAGACGTGCGCGCCAAGATTGCGGCATCACTCGAGGGCAAGCTCGAAACCGATGCCTGCACGGCCCAGCTCGAGTTTGTGCACGACGCGGACGGCGCTCCGGGCACGGCAATGGCCGAGGGCGAAACATTTGCCGCAGGAACGTACTGGGTGCGCGTGAACGGTCTCTTGGGCGACGCGGCGCAGAACTACACGCTCGCCAGCGACGGAGCCGCAAGCTTTACCGTAGCGGCCTCGGGCAGTGCAGGCGGCACCGGCAGCGACACGGGTTCCAACGCAGGCGGCGCCGACAAGAACGGCAAGAGCAACAAGAGAGGCCAGGGCAAGAGCTCGGGCGGAAAGCTCGCCAACACGGGCGACGGCTCTGGCGTTGCCGCCGGGCTCGCTGCCGCCGCCGTGGCGACAACGGTCGCAGGTGCAGCAATGCTTGCCAGTGACCGCGACAATACCGAGGACGTTAACGAATAGGCAAGCCAGTCTTTTGGGCGCATTAACTCAATCGGGGCGCAGAATACCGTTCTGCGCCCCGATTTTTACCTTGGCCCGAACGCCGCTATCGGCTACATCACCATGTTCAGAGCTTTCACAAATTCCTGGGCCTTCGCACGGCTACTCAGGCTAAAGACGCAAGCGGTCAACAGCCTGTTACGCAGGGAAACGTCGCGACCCTTGATCCTGTTGACCCCCGTGATGTCCTTAAGGTAGACAATCTCGGTGTGCCTGTCGCCAAAAGTGCCCTTCTTGAGCACCTCGATACGATTGGGGTAGATCTTAACGTCTTTAAACCTACCCGAACCTTTGTCCTGGAATAGCAGCGTGTTGTTGTCCATACGCGTCACTCCCGTGGGGTTCGCTAAAACTGTCTCTATTGCCACATTTTAGTCACCGCAAGGCTCCCATGCGAAGGTGCCAGACAGCACAGCAATTCGTGTCCGCGCGAGGCTTTAAACTAGATGCGATAAAGATGCATTCCACAAGAGGAAAGTGGGGCGACAGTGATGGGCGAACTGGTAAACCGTGGAGAATCGGCAATCGTGCCCGAAGGTTTTTACAAGCAGGTTTCCTCGATTCTCAACGCCGCTCGCGACAAGGCCTATACCGCCGTTAACTTTGCGATGGTTGAGGCGTATTGGGAGATCGGCAAGAGCATAGTTGATGAGCAGGGCGGAGAGGAGCGCGCCAAGTATGGAGAGGCGCTGCTCAAGGCCCTCGCAATCAGACTTACCAAGGATTTTGGTAAAGGTTTTGGAGCAAGAGAGCTGCGCAAAATGCGTCAGTTCTATCTTGCATTTCCAATTCGGGACTCACTGCGTCCCGAATTGAGCTGGACACATTACCGCAGGTTAATACGCATTCCTGACCCCGAAGCTCGCACCTGGTACATGAACGAATGCGCCGACTCTCGCTGGAGCACGCGCCAGCTCGAACGCCAGATCAACACCATGTTCCGCGAGCGCCTACTTGCCAGCAAAGACAAGGAGGCTGTCACCCAAGAAATCCAAAAGAGCGCCCCAGCTCGTCGCCCCGAGGATATCATCCGCGATCCATATGTACTGGAGTTTTTAGGTTTCTCGGACGATACTGCGTTTCGCGAGAGCGATCTAGAGCAGGCGCTCATCACACATCTTCAGAAGTTCCTGCTGGAGCTTGGCCGTGGCTTCGCTTTCGAGGCGCGCCAAAAGCGCATCACCTTTGATGGGCGCCATTTCTATATTGACCTTGTTTTTTACAACTATCTGATGCGCTGCTTCGTGCTCATCGACCTTAAGACCGATGACCTTACGCATCAGGACCTGGGCCAGATGCAAATGTATGTGAACTACTACACGCGTGAGCTCATGAACGAAGGCGACAATCCGCCCATAGGCATCGTGCTCTGCGCGGACAAAAGCGATTCGATCGTCGAGTACACGCTGCCCGAAGACAACGACCAAGTGTTTGCCGCCAAATACCTGCCGTATCTTCCAAGCAAGGAAGAGCTGGCGCGCGAGCTGAGTGCCGAGTACCGCGCCATCAACGAAGCGACCAATGGCGAAACGCAAGGGTAGCAGCACGTTGCGACCGAAACGCCCGCACGCCTGTGAGCCGTCCCGCGCTGCGCTTCCCTACTTCCCAAAGATCGCAGCGAGCAAGCCCTTGCGTTTGGGCTTTTCTTCTCGGTAGGAACCCTCGACGGCGGCTGCAACCTGGCGCGGTTGCTCGCCGCCTCCACGGCGCACGATCTGGTACAGAAACGGCGACTTAACGTATTTGACCTCGATGGGCGTGGCGTGCACGGTGCTCTCGCCGGACAGATGAAGGCTCAGGTTGAGCGGCGCCACGATATGCGTCTCGCGCTTGTCGCTAAACACCACCGCGGCCGCGCGGCCCGTCTGGCCGTTCACGGCGATGCGCACCTGCTCGCCGTCGCGGCTATCCGTCGCCGGACGATCGACAAAGTAGACCGGCACCATCACCAGACCGTCCTTTTGCTTGCGGGCCTTGCGCGCCCACATGCGAATGCTCTTTTTATTGAGCCCCAGTACCGCCTCGGCATCGTTGCCGGCAATGTCGAGCGCCAGCTTATCAATGACCACCTGGTCCTTGGTAGATGCATCGACGGAGACAACGCGAAAGTCGCCCTCCTGCATGGCAGGATCGAACGGCCCCACCTTGCCAAAGTCCCACGGCTCCAAAATGCCCATAAGACGAACGTCCAGGTAGTTTGCCCGCGGATACGCCCAATCGAGTACCTCGTAGTACACCAAGGTCTCCTTGCTCAGGCCCTTGCCCGGGAAGCTCGCCATCATACGCAGGTCCGCCAGCGCCATGGGGAAATAGAAGAGCATCATGTCGTTTTGGATCGCGTCTTCCACGTCGTGCCCGGCAAAGGCATCCGGGTACTGGCGCACCAGCTGCAGCGCGTTGGCACGTGCCTGCTGCGGTGAGATTTCGCAGGGAATACCCTGCTCCGGCACATACTCCGCACCCACGCCCATGGTCAGACGTTTGCTAAACGTACCGGGCTTGAGCAGGTCGGCAATGCCGATCTTGTTGCCGCAGGACGGGCACTCAAACACACGCTGCGTTGACTCGCCCTCAAAGGACGCGCCGCAGAAGGGGCAGGGAATGCTCACGTGCGTGGCTTCTTGGAACTCCTGCGCCGTGCCGCGGTCCTCCCATAGCAGATGCTCCAGAACCGACTGATTGCGCCAGTGCGAATTAAAGAAATACCAGTCCGGGTCCTCCGGGCGCTCGAGCTGCGACACATGGGTGAGCTTAAGTAGCCCATCGACAACCGTCAGCGGCGCATGGCGAATGCCCAAAGCGCTCTTGGGCTCCCCCGCATCGGCCTGCCACGGAACGACCGTGCCGCAATAGGCGCACTCAAAGCTGCGTTTAGCCTGGTGTGAGTACATAGGGCCGCCGCAGTTTTGGCATTTAATGGCAAACATCTCGTCCATGGAAACGTCCTCCTTTGCACAGGGGCTGTCGACATTAAGTATGTCGAGCAAACTGGCACATGCCCATACCCATGTGGCCCAAAATGGACCACCCAGGCAGACGGGAAGGCCTGCTCGTTAGCGCGGGCAGACCATTGCTGCATTTTCTGAGCACCGGCGCACGGTGCGCCCATGCGAGCTACACTATCCCCTTAAACATGATTGTGAGGACGACCGCTATGCTATTTGTAAATCGGCTGGTACATACGCTTGTTCCCGGCAGCGAGGGCGAGCCGGTCGATGCCTCCTGCCGCACCAACGCGGGCTTCGCCGCAAGCCTCATCTGCATTGGCCTCAACATCACCCTGTGCCTGGCCAAGGGCATCGCAGGCCTGCTCGCCGGCTCCGTCTCCCTCATCGCCGACGCTTTCAACAACCTCTCCGATGCCTCGAGCAACATCGTGAGCCTGCTCGGGTTCCGCCTTGCCAGCCGCCCTGCAGACGAAGGCCACCCCTATGGCCACGGCCGCTACGAGTACCTAGCCGGCTTGTTTGTCGCCGTCCTGGTTTGCGCCGTCGGCATCAACCTGATCCTCGAGTCGGTCACTAAGATCATCAAGCCCTCCCCCACCGCCTACACGCTGGTCTCCCTAGCCGCTCTCGTCTTGTCCATGCTCGTCAAATTCTGGATGGCCGCATTCAACCGTGCGCTGGGCAACCGTATCGATTCCGAAACACTCATCGCCACAGCACAGGACTCCAAAAACGACGTCATCACCTCGGGATCGGTCCTGGCCGCAGCGCTTATTTCGCAGACGACCGGCTTTGACCTTGACGGCTGGGCGGGCCTGGGCGTGGGCGTCTTCATCTGCATCAGTGGCATGGGCCTGGTGCGCGACGCCATCAGCCCGTTGCTGGGGCAAGCGCCCGACCCCAAGCTCGTCCAGGCAATCCGCGACAAGATCATGTCCTATCCGCAGGTCTTGGGCACACACGACCTGATGGTGCACGACTACGGCCCCGGTCGTCAGTTTGCCAGCGCCCACGTGGAGATGCCCGGCGAGGGCGACGCGTTTGAACATCACGAGATCCTGGACACCATCGAGCACGACATCAAGCGCCAGATGGGCATTGACATCACGCTGCACTGCGACCCCATCGCGACAACCGGCGATGATTTGCGCGGCTGGGTCAAGCGCGGCATCATGCAGATCGACCCCGCACTCTCCATCCACGACCTGCACGAGCACGACGGGTTCGTTTCGTTTGACCTGGTGCGTCCCGACGGCTTTGATATATCCGACGAGGAGCTGCTGGAGCTCGTCACGCGCATCGTGCACGAGCGCCGGCCCAACGTCTCGTGCGTCGTCACATTTGATTCGGGCTTCAGCTCGCCCGAGCGTCCGGCCGAGCAGCTGTAGCCCACTTACCAGCTAGTTTCCCTGCGCGCCCGAGATGCCGTTTTGTAGGGCGTTCCAGGCATCCGTCGCCATGTCGCCCAAGTTCTGAGCGGTGTCGCCCAGGTTCTGAGCCGTATCACCCAGCTCTTGGGCCTTATCCCCAAGCTCCTGTGCCTTGTTGCTCAAGTCCTCCAGCGTATTGGAGCTCGAGCCGTCGGTACCGCTTTGGCCGTCGGACGAGTTGCCCGAGCTGTTCTTGTGCGTGAGCTGAATTTCGAGGTTGCCGTTGTCGTTATAGTAGGCAGAAGTAACGACCCAGTTGGCATCGACGACGGGCGTTGAGCCATCATCAGTCAGGACCACGGCATTCGAAAGATCGGCGCCGCGCGACTTGAGGATCTTCTTGGCGTTGGACCAGTACTGCCCCGGGATATCGCTCAGATCGACGGTGCCGGACTGGGTAGTCTCAGTTTGCTCGGCAGCGGTATCGGCCGTTGAACTCCCTCGCTTGTTGAGCATGCCCGACACAATGGCAAACACAACCGACAGCGCAAAGAAGATCGCCAGCACGATGAGGATTTTCTTGATCACGCTCGACGAACGCGACGGCTTCTTCTCCTCGTCCTCGCCATATTGCGGAATCGACTTGGGGTACTCGCGATACGGCTCGCGCGACTCGTAGCGAGACTGCGCCGTGCGAGGCATATACGTCGTCTGCTGAGGCTGCGGAATGGGATTTTGCGGCAGGTCATCATAGGGATTCGGCGTCGAGGCGGCATAAGAATCCTGCGGCGCGTAATCAAACGGGTCCGGAGCTGCGTTGCCATAGGGGCCTTGCGAAGATGCAGCGTAAGAATCCTGCGCCGTGTCGCCATAGCCCATAACCCGGGTGGGCTCGGCAGAAGGCTGCGTCGCGGCGGGGTCGGTATAGCCGGGGTTGGGAACAACGCGGGTCGCATCGGCGCTATCGCCAGCCTGCGCGGAACCGTAGCCGCCCATCACGGTTGTCTTGTCCTGATCCATGCAACGATTCCTTTCCGTCGCGCGTGAGCCTCAAGTTATCCATGCATTCTACCCGCGCAAAAGCCTATGATGGGCAGAGCCCGTCGGTATCTACAAGACATGCGCGGGCCTAAGGATAAAAAAGCCCCGCCGGGCCTTGGGAGCGCGACGGGGCGGGCAAGCAGCTATGGGCAACAGGCTTAGAACAGGCCGGTGATGTTGCCGTCGTTGTCGACGTCGATGTTCTCGGCCGCGGGAACCTTGGGCAGGCCCGGCATGGTCAGAACACTGCCAGTCAGTGCGACCACAAAGTGGGCACCGGCGGAAACCTTGAGCTCGCGCACCGTGATGCGAAAGTTCTCGGGAGCGCCCAGGGCCTTGGCGTTGTCGCTAAAGCTGTACTGCGTCTTGGCCACGCACACCGGCAGGTTGCCAAAGCCGTTCTCGCGCAGCTCGGCGAGCTGGCGCTTGGCGGCCGGCGTAAAGTCAACGCCGTCGGCGCGGTAGACCTTGGTGGCAATGGCCTCAAGAGCGTCGGCCACATCGGCGCCGTCCTCATAGGCAAACTTGAGCTCGCTCGGCTGCTCAATCAGACGCATGACCTCATCGGCAAGCTCGAGCGCGCCCTCGCCGCCCTTGGCCCAGACCTCGGAAAGCTTAACGTTGACGCCGAGCTTCTGGCACTCGGACTCGATGAGCGCAAGCTCTGCCTCGGTGTCCGTCGGGAAGCGGTTGATGGCAACCACGCAGGGCAGACCGTAGACATTCTGAATGTTGTCGACGTGGCGCAGCAGGTTGGGCATGCCGGCCTTGAGGGCCTCGAGGTTCTCCTCGTTGAGGTCGGCCTTGGCAACACCGCCGTTGTACTTAAGGGCACGAGCGGTGGCGACGACCACGACGGCGTTGGGACGAACGCCCGTCATGCGGCACTTGATGTCCAGGAATTTCTCGGCTCCCAGGTCGGCACCAAAGCCGGCCTCGGTAATGGCGACATCGCCAAAACGCATAGCCATACGCGTGGCCATGATGGAGTTGCAGCCGTGGGCGATATTGGCGAAGGGACCGCCGTGGACAAACGCGGGCGTACCCTCGAGCGTCTGCACCAGATTGGGCTTGAGCGCATCCTTGAGCAGTGCGGCCATAGCTCCCTGGGCCTTAAGGTCGCGTGCGCGGACGGGCTCGCCGGCATAGTTGTAGCCGACAACGATCTCGCCCAAGCGCTCCTTAAGATCGTTGATGCTCGTGGACAGGCACAGGATCGCCATGACCTCGGAGGCAACGGTGATATCGAAGCCGTCCTCGCGCGGCACGCCCTGGGCCTTGCCGCCAATACCGTCGATGACATGGCGCAGCTGACGGTCGTTCATGTCGACGACGCGCTTCCAGGTGATGCGCTTAACATCGATACCGAGCTGGTTGCCCTGCTGAATATGGTTGTCGAGCATGGCGGCCAGCAGGTTGTTAGCGGCACCGATAGCGTGGAAGTCACCGGTAAAGTGCAGGTTGATGTCCTCCATGGGGATGACCTGCGCCCAGCCGCCGCCAGCGGCACCGCCCTTGACGCCAAAGACGGGGCCGAGCGAAGGCTCACGCAGGGCCACAGCGCTCTTGACGCCGCGACGGCGCAGGCCATCGGCCAGACCGATGGTCGTGGTGGTCTTACCCTCGCCCGCAGGCGTGGGGTTGATGGCAGTCACGAGGACGAGCTTGGCCTGGTGATCGGTCGGCTCGTTGAGCAGGGAATAGTCGACCTTAGCCTTGTCGAAGCCGTACGGAATCAGATGCTTAACGTCGACGCCGGCGTTCTTGGCCACCTCGGTAATGGGCAGCGGCGTGACGGAACGTGCGATTTCGATGTCAGTAGGCATGGGCGGTCCTTTCGTTACCGGATGAGAAAAAGACCAATTCAGCATAGCACGGGCGCGCAATAGTAAAGCACCCGCAACCGACAAACGGCGATATGTTTATCCAATGCTCAGCAATAGCCTACAGACCCGTCCTAAACGGTCGGCTCAATTCCCAAATGCTCAAAGGTGCGAAGCGTTGCCTGGCGGCCCTGGGGTGTGCGAATCATCAAGCCGCACTGCAGCAGATAGGGCTCGTAGACGTCCTCAAGCGTACCCGGGTCCTCGCCCACCGCACTGGCAAGCGTGGTCAAGCCAACGGCACGGCCGGAGAACGTCTTGGCGAGTGTCTCCAAGATACGAATGTCCATCCAGTCCAGACCAAGCTCATCAATCTCGAAGAACTCGAGCGCCTGACGACAAATATCAAGCTCAATAGGACCGTTGCCGCGCACCTGCGCGTAGTCGCGCACGCGCTTGAGCAGACGGTTGGCGAGGCGCGGCGTACCACGCGAGCGTGAGCCGATCTCGAGCGCGCTGGGATGGTCGATCGTCACGCCCAGGATGGTCGCCGAGCGCGTCACAATCTGGGCAAGCTCCTCGACGGTGTAGTAATCCAGGCGATACGAAATGCCAAAACGGTCGCGTAGCGGGCCGGTCAACATGCCCGAGCGAGTCGTTGCCGCCACCAGCGTGAACTTGGGGATATCCAGGCGAATCGAGCGTGCAGCCGGACCCTTGCCGATCACGATATCGAGCGCAAAGTCCTCCATAGCGGGATACAGAACCTCCTCGACCGAGCGGTTGAGGCGGTGAATCTCGTCGATAAACAGCACGTCACCCGGCTGCAAGTTAGTCAGGATAGCCGCCAGGTCGCCGGTACGCGCAATAGCGGGGCCGCTCGTCGTCTTAATCTGAGCGCCCAGCTCGTTGGCGATAACCGTGGCCAGCGTGGTCTTACCCAGACCCGGAGGGCCCGAAAAGATAACGTGGTCGAGCGTCTCGCCACGGCTCTGCGCCGCCTCGATGAGCACGCGCAGGCTCTGCTTGATATGCTCCTGACCGCAATAGTCGTCCAAGCGCTGGGGACGCAGGGTGCGGTCGACATCGAGGTCCTCGGCCGTCAGCTCCGAGCCCACCATGCGCTCGCCGTGCGCCATGGATGCCGCCGGCGAGTTGCCGGGCGTCGCCCACAGGTCCTGAGAGTCATCGGCTTCCCACATCACGCATCCATTCCGAGTCGCTTAAGCGCCGCGCCGAGCAGATCCTCGACACGCATATCCTGCCCATCATACCCGCTCAGGGCGACATCGGTCTCCTGCGGGCTAAAGCCCATGGAGAGGAGCGCCGCGCGGGCGTCATCGATCGCCGAAGGAGCGGCGGCGGGAACCGGCATCGAAACCTGGCCGGGAATCACGTCGACCGGCACAAAGCCCTTGTCATTGGCAAAGGTACTCTTGAGCTCCAGGATCAGACGCTGCGCGGTCTTTTTGCCTACACCGGGAACCTTGGCCATGCCCTTGTCATCCTCGGCCATCACCAGGGAATACAGCTGGCCCACGGTATAGGTGGAAAGCACGGCAAGCGCCAGGCGCGGACCGACGCCCGAGACGGACACGAGCCGATCGAACATCGTGCGCTCGTCCTTGGAGGCAAAACCAAAGAGCGTCATGGCGTCCTCACGCACCTGCATGCGCGTGTAGAGGCGAACCTCGCCGCCAGGCGTCGGCAACGTGGCCGCAGTGCTGCCCGAAATACCGAGCTCAAAGCCCACGCCCGACACATCGACGACGGCCAAGCTCATCGTGGCCTCGACAAGCGTTCCATGGAGCTGGGAAATCATCAGTATCCGGTTCCTCTCTGTTGATAGAACTCGCCACCGGTAAGCGCCCGCGTGCGACTGAGGTTGACGTGACAGATGGCGCAGGCCAGGGCATCGGCGGCATGGTCTGGGTGAGGGTCGTGATCGAGCTGCGTGAGCGTGCGCACCATGTAGGCAACCTGCCGTTTATCCGCAGCGCCCGTACCCACCACGGCCTGCTTGATCTGCATGGGCGTGTATTCGCCTATCTCGAGCGCGCATTCCGAAAGCGCCACGAGCGCGGCACCGCGGGCATGCGCCGTGGGGATGGCCGAGCGAACGTTGGCGCCAAAGTAAATGCTCTCGATAGCAGCGGTATCGGGTCGATAACGCTCCACGACACCCTTGAGGTCGCGGGCGATATGCGACAGGCGCACCGCGAGCGGGCTGCCCGCGCTCGTCTCGATACAACCGTAGGCACGGCAGCGAACCTCGCCGCGCCGCTCCTCGATAATCCCCCAACCCGTATGGGCCAAACCGGGGTCGATACCCAAAATGACCAAGCCAGCCTCCCCTCGTCACCAGCAAAGCACAAGGCAAGGCCCCGCGCATCATTCACGAACGTCTGTTCTAGAATAACACAACGGGGCCAAGACGCTTAGTGAAGTATCGGGGTTGGGAGCGAATCCCATCCCATAGTTAGTTTTGGCTGAAGAATGGGAACTGCCTCGGATCAACCGGCGGGTGCGGCATCGGTCCGCCCTGGGGCCCACCCTGCGGTCCGCCCTGGCCGCCCATCATCTTTTCGATGGCGTCCTGGACCTCGCCCTCAAACTTCTTCATGCCCTCGTGCAGGCGGCGCTGGCCGTCCTCGGAGCGCAGCTCCTCCATCTGCTCGGGCGAAATACCCAGCAGCTCGCCCAAAATGCCCATCATCTCGCCACGCATGCGATCGCTTGTATCCTCGTCGGCAAAGCGGCGCACCTCAGCGCGCGCCAACGAATCGACCGTCATGCGCTCCTTGCCGCTCAGCCCCAGGTCGGACCACGCGAGCATGTACGGCCAGGCGCGCTCGACAAACGAACGGGCCGAGACGATCGGCGCCGCCGGCAGCTGGCGGCGAGCCGCCTCTCCCTGGCGCACGAGCATCAGCAGCAACGAACACGCCTCGGGCTTGCCGGTGGCCATTGGGATGTCGTCGAAGGGTCGGTTGCGGTCCACGTGCGACTCAAGCGCACCATCGACCTCGCCCGGCTCAAGCCCGCCAAGCAGCTGCGCCGCGCGGTCGAGCATGTCGACCGGACCGTCAAGCGTCGAGAGCGCTTGCGCCAGCACGCGCTCCATGCAATCCTCCACCGCGTTGAGCGTCACGAGCTCCTGCGGCACCACGGCAGACGTACGGTTGCGCACGCGCGCCACAAACTCGAGCGTCGACAGGTATACGTCGCCAAAGGGTGCGTAATCGCCCTGGTAGCCACCGCAAAGTGCCGGTGCCGCCAACGCGTACTCGGTCTTGGAAAGCGGGCTCAACGCCATCGCGCCCAGCTCGAGTGCCGTGTCCTCCAGCATGAGACCCAGCGTGCGAGAGCGCAGGCGCTCGGCGTCGCCCGCCGACACATCGCGGTCGAGCACACGCGCGGCATCCGGCGCATCGCGCTCAACCGTGCGAATATGTAGGCGCTCGGCAATCGCGCGGACGGCGGCACAGCGAGCAGCCTCGGCCTCCTCCTGCGCCGGCGTAAAGATGCGGTTGCGTCCCAGCACCAGGCCGACCACATTACGCGGACCCAGGGCGTCAACGGCAAGCGCCGCCAGCAGGGACGACGGCAGATCGCCCTCGAGCGCCACCACGGCGCGCGACGTACCGCGGGCGCGGGCGTTATCGCGAACGGCGAGCACCAGCGCCTGCCACAACCACTCCTCGGAACGAAACTCGGGCAGCTCGTGATCCTCCAAGGCATCGAGCATCACACCGCGCTGAATCTCCTGAACCAGTAGGCTCTCCTCAAAACACGGCGCTTGGGCCACCACGCGGCCGCAGTCGTCGAGCACAAACGAGCCGCCGGTATACACCGACTCGTCGTACGCACCGACCGGCGCCATGCAGGCAAACCACACGCTGCGCTTGGAGGCGATCTTGCGGTAGGCTCCGCTGCGCACGGCGGCGATCGCGGCGGTCTCGCGGTCGGTCATATCGAATGCGTTGAACTGGAAATACGCAATGAGGTCGACGCCGGTCGGCAGCATCTCGAGCTCGCGGTCCAGGTCGAAGATCACCGCGATGCGCACGCCGTCCACGTCGAACACCGGCGGCGCCCAACGCGCGTCGTTGTTCTCGCCACGCTGCAGGGCAATGCTCGAACGGGCCGGTACCACATGGCCGTCCTTGAGCATCATGTAGTCGAGCAGGGGCTGGCCCTCAAACGAAACCGCCGCGGGCACGATGCAGATCATATCGAGCTCTTGGATACGCTCGGCGACGCCGGTCAGACCCGTCAGCATGTCGTGCTCAAAGTCGGCAGCGCCCACCAGGCCGCCGGGCAGGGCCCCCATAAAGAGCGGAGCCGGCACGCACAGCACGCGCGCACCGCGCTCGTGGGCCAGGCGCGCCTGGTCCTCGATGCGACCGCAGATACCCTCAATATCACCCAGGCGCATATCGATCTGTGCAAGTGCGAGCTTCATGGCTCAGCCCTTTCCGTCGTAAACCGTCGCTATCGCAGTAAAAGCGCCGGCCGCATGATGCAGTCGGCGCTCGCATGTGCATATGCTAGCTATGATACCCCGAGCGGGGGCGCGCTCCTAGAACGTCGCGGACCACAGCCCGTGCAGGTTGCAATAGGCATAGACGGTACCGGTCTTGGAACCGCCGGCAAAAAACGTCGCAGGCTTCATGCCGGGCTGGAGGTAATGGACCTCCAGACGGCCCTCGGCCTCAAGGGCGATCCACTCGATGTAGTGCTCGGGCACCATAGGATGCTCGACCGAGCCCACGCGTGCGCGGATCACGTGACCGTCGCGCTCGCTCTCAACGACGGGCACGTGCTTCTCGTGCGCCGCGTCCTCGGTGTTCGCGGTCAGCTCCGTGCAGCCGGCAGGGGTTGCAACGTCGTTGCCAAGGGCGGCAATGAGCTTGCCGTCGGGGTCCTTAAAGAATTTCGCCATGATGTTCTCCTTTGCTGATGTGCCGGTGTTCTCGATGCTTCTTATGCCCAAAGGCAGGCGAACCATCCACGGCATGGCAAATGAACACATAACGAGCGAGACTAGCGCCCGTCGCCGCCGAGCAGCGCCAGAACATCCTCGCGGGTAAACAGCGCCGACGAGATGCCGTCGCCGCCGAGCATGCTATTGACCAGGTCGCGTTTGGACTCCTGCATCTGCATGATGCGCTCCTCGATCGTGTCCTTGGCGATGAGCTTGTACACGGTCACGGTATGTTGCTGGCCAATACGGTGCGCACGGTCGGTCGCCTGGTCCTGCGCGGCCACGTTCCACCACGGGTCGTAATGGATGACCACGTCGGCAGCCGTCAGGTTAAGGCCCACGCCACCCGCCTTGAGCGAAATCAAGAACACCGGCACCTCGCCCGCTTGGAACTGCGCGACCATCTTGGCGCGGCTCTCCTTAGACGAAGCGCCCGTGAGCTTAAGAAAGCCGACGTCCTCCTTGGCCAAGCGCTTGCCGATAATATCGAGCATGCCCGTGAACTGGCTGAACAGCAGAATGTGGTGCCCGCCGTCGAGCGCACCGTGCACGAGTTCCATGCAAGCGTCGAGCTTGGCGCTTCCCGCCTTGTAGTCCTCGTAGTGCAGACGCGGATCGCAGCAAATCTGGCGCAGCTTGGTGAGCTCGGCGAGCACCTTGAGCTTGTCTTTCTTAAACTCGGATGCCTCACGATGCTGCACCTGCTGGGCGATGCGGTCTTGGTTGGCCAGGTAAAGCTTGCGCTGCTCGCCGGTGAGCTGTGCCATGACGGTGTCCTCGATCTTCTCGGGCAGGTCTGCCACCACGTCTTCCTTAACACGGCGCAGCACAAACGGCGACACGAGCGACTGTAGGCGAGCGGCGCTATCGCCCTCGGCATGCTCGATGGGGCTCTCAAAGCGCTTGGCAAACGACTCGCGCGTCCCCAAAAGGCCCGGCATCAAGAAGTCGAAGATGCTCCAGAGCTCGGACAGGCGGTTTTCGATGGGCGTGCCCGTCAGGGCAAAGCGCACGCCGGCCGGCAAGCGCTTGGCGGCGCACGCCACCTGCGTGAGCGGGTTTTTAATGTACTGGGCCTCGTCGAGCACGACGCGGGCAAAGTCCTGCTCGGCATACTCGTCGATATCGCGCCGCATAAGGTCATACGACGTCACGACCACGTTATGCTCGGCCACGCCGGCGATCTGCACACGACGCTGAGCCTTGGCGCCCACGATGGCGCACACATCGAGCGACAGGGCAAAGCGCTCCAGTTCGGCGGTCCAGTTGTACACAAGCGACGCAGGGCACACCACAAGCGTGGGCTTAGTGTCCCCCGCCTCCACGCGCGCCAGGATATGTGCGATCATCTGCAGCGTTTTGCCCAGGCCCATATCGTCGGCCAAGATACCGCCGAGGCCCAGGTGCTCGAGCGAACCGAGCCACTGGTAGCCGTCGACCTGATAGCCGCGCAGTGTGGCCTTGAGAGACGCCGGCACCGTAAAGTCCATCTTGCCGAGCGTATCCAGGCGCTCGACGGTGCGGCGGAACGCGGCGTCGCGATCGGCCTCGAGCGCCGGCGTGCGCGCGAGCATGCTATCGACAAACAGGGTACTCGACGCGGGAAGCGACACGCCATCGAGCAGGTCGACGGCGTCGACACCCAGGTCCTCGGCAAGACCAAACGCGGCGCGGGCACCCTCGTCCAGGCGTACAATGTCGCCGGACGTCAGGCGCGCAAACGTCTGGTGGCGCTTGTACGAGTCCAGATAGATGGCAAGATCTGCCGCCGAAAGACCGCTCGCGCCCAGTTCGACATCGAGCAGGTTGCTCTTGACGGTCGCGCGCACCGAAAGCTTGGGCGCAGGGCGCACCGAGATCTGGCGCAGGCGGTCGCTGAGCATGACCTCGCCCAGCTCGGACAGGGCGGAAAGACCCTCGGTCAACAAGTGGAACAGGCTCTCGTCATCGCGTTCCTCAAACGCCAGGCCGCCCTCGTGGAAATCGAAGTACATGGCAGCCGTGTCCATAACGCGAAACTCTGCCACCTCGTCGCGCGGCGGCACGCCAGGACGCTGGTCTTCGAAGGGGCTTCCCGGAGCGCCCAGGCTAAAGAGATCTGCCGACCAGTCGCCGTAGGTAACCGTAATTGTGCAGGTCACGAGCCCATCGTCGACACCGATTGCCATGGCAAAGCTCGGCTCGGGCGCCACGGTGTCGAGCACGGCGGGAGCGGTGAGGTCAGTGTATTCGCGCAGCACGGGCAGCGCCATGCGGCAGAATTCGCCCACCTGCTCGGCGGCGATATGGACCGGCGTGCGACAGGGCAGCAGACGCGACAGAAACGGTGCGGCATGCTGGGCAAACGCCGCATCGGCGCGGCGCGCGCGGTGCGTGTCAACCAGATAGGCAACGTCGCCCGAGACAAAGCAGTACATATCGGCGGGCAGGCGCAGGTCGTAGCTACCACCGGCCGCCGGCGCGATCTTGGCGGCAAGGAGCGGCGGTTGTTTTGCCGAGGCCTCGTCCTCCCCCACCGGCGACGACTCAACCGCCACCTCGTAGGAACGATGCGTCGTCGTTCCCCGCGACCAAGCGGGCTCGAAGGAAATGGTCCGGCCGCGCAGCAGGTCCAGCATGTATACGATGTCATGCTCGGACAGCGGCAGCTGGCGCTCGGCGACAAAGCCGCTGCGTGCAAAATCGTACGACGCCGAACGCGAACTCGTGATGTCGCTCAGATACACAACCGTTGCCACAACAAGGTCGAGCAGACGCACCGAAACCTCGTCAAAGGCCTCAGGCGTATGGAGGAATGTGAGCTTCTTGCCGTACGAGAAGGTGCCGCCTCGGACATAGGCGTCGGCCATGCCGTCGATATCCTTGACCACGTAGGACACCGAACCGCAGCGAATGCGGAACTCGAGCGCCCAGCTAAAGCGGTCGGCGAACAGCGGATTGTAGTACGGCACCAACGAGGGCTCCAACGCCGCTTTGGGGGCGTCGGGGTCGACAGTGCCGGCGAGCTTGCGGCGCATGCCCGCCAACTCATCCATGCGCGCGTCCGAAAGATCGGAGAGCGCCGCCATGAGGCTCGGGCTCGTGGGAACTGGCGCCGGGAAGGGAAAGTTAGGGTTGACCGCCGGCGCGGTGGACGCGGGACGCACGGCTTGCTTGGGCGCCGCCGAAAACGTGCGGACCGGCGTGCGCAGGCCCTCGACGGGCTCGGTGCCGCTTGCGTCCAGATACGCAAGCGCCGTGGCGATAGCGTGCTTGCACATGCCGGGGTAGCGATAGGCAGCGGGGCAATCGCAGTCGTAGTCGATCACCTCATGCTCGTCCATATCGAGCGCCACGCGCGTCTTGTACAGGTCGCCGCGCGAGCCGCGCACCGAACCCTCAACCGTCACGTTTTTGGAGAAGCGCGAGCCGCTGTCCTCAATCGACAGCACGGCGCCGTTGAGCATGAGCGAGCGGCCCTTCATAAAGGTGCCGCTCAGCGCCGCCTCTTTCCGGAGCGCCTGCACAAACGTCCCCTGTGCCATCACTTCCTCCAATCTCGCGCGGACCAGCAACGCCGTCCCTAGATAACCGTCACGCGACCTTGGTTACCGACGATGGCCTTGGCCTCGGCCAACAGCGGAATCGAGCGCGCGTTGACCTTGGCAGGTACCTCGGCGCGCAGCACGCGCCCGTCCACCTGCTCGATAAAGATCTCCACGCGGTCGCCGCCCGGGTTAGCGGTGAGCACCGTGGCCAGGCGCGCCATATTGCCCTGGCTAAAGCGGCTGTTGGGCACCATGACCTCAAACACCTTGGGCTTGTTGTTCTCCTCGTTGAGCTCAAGCGGCACGATCTCCTGCGCGATGATCTGGTCGCCGCGGTCCGAGCGCTCGAGCTTGCCCTTAATGCGCACAAACGCATCGGACAGCTGCACGCCGGTCTCGGGATCGACCTCGCCGTACAGATACCCCTCGGCCTCCTTGTAGGTCTTGGGGAACACCACGACCGTGGCCTCGCCTTCCATGTCCTCGAGCTGCACGATGCCCATGGGGTCGCCGTTTTTGGTCACGCGCTTGGACACGCTCGAGACCATGCCGGCCCACCACAGCGCCTTGCCCTCGGGAATCTCCTGGTTGATGGTACCGCCCGTGGGGTTTTGCACCTCGTAGCCGGTATCGATCTGCGAGAACGAGAAGTCGCGTGCCTTGGCTAGTGCATACTCAAACGGGCGCAGCGGGTGGTCCGAGACATAGATGCCCAGAACCTCCTTCTCCTGGCTCAGCTTAAGGTGGCGGTCCCATTCCTGGCCATCCGGATCGGGCACACTCACCTCAAAGCCCGAGCCCTCAACGTCGCCAAACATATCGAAGAACGACGTCTGGCCGCTCGCACGATCCTTCTGGCGCTTCACGGCGGCATCGATGATGTTCTCAGGGTTGTTCTTATCCACAAAGTGCATCATCTGGCGACGCGGATACCCCGTGGAGTCGAAGGCGCCTGCCTTGATGAGCGATTCGATCACACGGCGGTTGGCCTGGCTCGAGTCCACGCGCTCGACAAAGTCGTGCAGCGTCTTAAACGGACCGCCCGCCTCGCGCTCGGCGATAATCGCCTGCGCCACGCCGGTGCCCACGCCGCGGATGCCAGCCAAACCAAAGCGCACGCCTTCCTTGGTAGCCGTGAACTCGGTACCGGACTCGTTGACATCTGGCGAAAGCACGGGGATGCCGTCGTGACGGCACGCCGAGACGTAATGCACGATCTTGTCGGTCTTGCCCGTATAGGACGTCAGAACGGCCGCCATGTACTCGTGCGGATAATGCGCCTTGAGCCACGCCGTCTGCATAACCAGGATGGCGTAGCCGGCGGAGTGCGACTTATTAAAGGCGTAGGACGCGAACTCGAGAACATCGTCCCAAATCTTCTGGGCGACCTCGCGCGTGTAGTTGTTCTTGATGGCGCCGTTCATCCAGTGGTCGTAGGTGGTCTCGTCCGAGCCATCCTCCCAGTGGAGCACCGTCGACGTGAGCAGTTTGATCTTTTTCTTAGCCACGGGCTTACGGATACGCGAGTCCGATTCGCCCTTGGAGAAGCCGCACATCTCGACGGAGATGAGCATAACCTGCTCCTGGTAGACCATGGTGCCGTAGGTTTCGCCCAGGATGTCGTCCAGACGGTCGTCGTAGGAGACG
This sequence comes from Collinsella aerofaciens, assembly GCF_964243765.1. Lineage (GTDB taxonomy): Bacteria > Actinomycetota > Coriobacteriia > Coriobacteriales > Coriobacteriaceae > Collinsella > Collinsella aerofaciens_BU. The sequence continues at coordinate 268,326 of NZ_CAXTGI010000001.1, read as the reverse complement.
GCCGGTTCCTTGCCGTTCATGCGGTTGATGTAGGACGAGACCATGCCGGCGCCCAGCGGGCCCGGGCGGTACAGGGCGATCAATGCCACGACATGCTTGTACTCGGTGGGCTTCATGTTCTTGATCGTGGCCGTCATGCCGGCGGACTCGACCTGGAAGACGCCGGCGGTGTGACCGGAGCCCATGAGCTTAAAGATCTCGGGGTCGTCAAAGGGAATCTCTTCCTCTTTGATGTCGATGCCGAAGTTCTTTTTGATGTTGGCCTTGGCCTTAGAGATAACCGTCAGCGTGCGCAGGCCTAGGAAGTCCATCTTGAGCAGGCCCATGTCGGCAACGGTATGGCCCTCGTACTGGGTAATCTCGACGCCGCCCTTGGTATCGAGCTTGGTGGGCACATGCTCGTTGACGGGGTCGCGGCAGATCAGAACGGCGCACGCGTGCACACCCTCGCCACGGGTGAGGCCCTCGATCGAGAGCGCCGTGTCGATGATGCGGCGGGCGTCGTCATCTTTTTTATAGGCCTCGGCAAAATCGGGGTTAAACAGATCCTCTTTGCCGGGTTGCTTTTCGAGCACCTGCTTGAGCTTGACCTTGGGGTCGCTCGAGACCATCTTGGACAGGCGCTGGCCCATGTAGACCGGGTAGTCCAGGACGCGCGCGGCGTCGTTGATGGCCTGCTTGGCCTTAATGGTCGAGTAGGTGATGACGTGGGTGACCTTCTCGGGGCCATAGAGCTGGCGAACGTGCTCCACGACCTCGAGGCGCCGCTCATCGTCGAAGTCCATATCGATATCGGGCATCTCGGTACGCTGCGGGGACAGGAACCTCTCGAACATCAGGCCGTTCTCGAGCGGGTCGAACGCGGTGATGTTCATGGCGTAGGCGACGATAGCGCCGGCGGCCGAGCCACGGCCGGGGCCGACGCCGATGCCGTTGTCCTTGGCCCATTGCACGTACTCGGCGACGATCAAGAAGTAGGCGGCAAATCCCTTGTCGCAGATGACTTTGTATTCGTACTCAAAGCGCTCTTTGATGTTGACGCCGCCGATCTCGCGCGTGGCCCAGTCGTCACCATAGTGCTGGCGCAGGCCTTTCTCGCACTCGCGGCGGAACTGGCTCTCGTGCGTCTCGCCGGGATCGAGCAACGGGAAGCGCGGCAGGATGATGGAGTCCCAGTCCAGCTCAACGTAGCACTTGTCGGCGATCTCGAGCGTATTGTCGCAGGCCTCGGGGCAATACGGGAACATCGCCCGCATCTCCTCCTCGGTCTTCATGTAAAACTCCGAGCCGGTCATGCGCATGCGGTTGGGGTCGTCGACCTTGGCGTTCATGCCAATGCACATGATGACGTCCTGCACGGGCGCGTCCTCGCGACGCAGGTAGTGGAAGTCGTTGGTGGCGATGACCTTGACGCCCACCTGCTTGGCGATGTCGATGAGCGTGCGGTCCATCTGCTCGTCGGTCAGGCCGTTGTCGGTGGTGATGCCGTGTTCCTGGATCTCGATGTAGAAGTCGCCGGGCTCGAAGGTGTCACGGAAGGTCTCGGCCCACTTGATGGCGCCCTCCATGTCACCGCGGTCGATGTACTTGGGGATGATGCCCGCGATGCAGGCGCTCGTGCAGATCATGCCCTTGGCGTGGCGGCGCAGGTTGTCGAGCGTCACGCGCGGCTTGTAGTAAAAGCCCTGCACGGCGGCCTCGGAAACCGTCTGCATCAGGTTGACGTAGCCCTCCTGGTCCTTGGCCAGAAGGATCATGTGGTAGAGCTCGGGCTTGTGGTCGCGAGCAAGGGTCTCGTCCGGCGTAAAGTAGACCTCGCAGCCAAAGATGGGCTTGATGACCAGGGGCGGCTTGAGCTCGTCGATGTTGCCCTTCTCGTCCCACATGGCCATGTCCTTCACATACTGGGCATGCTCGCGCGGGTTTTCCTCGGGATCGGGCTCCACCAGCTCGTCGCGGCGGTCCTTTTCCAGGAAGGCCTTGTCGTGGCTCCAGGTTTTGTACTCGGGCGTGTTGTGGTTGACGGCGTCGCAGGCCAGCGCCAGGTCGGGCACGCCGTACATGTAGCCGTGGTCGGTAATGGCCACGGCGGGCATGCCCAGCTCAACGGCACGGTTGACCATATCCTGGATACGGGTTGCGCCGTCGAGCATGGAAAAGACAGTGTGGTTGTGCAGATGGACGAATGCCATGTGATGAGCTCCGATGCGGGTTCGTGATCTTAGGGTTACGATTCTACCGCACAGCGCGGACGGCACCCGAACCTAGCCCAAACCCACACGGCTCCTCTTGCAGTTGCGGTGAAATGCGGACTGTTTGGCGGCTTTTTTGACCAAAACAGTCCGTATTCCACCGCAAGTTATCTGAGGACTAGAGGTTGTAGGTGACCACCTGAGGCTCGGCGGGTTCGACGAAGATGGTTGGATTCGCCCGCTCCACGCGAACGAACTTGACGGTCACGACCTCAAAGCCCGCCTTGTGCAGAACGTCGGCGTAAACGCGCGCCTGCAAGGCGTGTTTCTCGAGCAGCTGCTCCGGCGTCTCGTCCGGCGTGCCACCCGTCTTGTAGTCGATGACCAGTGCACACGACGGATCGGCCGGGTCGGTGGCCAGTGCATCGATGGCGCCCTCGGCATATGCACCGTAGCGGGCAATGTCCTCGTCTTCGCAACCCAGCGAGAAGAACGGTACCTCGGCACGAACGCACGGCCAGGCAAGCAGCTCGGCACGGACCGCCGACTTGAGCCAGCGATCCAGAGCGACATCGAAGCGCTCGCGCTGTTCCGGCGTCAGGTGCCACAGGCGAGCCAGGGCCTCGGCACGCTCAGCGGGCAGCGCATCGGCACACATCTCGATGAGCCACTGGCAGGCAGCGTGGAAGGCCGAGCCCAGCGCCATGGGGTTGCCAACGGGCTCGACGGCGGCCACGTCTGCATCCGTCATCTCGGAACCATCCGACTCCGCATCATCGCCGGACTCGTCCATGGGAACACGAGCCTCGGCGGCACGGTCTTCCGCCTCGGCATGGAGCGCCGCGGCGATTGACGCGTAGCTATACGAATCACGCATCGGATACGGACAGATGCCCATGCGCACGCCCACTGCCTGGGGATACACAAGCTCAAACGAATCGGGCTTGGGGTCGGCAGGACCGGGCACAGTTGAGCGCGCAGCATTATCAGCGACATCGACATCGCCGCGAACAAGCCTGCCCTCGACATCCAGCGAAGCGTTGGCCTCAAACGCCTGCTCGCCAAACGTAAAGTCCGTCAGCGAAATGAGCTCGTAGTCGCCCGGTTGGGAGTTGTCGAACACCAGGCGGTCGCTATCGAGCTGCGGCATGTCCAGACTGTCGGTCGGCAGGATGCGGCGCAGGACGTCGTAGGTCAGGTCCGTCTCGACATCGAAGGTCGGCGCCGTCACCTTGCCACGGCTCACGCCGGCGTCCATCGCCAAGATCACCAGCTCGCCCGCACGCGTCATGGCAACGTAGAGCAAGCGGGCCCGTTCCTCGAGCGAAAGCTGCAGGTCGTCGTTGCGCAGGCGGGCAAATGCCTCGGCGGGAGAGCCCGTCGCGCATACGTCCTCCATAAGCTCTGGCGGCAGCCACAGCGACGTGCCCTTGCCCTTAAACGCGTGTTCAAACTGCTTTTTGACGTCATCGCCCTTCACGAAGGTTCCGTCGGCAAGCTTAACGCCATCGAAGCGCGCCGGCAGCGCCACGACTTGCGCTCCGCCCTCGACGCGACCCATCTGTGCCGCACCGGACGATTTGCGCACGCCAAAACACTCGGCAACCGCCACGACCGGATACTCCAGGCCCTTGGACGCATGCACGGTCATGATGCGCACCGCGCCGTCGCCCTCCTCGTTGAGGGCGCCCGGGGCCTCCTTGCCCGCCAAGAAGCGGTCGAAGGCGAGCGCGATGGAGCGCGGAGAATTGCCGAGCTCGGCCTCTGCCTCGGCCACGGCGTCGAGCGCCTTGAGCACGTTGGCGGCAATGGCCTTGCCCTCGGGGCCGCGCTGCGCCAGACGCACGAACCAGCCGGAGGCATTGACCACATCGCGCGCGATGGCGGCGAACGAATCGCGTCCCACGCGACGAAGCGCGTAGCGCAGCACCTCGCGGGCGCGCGTCACGAGCGGCAGGTCTTGCAGGCCCGGCACATCGGAATCGCTCATGATGCCCGCGTCGATATTCCGGCGGGAGGTCTCCCCCGTCTCGCTATCGAGCTTGGTCGCCAGCGCCAGGAACTCCTGGGCGCCGAGCGCAAACATCGGCGAGGCGAGCAGCGGCATAAGGCCCTGCGCCGTATCGGCCAGGTTGGCGAGCGCACAAACCAGGGCGCGCACCGTCTGCACCTCGGCAGCCTGCGCAAAGACCGAGCCACCCGCGATCACGCAGTCGAGCCCTTGGTCGCGGAATGCCTGCGCATAGACGTCGGCGTTGGTCATGCGGCCCAGCAGCAGCACCATGCCGCCCTGGGGCTGGCCGGCATCGGCAAGCGCGCGGAAGCGTTCGGCGATCGCACGGGCCTTGGCCTGCGTGCGCTCCTGCGTACTGCCGCCGGCAACAAAGAGGGCCTGGCGACGCGAGGCGTCCGCCACCAGCGTGTCCTTACGGCCGTCGCTCGCCTCAAGATCCAAAAAGCCCTGCATCAAACCACCGGTGTCGCCGTCAAAGACGCGCGCCACGTAGCGCAGCACCTCGTCGTGGCTGCGGAAGTTGCGGACAAGCTTGACGAGCTCGCCGGCGGGGGCATCGGATGCGACAGCCGTCTCGGGCGCAGCAGAGGAGCCCACCTTGCGCTCCTGGCGGCGAAACACCTCAACCTCGGCGCCACGGAAGCGATAGATCGACTGCTGCGCATCGCCCACGGTGCACAGCGCGCGCTCGCCCGCACCCGTCAAATAGCGAATCAGATCGACCTGCATCTGGTCGGTATCTTGGAACTCGTCGATCATGACCATCTTAAAGCGGCCCTCATAGGCAGCTCGAATAGCCGGGTAGTCGCGCAGCGCCTCGTACGCCATGCGCAGCAGGTCATTGTTATCGAGCGCGGACTGGTCGGCCTTGAGCGCACGGTACTCCGCCTCTACGGCACGGGCAAGCCCCACCAGCGCATCGAGCGCCGGGCCGCCGCAGGCAAGCACGATATTGATAAACGCATCGGCGGCCTCGGCCTTGAGTAGCTCCACCTGCTCCTTAGGAAACGCCTTGCTCGCCCGAGGCATACTGCACGACATCATGAGTCGCGCCGCATCCTCCATGGTTTTGCCGCTCGCCTCAAACGCGTCGATGGCGTCGAGTGCCACCTGCGCTTTCTCGGTCGTGGCCTTGCTTGCGCCCAGCGCCGCACGATAGGCATCGGCAAGCGCCGAGGTGTCGGCCTGGCCGCGCGCCACGCACACATCGTCCATGCCGCCCGGAAGCTGGCTCGATAGCTCCAGCAAGTCGCGCACCAGGACTTTGATGGTGGTACCGGCGCCAAACGTCCCGCCCTCACCCGCCATGGGATACCAGGCGTAGAGGGCCTTAAGCGAAGTGGCGAGCTCGGGCGCGGCATCGGGCGCCGTCGCGCGCCCCAGCACATGCTCGACAGCCTGATCCATAAGCTCATCGGTATCGGTAAGCACCGTGAACTCGGGGTCGATGCCCAGCTCCAGCGCATGCGCGCGCAGGATACGCGAGCACATGCCGTGAATGGTCGAGATCCAAGCGTCGTCGACGGTCAGGGCCTCCTCGTCCATACCCTCTTCGATAAGCGCACGGCGCACGCGGTCGCGAATCTCGGCCGCGGCGTCTTTGGTAAAGGTAATGGCGAGCACCTGGTCCAGATGCTCGACAAACGGACCGGATTCGGGCGAGAGCGCATAGACGATGCGGCGCGTGAGGGTAAAGGTCTTGCCCGAGCCGGCACCTGCCGAGACAAACAGCGGGCGGTCGAGCGTTTTGACGACTTGCAGCTGTTGCGGCATCAAGGTCGAAAGATCCATGGCCTACACGTCCCTCCTTACAAACGTTCCTTCGTGGTTATACGAGCAGCGCGCATGCGCGGCTTGCGCCGACGTCGGGTCGACAGCGGCGACGATGCCCGCCTCGAGTTCGCGCAAGCGCTCGGCGATGCCGGCCTCCACGCGGTCGAGCAGCGCATCGAAGTCCATGTTGCCGCCCTCGCCCGGAAAGCCCTTCTTAAGGCCCGGAATGCGGCCGTCGCCGCGCTCTTCCTCGAGCAACTCGGCACTTGCGGCACCACGCAGTGCGGGCTTGCCGCCCTTGGTCGAAAAATAGAGCGCCGCACGGGCATCTAGACCCAGCGCCCGGCGCATGGCCTGCGCGTAGATGAGTGTCTGGGTATGGGGTGGCAGCCAGCGCGGATCGTCGATGGGGGCCTCGCCCGACTCCTCGTCGCGCACCGTGGGGTCGGCGAGCTTAAACTCCTCGACACCCGAACGATGCTTGTAGTCAATCACCACAGCGCGGTTCTCGGCGTCCACATCCACGCGGTCGATGCGCCCGCCGAGCGGCCAGCCGGCATACTCGACCTGGAGCTCGTTGAACGCAAACTCCAGGTAGCGCGGCGCGAAGGGCGCGAGCGCCTCGGACTCGTAGGCGAGCACGCCCTCCAGTTGCGGCAAGATCTCGGCCGCCTGGCGCTCCTCCACTGGAGAGAGCGGCACCAGCGGGCCCTCGGTACCGCGCTTGCCGGCGTGCTCGGCCAGGGTCTCGGCAAAGACCTCGTGCAGCAGCTCCTTCGCGCGCGGCAGATTCATGGGCGTCACGCGCTCCATGCCCTCCTGCGGAAGACGTGCATGCAAGTGCTCCAGCACGTCATGGACAAAGTTGCCCTTCTCCATATTTCCAAAGCCCGCGTCGATGGACTGAGGCTTCACGCGATACGACACGAACCAGCACAGCGGGCACGTCGAGTACGCCTCAATCTGCGAGGCGGACGTCAGACGCGGCACGAGCGGCGCGTTCTCGCCCTCGCCATCGCGGCGACGCAGGATCAGGTACGGCACAGCCGCCTCACTCAAATGCTGAGGAGCCTCGCACGCGACGCGCTTGTACTCGATGCCCTCGCCGGCCGCTGGATCAAAATCGGCGACGATACCGCCCTCGCCCACGCGCGCAACCTTGGCGGCGCCAGCGGCCTCGGCATGCGCCCGCAACTCGGTCCACACGGCAGCCGGATAGCACTCGCGCGCCTGGCGATCGTGGGTCACGCGGGCGAGCACAACGGGGCCGCGTGCCGCCTGCATCGCGCGGCCAAAGCGCACGCGCAGCAGGGCCGCGGGCTCAAGCGTCACGCCGCTGCGCCCCAGCTCGGCCGTCAGCGTAGCTAGCGGGCCCTCCTCATGTGAGAGCGGATAACTGTCCAGGTCGACGTCGGCAAACAGCACGGCATCGTAGCTGTCGGGGCGCAGGGCTGCCGCATCGGCAAGCGACGCAAAGCGCACCTGGGCGCGCGGCGCGCGGTCGACCTCGTAGGTCTCGTAATCGTATGCGGTGCTGCGCTTGTCCACCTTGGTACGGACGCCGTCGAGCACGGGCACGGTCGCGGCCTGCGACACGTCGAGCGCGCGGGCATCGTTCATAAGGATTTCGATGGCATGGCGCAGCAGAGCCGTCTCTGCCTGGCGACGGGCCTGGCCGTCAAGGCCTCCAAGGGCGCAATCGGGCAACGCCTCGGCGACGGCGAGCATTGCCTTGAGCGCCGTCACGGGTTTGTCGCGCCACAGCGCCTGGAACACGTCCGAGGCCACGCACGGCACGTTCTTAAACCAGTTCTCACCACTGGCAGCCTTGCGCGTGCCCCTAACCTGGCCCTGCACGCTCTGCAGCAGGCTCTTGACGGCCGAGGTGGTCTTGCCGCGCGACAGGCGCATGTTCTTGTCGAAGGTGCACGCGCTGGCGGCATCGGCACCCGAAAGCGGACTGTAAATCCAGTCGGTAAGCTCCGGCGCGGGCCACCACTCGGTCTTTGACGCCATGCCCTCATCGGCGGCCTTCATGCGCTCAATCAGATTGACGAGCGCCGTGAACTGCCTGCCCGCGATGGATTGGGAAAATGCCGTGAACTCGGTTGTCTCGGCCGCAATATGACGCGCCGCCAAACGGGCAGCGAGCTCACCAAACAGCTGGGGCGCCCGGGCAGACACCACGAGCACGCGGGCGGGGTCCGCGGACGCCGCGACGCTGCCGTCGACCTCGGCGTCCTCACACGTTTTTACCAGCTCATCGATTGCATCCACATAGGCGTGGGCGCGGGCGTGAGGGCCGGCAACCTCTACAAAGGTAGGCTGAGCGGCGGTCCCGCAAGCGGCATCAGACGCGGCGGCACCCTCCCCCAGCGGCGCGGCCTCAAACAGCACGCCGCGGGCATCAAATGCCGCGGCAAGCTCCTCGCGCATTGCCGCCTGCTCGCGGGCAAGCAGCACAACGACCTCTCCCCCATTGTTCGCCACGGCCGACAGCAACTCGAGCAGGCCGTGTGTAAACGACGTGACACCGCGCACGCAGACGGCGCGGGTGCACGCCGGAAGGTTGTCGGCCAGCACCTCGCCCATAAGGTCAGCCGCCTCGCAGGGCTCGACCATGCCTCGACGGTCCAAGCCGCTCGCATAGGCGCTCAACAGCTCGAACACGCGAGCCTCGGCGTCGCTCTTGGGATCGGGCTGGCAAACGTCGCCGCAGCAGCGCTCGGCACCCGTTCCCGCTACGCCCGGCAGCACATCGCGGGCCATGCGCGCGAGCATGCGCACCGTGCCCCGACTGCGCGAAAGCGGCTGCAGGTCGGTATCGTCGCGACGGGCGATCATGTCCGAGAACAGCATTTGGCGTTGCATGTTGTCGACGAAGCCGCGGCCATCGCCCATAAGCTCCCACAGCGAACGAAGCCACGACGCGGGGGTTTTGTAGTCAACGCCCAGCGAGGCGCCAGCAACCGCAGCATCGTGACGGCACAGGTCGAGCTCGGCAAACGAGGGCGCCAACAGAACGGCGCGCCCGTGGCGGGCAACCAGGTCGGCCAGCAGCGCCGCCTCGGCATCGCTCAAATCCGTGCCGGCATTAGTGGTATAGATTCGAACAGGCATGGTCCTCCACTCAAACCGTTCGCAATAATCAATGCATCCATCCTACCCGCCCACGCGGACAGATTTGCCCCACGCCAACAGATTTCCTCCGTCCCCGAGGGATCAAAAAACCGCCCCCGAAGGGACGGTTCTGCGCAATTCGTTTGTCGCCGCTGGCCTACTCGCCATCCTCCAGTTTGATGAGGATCTTGCGATAGCCACCGTACTCGCCATTAAGCGCCTTGGACACGCGGCTCACCGTGGTGGACGAAGCGCCGGTGCGGGCCTGAACCTCAACATAGGGCTCGCCCTCATCCAGATAGCGCGCGACCTGCAGGCGCTGAGAAAGATCGCAGATCTCGCGCGGTGTGCAGATATCGGTTAAAAACGCCTGGATATCGTTCTCGTCGTCCAAAAGACTAAATGCGTGGACCAGCTGCTTGACATCAGGCTTGTCAAACATGTTCTCGATATTCATCGATCACCGCCAAACCCGCCAAAAGGCATCGAAGTTGATACTGACATCGGGCATCGTTCGCCCGTTCTATGCAATAAAACTAATGCATGGAGCATTTGCCCGTAGCAGTGTAGCACACCACTAAACTAAAGCGACAAGACTCTCTGTCAGCGGCACGTTTTTCAGGACGAACGCCGCTTAGAAACCGAATGCGCACGTAAGCTCCACGAATATTTGAGACAATGGGCGCCCAAACACCGCGGCGCGCCCGCGCAACCATCAAGTCGCCGCCACCAGCCGCTTCACGCGACGCCAGCAACCCCGGCGCAAGAAAGGATTCATGCCATGCGCTTTATGCTTAACTGGCTCTTCACCTCGATCGCCATCGCGATCGCCACGTTCCTCGTCCCCGGTATCCAACCTTTCGGCTTTGCCGAGGCCTGGGTCTGCTTTGCCTTTGTGGGACTGTTCCTCAACATCGTCGATTCGTTCGTCAAGCCGTTCCTCACGGTCATCTCGCTGCCGCTCACGATCATTACGCTCGGCATTTTCCAGCTCGTGCTCAACAGCTTTATGCTGGAGCTCGCCAGTTACCTGTCGGTCAACCTGTTGGGCGTCGGCATCTCCATCGCCGGCTTTGGCTCGGCCTTTATGGGCAGCATCCTAGTGTCCATCATGCGCAGCATCCTCGATAGTATTGCCGAAGAGTAGAACGCCCCCGACACAGACGCATCGGACCAAATCAAAGGCCGCCCATCGCAAAATGGGCGGCCTTCTTATTTGCCAAGTCTCAGAGGGCAAGAAAATCTACCATTTCCACCCCATCCCAACATGGCAGGTGGGGTTAGATGACGTAGTCGTAGCCATGGTTGGGAGCGACAAGTTGATCAAGCGTCACGCCGTCGAGGTAGTCGTTGATGAGCTTGTCCAGGTTCTTCCACACGTCGAGCGTGGGGCACTCATCAGCTCGCGAGCAACCCTTGCAGTCGCCATCCAGGCAGGCGACCGGCGCCAGACTGCCCTCGGTCAGGCGCAAGATCTCGCCCACCGTGTACTGCTCGGGCGGGCGCGTGAGCACATAGCCGCCACCCTTGCCGCGCATGCCCGAGAGCATGTTGGCGCGCACGAGCGTCGCCAGAATATTCTCGAGGTACTTCTCCGAAATACCCTGACGCGCCGCAATCTCTTTAAGCGGGATACGGCCTGTCGCCTGGTGCTCGGCCAAGTCGACCATAACGCGCAGGGCGTACCTGCCCTTAGTAGAAACCAACATATATAGTGCTGCCTTTCGGTCTTTTAGTCCGTTGAAATTCTAGCCGAAAAATTGGCTTTGAAAATACCCGTTCCGGTCAAGATGGTTAATCAACTTGCAATAATCTCCTATTTCCTATTGCATTACTAGGCTTTGGTGTCTACTATGCTTCCCAACAGCTAAACGAACAACCTATAAGGTTTATGGGTTTAGCTGCTAGACGCACCGTAAAACCACACGGTATCCAGTCATTTGAACACTTTGGAGGTTCATCATGAGCAAGGTTTACACGTCCATCGATCAGCTTATCGGCCACACCCCGCTCCTGGAGCTCACCCACTTTGAGGCCGATGAGGACCTCAAGGCCCGCGTGCTCGTCAAGCTGGAATACTTCAACCCCGCCGGGTCCGTTAAAGACCGCGTCGCCAAGAACATGATTGACGAGGCCGAGAAGGCAGGCAAGCTCGTGCGCGGCGGTGACTACACCATCATCGAGCCCACGAGCGGCAACACCGGCGTCGGCATCGCCTCGGTGGCGGCGGCTCGCGGCTACAAGGTGATCATCACCATGCCCGAGACCATGTCCGTCGAGCGCCGCAAGCTGATGCAGGCATACGGTGCGCAGCTCGTGCTCACCGACGGCTCCAAGGGCATGAAGGGCGCTATCGCCAAGGCCGAGGAGCTGCAGAAGGAGACCCCCAACAGCATACTCGCCGGCCAGTTTGTGAACCCCGCGAACCCGGCCATCCACAAGGCCACGACCGGCCCCGAGATCTGGGATGACACCGACGGCCAGGTCGACATCTTCGTCGCCGGCGTTGGCACCGGCGGCACCGTGACCGGCGTGGGCGAGTTCCTCAAGGAGCAGAACCCCGAGATTAAGGTCGTCGCCGTCGAGCCCGCCACCTCCCCGGTGCTCTCCAAGGGCCAGGCAGGCCCGCACAAGATCCAGGGTATCGGCGCCGGCTTTGTGCCCGACGTCCTCGACACCCAGGTCTACGACGAGATCATCCCCGTCGAGAACGAGGACGCCTTTGCCACCGGCCGCGCCGTGGGCCACAAGGAGGGCGTGCTCGTGGGCATTTCGTCCGGTGCCGCCGTGTGGGCCGCACTGCAGCTGGCCAAGCGCCCCGAGAACGAGGGCAAGATCATCGTGGCCCTGCTTGCCGACACCGGCGAGCGCTACCTGTCCACGGCACTGTTCCAGGACTAGAGCTTCTCGTTCTTAAAACGAGTCCAAGGCACGCCGGTCTTCCCTCGCTTCTGGCAGCCTGAGCTCATCCCAACAGGGTGTCCCACACGACGCCCGAACTTGCTACAATGTCTGCGGCGCGGAACCAGCCTCCCGCGCCGCTTTTCTTTTTTGGCCACATGCCACCAAGGAGAACCTCCCCATGCACAATAAGCGCGTGCTCGTCGCCATGAGCGGCGGCGTCGATTCCAGCGTGACCGCGTATCTGCTCAAAAGTCAGGGTTACGAATGTGTCGGTGCCACCATGCGCCTCACCTGCCCCGCACCCGATCCCGTCACGGGCATAAGTAAGGTCGACCGCGACATCGCCGACGCGAAGGCCGTCGCCGAGCGCCTAGGCATTCCGCACCATGTGCTCGACCTGCAGCAGACCTTCGACCGCAACGTGATCGAGCTCTTTGTGAACGCCTACCAGGAGGGGCTGACGCCCAATCCGTGCATTATCTGCAACCGCCACATTAAGTTTGGCGCGCTGCTCGATGCGGCGCTGGACATGGGCTGCGACTACATCGCAACGGGACATTACGCCAAAACAAGCCAGGCGGCAGACGGCACCTGGCAGCTACATCGCGGCGAAGATCCCAAAAAGGACCAGAGTTACTTTTTGTATTCGCTTACGCAGGAACGCCTGGCACACACGATCTTTCCGCTGGCAGGCCTAGACAAAGAGCGCGACGTGCGCCGCGTAGCCGCCGAGCAGGGCTTTACCAACGCCAAGAAGGCCGAAAGCGAGGATATCTGCTTTATTCCAGACGGTGACTACGCGGGTTATATCGAGCGCCGCTGCGGACATCCCGCCGCACCGGGCGACATTGTGTGGCGCGACGGCAGCGTGGTCGGGCGCCACAACGGCGCGCTGCGCTACACCATCGGCCAGCGCAAGGGCCTGGGCGTTGCGATGGCGCATCCCGTGTACGTAACGGGCGTCGACGCCGCCAACAACACCGTGCATCTGGGCGAGGCCGAGGACCTGGCGGCCACAGCGCTCACGGCCAACGACTGGATCTGGAGCGCCCCCGCCGACCACATGGAGGCGGAGCTCGACGCCGGCGGCATCCGCGTGGGCGCCAAGTACCGCTACCGTCAGAAAGACCAGGCAGCAACCCTTACACGTGGCGCCGGCGGACAAATGCTGCTAACTTTTGACGAGCCGCAACGAGCCATCGCCCCCGGCCAGGCCGTTGTAGTCTATCGCGGCGACATCGTCCTGGGCGGCGGTACCGTGACCGGCGCACTTAAGTAGCCGTGGGTTTATCGCTGCATGTGTCGAAGTACCTCAACAGCGGCACCAACCTCGATTACGCGACGCTCGAGGCCGCGGCAAATGGCCTCGAGTCGACCCTCCGCCGTCGCCCATTCGCTCTGCGAAAGAATCTCGATCGCCTCATCAACAAATCCGTTGAGCCGAGATGAATCGAACCAATCGAGCGAGTCCGCAAGCGCCAGCTGAGCGGAAGGGTCGGGCCCAAACGGCTTAGCGGAAAACCCAAACTCCCCAGCCGCGAGCAAGACGGTTGGCACGTTATACCACAGACAGTTGCCGCTATCGAACAGCGGTGCAGGTTTTATCTCCAGGGTGTCGACATTACGGATGATGCCGAAGTTTCGCCAATGGCGGTCGCTGTTGGCCAAAAGGGCATCGCAGACAATCATCTGCGACATAGACCTTCTCACAGCGACCTCATCGGCACCATGCTTGCCAAGGTAGCGACAGTATCGATCGTATGTCGAGTCTCCCCGCTGGCTACCAAGTGCGCCCTTAACGTAAACAGCCGGAACGTATTCCTCGCGGCCGTCAAGAAAGTCGTCGCACAGACACACAGGGCCATCGAACATCCGCTCAACCGTATAAGGAACAAACTCGCCCTCCGACAGCAAGCGACGATGCAGAGCCGTTGCAACCGCCTCGTTAAAGGGACGCTGATCGTCCACGCCGCATCCTTTAGCCAAAACGCGAATGCCGTTTCGGATCATCCACGATTTAGGGAGCTCGCCCTCGGACGTGTTATCCGGATTTTTAAGACCGATGCCTTCCAGCCAACCCGAACGCCCCTCGGGCGCCGATCGCTCAAATTCGTTCTCAAAGTAATTGAGGTTTCGCCATTCGAACCCGTCGCATTCTGCCGGCCGCAACCAATAGCAATCCGAAAGCGAGAGACCCAGGCACTGAACCGGCACCTCAATGCCACTGGCAATTCCCAGCTCGCGGTAGCGCGAGATAAGCCCAGGACGAACATCGGGCACCGACCGATGCCCCCACCACGCGTTGAGCTCCCGCTTATTCACCGTTGGAGAAGAGCTCGAGCATGTGCCAAACGGCATTCGTTGCGCATCGAGGACCTCGGCGATTTCGAAGGGAAACTCACGCGTCGGATCAAATGAGACATGCGCGACCTCATGGTCGGCCGACATCAGCGTAAACTTGCGTCCCACATCGGCCGCAGGACGGCGTCCTCGCTTGCGGACCTTTTGATAGGCGAGCGCAGAATTGTACTCGACCAACTTCCGGCCGCCCACAATATCGCACACAAGCGTTCCCGATGCGGCAAGTTGAGATATGCGGGCTTTCGTAACGCCCAACAGGCGGGCAGCATCACCCATAGACAAGTACTCAGACGTGTCCATACACCGCATCACCTCGTTAAGTAATTTACACGTTTAGTTAATAGATTACAGACATCATAATACTAAACAACCCAAAGTGAAAAAAGGCCCGAGAAATCGGGCCTTAGCGATTGGTCAGCCGAGTCGCAAGCTGCTCCCCTAGCGCTGAACGTAGGCGCGAACCAGCTCGTAGGTATTGCGCACGCCGTCGATGTGGCTGCGCTCGTAGTTGTGGCTCGCGTACACGCCGGGGCCGATCAGACCATGGCGAATGTCGTAGCCGGCCGAGAGCGTGGCCTCGACGTCGGAACCGTAATGCGGGTACACATCGATGGCGTAATCGAGCTCCAGCTCGCGCGCGATGTTGGATAGTGTGGTTACCAGGTCGTAGTTGTACGGACCGCCCGAATCCTTAGCGCAAATCGAAACCATGCGCTCGGTGCAGCCCAGGTCGTCGCCCACGCAGCCCATGTCCACGCTGATCATCTCGCGCGTGTCGGCCGGCACAAAGGCACCGCCGTGACCGACCTCCTCGTACACGGTAAAGAGCAGCGACACCTTGCGCGAGAGCGTCACCTCGCCAGCGGCGACGGCACGCGCCAAGCCCAGCAGAATCGACGCCGACAGCTTGTCGTCAAGGAAGCGACTCTTAATGTAGCCGCTCTCCGTCACCGTGGTGCGCGGATCCATAGCGATGATGTCGCCAGTCTGAATACCCAGCTCGAGCACATCGTCCTTGCTGTCAACGTTCTCGTCGAGCAGGATCTCCATGTTCTTCTCGATGGCCTTGACCGGCTCATCGGCCACATGCGCCGAAGGCTCGGTATTGAGGACCACACCCGTGTAGACATTGCCATCGCGCGTGTAAACGGTGCAGTTCTCGCCATCGGCCGTAGACCACTGATGCCCGCCAAGCGTCGTGGGACGCAGGCGACCATTGTCCTTAATGGAGCGCACCATGGCGCCCAGGGTATCGACATGGCTCGCCAACACGAGCGGCTCACCCTCACCACCAAGCTCAACGAGCACATTGCCCTTGTTAGAACGCTCGGGCCCAAAGCCCATATCGCGCAACGTCTCCATCAGATAATCAGTCGCCGCACGGGTATAGCCCGTAGGCGAAGCAATCGAGGTAAGCGCCTTCAACTGGTCAGTAATATAGGAGAGCGTAGAATCCATCTTGGACACCAAAGTCACCCTTTCATATCGAATTAAACCCACAGCAACAATACCACCGCGAACCATCTTTTTACCTAGCGAGATGGCCCATCGAGCTCTTCAGAACTGCGCCCGCCACGATAAGCAGATACAAGGCGCCATCCAACAATGCGCCCCTCACATCCCGCCTTTCCGGCACCCCGGCATCTGAGAAAAGAACGCAGGCGATCCCGGGCTTCCCTCCGGGCGCATTCCGCAGGACGCAAAAGGCCCCGCCGCGCAACGCGCGCAGCGGGGCCTTTTACATGTCCGAGGACGCATCCGGAGGGAAGCCCGGGACCGCCGACGGGAGTAATTTACTCAGCCGGGCAAATCTTCTTGAAGAGCTCGATGACGTCGTCGAGCGTCGCCTCGCGCGGGTTACCCGGGAAGCAAGCGTCGGCCATGGCGTCCTTGGCCAGGACCTCGATCTCGTCGGCCTTCATGGCCTCGCAGACGTGCGGGATGTTCACGTCGGCGGAGAGCTGCTTGACGGCGGCGATGGCGGCGTCGGCAGCCTCGTCGGTGCTCATGCCCGTGGTGTCAACGCCCATGGCGACGGCAACCTTGGCCAGGCGCTCGGCGCAGACCGGCTTGTTGAACTCCATGGCGATCGGCAGCAGCATGGCGCAAGCGACGCCGTGCGGGGTGTCGTAGTGAGCAGACAGGGTGTGAGCCATGGCGTGGTCGATGCCCAGGCCAACGTTGGAGAAGCCCATGCCGGCGACATACTGACCAAGAGCCATGCCCTCGCGGCCGGAGCCGGGCTGGCCGGACTTGGCCTCGGCAACGGAGTCGCGCAGGTTCTCGCTGATCAACTTAATGGCCTCAAAGTGGAACATGTCGGAGAGCTCCCAGGCGCCCTTGGTGGTGTAGCCCTCGATGGCGTGGGTCAGAGCGTCCATACCAGTGGAAGCGGTAAGGCCGGCGGGCATGGAAGC
Source organism: Collinsella aerofaciens (assembly GCF_964243765.1). Lineage (GTDB taxonomy): Bacteria > Actinomycetota > Coriobacteriia > Coriobacteriales > Coriobacteriaceae > Collinsella > Collinsella aerofaciens_BU. The sequence goes on along the minus strand of NZ_CAXTGI010000001.1, from coordinate 251,545 downwards.
CATCATGTCGGGGTCGACGACGGCAACCTCGGGGGCGTCGTTGGTGTCGACGCACACGAACTTGCGGACCTTCTCGGGGTCGGTGATGACGTAGTTGATGGTCACCTCAGCAGCGGTACCGGCGGTCGTCGGCACGGCGATGGTGAACACGGCGTGGTTCTTGGTGGGAGCAACGCCCTCGAGGCTGCGGACGTCGGCGAACTCGGGGTTGTTGATGATGATGCCGATGGCCTTGGCGGTGTCCATGGAGGAGCCACCACCGATGGTCACGATAGCGTCAGCCTCGGCGGCCTTGAAGGCCTCGACGCCGTCCTTGACGTTCTGGATAGTGGGGTTGGGCTTGATCTCGGAGTAGAGGCTCCAAGCGATGCCGGCGGCGTCGAGCTCGTCGGTCACCTTAGCGGTAACGCCAAACTTAACCAGATCGGGGTCGGAGCAGACGAAGATCTTCTTGTAGCCGCGACGCTGGAGCTCACCGGGGATCTCCTTGATGGCGCCGGAACCATGATAAGAAATGGTGTTGAGAACGAAACGATTAGCCATTGATAGCCTCCCATCGTGTGCGGGGCACCCATTACGCCCCACGCTATGAGTCCCATCCTAACGCTTTTGAAACGAAAAACACGTGAGAACGTTAAATTGTTAAAGCGTTTCAACAGAAGATGAAAAAATAATGCGGCAAAGGGACGGCCCCTCTGCCGCATTCGGTTACTTTCGACAGCCCTCTTTCCAAGCCTCGGCCGCAACCTTCCAGCGAAAACGCAAGTCGCGCTCGCGGTCGATGAACATGATGGCAAACGCGACAAACAGCAGCACGCTCGCCACGACGATGGCGTGCAGGCCTATGCGCTCAATACACCAGTTGCCCAGCACAGCGCCAAACACAAAGGTAAAGATCACGCCAAAGTACAGCAGGCCGTTTTCCAAAAAGCCGCGCTTGTGGGTGATGATGTAATCATCCACGTTTTGCAGTGCGTTGCGCAAGTTGCCGATGCACATGGTCGTGGCGATGCCGTGACCGTGGATCTTGCGGAAGCTCTCGACTTGCATACCGCAGGCAAACGAAGTGAGGCAGTTGGCGAGCAGGTTGAAATCGCCACCGGGAATAAAACTCACGCCCAGCAAGATGACGGCTTCAAAGAACACCGTCACCTGGCGCCAGTGAATCACACTGCCAAACCGCTCGTGAACCAGGTCGGCAAGCATAATGCCCACGGCAAACGACACCACGGGGAAGAAATAGCGTCCCGCCAGCGCCCAGTTGCCCTCCGAGATGCTTACACCCACGAGCAGGATGTTGCCCGTCTGAGCGTTTGCGAAAACATGGTCGCGCCCTATGTACGAATAGACGTCCATAAAGCCACCGGCGAGCGCCAAGATGATGCCCAGCTCAATAGACTCCGATATCTGTTTGGCACGCTGCATCGTCGTGCATCCTCCTTGTTGACGACCCTCTCGTGCGTTGGCGGAAACATAGCCGCCGTTCATACTGTAACCCATTGACAACATGGCGCGCCCACGAGACGGGTCTCCCAATGCGCAGATACACAGTCTGGAAACAAACGGCACCCGCACCGACGCGCCAATCCGCCAGCTCATGTTCTCCACCAGTCTTTTTAGCCCCGTCCCAAAAAGACTGGTTACAATTACGTGCAGCATACAAACACCGGGAGGGATCGTGGCAAAAAAGCCTCAGCACGCTCAGAACAACCAGCGCAGTCAGCAGGGCAAACAGGGCCAGCAGCAAAAGCGCGGCGGCAAGGCGCAGGGTGGGCACACCACTCATACTCCAGCAGCGCCCGCCCGCCCCTGGCGCCCGGGCCGCGATAAATTCCTCCCCGTCAGCCGCGCCGACATGGATGCGCGCGGCTGGGACCAGTGCGACTTTGTCTACATCTGCGGCGATGCCTACGTGGACCATCCGAGCTTTGGCATGGCCATCATCAGCCGCGTGCTCGACGCGCACGGCTACAAGGTAGGAATCATCTGCCAGCCCGACTGGACCGATCCCGCCAGCATCACGGTGCTCGGCGAGCCGCGCCTGGGCTTTTTGGTCAGCGCCGGCAACATGGACTCCATGGTCAACCACTATTCGGTGACCAAGCACCGCCGCCACACCGACGCCTATACTCCCGGTGGCGAGGAGGGGCACCGCCCCAATCGTGCCGTCACGGTCTACGGCAACCTCATCCGCCAGACGTTCAAGGACGTTCCCATCATCATCGGCGGCATCGAGGCAAGCCTGCGCCGTCTGGCCCACTACGACTACTGGCAGGACAAGCTCAAGCGTTCGGTGTTGCTCGACTCGGGCGCCGACATCCTCATCTACGGCATGGGCGAGCACGCGATTGTCGAGATCGCCGATGCGCTCGACGCGGGACTGCCCGTCGACCAGATCACCTATATCAACGGTACCGTCTACCGCACGGGTTCGCTCGACGAGGTCTACGACTACGACCTGCTGCCCAGCTGGGACGACCTTACCGCCGACAAGCTCAACTACGCGCGCAGCTTTAACGTGCAGCAGCAGAATATGGACCCCATCACCGGTCATCGCCTGGTAGAGCCCTACCCCAACAGCGTCTATGTGGTACAGAACCCGCCATCGGCGACGCTCACCACCGACGAGATGGACGAGGTCGCCGAGCTCCCCTACGCACGTGACTGGCATCCCGACTACGACGCGGCGGGCGGCGTGCCGGCCTTTGCCGAGATCAAATTTTCCATCAGCTCCAACCGCGGCTGCTTTGGCGAGTGCTCGTTTTGTGCCCTCACCTTCCACCAGGGTCGCGTGCTGCAGATGCGCAGCCACGACTCGATCATGCGCGAGGCCGAGCTGCTCACGCGCGATCCCGAGTTTAAGGGCTATATCAACGACGTGGGCGGACCGACGGCAAACTTTAGCCGTCCTGCCTGCGACAAGCAGCTCAAGCACGGCGTGTGCAAGAACAAGCGCTGCCTGTGGCCGAGCGTGTGCAAGAACATGGTGGTCGACGAGAGCGGCTACACGCAGTTGTTGCGCGACCTGCGCCAGCTGCCGGGCGTCAAAAAGGTCTTCGTGCGCAGCGGCATCCGCTTTGACTACACCATGGCCGATGCCTCGGACGAGTTTTTGCGCGAGCTGCTGGAGCATCATGTCTCGGGCCAGCTGCGCGTAGCGCCCGAGCACGTGAGCGACGCGGTGCTCTCCGTGATGGGCAAGCCGAGCCGCGCCGTCTACGACGCGTTCTGCCGTAAATTTGAACGCCTGAACCGCGAATACGGACTTAAACAGTATGTGGTGCCGTACCTGATCTCGAGCCATCCCGGCTCAACGATGAAGGAAGCTGTGGACCTTGCCGAGGCCGTGCGCGACATGGGCTACATGCCCGAGCAGGTGCAGGACTTCTACCCCACCCCGTCCACTATGTCGACCTGCATGTACTACACCGGCGTGGACCCACGCACCATGCAGCCGATCTACGTGGCCCGCGACCCGCACGAGAAGGCCATGCAGCGTGCGCTCATCCAGTATCGCAAGCCCGAGAACTACAAGCTCGTGCGTGAGGCGCTGGAAAAAGCCGGCCGCCGCGATCTGATTGGCTACACCAAGCATTGCCTGATTCGCCCCGTGCCGCCACGCCCGGGCGAGACATCTGCTGGCGGGGGGCATGGCACCGGCAAGAAGGGCGGCAAGGCCCACGGCGGCGCTGGCGGTGCCGGCAAGGGGCCCAAGGGCAGCAAGGGGCACGGCGGCATGTCGCGCGCGCAAAACACTGCCGGGCGCAACCGTGCAGCTCAGGGACGTCAAGGCGCCAACGGAGGCGGACGCCGCAACTAGGGCAGCGGTGCGCTCGCTGCATCCATCCCACACGCGCGGCGCAGCGACCGCATTGCCTCAACGAGGATGACGCCGGCGATGGCGACCGTAATTGCCACGTCGAACGGCGTGTTCACAAACCAGAGCAACGTCATGAGATACGACCCAGCATTAAAGGCAAAGTGCAACAGGATCGTGTAGCGGAGCTTTCCGGTCGTCACGAGCACCCAACCAAAGATGAGGCCAGCGGCACCCGCGTAGCAACCTTGCACCCAATTCATGTGCATAAAACCGAAGATTGCCGCCTGCAGCACAATCGCCGCGGTGATACCCCACGTGCTCGTGGCCGCCCAGGGCACCATGGCGCCGTCCTGCGCACCCGCACGACGCCGGCGCTTCCAAAGTGGGCGGCACTGCGGATTAAACGCTCGGAGCGAAAACTCAAAAATAATGCCGCGTACCAGCAGCTCTTCACAAAATGGGGCGCCGAGCACCGTAGTCAGGACGGCGAGATAGCTGGTGCCGCCCATGCCTGTTTCCTCGACAAGCTCGCTGTAGTCGGCCGCAGCCTCGGGCAACAGCGACAGCACGGCGTCGGTCACGTAGCCAACGACCACCTGCAGGGCAAGGCCGATCACGATAACGCAGGCGATGCGCTTCCACGCCCCACGCGCTCCCCCGCCGAGCGGATGCGCGCTTTGCCGGCGTGCCATAAACGAACGCGGCCACAGATAACGCCACCACAGCAGCGCCATTAAAAACGATGCCGTCTGCGCGACAGCCTGAAGCAATTGAATATCGAGGCCGTCAATCGAAAAGCCCATGAACACCGATGCGACGCCCAGAGCGGAGAACAAAACCACGCTCAGGGCGATATCGGCAGCGACGACGCCAAAACAGGCAAGCGCCCAAATCATCGCATTGAGCATGCCAACCTCCTCAAAACCCGGCACTTGGGGACGTTCCTTAACTGCCGGCAGAGACGATATGAGCAGGACATAAAAACATTGAGAGCCCCTGCTGCATGAAAGACCGCGGATCAGGCCGACAATGGTGAGTGTCTAATTCAGCCGCGGCGGCCACGCCGCATTCATGGAAGGGGCTCCCATGCTCGATACTACCACCTTCGTCGGCCTCGACGTCCACGCCCGCTCGATAAAGGCCGTCTCCCTCGACGTCATGACCGGGGAGGTGCGCTGCGCGACCTTCGGCTACGACGCCGTCGCCGTCGCGGAGTGGGTCCGCTCCGTGGACCCCAGGGCCAGGTGCGTGTACGAGTCCGGGGTCACGGGCTTCGACCTGCAGAAGAGGCTCTCCGGCCTGGGTGCCGACTGCGCGGTCGGCGCCGTCTCGAAGATGATCAAGCCCAGCGCGGACAGGCGCAGGAAGAACGACCGCAACGACGCCGAGTTCCTCGCCCGCATGCTGTCGGTCGGCAACGTGGTCGAGGTGTGGGTCCCCGACGACGAGTGCGAGGCCGCCCGCGACCTGACCAGGGCGCTCGAGGACGCGAGGGACGACCTCTCGCGCTCGAAGCAGCGGCTCTCCAAGTTCCTGCTCAGGCACGGGCTCGTCTTCGACGAGAGGACGCCCACCGGCCGCAGGAAGGGGAACTGGACCCGGGCGCACTGGTCCTGGATCGAGTCGATTAGGTTCGCGGAGGGGGCCGACAACGACGTGCTCGCCTACTACGTCGACGCGGTCAGGCGGGCGGCGGAGGAGAAGGCGAGGCTCGAGGGGCTCGTCGAGGCCGAGGCCCGCAAGCCCAGGTGGCGGAGGAGGGTCGACTCCCTGCGCTGCCTCAAGGGCGTCGACACCGCGACCGCCGCCGACCTCGTGTTCGAGGCCGGCGAGTTCTCGAGGTTCAGGAACGCCCGCTCGTTCGCGGCGTGGGTCGGCCTGACGCCCTCCGAGCACTCCAGCGGGGAGAGCGACCGCAGGGGCGCGATCACCAAGGCCGGCAACAAGCACCTGAGGAAGACGCTGGTCGAGGCCGCGTGGCACTACCTGACGTGCTCGGGACGGCCGAAGGACCTCGCCAAGGGCCAGGCCCCGGACCGGGGCGCCCGGAGGCATGCCGCCAAGGGCGTGCGGAGGCTGGTCGAGAGGCGGGAGGCGCTGCTCGCGCGCGGGGTCCACAGCAACAAGGCGAACGTGGCCACGGCGCGCGAGCTCGCCTGCTGGGTGTGGGCGGTCGGCCTCATGGCCGAGGAGGCGTAGGGGGGCGGTCCCCCGCACATAAGCCAGTCACCCCGGAAGCGGTTCGATCCGAAGCCGTTGAGGCGAACCTCAGGTCCCTTTTCTGCGAGCGCCCAGGGCGCCACGCGCGTGCACAGACTGTCGGTTCGACGTAGAAGCCTCAGCCGTAGCAACGGATTGCCCAGCGAGAGATCGCCACGGGCGGATATTAAACTGCAAAGACGAGCGTCGGTAAGACACGCCGAGGTCGCCGCGGACGGGTTGATATAGGGAGAGGGCCTGACCCCATATCGTTGGGGCCAGGCCCGATTTTGCCTCTTGACAATGTCCTGCTCATATTAAAAGGAACGTCCCCAAGTGCCGGCAGTTTGGGACAGTCATTGTTGATGAGAATCGGGCACAATGCCAAAAGCCCCGTTGGGCGAGATGTCGAACGGGAAGGTGCCGCAGCGATTGAACGCGGCGATAAACATGCGGATGGCGTTGGACGGCGTGGTGCCCACGAGCTGGGTTGCCGCCGCGAAGGCTGCCTTCTCCTCGGGCAAGACCTTCGCGACTACGGGGGTCATGTGTTCTGCCATGGCGCTTCCTTTTTGAAACGACGGTAGTGCGGATAGATGCGGGCCACGCGGCTGGGCGACGGGCTGTGAAGGCAACCCGATTGGCCCGCATCCGGAGTTTGTTTCTGCGGCGTTGGTATTACTTGGTATTCCTAAGTATTACCCCGCAGTTAGAATACCACACCCGACCCCATAGGGACGGAGGAAAACGAATCATTTTGTTGCTGAGTTAGTTTTTAGAGCGTGATGATGCCCGAGATATCGAGGGCCTGAGCGTCGGCGACATCGTGCGTGGCAAGCAACAGCATACGGCCGTCGAGCAGATCGAGCACGACCTTAGTCGTCGCATCGCGCGCAGCGGTATCTAAACCGGTAAAGGGCTCGTCAAGAATCACCGCGCCGCCCGGGCACAGCAGGGCGCGGGCGATCTCGACGCGACGGCGCTGCCCGCCCGAAAGCTCGGCCACGCGAGCATGCACATCGATTCCCGGCACCAGCAGGCGCAGCAATGCCGCGGCGCTCGAAGCATCCACACGCGCATCGGCGCACACCAGCACGTTATCCAAAGCCGAGACGCCCTCTACCAGACGTGCATCCTGAAACACCATCGAGCACGGCGCGCACTCCCCCGCTGCCAACGAAAGCAGCGTCGACTTGCCCATGCCCGAAGCGCCCATCACACAGATACGCCCACCCGCAGGCACGTTGAGCACTAGACCATCCAGCGCCGGCGCCCAGGGCGCACGATCGCCCACGGCAAGCGCAAGCTCCGCTGCGGCGCCATCGCTCGCGGCCCCCGCACGCCCGCGAGCGCCGCGCCCATGCGCCCGCACGGCCGCGCGCCACGCCACGGGTCCCGAAACCCGCAGCAGCCACACCAGCACGCGCTCACACGCCCACGAGGCGGCAACGACCAGCACGGTCCACGCCAGCAAATCAGCCGTCTCAATCAAAAGCTTTGCCTGATAGATGCGCTCACCCACGGTGCCCGTCGCCATGCCGATAAGCTCCGCCGCCACGCCGGCCTTCCAGCTCATGCCGATCACGGCGCGGGCGCACGAAAGCACAAACGGCAGGACTTCGCGCCAGGTATGGGCGCAAAACAGGCGCCAGCCGCGCACGCCATGCAGACGGAACATCTGCTCCAGCGGTTTATTCACCTGTGCCAAGCCCTCGGCCAGCGAAAAATACACGCCCGGCAGCGCCATCAAAAAGACTGCCGCGATGCTCACGCGCGCCGACCCCAGCCAGATAAGCAACAGGACCACCACGCAGGCGACCGGCGTCGCCTTTACAAACGACAGCGCCGGAGCCACCAGGTGCGCAAACGCACGCGAACGTGACGAAATCCCGGCAAGTACGCCACCGCACACCGCGGCAAGCGCCAGCCCAGCCAGTATCCGCGCGCCCGAGCCCGCCAAAATCGCCCAGGTACCGTCATCGCATACCAAGCGCAGCAGCGCCAAGGCAACAGCACCCGGCCCCGGCAAAATCAACGGCTGCGCCACCAGCGCCGCCACCAGCATCCACACGGCAAGCCAAAAGGCGGCGACGACACCTGCTGCCGCCACCGCCTTCATACGCTCTGTCATTTGTCGAGCAAACGCACGCACGGGCTACTCCAAGTAGTAGAAATCGTCAGCCGGAAGTTTACCACCAACGGCGCTCGCGTCCGCGTCGAACAGTACCTGCAGATACCCGCTAAGTGCCGCCTTCATATCCTTGCCCGTCTGGCAGACAAGCATGCACCCGGGAATCGCCTTCTCGGCGATCTTGGCGTTATCCACGATGCCGGCATCGACCACGGCCTGAGCCCAGTCTGCCGGCGCCGCATTGACAGCCTTAACGCTCGCCGCATGGCAGCTCAGGAATTCCGCCACGGCCTCGGGATGTTCCTCGGCAAACGCGCGGCGCACCACGGTCACACCCGTCAGCAAGCGCGAGCCCGTGTCTCCTGCCAGCTCGTCCCACACATCGGTCAGACTTACCGGCGCCGACAGCTTGCCTTCGCTCTTTGCGATGGCAGCGGTCTTGAACGGCTCCGGCAGCACGCCCACGGCGGACGGGTCGGCAAGCAGCGCCGACAGCACCTCGGTGGGCTCGCTCTTAAACTCAAGCGCCACCTGGCCTGTCAGGCCCGCGCGCTCCAGCAGGTAGTTCATGACGTACTCCGGCGTGGTGCCCTTGCCCGTCATATAGACGGTACGCCCCGCCAGATCGCCAAACGAGGCCACGCTCGCATCGCCCGTCACTACGTTCAGCACGCCCAGCGTGTTGATGTCGATGACCTGGACCGCGCCCTCGGTCTTGTTGTAGAGCACGCTCGCCACGTTGGCGGGCACCAGGGCAATGTCGATATCGCCCTGAATGACCTTGGGCACAATCTCGTCGGCGGCAGTGTTGATCGCAAAGTCGAACTCATTGTCCGTCTCGCCATCGGCAGCCTGGTCCATAAACTGCGCCAGGCCAATCGAGGTCGGCCCCTTGAGCGAGGCGACGTGCACCTCAACCGGCTCCGCGGCGGCACCGTCAGCGGCAGACCCGGCAGCCGAACCCGCGGCGGACCCGGCACCGGCAGCCCCGCCGCCACAGCCCGCGAGCGCAAGCGACAGGGCGCCCGCGGCGAGCGCCGAGGCAAACCCCCGGCGCGACATCTCAAAATCAAACGCGCGCATCGCTAGCACGTCCCCTCGTTAGGCATCGACCAGGCGTGATGGTCGGTATGCAGCAGTTCCTCGGCCAGCGGCGAGAGCGGCTCGCCCAAGAACTCGCGGTAGCACGCCTGGACATCGGGGTTCTCGTGCGAGAAGCGAATGTCCGCAGCGGCATCCAGACCCCACAGCACCTGACCGCGCTCGGCTGCCAGCTCACAGCCGTCGTGGATGGGTTGACCGCCGCCACCGACGCAGCCGCCCGGGCACGCCATGACCTCAACGAAGTCATAGCTCACGCGGCCGTCGCGAATCGCGTCGAGCAGACGGGCGGCGTTGCCCAGCCCGTGCGCTACGGCGACGCGCACCTTGGTGCCATCGATATCGGCCACGGCTTCCTTCCAGCCGTCCAGGCCGCGCACGTCGGTAAAGAAGTCGGCGTCGGGATTCTTGCCCGTCACCAGGTAATATGCCGAGCGCACGGCGGCCTCCATCACGCCGCCCGTGGCGCCAAAGATCACACCCGCGCCCGTGCCAAAGCCCAGCGGCGTATCGAGCGGCTCCTCAACCAGCGTATCCACGCTCACGTGGTTCGCGCGGATCATGCGCACCATCTCGCGCACCGTCAGCGCAACGTCAACGTCGGGCGTGCCGTCCTCGCCCACCATGCTCGGCAGCGCGCACTCGGCCTTCTTGGCCGTGCACGGCATCACGGACACCACAAACAGGCGCTCGGGCTCCACGCCCAGCACCTTGGCGTAGTAGGTCTTGGCGATGGCGCCGAACATCTGCTGCGGCGACTTGGACGTGGACAGGCTATCGACAAACTCCGGATAGCGTGCCTTTACAAAGCGTACCCAGCCCGGGCAGCAGCTCGTGAACATGGGCCAGCCGCGGCTGTCGCCCTCGCCCTTGGCGGCCTTACCCAGGCGCTCGAGCAGCTCGGAGCCCTCCTCCATAATGGTGAGATCAGCCGAGAAGTCGGTGTCGAACACGTACTCAAAGCCCACGCGGCGCAGCGCGCAGGCCAGACGCTCGACGGTAGCCTCCTCGCGTGAAATGCCGAGCTCCTCGCCCCAGGCGCTACGCACGGCCGGCGCAATCTGCACCAGCACGATCTTGTCGGGATCGGCGATGGCGTCGAACACGGTCTCGGTATCGTCACGCTCGCGCAGGGCGCCCGTCGGGCAATGCGTAATGCACTGGCCGCACGCGACGCAATCGGTCTTGCCGATCGGCGCACGCCCGCGGGTGCCCACGGCGGTATGCGTAGCGCGGTTGGTCAGGTCCCAAATCCCTAAGCCCTGCACGCTCTCGCACACCTTGATGCAGCGCATGCATTTGATGCACTTGTCGTTATCGCGGATGATGGGGAAATCGAAGTCCCAGCCCTCGCGCGCCAGGTGCTGCTCGTACGGCAGATAGAAGATGCCCAGGTCGTTGGCGATGGTCTGTAGGTTGCAGTTGCCGCTGCGCACGCAGCTCGTGCACTGCGAATCGTGCTGGGACAGCAGCAGCTGCACGTTGGTGCGACGGGCCTCGCGGGCCTTGGGGCTGTTGGTGTGGACCATCATGCCGTCGAGCACGTAGTTGTTGCAGGCGGCAACCAGCTGGTCGCAGCCCTCGACCTCGACTAAGCACACGCGGCAGCCGCCGATTTCGTTTAAATCGCGCAGGTAGCACAGGGTGGGAATCTGAATGCCGGCGGACTTGGCCGCATCTAGGATCGTGGTGTGCTCGGGCACCACGACCTCGCAGTTATCGATAATGATCTTGACCATGTTGTGCGCTCCGTTTTCGCTGTTGTCGCCGACGGTGGTTTTGTTGAGCTCTACCATTCCAGGTTCCTCCCTCCGCGGAACGCGCCAAAGCCAAAGTGGTCGCAACGCAGGCAACGACTCGCCTCTTGGCGTGCCTCCTCCTCAGTAAGGCCCTGTTCGACCAGATTCCAATCGTGAATACGTTCGCCGGCCTCGCGCTCGCCCAGCTCGCAGCGGCCGCACTCGTGCTTGCCCTTAAACTGGACGGTCGGCAGCTCGACCTCGAGCTTGATCTTGTGGTCGAAGCCCAGGTAGCGGTCGATATTTGCCGAAGCCACGCGGCCGGCGTTGATGGCGCGGATAACGGTGGCGGGGCCGGTCTGGCAGTCGCCGCCGCTAAAGAGGCCGTCGAAGTTGGGCACGGCGCCATCCGAATCGGTGACCACGCAGCCCCACTTGCAGGCAATGCCTATCTCCCCAAACGGCTTGGAATCGATGTCCTGGCCAATGGCCACAAAAACGCGCTCGCAGGGAATGACGCGCTCGGGCGTGGCGGCGGCACGCGGGGCCGGACGCCCACGACGGGGCTCGCCGATAATCTGCGGCTGCACGCGCAGGCCGCTCACGCGACCGTCTTCGCCCGTCTCGATGGCGAGCGGAGCCGTCAGCTCCAGCACCTCGCAGCCCTCGGCCTGGGCACCGGCGATCTCGGCGTCCTGGGCTGTCATATCGCAGATGCGCCGGCGGTAGACGATGCTCACCTTTTCGGCACCGCAGCGCACGGCGGAGCGCGCCACGTCCATGGCCACGTTACCGCCGCCGATGACGCACACGCGCTGGCCGCTCAGGTCGGGCAGCTCGTCATCGCCGATGGCGCGCAGCATCTTGACGGCCGACTCCACGCCGGGAGCTTCTTCGCCCGGAAGGCCGAGCTTCTTATCGCTGTGGGCGCCAATGGCCAGGTAGACGGCATCGAACTCGTCGCGCAGGCGGGCAAGCTCCTCGCCGTTGACGGAGTGGTCGAGCTCCACGTCGATGCCGGCGCTCAAGATCCAGTCGATCTCGGCCTGCAGGCGCTCGCGCGGCAGACGATAGCTGGGGATGCCATAGCGCAGCATGCCGCCCAGGTGGTGGCGCTGCTCAAAGATGGTCACCTTATGACCCATCACGGCCAGGTAGTAGGCACAGGAAAGGCCGGCCGGGCCGCCGCCGATCACGGCGACGCGCTTACCGGTGTCGTCCACTACATGCGGCTTGTGGTCGTTGAGGTCGCTGTGCTCAACGGCAAAACGCTTGAGGGCGAGAATGTTCATGGGGTCGTCGACCATGCCACGGCGGCAATGCATCTCGCAGGGATGCTCGCACACCAAGCCGCAGACGAGCGGCAGTGGGTTGTTCTTGCGGATGACCTTGACGGCGTCGGCATACCGGCCGGCCTCGACCAGCGAAATGTACCCGGGAATGTCGACGTGCGCCGGGCAGCCCGAAACGCACGGGACGCGGGCCTCGCGGTCAAAGCCGCAGGAGTGCTCGCGGATGTGATGCTCAAAATCGTCGCGGAAGCCGCGAATGGCCGTGAGTGCCATGGCGCCAGCTTCGTAGCCGATGGCGCAGTCGCTCGAAAGGTAGATGGTGCGGGCCGTGCGCTCAATCAGGTTGAGCGTGGACTCATCGGCGCGCCCTTCGAGCACATCGGCGAGCAGGTCGCTCAGCGCGCTCAGGCCCACACGGCAGGGTGTGCACTTGCCGCAGCTCTGGGTGGAGCACAGGTTAACGAGCGCTGCCGTAAACTCAACGGGACACGGGGCGAGCGAACTCACCGCCAGACGGCGTCCGAGCGCATCGTGCAGATCGTCCATGACGGCCTGAGCGTGGCTGCGTTCCATTACGTGCAGTCGAGCCATAAGATCCCCTCTCACATGGCAGCCCGGAGGCGAGACCGGGCGAAGTTGCTACACGCACAACACTGACCTATAAAATTGTTTGGCAGCGACACGCTTCGGCAGGCGGTATGAAACGTCGTCCTTAGCGGTGAAAACGAACATTTCCGCAGATAAATGCCATATTTGATAAATCGCGTTACCAAATGACAATGCCCCGTCCACGCAATCACGTGGACGGGGCATTGCTCTAGGCATGCGGCCAGCGACCCTGTTGCTTTTACTTAAGCTCGGGCCAGTAACCCTTGTTGGCCTCGATCATGTCGTCGAGAACTTCCTTGGCGACTTTCATCGACGGTACGGTCTTGTTGAGCGTGAAGGCCTTGAGCGCCTTCTCGTAAGAACCCTCGATCGTAGCCTCGACCACGAGCTTCTCGGAGTTCAGCTGCTGCATCATGAGGCCCTGCTGGAACAGCGGAATGTTGTCGCGGCTGATGACCTCGGGGCCGTTCTTGCCAATGTAGGCAGGCAGCTCGACCATAGCGTCGTAGGGCATGTTGGGGATAGCGCCCTTGTTCTCGCAAATGACCAGGAAGCGCTGCTTGGTATCGTTCTTCAGAGCGATAGCCAGGTCGGCAATCCAGTCGCCGTGGCTGCCCGCATAGAACGTGCTCTCGTCGATCTCGCCCGTCTTCTCGTAGTGGTCGATGCCGTCGAAGAGGTTCTTCTCACGCGTCTCCTCAACCTCGTTAGCACGGGTGCGCTCGGGGTTGGAATGCTCGACGAACTCCTTCTGCTGCAGGTAGTAGTTCAGATACGTGTTGGGCAGGTACTCCGGGAAGCACTCCATGATCTCGTACTCGCCCTTCCAGACGTAGTACCAGCTGCCCTTGGTGTGGCGGTTCTGCTCGGGGTGCTCGTCAGTGGCCTCCTCGGGCTTCTTTGCCATGAGCGAGCCCATGCCCTTGAGGTAGGAGTCGGGCAGCAGAATCTCATGCTCCTTGATGTACTCGCGCAGCTGCGGGAGCACCTCCTCGCCCTTGTGGCGGATCGAGGTGAACCAACCAAAGTGGTTGAGGCCAAAGTAATCGTACTCGACATCCTTCTTGTCGATATCGAGTGCGGCGCAAACCACGTCGATGATCGCGATCGGCATGTCGCAGATGTTGATGATGCGAGCGTTGGGACGCAGCACGCGGCAGCCCTCGGACACGATGGCAGCAGGGTTGGAGTAGTTGAGAATCCAGTAGTCCTTCTTAGCGTACTTCTCAACGTCATCGATCAGCTCGACCATGGGGAAGATGGTGCGCATGCCGTAGGCAAGGCCGCCGCAACCGCAGGTCTCCTGGCCCACGCAGCCGTGACGCAGCGGAATCTTCTCGTCCTGCTCGCGCATGGCGTAGCCGCCCACGCGCATCTGGGCAAACACGAAGCTGGCATCCGTAAAGGCAGTCTCCTTGTCGGTGGTCACCGTGAGCTTGATGTCCAGGCCGAGGTCCTCGTGCAGAATCCAGTCCACGAGTACGCCGATCTTGCGCTGGCGCTCCTCGTTGATGTCGTACAGACGAATCTCGTCAACGTCGAGCTCGTCCTTGCGCAGAGCGATGGACTTGACGATGCCGGGGGTAAAGGTGGATCCGCCACCACACAGAGTAATGATCATTGTTTACTGCTCCTTCTCAATTGCGTTTTCGACCTTGTCGCGCATCTCGGCAACCTTCATGCCAAAGATGATCTGGATATTGTTGCCGTTGCGGTTGATGCCGCTGTTGGGCACGTGGTTGATGAGGCTCTCATCGATGAGGTCCGGGTTCTTAACGTTCACGCGGAGACGCGTAAAGCAGTTCTCGAGCTCCTCGATGTTGTCCTTGCCGCCAAGACCTGCGACCAGGTCGGCAATACCTGCATCGACGCCCTCTGCGGGAGCTGCGGCAACAGCGCCCTGCTTCACCGCGACAGACGCGGCGGCCTCGCCCTCGGCAACGGACTCGGCGAGCTCGGACTCCTCCTCGCGACCAGGCGTGTGGAGGTTGAGCTTCTTAATAAGGAAGGTGAAGAGGAAGAAGTACAGCGCGGCGTTGACGACTCCGAGCACGAGCATCATCGGCCAGTTGGTCTTATCGACACCAAGAACCAGGTTGGAAACCACGATGTTGATGATGCCGCCTGCAGTCGAAGCGGGCACGGAGAGGACCTTGAGCAGGACCAGGAAGATGCCGGAAAGAACCGAGTGAACGACAAAGAGCACGGGAGCGGCAAAGACAAAGAGGAAGTCCATGGGCTCGGTCACGCAGGAGAGCACGGCGGTGATGATCAGCGGGATGATAACGGCCTTGGTCTTATCCTTGTTCCCCTTGTAAGCGGTGAAGATAAAGGCGAGACCGATACCGATGTAGGGCCACAGGTTGTTGAAGGTGTAGCTGTTGAAGTAGGTGCTATCGGAGAAGGGCTGGCCCGTCATCGCCATCTCGGCAACACGGATGGGATAGGCGCCGGCGATAACCTGATCACCCAGCGTAAGGGTGCCGCCCACATCGGAGAACTGGAACGGGGTGTAGATGAGGTGGTGCAGGCCGGTGGGAACGAGCAGCTTGTTGAGCATGCCGTAGATAAACAGACCGATGTTGCCCGACTCCTTAATGATGCCGGCAACGGAGGAGATGGCGCCCTGAACCGGAGGCCAAACGATGCAGAAGCCAGCGCCCATGATCCAGGAGATGATGATCATGATCAGGAACGGGAAGCGAACGCCCGAGAACATCGAAAGGGCAATGGGGAACTGCTTGTTCGAGTACTTGTTGAACACGGCACCGGTGATGCAACCAAGAATGATGCCGCCAAACACGCCGGTATCGAGCACCTGAATGCCCATAACGGTGCTCTGACCGGTTCCGGTAAGACCGAGCATGCCGCTCGCTTCGGCAAGAGAGCCGGTGGCGTTGAGCACGATGTTGTTAGCCTGCAGGAACAGGAAGAACGACATCAGGGCGATCAGCGAAGCATGGCCCTTGTTCTTCTTTGCCATGGCGCCGGCGATGCCCACGCAGAACAGAATCGAGAGGTTGTTGATGATAAACATCAGCGACTGATAGACAACGGCGCCCACAAGCTGGAACGGACCGGAGCCCAGTACGGGGATCAAGGCGCAAATGGTCTTGTTGGTCAGAATAATGCCCACGATGAGCAGAATGCCGGCAACCGAGAGATACATCATCGGCTGAACGATTGACTTCGCGAACACCTCCAACGGCGCTTTGAAATTGAACTTCTTTTTTGCGGTCATAGCGGTACTCCCCTTCCTTTTCCGCAAATTAAGACAGATGTGCCCTGGACAAGGCCATAAGCCCTGCCTCATATCAATCGATGTGTGGGCACGTTATGCCTAGAGACCAGGTTCTCCAAGCAGGTTAACAATGTGGTAAGCGAGATAACTCTTCTCGGCATTGGTAACGACAACGTTATAGGTAGACGACAAGTGGGCGGCTATGGCGTCCGCGCACGAGAATGCGCACGGGTACACCGTTTCATCGATTCGGAACAGCGCGTCACCATTGATTTGCCCGGCCGCAGGATCGAGCGCTCGCTGCGCGAAAAACTGCAGGTGACGAACGAAACGTTCGTAAGGCAGCGAGGTGTCATCGAGGGTCGTGGCATAGCGCTCGGAAACAATCGCGAGCACGTCGCGAACAAGCTGGACCGAGATGATGAGACGGTCAGAGCGCTGCGGCATGGTGGCGTTGACGATATGCAGCGTAATAAAACCCTGCTCTTCTTCGCTCATCTGGATGCCCATATACTCCTTGATAATCTGCAGCGCACGGCCCGCAAGCGCGTACTCCTTGCGATAGAACTGCTGGATCTCGAGCAGCAGCGGGTTCTCGCAGGGAACGCCTTTGCGCTCGCGCTCCAAAGCAAGGCTGATATGGTCTGCGAGAGCAATGAGAATCTTGTCGTTGATATCAACATTGAGCTCTCGACGGAGCATCTGAACGATGTCCTCGGAAATCACGAGGTTGACGGTGGGGATGGACTCCAAAAGATGTGCCAAGCGGTCAATCGTACGCGAATCCTGAGAAGTTCCCTCCTGCAGCGCATAGGTCTTTTCGACCGACGCCTCGTCGATAGCGTCGCCGGCATGGCGGCCAAAGCAGAGGCCTCGGCCGATGACGATGAGCTCGGAGCCATCGTCCGAAGTGACCATTGCGACGTTATTGTTGAAAACTCGCTTGATAACCACGGTACCCACCACAAGAATTTACTCGGAAAGCCAGACGACAGGCTCTTTAACAGCAACAGGGCCGGAAGCATGCTCACGAAGAGTCGAGTTCTCCGAACGCTCGCACACGATAACGAAGACCGTGGGGTCGAAGCCAGCGGCGCGAACCGCCTCGAAATCGACCTCGACGAGGGGCTGGCCCGCGTCGACATGGTCACCCTGAGCAACAAGCGCATGGAAGCCCTTGCCCTCAAGTTTAACAGTGTCGATTCCGATATGCAGCATCACCTGAGCAGAGCTGTCGTCGGACATGATGCCCAGCGCGTGCTCAGTCGGAAACAGCGCCGCGACGGTGCCGGAAACAGGAGCGCACACCGTTCCCTCTTGGGGAACCACGGCAACGCCATCGCCCACGGCACGGCTGCTAAAAGCGGGGTCATTGGTATTTTCTAGATGAACAAGCTCGCCGGAAACGGGAGCGAGGATTTCGAACTCGGAAGCTGCAGTCTTCTGCTCATCCGAACCGCCCATCAGGCGAGAAAAGAAACCCATGGTGGCATGTCCCTTCATAAATATAGCCCAACCAAAATCAAGCGAATGCATCCATAGAGACACACCCGTTCAAAGACTTTGGTTAGGCCCACGTCCGAGGGACTCGGTAACCTTCCGCATTTCTTTTTACGGGACCTATTGTAGACAAGCCCAAAGCCAGAATAGTCATTATGACCGGTGAGCGGTATTTTTTCTTCGATAAACGGTATTTAGGCAGCACTTGGGGACGTTCCTTTTCTGCCGGCACTCGGGGACACTCCTCACTCTGGTGCATTGGGGACAGGTTTGCTTGCACCAGGTTGGTGCAGATTAACCTGGCCCCATTGCACCAATTTCGTATGCGCTAGACAAAGAGCTCGCATTCCTTCCGCACGACGCAAACCTTGCTCAGCATCTGGGAAACAGCGGATAGCTTGTTGGGATCAAGCTTACGAGCGCCTCGCGGGCATACGGCAATGCAGCGCATGCAGGAGATGCACGCCTCGCCAGCTGCTCGTTTGGGGTCACCCTTGTCGATAGCACAAACGGGGCACGCCGCGGCGCATGCACCGCAGGAGACGCAATCCTCTGTTGCCTCAGGTGCCATGCGGTGACCTCTGGCTTGTTTGTAAGGACGATTGCCGGGAATAGAGGGCTCGGATGTATCCTCAGCCAACAGCTTTTGCTGAATTTGCTGCGCAAACTCTGCGAGCTGCGCCGCATCCTGCGCATCCGGTCGCCCAGCAGCAAACTGTCGCGCAATGGAATGTTCTGCAATGGCTGCAACTGCCGCGATTACCCGGAATCCCGCATGCTTCGCAACGTCCTCCAGCTCTACGAGCGTGTCCTCAAACGCGCGGTTTCCGTAGACGCACACCAGAACGGCCCGCGCTCCGTTGCCGTGAACCATGTTCAGTCGGTCGACCACCACGGCAGGGACTCTGCCGGCATACGCTGGCACGGAGATAACAGCCACGTCGTCCTTCGTCATCGAGACCTCGTGGAAATCCAACCCGCTATCGGTCAGATCGACGGTAACGGTATTCTTGTCCAGCGCTCCAGCCACAAGGCAAGACACCTTCTCCGTTCCACCCGTCGGACTAAACACAATTTCAAATACGCTCATCTAGACACCCTCCCCCTACGCTCAGCAACGCGTCAAGCCGTTTTCACATCCAGCCAGAGTATACGGCACGTGGGGTCCCCATTTTGGCGCACCAAGCACCCCAATGCACCAACCCTACGCTGCCTGCCTCTTCGTTTTGTATAAATTACGGTACAGATTGTATATATTTACGGGATGCTGCCGTGTTCTCCCAAGGTACCCCATCCTGGCCCGTGCAAAAAACGGAGTATTCTGCAACGTGACCGCGCCAGCACCGCCGCGGGTGGGCAAAACTGTAGGGCGCCGTATCATTTTAAGTCCCGACATGGCGAGAATAACGCGTCCCTGCTCCGGAAAACGGCGAAATCTGGCTCAAAACGCTCTCTAGGGATATCCGAAGACCACCGTTGGCGACGTCGAATCATATGCAGACAACTCGAACTACAGAATACTCCAAAAAATGCACGGCGCACCCCATGGGACCCATTGCCGCATGGCAGGAAACAGGCCCACGGCATCCTCTAGATGCATTCCCGAGGAAATCACATTTGAACTAGCGATCGGATACGGCAAACAAAAAGGGCCCCGAGCACAGTCTGCTCGGGGCCCAAACTCATCTCGCCTTACCGCGCGACGCGTGTGTTACTTGCGCTTGCCGCCGCCGTCACCGGGGCGACGGGAGCTGCCGCCGCGCTTGCCACCACGGCTGTTGCCATAGCTGCCACGGTTATCGCGACCGCCGGCACGGCCGCCACGGGAGCCGGTCTGGTTGCCGCCACGCCCGCCACGATAGCCGCCACGACGCTCCTCGCGGGTATCGTCGTAGTTGCGCCAGTCATCGCGACGATCGCGGCTGGCACGCGGGTCACGACGATCGCGCGACTCGTTAGAACGACCAGCGCCGCCGCGGCCGCCATTGCCGCGAGCACCCTCGCGACGCTCGCCGCCGCGGCTACCGCGCTCTTCAAAGCGCTTGCCGCCACGGGACTCGCCGCCGCGGGTGCTACGCTCACCACGGCCCTCGCCGCCGCGGCGCTCGTCACGGCCACCGCGCTTGCCACCGCGCGAACCGCGGCCCTCGTCCTCGCGCTCGACACGACGACGGCCACCGCGATCCCCATCCTCGCGACGGCGGCGATGCGCCTCGCCCTGGAACTGCTTGGCACGACGCTCGGCACGGTTACCGCGCGGGGCCTGCTCGACGGCAGCGGCACCGCCGCGCTCCTCGGCAGCTACCTCGCGGGCCACGCTCTCAACAGCCTCGTCTACGCGAGCCTGAACGCCCTCGCGCACGCGGGTCTTGCCGCCGCGCTTGGGACGGCTCGGACGCTCGCCGTCGCCGCGGCGCTCGTCGCGACCGCGGTTGGAACGACCGGCAACATCGCCGTAATCGTCGCCGTTGCGCTTGCCGTCGCGACGCGCCTGCTCAAGCTTCTTCTTGCTCTTGGACTTGCCGCGCTTGGTCTTCTTCTTCGCCTTAAAGGCCGCAGGGTCGCGCTCGGGATCAACCGCGGGCGGGTTGGGACCCACGTGCAGGTCGCCGGCCTCGTAGATGTCGGCGGTCTTGTCCATGAGCTTCTCGATCTCGTAGAACTCGTCCACGTCCTGCTCGGTCACAAACGTGATGGCCCAGCCCAGCTCGCCGGCGCGGCCTGTACGGCCAATGCGGTGGATATAGTCGGTCGGCTCGGCCGGCACGTCAAAGTTCACGACGTAGCGCACGTCGCTAATGTCGATGCCGCGGGCAAGCACGTCGGTCGCCACCAGCACGTCGACGGTGCCATCGCGGAAGGCAGAAAGCGCGCGCTCGCGCTGGGCCTGGCTGCGGTTGCCGTGGATTGCGGCGGCCTTGATGCCCTTGCGCTCCAGACGACGGCAGCAACTGTCGGCGCGGTGCTTGGTGCGCATAAAGACGATAGTGCGCTCCGGACCCTCCTTCTTGAGGAACTCGGGCAGCAGGTTGTTCTTGGCCTCTATGGACACCGGGAACACAAACTGGTCGACGGTGTCGGCGGTCGACGTGGCGGGCGCGATCTCCACGCGAGCCGGGTCGCTCACCAGGTCGGTGATCTCGCCCACGGCCTCCTCGTCGAGTGTCGCCGAGAACAGCAGCGTCTGGCGCTCGGCCGGCGTCTCGCGCACAATGCGGCGGACGGCGGGCAAAAAGCCCATGTCGAGCATGCGGTCGGCCTCGTCGAGTACCAGCACTTTGACCTCGCCCAGGTGGCAGGCACCCTGCTCGATCAGATCGACCAGACGGCCCGGCGTTGCGACCAGGATGTCGCAGCCGTACTTAAGTGCCGCGGTCTGCGGCTTGTAGCTCACGCCGCCCACGACGGTCACGGCAACATGACCGGTGACGTCGGCGATTTTGCTTGCGACCTCGTCGATCTGCTGGGCAAGCTCGCGCGTAGGGGTGATGACGAGCATCACAGGGCCGCGGCCGTTGCCCTCGGGCTTTTTAGCACCGCGACGACGGTTGCGGCCGCTGCGCTCGCGCACGGGTTTGGGAGGAGCGATGTGCTCCAGGTTGTTCATGGTCGGCAGCAAAAAGGCAGCCGTCTTGCCGGTGCCGGTCTGAGCGGCGGCAAGCAGGTCTCGGCCTTCGAGCACCACAGGGATCGAGCCGGCCTGAACGGGCGTCGGCGCCGTGTAGCCCAGGTTCTCGATAGCACGAAGTATCTCGTCCGAAAGTCCCAGCTCGTCAAAGGCGGGCAGGTTCTCGGTAGCGGACTCGACGGCCTGGGCAGCATTGGCCTCATCGGCGGCATCGAAGGCAGCCTGGGTCATGGCCTCACGGGTCTCGTCCAGGATCTCGGCGTCGGTGACGTCGGATACAGAATTACGCATATGTTGTTGTTCCTTATCTGCACGCGCAATGGGCACGGCATGCGGCCGCGCGGGCGTGCTTGGTAGTGCGCTAATACATACAAAAACGGGTGCGCACAGAGAGGACGTTGCTCAGCACGCTGGCGATCGCTTTGGCAGCCCTATCACGCGCCGTCCAGACGCAGCAGCTCTAAGCGATGGAGCAGATTCGCCGCTGGTTAGTATACCCGTGCATCGCATGCCCCCACGTAAACCACAGATGACGAGGCGGACGAGGCGGGCCCGGCTGATTGTCTCAATCTGTAACAGTTACGGGGCAAATCTTCCTCTACGTGTTACAGATCGAGACAAACGGTCGACACGGTTCACAAACGTCTCAATCTGTAACGGCTGCGAAGCAAAACCGGCCCCAAATGTTACAGAACAAGACAGAGGGGGATTTCCGTCCAGTCCAAACCAAATCTCTCAGTCTTCCTGCAATTTCGAACATGTGGCCTATAATGTTGCTTTGGTTACGCTATATATTGCGCAGCCATTTAATACGTCGCCCACCGGGGGCCATTAATTCCTATCGCCATATTGGCTAGGAAGCAATCAAAGGAGGTATCCGTGGCAGCAGAGACGCCTTGCTCGGTCCTCTATAACGATATTCGCTCGTTCGGCGGTCTTAAACATCTCGAGATTGCCCGAATGCTCATCAATGGAAACTCTTATCTCGGCAGTACCCTGCTCGAGAAATGCTCTTCCAACCGCTCGTATCTCACCCGTTACATCGTCCATCGCGAGCCTGACCAGTGCGCGCCCGCCATCTACAGCGACTTTGCCATCACCACGCTCAATCTTTCCGCGGCAATCTGCAGCAAGCTCGGCAGCGGCGAGTCCGCCTATCAGGCAATCGCCGAGCACTATCGCGGCCCGGCCGCCAACGAAATGATGTCGGCTCTCGCCAGCTACAAGTTGGACAGCTGCCTATATGCAAATGCCCTCAATCGCATCGACAACTTTGACGGCAATGCCGTGCGCGAGAAGAGTACGCTTTACCTTATGCTCTTTGTGGCAACGGGGGCGCTCGCTGACCCCATCCAAGGCGTGGCCACCGTCGAGCGCTTTTGCGACAGCAAGACAGGCGGGCACTTTGGCACCACCGAAACTACCGTCGGACGTGGCTTTATGAGCAGCCTGGAGCAGCCGCGCACTGTCGCCCCCAACCTCGGTCTGCTCAGAACCCATGCCGACAACTGCGCCGACATGCAAATCCATCCCCTCACACGCGATCCGCGCGGCACGGTAATTGGGTCCTTGCCCAAAACCTCGCCCAGCATCACCGATGTAGGCACCGATGCATCGCGCGAGCATCTCCGCATTTGGCTCGAAGGTGGACGCTGGTACGCCCAGGGCCTTGGATCGACCAACGGCACAGTGCTCGAATCGGGCGCGGGCGACGGCGATATTGTGATTGAGCCGCCGCGCGACCAACGCGAACCCGGCAAGATCTATCCCCCGGTGGAAATCGAAAACAGCGACAGGCTCCATCTGGGTCTCTACACGACATTCCTTGTCATTGTGGACTAGCGCGGGCGGTGATCGAAAGACGGTCACCGCCCGTCTTTTGTCTTCTACCTTCTGCGTCGTAAACGACAATACCCAGCGGTATACGTGGGCAGTGCGGCTATCATAGTACTTTACCGATATCCGCACTGCCCACGTATACGCGCGGCAACCCATGCCAGACAAAGGAACGCCATGGATACTACCGATAGCGCCTATGGCGACAAACTCATCCGTCTCGATACGTTCGATACCGCCGTGGCAGTCGACCCCAGTGCCGAGGACGACGCCAAACGCCGGTTTATGACGCTTATTCTTCAGACGGCATACCGCGACAGCGGCAATATCGGACATGTGCTTCGCGCGACCAACACAAGCGGCGAGGTTTTTGCCGTCAAGCTACTCAAGGACAACGCCATCCTTTCCGGCCAAGCCCCCGACCGCTCCGCCGAGCAATCGGCCGCGCACCTGGCCAACACCGCCGCACTGTTCGAGGAGTACCGTCATCTGTGTACCGTCTCGCACCTGCGCGGATTTCCGCGCGTCTATGGCTACGGATCGTGCGAGGACGACCCGCTTATCCTCATGGAGTGGGTCGAGGGCACCTCGCTCAAACAGGCGCTGC
The DNA here is from genome assembly GCF_964243765.1 of Collinsella aerofaciens. Lineage (GTDB taxonomy): Bacteria > Actinomycetota > Coriobacteriia > Coriobacteriales > Coriobacteriaceae > Collinsella > Collinsella aerofaciens_BU. Next base: position 227,842 of record NZ_CAXTGI010000001.1, on the reverse strand, counting down.
CCTTGCTTCCGCACGACGCCTCGGGCGGGCTGACCACCCAGATGGTCACCGCCGTCGGAAACGCTGTGCTTCGCGCGCTCTTGATGACCCAAGGCCTTGTGAATCCGGTCGTCCATCGCGACCTGTCGCCTGCCAATATCATGTTCCGCACCACCAGCCGAACGCTCGAGCAGCAGATTGCCGATTGCTCCTTTGACCCCTGTCTCATCGACATGGGCTCCGCGACCATGGCCCTCGGCGACGACACGATCACCCGGCGCGCCGACATCTGGCGCTTTGCCACGCCCGCATACGCCGCGCCCGAAATGCTCACGCAGGATATCGAAGGCATCGCGGCCCTTCGCCGCTCGCCCGCGATCGACGTCTATGCGCTTTCGAGCATTCTGTACCAGCTCTACAGCGGTCGCAAACCGTTCGATGTCGAGTCGACGGGTGCCGCGGCGACCGGCTCGTTCTACCTCATAAAGACCAAGACCAAACCGGCGCCGCTCGAGCCGCGCTGCGAGGGCGACAAAGCGCTTGTCCAGATCATCATGAAAGGCATCTCGGTCGAACAGGGCGATCGCCCTACCGAGCAGCAGATGCTCGAGGTGCTCTCGACATACCTCCCCGCTGCAGAATCTGAGGACCACGAGGGTGCAGGAGACGAGGCCGCAATTGATATCGATTCTGGCACGCACCTTAAGGTCGACGTCGCCGGCGAGCGCGCGCGAGAGATTTTGGAGCAGGCCCGGCACGACGCCATGACACGCCGTCGCTTTGTCATCGGCGGCGTCGTTGCAGCCGTTGCGGGGCTCGGCGTTATCGGGGCGGCAACCCATGGCTTTGGCATCCCCGACTACCTGGACGGCATCCGCGGTTCGCTTGACGACTACACCTGGGCTCAGCTGCAGGAGATTTCGCTCAAGATTAAGGCCGCCGAGACCCGTAGCGAGGCACACGAGATTGCCAAGCGCTACCACCTGCTCGACGTTGATGGGCATATCCCCTATCCGTGCACCAAGCGTGTGAAGCTCGCCAACGGGCTGGAGGTCGGCGCTCAGCTTGTGGGCATCCGCCACGATGAGCTTCTGGACGGGACGGGCAAGGCCGGGCTGACGTTTATGTTCGACGCGGGTATTGCCGAGCGCCGGCTGGGCAGATTGCGAGCTGCGGGAATGGCTCGACGGCGACGGCCTTAAGCTGCTGCCCAACGAGTTGCGCGCGCTCATTAAAGGGGTCAAGAAGGTCTCGAACAATGTGGGCGCCGCCAACAGTGCATCGTGTCTGAGCGAGTTGCCCGCAACCCTTTGGCTGCCCGCCATGGTCGAGCTGTGCGGTACGCAACCGCCCGATTCGTTTGCCGAGGGCTATCACTACCTGGCAGACATCTACAACGGCGAGGGCAAGGAGTATCAGCTCTTCCGCGAGCTCAAGGTGAGCCCGTATTCCACGAACGAGACGATGGTCCGCCAGTGGAAGGGCAAGGACACCTGCTGGTGGGAGCGCACGGTGAGCCCTGACACATCGGAGAGTGGAGGCACACTCTATTTGAATCGTGTGGGACACGACGGCGACGTCTTTACGTACGCAACGCCTGCGGACAAGCCAAATAAGCGAACCTGTGTGATCCCCGGGTTCTGTATCTAGGCGGCGGGCGTCTTGCCGTGACGGGACCCCTCCCCGGCAATTGTCTTGATCTGTAGCACTAGCTCGGCAGATACAGGTCTAGATGTTACAGAACGAGACAAACCCCAGCCCCGCGAGACAACATCTCAATCTGTAACAGTAAGGGGTCAAAAACCTCTCTAGATGTTACAGATTGAGACATTTGAGTTGACCGCGGGCAGTCTGTCTCAATCTGTAACAGTTAGAGGTCATTTTCCCTGCTAGACGTTACAGATTGAGACATTGAGTTTCCTGCCAACTGTTTGTCTTGATCTGTAACAAATACTCGGTAAAACGGGGTCTAGTTGTTACAGATCGAGACGTTAGTTTTCGGCTGAAATGTTTGTCTAAATCTGTAACAGTTACGGCTCAAAAACCGGTCCAGACGTTACAGATTGAGATGTTTGGCAGAGACGGCCACCGATTGAGCAGCCGCCCTCATCTGTAATGAAAAGTCATATATTCAAACTATTACTGAACACCCCCAGGGGGTATGGGTGTATAGTATCGGCAGGTTAACAATTCCAACACCAAACTACAGAAAGGAGAAGCCATGGCTCAAGATAAATTCGATGTGGGTGGCATGACATGCGCCGCCTGTCAGGCGCACGTGGACCGCGCCGTGAGCAAACTCGACGGCGTCCAAAGCGTCGCGGTCAACCTGCTCGCCGGCTCCATGCTGGTGGACTATGACCCCGCGCAGGTCTCCCCCGACGACATCTGCACCGCTGTCGATCGCGCGGGTTACTCGGCCTCGCCCGTCGACGCGGGCACCGGTGCCGCCGGCTCAAGTGGCAACGCGCAAGTCAGGTCTGGCGCCGCCCATATGGAGTCGCCCACCAAAAAGTTGGAGGCCGCTGCCTCCGCCATGCGCACTCGACTCATCGTCTCGATTGTCTTTCTCATCCCGCTGTTCTACATAGGCATGGGGCACATGCTCGGTTGGCCGTTACCCGGCATTTTCACGGACCACATCCACAGCATGACGCTCGCCCTCACCGAGCTCGTCCTGCTTATCCCCATCGTCTATGTCAACGACGCGTACTTTATCAACGGGTTTAAATCGCTCGCGCACGGCGCGCCCACCATGGACGCCCTCATCGCCGTGGGCGCCACCGCTTCCATCGCTTGGTCACTCTACGCTATGTTCATCATGGCCGACCAGCTAGCCGCGGGTCAGATCCACGAGGCCATGATGACGGGCATGAGCAACCTGTACTTTGAGAGTGCCGGCACGATCCTGTCGCTGGTCACCGTGGGCAAATACCTCGAGACGCGCAGCAAGTCCAAAACCGGCGGCGCTATCGAGGCGCTCATCGACTTGGCACCCAAGACCGCGACCGTCGTTGCCGATGACGGCACCGAAACCACCGTCGACGTCGACGCCATCCTTCCCGGCCAGGTCCTGCGCGTGCGCCCCGGCGAGTCCATCCCCGTCGATGGCGTGGTGCTCGAAGGCAGCTCGGCCGTGGACGAGAGCGCGCTCACCGGCGAGTCTATCCCCGTGGAAAAGACCGCCGGCGACACCGTCAACGCCGCCACCGTCAACCGCACCGGTTCGTTTACCTTCCGCGCCACGCGGGTGGGTGCCGAGACATCGCTCGCCAAGATTATCCAGCTCGTCGAGGACGCCAACGCCACCAAGGCGCCCATCGCCCGCATGGCCGATAAGGTCGCCGGCGTATTCGTGCCCGTGGTGTTCGTGATTTCGGCCGTGACCTTTGCGGTATGGATGGCGCTGACCGGCAGTATCAACGAGGCGCTCACCTCCGCCGTGGCCGTGCTGGTGATCAGCTGTCCGTGCGCACTGGGTCTGGCCACGCCCGTCGCCATTATGGTGGGCACCGGCAAGGGCGCCGAGATGGGCATTCTGTTTAAGAGCGCCGAGGCGCTGGAGAACCTGCGCAGCGTGGGCACCGTGGTGCTCGATAAGACGGGCACGGTCACCCGCGGCAAGCCTGCCGTGACCGATATCGTGGTAACCACGCGCGCTGACGGCTCGCCCGCCATGAGTGAAAAGGCGTTACTGAAGCTCGCTGCCGCGCTGGAGCGCTCGAGCGAACACCCGCTGGCCGAGGCAATTATGGCCGAGTGCGAGGCGCGCGGAATTGTCGCGCGCATGGTCGAGGACTTTGCCGCCGTGCCCGGTCGTGGCGTTACGGCGCGCGAGGGGCAAAACGCCATTGCAGCCGGCAACGTACGCTTGATGGACGAGTTGGGCGTTACCGTGCCCGCGGACCTTGCCGAGCAATTTGCCGCCGAGGGCAAGACGCCGCTGTTCTTTGCCAAGAACGGCGAGCTTGCCGGCACCATTGCCGTGGCTGACGAGGTCAAGGAGACGAGCGCCGGGGCCATTGCCGCGCTCCGCAAGCTCGGCGTCGATGTGTGCATGCTCACCGGCGACAACCGCGTGACGGCCGAAGCTATTGCCCGCCGCGTGGGGCTGAGCAGCGAGCAGGTCATCGCCGACGTCCTTCCCGCCGACAAGGAGCGTCACGTGCGCGAGCTGCAGGATGCGGGCAGCAAGGTCGCCATGGTGGGCGACGGCATCAACGACTCCCCCGCCCTGGCGCGCGCCGACGTGGGCCTTGCTATCGGCACCGGCGCCGACATCGCCAAGGAGGGCGCCGACGTAGTACTCATGCGCAGCGACCTCATGGACGTCGCCCGCGCCATCGAGCTTTCGCGCGCCACGATCCGCAACATCAAGCAGGACCTGTTCTGGGCGCTGTTCTACAACGGCATCGGCATTCCGCTCGCCGCGGGCGTGTTCTTCCCGCTCACGGGATGGCAACTCTCGCCGATGTTTGGCGCCGCGGCGATGAGCCTGTCGAGCGTGTGCGTCGTAAGCAACGCGCTGCGCCTAAAATCCTTTAAGCCTAAAGTGGCAAAATAGGCTCACCATTAAGTCCATTTAGAACGGGTTTTCCAGGTGCCCGAGATTGACCTGAAAGAGGAGCGACGCGTACTTTGGTACGCGAGCGACGGCTTGAAGGTCAAGGTCGGGTGCTTGGGAAAGCCGACACAACAGAGAGGAATACCAATGCGTTACACGATTAAGACTTCGGGCCTTATGTGCGGCCACTGCGATGCTACCGTCGAGACGGCACTGCTCAACGTTGCCGGCGTGACCGACGCCGACGCCGATCACGAGACCCAGACCGTCCAGGTGGAGTGCGCCGACACCGTGACCGCCGAGCAGCTCGCCACCGCCGTCGAGGGCGCCGGCGAGAAGTTCCACGCCCTGTCCGTAACCGCCGCGTAACGACCCACGCGCACCCCGACCAGAAACGAGGACCCGCCATGATGGCAGACCATAAATCGGTGACTCGCATGCTTAAGACGGCACGCGGGCAGATCGACGGCATCCTGCGGATGGTCGAGGAGGACCGCTATTGCGTCGATATTTCCACGCAGCTTATGGCCACACAGGCGCTCCTCGCGCGCATTAACGCCGACGTGCTCAAGGCCCACATTGAGGGCTGCGTCGCCTCGGCCATCGAATCGGGCGACGAGGAGCTCAAAGCCGCCAAGCTCGCCGAGATAGAGCGCGTCGTCGACAAGCTCGCCAAGTAATTGGGGCATTGGGGACGGACTGCTTTGCACCTTCTTGGTGCATCGGGGACAGGTATGTTTGCACCACCTTGGTGCAGATGACCTGTCCACCTTGCTCTAAATCGGGTATAAAGGCGTGCAGCATATCGAACGAAAGGCAATTTGCATGAATGACTTTATGAAGGGCCGCAATGGCGCCGATGAGCTCACCATCGTTATGGGCTTTTCCGGCATCGTCATCGCGATGATCGGATCGATAGCCCGCATCCAGTGGCTCAGCTGGATTGCCATCGCCGTCATCGTGATTGGCGTGCTGCGCGGCCTGTCCAAAAACATCGACGCGCGTCGTAAGGAGAACACGCCCTTTGTCGCCGCGACCGCGAACGTCCCCGGCTTGGGCAAGTTCGTCGCCAGCTTGGGCGGCGGCACCGCAGCGGCAAATGCCTCGCGTGCGGCCGGCACCAGCAAGGAAGATTTTGAGCGCGCCAAGCGCACGGCCAAGAAGATATGGAAGGGTCGCAAGACCACGGCATACCTCAAGTGCCCCAACTGCGGCCAGATGCTCTCCGTCCCCAAGGGCAAAGGCAAGATCCGCGTCACCTGCCCCAAGTGCCACGCCAAGATGGAAACCCGCTCCTAGCGCCCGCACGCGGGACAAATTAATCAGGTTTGTTTGTCCCAAATCTTAAGTATTTGTTCGATAAAAAAGCCGAGGCCTCGTGTTGAGACCTCGGCTTTTTGTATGCGGCAACGGAGCTGCACCTTTGTCACACCTACGCCACGCCGTCGCGGGCCAGCTCCTCGGCAAGCGCTTCTGCAGGCATGGCCATAATCGTGTCGAGCTCGGCGTCCACCTCGGGAATACGTTTCACCTTGAGCTTGCGTACCAGATCACCGCGACACATCACATGCGTCGGCTCACGCAGAGCGCACAGGTCATCGAGCGGATTCTTGCGCGTCACCAGGATATCGGCGGCCTTGCCGCACTCGATCGTACCGGTCTCGCCGCCCAGCCCCAGGAGCTCGGCATTGACCTGCGTAGCCGTATGCAGCGCGAAGGCGTTGCTCACGCCGACATACTTGGCAAAATAGGCCACCTCACGCCACATGTCGTACTGCGTCACGAACGGGCAGCTCGAATCTGTGCCAAGGCCCACCTTAACGCCAGCTTCCAGCGCCGCACGAGCACTCTCGATAATGCCCGAGCACACGATGTCGCCGTTCTTCTTTTGCGTGTCAGTCGAATGGGTCTTCTCCGGATCGAGCAACACAAACGGCAGCGCCGGGCTGATCGTGCAGGTAACGCTGGGCGCACGATCCTCAAGCTGCGTGCCCGCGGCGCCACGGTACAGCTCCAGGATCTCGGGCGTCATCGGGGCACCGTGCTCGATCGTGTCGACCCCGGCCTCAAGCGCGGCCTTCACGCCCTCGGTGCTCTCGACATGAGCCATAACCGGCAGGCCCACCTCGTGCGCCGCCTTGCACGCCGCCGCGGCAACCTCCACCGGCATACGCAGCACGCCCGGCTCGCCCACCTCGGTCGCATCGAACACACCGCCCGTCACGAACAGCTTAATGACGTCGGCGCCGCGCGCATACAGGTCTCGCACCTGCTCGGCTGCCTCGACGGGGCTGTTGGCCACCTGGGCGAACAAGCCCGCGCCATGGCCGCCCGGCACCGTGACGCCCGTTCCCGGCGCTACCAGGCGCGGGCCCTGATACTTGCCGGCGTCGATAGCGTCGCGCACGGCAATGTCGGCAAACAACGGGTCGCCCGCGCCGCGCACCGTGGTCACGCCGCTTGCCAGCTGCTGCTGGGCACTGCCCTTGAGGATGCGGCGGACGATGGCACGGCCCACGGGATTATCGAGTTTCTTCATCAGCGCTCCCGCATCGCCGGCCGAGACAGGCTTGCCCGAGCCGCACAGGTGCACGTGCATATTGATGAGACCGGGCATGAGATACGCACCACCCAGGTCGATAACCTCGGCGCCCGCGGGCGCCTGCGCCACAGCACTCGGCCCCATCCAGGTGATGATGCCGCGCTCAACAGTCACGGCCATATCGGGCTGCGGCTCCATATGCTCCGAACCATCCAGAATGGTCGCATTGATAAACAACGTGGAACGATCGGCAGATGCCATATCGAGCTCCTCCCTCACGATTAACTTGAACATTTGTCCATTATCACCCAGCGCGACAGGGTTGCTGCGGACATATCGGCTAACGGGAAGAAGAGAAGGGCGTGAGGATGAACAGACCAGCGCAGCGATGTTTCGGTCGTTCCAGCAAAACGTCTTGATCTGTAACAAGTGGACCGTCTTTAACCTTCCAAATGTTACAGATCGAGATTTTCGGTCGTGCGTCCAACCTTTGTCTCAATCTGTAACAGTTAGGTCAAGTTTTGGCCTGTAGATGTTACAGATTGAGATATTCTCCAGCCCCATCGTCAAACGTCTAAATCTGTAACAAGTAGACAGGTTTTCGGCCTCTAGATGTTACAGATTGAGATCTTTTTGCGGTGGCCAACCTTCTGTCTTGATCTGTAACAGTTACGAGGCCAAACGACCCCTTGTTGTTACAGGTTGAGACAAACTCGGCAGGAACAACCACATCCGCGTCAGCTGCGCCCCTCAGCGTCCATACCACTGGCGTCTCCATTCCTCAGCCAAATCGGCCCGTCGCGGAATACCCGCCAGCCTCATTTTCTCGACTAGCTTCCCCGGGCCTTTGAGTTCGTTAAACGTAAACCGAAGCACCTTATGCCCGAGCATTGTCAGATGAGATTCCCGCTGACGCTCTGCCACGAATGGGTCAACCGACTCCCGACCCTCGCCGCTCTGCAAGGTGTACTTCCCCTTTCCGTCGAGCTCGCCGATGACACACGTCCCGTCCTCGAGCCGCCAAAAATAGTCGACGCGAAACACCTGGCTCGGATCGAGCGGGTCGCGAAACTCCACCTGCAGCTCCGGAACCGGAAAGCCGTACGCAATAAAGAATGCTCGGAACCGAGACTCGCCGCCGTTTTCAGACAGCCCGTCCGCATACGACGCAATCACCTGTGCCCTGCGATACCCTCGCCTGCCCTCGCAATCGGCGCGGAGGCGCTCGCACAAATCCCCACGTGATACGCCTTTCGCCCGCAGTGCAGAATCGGCAATCGCCAACCCATAGGAGAACGGCGCACGCAGTAGGCAATCCTCCACCGTGCGCCAAAACGACGTCACCCGCACGCCATCAACATGCTCGAGTGCGCCCGCCATCTGCGGACGCAACAACCTGCACCCGCCGCTCAACGTCACCGAACAACCCGTCTTAACAAGAAAACGCGACCCAAGCAGATCATTCGGCACCTCCAGACCCCACAAAAGCGCCGCGTCATAGCCCCAAAACGCCCAATCGGGATGAAACTCTGCAAGCCCTTTGATGGTACGCAGCGTTCGCTCCGCCGGCGTCAGCACACCCCAATCATGTTGAAAGCAGAACAAATACGGCTCGGGTTCCGCGATATCGTCGGTTCCAACATGACGCCGCAGCCACATGAGCTCGGCATTGTCATGCGTTGCGAGCAGCGCACCTTGCTCGGTCGCCTCCGTGAGTCGCGCGAGCATCCTATTCCGCGCCAACGTGTTGCGAGTCGTATGCTTGTGCTTGAAAACGGTATTAGACACTTCCATCACCACCACATCGGACAAATGGACCATCGTCACCGTTGCCTCCACCGACAAATGTCTTGATCTGTAACAGTAAACCGTTCTCCAGACCCCTAAACGTTACAGATTGAGACAAACCAGCGGCGCCCAAGCATTCGTCTCGTTCTGTAACAGGTAGACCGGTTTTTTGTCCCCAAACGTTACAGATCGAGACAAAAAGGCAAAAGGCAGGGCAGGCGACAACTACCCATCCCCTACTCCCACTCCTGCTCGTAGATATTGAGCGACTTTACGTACCGCCCCTGGGCACCCATGATGTCGCGGACCAGACGCAAGAAGAAGCTGATGCACGAGGTGTCAAAGCCATCCTGCAGGTCCTCGGGATGCACCGCGCCCGGTCCATCGACCGCCGTGTCACTCAGGCGCGCGATGTCATACAGATAGAGCTGTCCCGCCGCCAGCCAGACATCGTCGACGCAGGCGAGGCGCACCGCAATCGCGCCGTCGCTCCAATGCTCCTTTTGCACGATATGCGGGTTGTAGACATCAAAGCGATGATCGGTGCGCGTGTCCTTCAGCACGACCATGCCGGACGCAGGATCCTTGTCCAAAATGCCAAAGCGCGAGAAATACTGCGTGTCGCGTACCTGCTCGAGCCGCTTGAGCGAGGCAGGCGAAAGCGATGCCGGCGGCTCGTCAACATATAGCTCGAGCGGCGTTTTGCCATGGCGATAGGGGCGCTCGAAGAGCAGCCAATCGGTAAATGCCATGTTGTAGGCCATGATTTCGTTTTGCGAAGGCTCGGTGCAATAGCTGAGCCACGGGTCGACAATGACCTCGAACTGTTCGCGCGCCGGCTCCAGGAATTGAAACTTCCGCAGCATCCAAAAATGGGCCATGTCGGCAATATCGTTGCCGACGGCTTCGGCTAGCTGCGCTCGGTCTAAAGCGTGGTCAGTCATGGCATCCTCCTCAAACTGATGGACCTCAATTTGAGCTTACGAGGAGGGTGGGCAGCCACGGTCAGCGCGGGCAAAATAGGCCTCCGGCTGCAAACCAAATGCTGACCAAACACTTGACGAAAAGCTTGACCGAAAATGCACACCGCAACAAAACCGCAGGTAAACATAGACGGCCAACCCGCCTTTTTGAGCCAGATGCCCGCAGCCGCCACAGAAACAACAGGTGACCACAGCCCAAGAAGTCGACAAATGAACACCCGCACATCGACAAACGAGCAAATTGCTCGCAAAGAGTGTCCCCAACGACTAGACAAAAAAGGCTAGTCATTGGGGACGTTCTTAAATGACTACTTTACAGCTCCAGTGCCTCGGCGACTTCGGCTGCGCAGGCCAGGGCATCGGCCATGGCACTCACCACGAGCGAGCTGCCGTTGCGAGCGTCGCCGGCCACATACACCGGCGCGGCATCGGCGGCGACACCCTCCGCGCGGGCCGCAAGGTGCGAGCCCTCGGAAGCCATCACGGGTAGCGGACGGCCCGCCGTGGCAACGGGCACGCCGACAGCTTCGAACACGCTGTGCTCCGGACCCGTAAAGCCACAGGCGATAAGCACCAGCTGCGCCGGCACCTCGTGCTCGGAGCCCGCGATGCGCTCCGGCTTGCCGGCCGACCAGTCCAGATCGACCACGCGCAGACCCGCAGCCGCACCCTTCTTGTCCAGCAGCACCTCGAGTGTATCCACGGCCCAGGCACGCATCTCGCCACCCATCGCAGCGATAGCCTCCTGCTGGCCGTAATCGGTCTTCTTAACGTTGGGCCACTGCGGCCAGGGGTTGCCTGCCGCGCGCTTATCGGGCGCAGCCGGCAAGAACTCAAACTGGCGCACGCTGCGCGCGCCCTGACGCACCGCGGTACCCACGCAGTCGTTGCCGGTATCGCCACCGCCAATGACCACGACGTCCAGGCCGCGTGCGTCAATAGCAGGCTCACCGCCATCGAGCACCGAGACGGTCGAAGCCGTCAGGTAGTCCACGGCATACACCACGCCCGGGGCATCAATGTTCGCAGCCGAAAGCCCACGCGGAGCACGGGCGCCGGCAGCCACCACGGCGGCGTCAAAGTCGTCGAGCCTGGCGGTAACCTTGGGATCGCTCACGTCGGCGCCCAGCTCGAACACAATACCCAGCTCGCGCATGAGCGCCACACGACGCTCGACCACAGACTTCTCGAGCTTCATGTTGGGAATGCCGTACATGAGTAGGCCGCCGGGGCGGTCGTCGCGCTCAAACACCGTCACGCGGGCGCCGCGACGCGCAAGCTCCCATGCTGCCACCAGACCAGCAGGACCGGAACCCACCACGGCAACTGTGGGTGCGCCCTCCCCCGCCGGCTCAAAGCGGCGCGGACCGCCATTTGCCCACTCATGGTCGCTGATCGCGCGCTCGTTATCGTGAATCGTCGTGGGCTGACCGTCGACCGAACCCAGGTTGCACGCGGCCCCGCACAGCGCCGGGCACACGCGACTCGTGAACTCGGGCATGGGTGAGGTGAGCGACAGACGCTCGGCCGCCTCATCCCAGCGGCCGCGGTGCACCAGCTCGTTCCACTCGGGAATCAGGTTATGCAGCGGGCAGCCACTCGGACGTGCCTTGCCAAAGCTCGCGCCCATCTGGCAAAACGCCACGCCGCACATCATGCAGCGGCTCGCCTGGGCGCGACGCGCATCGTCGTCGAGCTCCACGTACAGCGGATCGAAATCACGGCTGCGCTCCTCCACGGGGCGAAGCTCGTGGGTCACGCGATCGATATCAAGAAAAGCACCGGGCTTACCCATGGCACTTACGCCTCCTTCTTGGTCGAAGCAACAGAGCTGGCGGCGGCGGGCACAGCACCAGCAACACCACCCGCCACATCGAAGCGAGCGACATCCGCGGCACTCGCGCGACCGGTCACAATGTCAAACGCCAGCTCCTCGGCCTGCGCATGCGTCTTGCCGACAGCCTCGGCGGCGGCGACAATCGCCAGCACGCGCTCATACTCGGTCGGAATGACCTTCACAAAGTGCTTGCTCATCGTCTCAAAGCTGTAGAGCAGCTTAATGCCGCGTGGGCTCTGTGTCGCGTCCACGTGCTCCTGGATGAGCTCGCGAATCTGCGCCAGCTCGCCAGCCGTCGGGGCCTTGAGCTCAACGCTCTCGTGGTTCACGCGGGCATCGAGCGTGCCGTACTGGTCAAAGACATAGGCCACGCCGCCCGTCATACCGGCGGCAAAGTTCTGCCCAACCTCGCCCAGAATAAGCGCCAGACCACCCGTCATGTACTCGCAGCCATGGTTACCGCAGCCCTCGACCACCACGGTGGCACCGGAGTTGCGCACGGCAAAACGCTGGCCGGCAAGACCGTTAATGAAGCCGCGGCCGCTCGTAGCGCCAAAGAACGCAACGTTGCCCACGATGATGTTTTCGTCGAACTTATAGGTCGCATGCGGGTTGGGGCGCACCGACACCTCGCCGCCCGAAAGGCCCTTGCCAAAGTAGTCGTTGGCGTCGCCGCACACGTTGAGCGTAATGCCGCGCGGCAGGAAGGCGCCAAAGCTCTGACCAGCCGATCCATCGCAATCGATGGTGATGGAGCCGGCGGGCAGGCCCTCGGGATGTGCCTTGGTCACCGCGTTACCCAGGATGGTGCCCACGCAGCGGTTGACGTTGGCGATATCGGCGCGGAAGCGAATCGGGCGCAGGTGCGCGCGGGCATCGGCCGTATAGGGCACAAACAACGTGGAGTCGAGCGTCTTGTCGAGCTCGCTGTCCGCAGCCATCTGGGGCAGGAAGTGACGGCCGTCGGCACCCGGGATGTGGGCACCAAACTCGCAGGTCGCGCTTGCCAGCACGGGCGACAGATCCAGCAGGTTAGCCTTGCGGTTGCCCGGGACCTCGATCTGGCGCAAGCACTCGGGATGGCCGACCATCTCGTCGACGGTCCGGAAGCCCAGGCTCGCCATGACCTCGCGCAGTTGCTCGGCAACAAAGAGCATAAAGTGCTCGACGTGCTCGGGCTTGCCGCGGAAGCCGCGACGCAGGCGGCAGTTTTGCGTGGCGATGCCGGCGGGGCAGGTATCCTGCTGGCAGTCGCGCTGCATGAGGCAGCCCATCGAGATGAGCGGCATGGTCGCAAAGCCAAACTCCTCGGCGCCCAGCAGACAGGCGACGGCAACATCGGTGCCGTCCATGAGCTTGCCGTCGGCCTCGAGTACCACGCGCGAGCGCAGGCCGTTTCGCAGCAGCGTCTGCTGAGCCTCGGCAAGGCCAAGCTCCAGCGGCAGACCGGCGTGCCAGATCGAATCGCGAGCAGCGGCACCCGAGCCGCCATTGTGGCCGCTGATCAAGATCTTGTCGGCAGCGCCCTTGGCCACACCGGTGGCGATGGTGCCGACGCCGGCCTCGCTGACCAGCTTGACCGACACGCGTGCGCCGGGGTTGGCGTTCTTAAGGTCAAAGATGAGCTCGGCCAGGTCTTCGATGGAGTAGATGTCGTGATGCGGCGGAGGCGAGATCAGGCCGATGCCGGGCGTGGACTGACGGACCTCGGCAATCCAGGGGTAGACCTTCTTGCCGGGCAGGTGGCCACCCTCGCCGGGCTTGGCGCCCTGGGCCATCTTGATCTGAATCTCGAAGGCGCTGCACAGGTAGCGGCTCGTCACGCCAAAGCGCGCACTTGCCACCTGCTTGATCGCGGAGTTCTTGGAATCACCGTTAGCCAGCGGGGTCTCGCGACGCGGATCCTCACCGCCCTCGCCGGAGTTGGAACGGCCGTGCAGGCGGTTCATGGCGATGGCCATGCACTCGTGTGCTTCCTTGCTGATGGAGCCGTACGACATGGCGCCGGTGTTAAAGCGGCGGACGATGTTGAGCGCGGGCTCGACCTCGTCGAGCGAAACCGGCGTGCGGCCGCTGGCATCAAAGTCGAGCATGTCGCGCAGACGCACGGCACGGCCGGTGCGGTGCAGGCGGGCGCTGTACTCCTTAAAGGTGTCGTAGCTGTCCTCACGGCAGGCGGTCTGCAGCAGGTAGACGGTCTGGGGGTCGATGAGGTGTTCCTCGCCGCCGAGCGGGCGCCACTTGGTCAGGCCCAGCGTGGGCAGCTGATCGGGAGCCGGGCTCTTAAGGATAGCGAGCGCGGCGTCGTAGCGCTCGTTTTGCTCGCGTTCAACGTCCTCGACACCCATACCGCCCACACGGCTCACCGTGCCGGCAAAGTACGCGTTGACGAACTCCGGCGTAAAGCCCACAGCCTCGAAGATCTGCGCCGAATGGTAGCTCTGCACCGCGGAGATGCCCATCTTGGACATGATGGAGACGATGCCGGCGGTCGCAGCCTTGTTGTAGTTGGCGATGCCCTGCTCGGCCGTCACGTCCAGGTCGCCGTGTGCCGCCAGATCGCGGATGCACGCATGCGCATTGTACGGATAGATGCCGCTCGCGGAGTAGCCCACCAGTGCCGCAAAGTCGTGCGGAGACACGGCGTCACCGCACTCCACCACGATATCGGCAAAGGTGCGCACGCCAGCACGGATCAGGTGGTTGTGCACGCAGCCCACGGCGAGCAGCGACGGCACGGGCACCTCGCCCGCACCGGCACGGTCGCTCAGCACCACGATGTTCACGCCATCGCGAACCGCAGCCTCGACGTCTTCGGCAAGCTGCTTGAGCGCAGCCTGCAGCGCGCCCTCACCCGCGTCGCGGCGGTACACGGCACGGAACCGGCGGGTCTTAAAGCCCACGCGGTCGATGGCACAGATATGTTCGAACTCTTCCTCGTTGAGCAACGGGCGCTCCAAGCGCACCAGCTGACAGGCCGTACGGGAATCCTCAAGCAGGTTGCCGTGGTTGCCCAGGTAGAGCGTGGTCGAAGTTACCATATGCTCGCGCAGGGCATCGATCGGAGGATTCGTGACCTGGGCGAACAGCTGATAGAAGTAGTCAAAGAACGAACGCGTCTTCTTGGACAGGCAGGCCAACGGCGCATCGATACCCATCGAGGCGAGCGGGGCCTTGCCCTGCTGGGCCATGGGGCGCACGACCTCGTCAACATCATCCCAGTGATAGCCGAGCTTGGCCATGCGCACGGCGGCGGGCACCTCGGCATCCTCGGCGGGCGCGGGCGCGGCGGGCTCATCGAGCGCGCCGACGGTCAGTGTCTCCTCGGCAATCCAGTCGCGGTAGGGCTTCTCCTTGGCATAGCGGGCGCGCAGCTCGTCGTTGTAGATCACGCGGCCGCGGGCAAAATCGACCTCGAGCATCTGGCCCGGTCCCAGGCAGCCGCTCGTCAGGATGTTCTCGGGGCGTACCTCGATGGTGCCCACTTCGCTTGCCAGCATAAAGCGGCCATCGCGCGTCACGTAGTAGCGGGCGGGGCGCAAGCCGTTGCGGTCGAGGGCGGCGCCCAGCGTGCGACCGTCGGTAAAGGCGATGGCCGCCGGGCCGTCCCAGGGCTCCATGAGCATGGACTGGTAAGCGTCGTAGGCGCGGCGCTCCTCACTCAGGCTATCGTTGTGGTCCCACGGCTCGGGCAGCAGCATGGACGCGGCACGCGTCAGCGGGCGACCGTTCATGACCAAGAATTCGAGCACGTTGTCCAGAATCGCGGAGTCGGAACCCTCGCGGTTGATGATCGGCATCACGCGCTCAAGATCATGCTGCAGCACGGGGCTGTACAGGTTGGGCTCGCGGGCACGAATCCAGTTGACGTTACCCTTGAGGGTGTTGATCTCGCCGTTGTGGATGATAAAGCGGTTGGGGTGCGCACGCTCCCAGCTGGGCGTGGTGTTGGTGGAGTAGCGCGAGTGGACGAGCGCCACGGCCGTCTTGACGGCGGCGTCGTTGAGGTCGATGAAGAAGCGGCGCATCTGCGTGGCGACCAGCATGCCCTTGTACACGATGGTGCGCGAGCTCATGGAGCACACGTAGAAGATCTTGTCGCGCAGGGCGAACTCGGCGTCGGCCTTCTTCTCGATGGTGCGGCGGCACACGTACAGGCGGCGCTCAAAGGCATCGCCGGCGGGCGTGTCGTCCGGACGGCCCAGGAAGGCCTGCAGGATAGTGGGCATGCAGGCGCGGGCCGTCTCGCCCAGGTCGTGCGGGTCGACCGGCACCTCGCGCCAAAAGAGCAGCGGCACGCCGGCCTCGGCGCAGCCCTCCTCAAACACGCGGCGGGCATCCTCTACGCCCTTGTCGTCCTGCGGGAAGAACAGCATGGCCACGCCATAGTCGCCCTCTGCCGGCAGAATCTGGCCACACTTTTGAGCCTCTTTACGGAAAAAGTGATGCGGAACCTGGAACAGGATACCGGCGCCGTCGCCGGTGTTCTTCTCGAGTCCGGTGCCGCCGCGGTGCTCCAAGTTGACCAGAATGGACAGTGCATCGTCCAGAATCTGGTGATGGCGCTCACCATTGATATCGGCAAGCGCGCCGATGCCGCATGCATCGTGGTCGAATTCGGGGCGATAAAGGCCCTGCTGCTGAGCGGAATCTGCCTGCATCGCGATCCTCCCCTAGATATTTAGACAGTCAGTTGACTAGGCATACTAGGAGCATCGCCGGCCCGCTGTGTTTCCCGCCCGTTTCGAAACAATCGCGTAACGCACACCTTACGAGTGGGTACCGCCGACCTCAAGGGCGACAACATAGGCCCCAAGTTCGGCCTGCAAACTCACCTCTTCAAACATCTCAATCTGTAACAGTAAGACCCAATTTCGACGACTAACTGTTACAGATTGAGATGTTTTCGAGAGACGGTTCCGAATGTCTCAATCTGTAACATGAAGGGCCGGTTTTTGCAGCTAACTGTTACAGATCGAGATTTTCCATAGGACCATTTCTTCCTGTCTCGATCTGTAACACCTAGGCCCAATTTCCATCCCTAGTTGTTACAGATCGAGACATTTCGGCAGCCCCCCTTCATCATCCTATTCAAATACAACAATTTTGTTAGTCTTGGTTAACTTTTAAGCCTAAAACGGGTATCCTTTGCGGCGTCAAGCAAACGGCACGCACACCGTGCCAGATCAAGGAGGCCCCTATGGCGCACCAAGCAGACCGACAGACGATGCAACTCGTCCTTATCCGTCACGGAGAGTCCGAGTGGAACAAACTCAACCTGTTCACCGGCTGGACCGATGTTGAGCTCACTGACACGGGTCGCGAAGAAGCCGCAGCAGGCGGCCGCGCCCTCAAAGAAGCCGGTTTCGACTTTGACGTCTGCTACACTTCGCGCCTCAAGCGCGCGATCCACACCCTCGACATCGTGCTCGGCCAAATGGATCGCGAGTGGCTGCCCGTCATCAAATCCTGGAAGCTCAACGAGCGCCACTACGGCGCGTTGCAGGGTCTCAACAAGGCCGATGCCGCGGCAGAGCACGGCGACGAGCAGGTGCTCATCTGGCGCCGCTCCTTCGACGTGTGCCCGCCGGCACTCGAGCCGAACGACGCGCGCGATCCCCACACCCAGGAGCAATACCGCGACGTCGCACCCGATCAGCTGCCCTATACCGAGTGCCTCAAGGACACGATCGCCCGCGCCTGGCCTTATTTCGAAGACGAGATTCGCCCCCAGATGCTCGCCGGCAAGCGCGTGCTCATCGCCGCACACGGCAACTCCCTGCGCTCACTCGTCATGAAGTTCGAGCACCTCACGCCCGAGGAGATCCTCAAGGTCAACATCCCCACCGGCGTGCCGCTCGTCTACACCTTCGACACCGGTTTCAACGTCCTCGACAAGCGCTACATCGGCGACCCGGCGACCATCGCCGCCAAGATCGACGCCGTGGCCAATCAGGGCAAAGCGCACAAGTAGCCCCAACCCAAATCCGACGCGTGGCGCCGCACGGCCCAGATACGACGCCACGCCGCCCATACGCAGGAGCGCACCATGCTCAACCATCTCAAACAACACTTTGGTTCCCGGCGCACCGGCGGTCACGGAGGCCTAGACATTGCGCGGCATATCGGCCCCGGGCTGCTCGTGACCGTCGGCTTTATCGACCCGGGCAACTGGGCCTCCAATATGGCCGCGGGCTCGCAGTTTGGCTACGCGCTGCTGTGGATCGTCACGCTGTCCACGATTATGCTCATTGTGCTGCAGCACAACGCGGCGCACCTGGGTATCGCCACGGGCGCCTGCCTTGCCGAGGCCACGACACGTTACCTCCCCCGCTTCGTTGGACGCACGGTACTCGCCAGTGCCTATCTCGCGACTGTCGCCACCGCCATGGCCGAAGTCCTGGGTGGCGCGATTGCCCTTCAGATGCTCTTTGGGCTGCCCGTGCGCGCGGGCTGCGTCATCGTGGCGGCAGTATCGATGGCGATGCTCATGACGAGCTCCTACAAGCGCGCCGAACGCTGGATCATCGCCTTCGTGGGTGTGGTGGGACTCTCGTTTTTAGCAGAGCTCGCACTGGTCAAAGTCGACTGGCCGCAAGCAACCGCAAGCTGGATCACCCCCAGCATGCCTGCCGGCTCGGCAACGATTATCGTGAGTGTCCTGGGTGCGGTCGTTATGCCACACAACCTCTTCCTGCACTCCGAGGTCATCCAATCCATGCACTTCGAAGGTCAAGGCGAGCAGGTTATCGAAGAGCGTCTGCGCTACGAACTCTTCGACACACTCTTTTCGATGGGCGTGGGCTGGGCAATCAACTCGGCCATGGTCATCCTGGCCGCAACGACCTTCTTTGCGCACGGCATGGTCGTAGACGACCTCGCCGTCGCAGCGGCCACGCTCTCCCCCATTCTGGGCCCGGCGAGCTCGACCATCTTTGCGGTAGCGCTGCTGTTCGCGGGACTATCGAGCAGCGTGACAGCGGGCATGGCGGCGGGAACCATCACTGCGGGCATGTTCGACGAGGAATACGATATCCACGACCGACATTCCTCGATCGGGGTGGCGGCCTGTTTCGTCGGCGCAGTGACGGCGTGCCTGGTCGTCCCAAATCCTTTTGAAGGTCTCATCTGGAGTCAGGCACTGCTGTCGCTTCAGCTGCCGATTACGGTCTTTGTGCTCATACGGCTCACCAGTTCACCCCGCGTCATGGGCAAATACGCCAATTCGCGCCCGCTCAACGCGCTGCTCGTAGGGATTGGTGCCATCGTGACGATTCTCGATGTCGTGTTGTTGACAGGGATGTAATGGGGCACCTACCTAGGCAAACGTCTCGATCTGTAACGTCTAGACCCGCTTTTGATGTCTAGATGTTACAGATCGAGATCATTCCGAGGGTCAGCTCCGTTTGTCTCAATCTGTAACAAGTGGGCCAAATTTCCACCGTTAGATGTTACAGATTGAGACAAAAGGTCGGCCGGACTCGCAACAGACAGGATCGGCCAACAGCAACCGTGATCCCTTGGGGACGGAGGAAAAGGGCCCCAGCCGAGAATTCGACCGGGGCCCTTGGACAGAGCTATGTTCGGCTTTCGCCGTGTGTCTGCGAGCTACTCCTCGACGAGCTCAAACTGATCGGGACCGACGCCGCACACCGGGCACACATAATCCTCGGGCAGCTCAGGCGTATCGACCTCAACCTCGTAACCGCAAACGACGCACACGAACTTATACGTCTTCTTCTCCTCAGCCATGATGTTCTCCTCTCGAACGCGACTGGTGATGTACTTCATTTATCAGTATAGATTCTCAATAATATAATGCAAGTATTTTTAAAACATTTCTAGCCTTGATACGAGGACGCCTTCGGAGGCGTCTTGCCCTTCAGGACCTTATGGTAGTAATCGTAGGTGAGCGACGTCTCGTCACTCAAGCGCTCGGCATCCTCGACCTCGCCGATAAACAGCAGATGCGTGCCAACATCCACAGTGTCGATCAAATGGCAGCTAAACAGGGCCGCCGCGTGCTCGGGCACATAAGGCATGCCGAGGGCAGTCTCGCGGGTCTCGTACTTGGCAAACTTGTCATAGTCGCTGCTGGTGCGGAACCCAAAATTACCGATGTAGAGCATGTCGGCGGTCTGATCGATCACGGTCAGCGCGAACGCTTTGGCCGAAGCGATGACGCCCGAAGTGACGTTGTCCTTGTTCACGGCAACTGAAATGCGCGGCGGCATGGACGTCACCTGCACCGCAGTGTTGATGACGCAGCCGGCGCGCAGCCCGTCTGCCGCGGCGCTCACCACGTACAGACCGCTCGGCATGGTAAAGAACGCAGTTTTGTCCATAACGATCACTCCCCTAACCCGGGTTGGAACCTCATGGATGTATGTACCCACAAAAAAGGCGGCGCCCACAACGGGCACCACCTTTGAGACATATGTGTCAAAACAGTATAAGCAAGATGAGACGCCCGCAGTTGCGGTGAAATAAGGACTGAATAGCCCCTCAAACAGGCAAAACAGTCCGTATTCCACCGCAACTTATACAGAACGCCTAGCGATTGCGCTCCTTGAGGGCGCGGTCGATCTCGCGCTGGACATCGCGCTTGGCCATATCCTCGCGCTTGTCGTAAAGCTTCTTGCCGCGGCCTAGGCCCAGCAGCAGCTTTACGCGGCCGTCGGTATTAAAGTAGAGCTCCAGCGGCACCAGCGCATAGCCGCGGTTGCGAAGTTTGCCGTCAAGAAAGTCGATCTCCTTGCGGTGCAGCAGCAGACGGCGCCGACGGTCGGGATCGCGATTCCACACGCCACCATGGCTATAAGGGTGGATATGCAGGCCGACGAGCCAGCACTCCCCGCCACGAATCAGTGCGAAGGTATCGGTAATCTGGCACGCGCGCTCGCGAATCGACTTGACCTCGGTACCGCTCAGCTCAATACCGCACTCAAACGTCTCATCGATAAAGTACTCGTGATGTGCCGAGCGATTCTTGGAAATGAGCTTGCGCTCGCGCTTACTGGGCATAGCCGGCCTCCTTGGCGCCATCAGCGTTTGAGCCCGCAGCCTCGCGCTTTGCCTTGCGCTCGGCGTTAAGCTCGGCATCACTCTCGCGCACCAGCTTGATAATCGCCGCGCACGCCTCTTCGCCCACCAGGTCGCGGGCACGGACCGTCAGGCGCGTAGCCTCCTGCTTGTCGCCGTCGCTCGCAGCGTCGGTCGCACACATGATCAGGCAGATGGCAATCTCGGCCGAAGGCGAGGTCGGCACGCCCTGCAGGGCGAGCTCACCCATCACATGGTCGTCACTCTCGTCCGCGGCATCCGGATAGGTGGTATGGATCTTGTTGAGCAGGCGCGTCGTATGCGCATCGTTGGGCGCCAGGCGCAGCGCCAGACGCGCGCAGCCCACGGCAGCCGAAATGTTCTCGGTCTCGGGCTCCAAGAAGTACTGACCCAAGTTGGTGTAGGCGCGTGCGGCGCACTTACCGTCGCTCGCGCGCTCCAGCACCGAGAACGAGAGCGATGCCCACTCCTGCTTGTCCTCGAGCGCGCGGAACAGCTCGGCCAAGTCCAAGCGATAGTTGCAGTTCATGGGATCCCAACGCACGGCCTGCATCAGGGCATTCCGAGCACTCACATAATCCTGCTGGCGGATGTAGGCAAACGCCATGTCGGAGTACAGGCGGTCAAAGGGAACCTCGACCTGCACCAGCTCGCGCGGATCCTTCTCCACGCGGCGATAGGCCAGGCGCTCAAACTTGCTGTCGAAGCTAAAGTACTGGCGCTTCTCCTCCGTCTTGCACTCAGCGTCGATATACTCCTCGGCGAGCTCCACCAGACGCTCAAGCAGCGGCGTCGCCGTAGCCAGGTCGCCCTGCGCCAGATAGTTCTCGGCATACGTGATGTCTTCCAAGCTGATAGGCAGATCCATGACAACTCCTCGGTCCGGGCGGCAGACTCAACGCGCGCCTTAAATATCGGTCAATACACAAAACCCGGGTCTCTTACGAGGCCCGGGCGTTCAATTTTGGTAGCCCGTACCAGATTCGAACTGGTGATCTCCGCCTTGAGAGGGCGGCGTCCTAAACCGCTAGACGAACGGGCCATATGTAGCAAATGCAATGGCTGGGATGGAGGGAGTCGAACCCCCATTGACGGAACCAGAATCCGCTGTCCTGCCATTAGACGACATCCCAATGACTGCATCGCTGCGCTCGGCTGTGCCTTTGCGCAAGAAAGAAATATACGGGAAGTCCGGCCGTGACGCAAGCCCCAATTTTGACTTTTTTGAAATTCAGTCAAATACGGCCAACACGTGAAGGACCTGTGAAGCGCCAGCGACACGTACGGCGCCAAAGCCCGTAAAACACCCCACATCTACCGCTGGTAGATTACAACAATGCAGCACTCACGGTGGATGGCACAATCGAACTGTCATCATTGCACGGATATCGAGGCACCATGAATGAAGATCTTGATTACCTGTGGGAGGCCCTCGGTCTCGAGATAAGCGCCGCCCCATGGCCTGACAGCGATAAAATTCACCCCACGTTACGCCCCGCCATTACTGTGATGCAGGCAAAATATCGCCGTGCATCCTTTTTGATCATGCGGATGTCATGGCACGCTGGACTCCCCGACCTTAAGCGAATCCAGGCAAGCCTCGTCGAGCTGTCCGGTATGCCGACCGTCATATCCGAGGCGCACCTGGAGCAGCGCCAGCGCGAGCGACTGCAACAGCAGCGGATCCCCTTTATCTGCCCCGGCGTTCAGGCATATCTGCCCTTTATGGACGAGGAGTACTGGAGCAGCAAGCCCAACAAGCACGTAAAGGTCTACGATCCGCACGAATGGGCGCAGTTGGAGGACTGACCGGGGCAAGCCTGCCGGCGGAAAGTGCGTCCCAGATCTCAAGCTCAAACCGGTCCCCACTTTCCCATCGAGCCCTCAACCGGAAACCGTATCCCGTAATCGAAGCTCAAAACGGGTCGCACTTTCCGTAGCCGCTACAGCAACGCCTCGGTCCAAGCCGCTTCCCTAAAGCCGGGGATCGCAAAGTCGTCGCCCACCAGCAGCGGACGCTTGACCAGCATACCGTCGGTCGCTAGCAGCTCGTAGCACTCCCGATCCGTCATGCCCGCATCCAGACGCGCCTTCAGGCCCAGCTCTCGATATTTCATGCCCGACGAGTTGAAGAAGCGTCGCACCGGCAGCCCCGAACGAGCAATCCAGGTCGCAAGTTCATCAGCCGTGGGATTGTCCAAAACGATATCGCGGTCGATATACTCTACCCCGTGTTCGTCCAGCCATGCCTTGGCCTTCTTGCAGGTCGAGCACTTGGGATATTCAACAAACAGTACGGTCATGGAAATCCTCCGAATATAGATCGGCCAACGCAGGCACACGCCACACGAGGCGCCTTCGCATGATGGGCCAATTGTAGCCCACGGGTCATACGCTAAACGAACCGTACCCCGAATCCGCGTTTGATGAACGGCAGCAGCTCCATTGCCTCGGGCGTGATATGACCCGCAACGTTCATGCGCTCGTCACCGGGAAGATCGACCCGCGCAATCTCAAGCTCGCCTTCGTAGCGCCCATAGCCGCTATTGCTCACAGCGATCGACCCCGTCTTTCGTGACAGGCCGGCACCGGCATCCATCGGCACGGAATCCGGCTTAAGCGTCGTACGTGACTCCTGAGACCTAAAGATGAGGACACTCGAGTCGGGCCGGTCGCGATGAATCTGCCCGCGCACATAGGCATAACCGGGCTCAAGCTCGCATTGCAGGTCCACGTATCCGGCGGAAACTTGAGCAAACTGCGCCCAGCCCGCATCGGAAAGATCGGGGTCGCCGACCAACACAATGTCGCAATCGGCGCCATGTGCAAGCTCAAGCATATTGAGAGCAACCTTTGACGCGCGACCGCGCTGCGTCTCGACCGTCGGCAGTCCCTCGAATACCGGCCCGCGAACGTTAGCATCGCCCGGCACAAAAGCCATGATTTCGAATCCAAGCGCCGCAAGACGAAGATTCACCCGAGCAATGTCCTCCAGAGCTAAACCGGTATAAGGCTTGGGGTAAAAATTGTGGCAGGCGGCAAAACGAGTCACATCGGCACCGGCCTCACGCCACGATGCGATTTCATCAGAACTCACCGTCGATGCATTGACCACAATGCGAAATACACCGGACAGCTCCGCGACCCGCCGGGCGCTAAAGCCATAGTCCAAACGAAGGTATTCCAACCCCAGATCGCGCAGGTCCTCGATGCGCTCAAGCCCGAGCAAATCGCACGTGCGCGGCCCCACATCGGCAATGAGCGCAATGCCGCGGGCGGAAAGCAGCGACAGCACATGACGGACCTTATCGGTATACGCCGCTCCCCCATCCTCGGGAATATGCAGCGAGGTGAACGCATAGCGCGCACCCGCCGCGGCACCGTGTTCAATCGTCCGCTCAATATCCTGCAGAGGGTTGGAAAGATAAATCGAAATACCCGTTTTCACGCTTCAACACTCCTTTAAAAAAGGCCGGCGGAGCAGTTAGCCCCGCCGGCACAACCATAGCATCAAGAAATCTGCCGCGCGCCGCGAGCCCTGAGCAACACGGCTCGCGATATCAAACTACTCGCCAAAGAACTCGTTGATCTTCTGCTCGTCGACGCCAAAGAACCACGTCAGGACAAAGCCGGCGGCATAGGCAAGCAGCATAGCGGCAACGTAGCCGAGCTGCTGACCAGGAACGACGATCAGCAGGCCAAACAGACCGGAAACGCCCTGAGAAACCGTGCCGATGTGAAGCAGCGCCGCGAGCGCGCCGCCAAATCCGGCACCCAGGCAGGCCGTCACAAACGGACGAACGAGCGGCAGCGTAACGGCATACATCAGAGGCTCGCCCACACCCAGGATTCCAACGGGAATGGACTCTGCAACGTACTTCTTGAGCTTGGCGTTCTTGGTCTTAAAGTACAGCGCCAAACCGGCACCGACCTGGCCGCCGCCAGCCATCATAAGGATGGGAAGCAGGTAATTGATACCCTTGGTAGCGCCGTCGGGATCGTTGAGCATAGCGTGGATCGGCGTGAGCGCCTGATGCAGGCCGACGGAAACCAGCGGCAAGAAGCCTGCCGACAGGATATAGCCACCCAGGACGCCCAGCTTCTCGAAGATAAAGGTCAAAACGCTAAAGATGGCAGTCGTCAGCCATGCGCCAACCGGCTGGATGACGAGCATCAGAGCAAAGGCGCCGATGATGAGCACCAGCAGCGGGGACAAGAACGTGTCGAGCGCGTTGGGCATAACCTTGCGAATCTGACGCTCCATCCAGGCAAAAAATGCGCCAGCGATAAGAGCCGCGATCATGCCGCCCGCTGCGGGGTTGTACTGCGCATTGGTGAGCGGCAGCAGAATGGCAGTGGCAGGATCGGCCGCGCCAGGCGCAAGCAGGGGCATGGCACTGTTAGCGATACACATCATGCCGGCGATGCCGCCCAGCGCAGCGGAGCCGCCAAACTCACGTGCCGCGTTATAGCCCACCAAGATGGGCAGATAGGCAAACAGGGCCCAGCCCATGGAACGAATGCCCTGGTACCACCACTCGCCTGCAAGCGCGCCTGCCGTCGAGACGTTAATGACGTTGCAGATACCGTTGATGAGGCCAGCCGCAATGATGCCGGGAAGCAGGGCGACGAAGACATTGGAAATCTTCTTGAGGAAGGCCTGAACCGGCTTGGACTCGTACTTTGCCTTCTGCGCGGCCTTGTTTGTGGCCGCAGCGTCAACCACGCTCTCGTCAGCAACGCCTTTCGCAAGGCCGGTGAGCTTGGAGAACTCCTCGAGCACCTTATTCACCTTGCCCGGACCCAGCACGATCTGCATCGTGTCGTCCTCGACCAAGCCCATCACGCCGTCGAGTGCCTTAATACCCTCCGTGTCGACGTTGCCCGTGTCTTTGACGGTCACGCGCAGGCGCGTCATGCACGCCGCGTTTGCCAACACGTTGTCTTTACCGCCCAAAAGGTCCAGCAGCTTTTGAGCCAGCTCTTTGTTCGTCATAACTCCTCCTTGTATTGGGTATCTCGTCTGGATGTCTTATCAGCTCACGCCGCGCACCTATTGGGCATCGGCATTGCTCTTCTCATGGCCACTCACCGCAGCACGGACATGGCCTCTCGCTCGCTCAAGAGCTACCGCAGCCTGCTCGGCATCGCAGCCCAGCAGTACCGAGACAATAGCGGTTTTTACGTGGCCGCCAGCATCTGCAAGCGCCTGAATAGCGCGCTCGCGCGTGCAGCCGGTCGCCTCCATCACGATGTTCTGGCCGCGCACCACCAACTTCTCGTTCGTCTGCTGCACATCGACCATCAGGTTTTGGTATACCTTGCCGATCTTGACCATGGCACCGGTCGAAATCATGTTGAGAATGAGCTTTTGAACCGTTCCCGCCTTGAGCCTCGTTGAGCCGGTCAGCACCTCGGGACCGGGCACGGGTTCAATGGCAAGATCTGCGCTCTCCCCGATCTTCGACCCTTGGTTGCAGGCAATTGCAATGGTCTTGCACCCAGTTGCCTTGGCGTACACAAGGCCGCCCACCACATAGGGAGTACGACCGCTTGCCGCCAGGCCAACGACAAGATCCTTGTCCGAGAGTCCACGCCCCCGCAGGTCGCTCGCGCCAAGCTCCTCGCTGTCTTCGGCACCTTCGACAGCCTTGATAAACGCCGTCTCGCCTCCGGCAATGAGCCCGACAATCAGATCGGGTGACACGCCAAACGTGGGCGGACACTCCGAAGCGTCGAGTACGCCCAGACGACCGCTGGTGCCTGCGCCCATGTAAAAGACGCGCCCGCCGCGCTCGAGTGCCTCAGCAGCCCAGTCGATTGCTGTGGCAACCTGGGGCAGCACTTTTGTGACCGACTGGACGGCACGAAGATCCTCATCGTTCATCGTCGTAACGATTTGCAGCGATGTCATCGTATCGAGGTCCATAGACCTTTGATTACGCTGTTCGGTCGTGAATTTTGTTAAATCGAGCATTTCATTCACCTCATCTTTCCTGTTTCTCGATGTAGTTTTGCTTAATGACATGCGTCGCCCGTTCGTAGTCGCTGGCAACGTAAGCAGCGTACAGGGCATCGACAACCATAAGCTGGGCCATACGCGAAGCCATGGCACCGCTGCGGACCAAGGGCTCACTCGCAGCGACGCCGAGCACGGCATCGGCCATGGTGGCAAGCTTGGATGATCCATCTACTTTGGTCACGGCCACAACGGGACAGTTGTGACGTTGGGCCTCGGCGGTGCAGTCCAGCACCTCTTGCGTCAAGCCCGAGTAGCTAAAGGCGATTGCCATATCGCCCTCATGCATGTTCTTGGCACACAAGAGCTGATCATGCCAGTCGTCGTACAGATGGCACTCTTTGTCGACACGCATGAGCTTTTGCGCCAGATCGTGCGCGACCAAACGAGAGGCACCGATACCGAACAGATTGACTGCGCGCGCCCGCTTAAGATAGGCCGCGCATCGCTCCAAGACGGTGTAATCGAGCGTTCGCGCCGTCGCTTCGATCGTGCGCACGTTGCTTTTCATCACCTTCCCCACGATACGTTCGACGCTGTCATCCATGGAGATGTCCTCGAGGGCTACGTCTTTCTTGTCACCTAAGAGCGCCAGCTCGGCAATCAGTTCGCGCTGGAACTCCTTGTAGCCCGCAAAACCCAAACGCTTGCAAAAGCGCAAAATGCTCGAGGGCGAGGAGAACGTGGCATCGGCAAGACCGCGGACGGACAGCCCGACCACCTCGTGCGGATGAGCGCTCACATATGCGATGACATTGCGTTCCGCCGGGCTCGCGCTGAGCTCACGCTCGCGAAGCCGCAAAAGCAATCCGTTTGCCATCTCAAACACCTCCGTTGAGAAGAATTAAAGACCAACGAACGATTCGTACCGAATACAAACAGCTTTTACGGTACATTGTGCCGCATCGTGGCGCACAAAGGACGAGCGTTCTACCGCTCGCCCCTCAAATCCGACCGCTCGGAAATACGCGCGACACAAAATAATTCAACAAGGTCGCATGATCAGAAACGGGTTTGTTACCGGCTAGCGCCTCGCATGGGCGCCGATGGGGCGCGTCTCGTGGTGCACCCATGCGGAGACCAGCAATACCAACAGCATCGCGGTGACATAGCCCGCAGCATCGAATCCTAAATCGATAACGTCGAAATGCCTGCCGGGAACAAAGATCTTATGTACCTGATCGCCAACGGAGCAGACGGCGCAAAAGAGCAACACGGGCACGCAACGGGAGCAAACGCTCCACGGACGCCTGGAAAAGCAAACCACGGCCACCGAGGCGAACAATCCGACGAAGAAAAACTCTACGGTATGGGCAACGCGACGGACGTTCGTGCCCACCCACATGCGAATGGAAGCAAGTCGGCCAGACCGGACATTCGAGGCAGCCGAATCGATGCCCCCGGTCATCCCGTTCTCGGTCTGAGCTTCACCCGTGGCATCGGCAGCCTGAACGCCCGTAGCCTGACCCTCCACCACGCGCGCGGTGGACTCGCTCAGCAACGACGTCTCCACCGCATTTTGCTCCGTCAGCACCCAGATGCCCGCCAGCGTTGCAGCGAACAGAATGATCGCGGTCCATCCGATTATTTGTTTTACGCGCGCCAAGGGCCTACCTCCTTTTTTGAATATCAGCGAGTGTAGCCCCAAATGACATCGTCACCGTATCAAAATTTGAATCGCAACAGGAAGCGACAAAGCGACGCAAACCCCTACCCCGCCTCGCGCATCCAGCGATCGAACGTCCCCACGCACACGCCCAGGCACTTTGCTGCCTGGCTGCGGGTAATATCGCCCGCCTCATAGCTATCGCGCACCAGCTCAAACTGAGGAGGGCACGGCTTGCGAGGTCGACCGAAACGGACCCCTCGCGCCCGCGCCGCTGCAATTCCCTCCGCTTGGCGCCGATGGATATTCTCGCGCTCCACCTGCGCCACGTAGCTCAGCAGTTGCAGCACAATATCGGCAATCAGGGTATTAGTCACATCCGGCGTGCCGCTTGCCCTGGCGCGCGTGTCAAGCAATGGCATGTCCAACACCACAATGGCAACCCCGAGCCCCTTGGTAATGCGACGCCATTCCTCAAGAATCTCGGAGTAATTACGACCAAGTCGGTCGATAGAAAGCACCACCAGCACGTCCCCGTCTCCCAGGACGTGCAGCAGCTCGCGATAGCGCGGTCGATCGAAGTCCTTGCCGCTCGCATGGTCGGCATAAATATTCGCCGAGCCCACGCCATAGGCGCCCAGCGCATCCAGCTGCCGATTAAGATTCTGATCGCGCGAACTCACCCGCGCATAACCGTACACCGTCGCCATCTCATCCCCGCTTTCTTGTAAACCTGCCAAAAAGGGACAGGTTTATTTTGGTAGGTTTTACCTCTCGAATAGCAGGTAAGCGGGCGGCCGAGCAGACGGCAAGGTAGCCATGATCCAAATGCGGAGGGCGGCCCCGAAAGACCGCCCTCCGCTCTCCCGCCATGAGTCGAGATTTGGCTAATGGATAAGCTTAAAGTCCAAGTGCCCACGCGTGGTATTGACGCGCGAGACCTCGATAATCACGCGCTGGCCCAGTTCATAGCGAGTCCCCGTGTCGGCGCCCGTCAGCGTAAGCGCATCCTCGTCGAACTCGAACCACTCGTTGCCCAGACTCTTGATCGAAACCAAGCCTTCGACCTGCGTCAGGTCCAAGCGCACAAAGAGGCCCATGCTGCTGACCCATGAGACCGTTCCGGCATAGCGCTCGCCCAGGCGATCCTCATAGTACTGGGCAATCTTGATCTTTTGCGTCGCATGGCTGGCGGCATCGGCCGCACGCTCCGCATCGCTGCACGCACGGCAAATCTGCGGCAGAATGCGCGGCAGCGACTCGCGCCCCTTGCCGATCAGCCGCGGCGTACGGACCAAGGCGTCCTTGCCGCCGAGCTGCTCATAGGCCAACTGCAGTTTGAGCACGCGGTGCACCACCAGATCGGGGTAGCGACGGATGGGACTCGTAAAGTGGCAGTAGCACGGCGCGGCGAGCGCAAAGTGGCCCTCGTTGCGCGGCTTGTACAGCGCGCGCTGCATGCTGCGCAGAAGCAGCGTGTTGACGAGCGGTGCGTTGGCCGTACCGGCGGCAGCATCAACTGCAGCCTGCAGCTCATCGGGACTCCCCAGGGCAATACCGGCAGCACGGCGATCGTCGATGATGCCCAGCTGCGCCAGCGCAACGGCGGCACCGTGCAGGCTATCGGGGCTCGGATCCTCATGCACGCGATAGCAGGCCTCGATATCACGGTCTGCCAGCCACTCTGCAACGCACTCGTTGGCGAGCAGCATGGCTTCCTCGATAAGCGACGTGGCACACGAACGCTCGCGCGCCACAATCTGCACGGGTACTCCGTCCTCATCTAATAGAGCGCGAATCTCGGCCGTGTCAAAATCGACTGAGCCGCGGACGCGACGAATACGACGGCGAAGTTCGGCGAGTTCGTTGGCGGCGACAAGGAAATTGCCGAGGTCGACGTTGCAGCCGCGGGCGGCCTTCTCGCACGCAAGACCGCGCTCAAGCGCCTCCTCGCGCGAGGCCTCAGCAGCCGCAACATCCTCGGCCGCACCCTCCAGCACCCCATACTCCACCGCGCCGGCACGCACCAGCAGCGCCTCGGCGCCGTCATAGTCCATACGCACACGCGAGCGAATCACGCTGGGGTACGGATCGTAATGCCGCACGCGACCCTGCGCATCGAGTTCAATGTCAACGGTAAACGCAAGACGGTCCTCGTCAGGGCGAAGCGAACACAGGTCACAGGACAGGCGTTCGGGCAGCATGGGAAGCACGCGATCGGCCAGATACACCGATGTCGTACGATGGCGAGCCTCAAGATCGATATGCCCGTCCCAGGCCACATAGTGAGAAACGTCAGCGATATGCACACCCAGCTTGTAGCCACCCTCGGGCGTGCGCTCAAGCGAAATGGCATCGTCAAAGTCGCGCGCGTCGACCGGGTCGATCGTGATGACAAAGCGGTCGCGCAGATCGCGGCGGAGCGGGTCCTTAAGCGCCGCGGACACATCGAGCGAAAGCCCCTCGGCCTCGTCCAGCGCGGCCTCGGGATAGCTATCGGTATAGCCGTAACGCGCCATCACGTATTGAACGCCCAAATCGGGCGCGTCATCTCCGCCAATGCGGCGTTCGATCGTCACGGTGCCCGATTCCAGGCGCGTCGGGTAGGTCAAAATGCGCGCGACAACGGCATCACCCGGGTGGACGCCCAGACGATCCGCCGAGGTATCCTCGGGCAGAATGAAGAAGTCGGCCTTCAGGCGCGAATCGAGCGGCTCGATCACACCGAGCGGACCAGCGGTCTGGTACGTACCCACCACGCTTATGGCTGCGCGCTCAACCACGCCTTCGATCACGGCGCGCCGCTCACCGTGCGGGCTGTTCTTAATGCTCACGGCAACGGTATCGCCATCCATGATCTCGCGCTTACCGCGGCCCATAACCTTGTAGTCGCCGCTCTCGGTTATGACATAGGCGCCATGCTCATGGAGCTGCACGCGCCCGGTCAGGCTCGGACGGCGTTCGCTGCGCACCGGCCCGCGCTTATTGCGAGCTCCACGCTTATGCTTGTTATTGCGCCCCATGGCGCCTCCTTGCTATCGATGACGAACTCCAAAGAGTCTACCCAAATGATTCGCTTTCCTGCCGTCCCCTAGAGATCAAAAAACGGGCCGCCCCATAAGAGACGACCCGTTGGAAGGGATGAATTCCAGGCATGCCTACACGCGCAGGTAGCGGCGCATGGCTATGGCAGAACCAAAGAGACCGATAATCACGCCGACCAGAATCAGCGCAGCATAGGTCACCAGGTAGTACTGCATCGGCAGGGCAAACGACATCCAGCCGATGCTCTCCTGCAAACGCGGAATCATCAGATTGCGCAGCAGCTCCAGAACGCCGATGGAAAGCAGCGAGCCCAAAATGGCCTGCAGTACGCCCTCGGTGATAAACGGGCCGCGAATGAAGCCGTTGCTGGCGCCGACCAGACGCATAATCGCAATCTCACGACGACGCGCCGTGATGGACAGGCGAATCGTGTTGTTGATGAAGATGAATGCGATAAAGGTCAGAAGGCCAACGAGCACCACGGCGGCGATGCGGATGTAGTTGGTCACCTGGAACAGGCGGCTCACTTCCTCCTGGCCGTACAGCACGCTCGCGTTGACGTCGCCGTCATCCGCGATCTTCTGGAAATCGGCGTTCTTCTTGAGCTTCTCTGCCGTGCTCTCGACCTTGGACGGATCGTCCATCTCAATTGCAAACGAAGCCGGCAGCGGGTTCTGGCCATCGAGCGCGCTCATGGTGGCGTCGGCGTTGCCCGACATCTTGCTCGTATACTCGGCCAGCGCGTCGTCCTTGTCCTTATAGGTCACGGACTTGACGTTGCTCCACGTCTTAAGCTCGGCCTCAAAAGCCTGAACATCGGCCTGATCGGCGTCATCGCTAATGAACGCGTTGATGACAACCTGATCCTCGACGGTGCCGATCACGGAGTTCAGCATCGCGGAGCCCATGATGAACAGGCCGATGATAAACAACGAAAGGAAGATCGTGATGACGGCGCCGAGCGAGGTAGTCCAGTTACGGAAGAAGTGACTGATTGCCTCTTTGAAGGAGTAGCCCACGTTAGTTGGTGCCATAGTTGCCGTAACCTCCCCTCTCCTGGTCGCGGATAACGTGGCCGCCCTCGAGGGCGATCACGCGACGGTGCATGCTATCGACCATCTCGCGGTCGTGCGTGGCGACGATCACGGTGGTGCCGGTGCGGTTAATACGCTCGAGCAGCTTCATGATGCCCAGTGAGATCGCCGGGTCGAGGTTACCCGTGGGCTCGTCGCAGATCAGCAGCGGCGGACGGTTGACCATAGCGCGGGCGACGGCAACGCGCTGCTGCTCGCCACCGGAAAGCTGGTCGGGCAGCGAGTCCATCTGATCGGCCAGACCGACCAGACGCAGCACCTCGGGCACCTGGCTGCGAATGACGCCCTTGGGCTTGCCGATGCACTGCAGGGCAAACGCCACGTTTTCGTAGGCGGTCTTTTGCGGCAGAAGCTTAAAGTCCTGGAACACGGCGCCAATCTGGCGGCGCAGGAACGGAACCTTGCGGTTCTTGATCTTCATGAGGTCCTGACCGGCAACCAGGATGCGGCCGCTCGTCGGCTTGACGTCGCGGTTGAGCGTCGACAGCAGCGTGGTCTTACCCGAGCCGGAATGACCGACCAGGAAGACGAACTCGCCCGGATAGATCTCGATGTTGATGTCGTCGAGTGCAGGCTTGTTGGGCTGTGCCGGATAGATCTTGGTGACATGCTCCATAAGGATGACGGGCTCGACACCGGCCTGCTTGGCCATCTTCTTGCGGCTGGCCTGCGGATCGATGGGCGCAAACACCGACGTAAAATCGGGGTTGTTGAGCGCGTTATCGAGGCTTGCGACCTCGGCTGCCTGATCGCTCTCGACCACCGGGGCAGCAGGCTGCGTGGGATCGGGAATAGCGGCAAAGAGGCCAGACTGCGCAGGCTGAGGAGCCGGTGTCGCAGGAGCCATGGGGTCGGGAATGCCGGCCATGCTAGGCTGCGGCGCGGCGGCGCCAGCCTGAGGCTGCTCCACGCGAGCGGTCACAGCCTGAACGGGCTCAAAACCCGCCGTGCCGGAAAGCGCAACATCGCTGGTGGGATTGTAGGCAAAGGGATCGGATGCCGGCTGTGCCTGATCTGCCGGCTGAGCGGGGGCCTGAGCAACAGGCTGGCCCTCTGAATCCGGAGTGGCGAAACGGCTGCCCTGGACGCCTGTCTGCGTCTTGGGGGCATCATCGCCCGCACCGGAGGTACGGAAGTGGTTACCCACTGGTGCTCCTTATCGTCGTGCGTTTAAACTACATGAGCGCTTTACATTTTAGCAGCATTAGCTTTGCTGCACATAAGAAGCATGGCGGGCTTTGGGATCCCACCGGCCGGGCGCAGGGTTACCTCCCAAATCGTCCTCGCGCATGGCCGGCATTTGTCCTGCTCCTGCGGAGCTGCGGACAAACGCCGGCCTGCGCTGCGGAAAGATTTGGGAGGTAACCCTGCGCCCGGCCTGCGGCTACTATGGGGCCGACGCACCAACTTGAGATGCTGCGCATACAAAGTTGGAAGGGTCTGAATTGCACTTTGTTGGGATGGGCCCGTTTCCCCATGGGAACTTTGCTTGGCAGGACTCTAATTTAAATTCAACAAAAACAGGGGCGCCCTCTTTGGGGATGCCCCTGTTCTGGCTTGGATGTGGTTGTTGAGACGATACTTTGCCTCGTCTTGCCTTATGCCAAGAACTCCTTGGTGGTCGCCACGATGTTGGCGGCGTCCAGGCCGTACTTGTGCAGGAGCTCGGCGCCCGGGCCGGACTCGCCAAAGGTATCGTTGACGCCGATCTTCTTGAGCGGCGTCGGGCACTGCTCGCACAGGACATCGGCAACGGCGCTGCCCAGGCCACCGATCACAGAGTGCTCCTCGACGGTCACGACGTGGCCGGTCTTGGTGGCGCTCTTGACGATCAGGTCGGCATCGATGGGCTTGATGGTGTGCATGTTGATGACCTCGGCGTCGATGCCCTCGGCAGCGAGCTGCTCGGCGGCCTCGAGGGCCTCGCCGACCATCAGACCGCAGGCGATGATGGTAACGTCGGCGCCCTCGCGCATAACGATGCCCTTGCCCAACTCGAACTTGTAGGTCTCGGGGTCGTTGATGACCGGCGAGGCCAGGCGGGCAAAGCGCATGTACACGGGACCGTCGCACTCGTAGGCGGCGCGCGTCACGGCGCGGGCCTCGACGTCATCGGCGGGAACGACGACGGTCATGCCGGGAATGACGCGCATCAGGGCGATATCCTCGCAGCACTGGTGCGTGGCGCCGTCCTCGCCCACCGAGATACCGGCGTGCGTGGCGCCGATCTTGACGTTGAGATGCGGGTAGCCAATGGAGTTGCGGACCTGCTCAAAGGCGCGGCCGGCGGCAAACATGGCAAAGGTGCTCGCGAAGGCAACGCGGCCGGTGGTTGCGATACCGGCGGCAACGCCCATCAGGTTGCTCTCGGCAATGCCCACATCGAAGAAGCGGTCGGGGCAGGCTGCCTTAAACTTACCGGTCTGCGTGGCGGCGGCCAGGTCGGCGTCGAGGACCACAAAGTCATCGTGCTCGTTGGCGAGCTCGACGAGGGCCTCGCCGTAGCTTACGCGCGTGGCGATTTTCTTGACGTCTGCCATCCTAGAGCTCCTCTCCGGCGGCCGTGAGCTCTGCCATGGCCTGCTCAAACTGTTCATCGTTGGGGGCCTTACCGTGCCAACCCACCTGGTTCTCCATAAAGGAGACGCCCTTGCCCTTTGTGGTCTCGGCGATAATGGCGGTCGGCTGTCCCTTGGTGGCGCGAGCCTCGGCAAAGGCGGCGCGGATCTGATCGAAGTCGTTGCCGTCGGCAAGCTCCACCACGTGGAACTTAAAGGCGCGGAACTTGTCGGCGAGCGGCATGGGATCGTTGACTTCCTCGACGGGGCCGTCGATCTGTAGGCCGTTGTGGTCGACGATCACACAGAGGTTGTCGAGCTGCTGGTTGCCGGCAAACATGGCGGCCTCCCAGACCTGGCCCTCCTCGCTCTCGCCATCGCCCAGCAGGGCGTAGGTGCGGTAAGTATCGCCCCAGTGCTTGGCGGCAACGGCCATGCCCACGGCGGCGGAGATGCCCTGGCCGAGCGAACCGGTGGACATGTCGACGCCCGGGGTGTCGTTCATGTTGGGGTGACCCTGCAGGTGGCTGCCGATGTGGCGCAGCGTCTCGAGATCCTCCTTGGGGAAGAATCCGCGCTCGGCGAGCACGGCGTACAGACCAGGCGCGCAGTGACCCTTGGAAAGCACGAAGCGATCGCGGTCGGCCTTGCGGGGATCGGCCGGGTCGACGTTCATTTCCTCAAAGTACAGATAGGTCATGATGTCGGCAGCGCCGAGCGAACCGCCCGGATGGCCAGACTTGGCAGCGTGCACGCCGGTGACGATGCCCTTCCTTACCTCGTTGGCAACCTTTTTGAGCTCTTCGTCGCTCATTGTGCCTTCCTTTCATCCTCTTAAGACAAGATGCGCACGGCACCGAAGGTAATCCCAACACAGCCGCAATGCACGTACGTCATTCATTATGCTGGAAACCGATGGCTTTACCAGAGTTTTTATCATTATTTGAACAATTTAGCAGGCAGAACCGCTGATGAAACGGTTTATCAATGTGAACGTCTTTTGGATGCGCTGGCTACCTCTCGCCCCGGCACAAAAATGATCCGCAAACCGAAATTCAGCCTACGCGTTAATGTCCTTGAATCCCTCACCGAAGGCTTCCGTAACGTCGGCGACCGTCACAATGGCGTGAGGATCGCGCTCGCGCACGATCGTTTTGAGGGTGTTGAGCTCTCGACGGCTAACGATCACCATGATCACCGGCTTCTCGACGCCCGAATACATACCGGTCGCCTTTAATTTGGTGCAGCCGCGGCCCAGACCATACATGATGTCGGCCGCGATATCGGGAAAGTTATCCGAGATGATGAGCACCATACGACGCTTATTGCCGCCATCGACCACAGCATCGATAACATAGCCGCTAATCACCATCGAAAGTCCTGCGTATAGAGCATTTTCGAGCGAGAATACCGGAGCAGATGCCGCGCATACGGCAACGTCGATTGCCATGACGGTCGAGCCCACCGGCAGCGAGGTGTTACGCGAGATGATTTGGCCAATCGTGTCCGAGCCGCCGGTGTTGGCGCCGGCGCGCAACACCATGCCATAACCAATGCCCGTGATAATGCCGCCCCACATAGCGGGAAGCATCAGGTCCGCATGTGCCAGAGGCGCTACAAACGGGGCAAACAGATCGGTAAAGAAGCCCAGCAGCACAAAGCCCGTCGCCGTCTGCACTACATAGAACATGCCGCCCTCGCGCATAACGACCAGCAGCAGCAAGGCATTCATCACGATGGTCTGGATACCGACGGGAAGCGACACGCCTCGCGCTGCGCCGACCGCCTGGATAATCGTCGCAAGGCCCGTAACGCCACCGGCTGCAAGACCGTTGGGAATCAAAAACAGGTCGGTCGCGATGGCGGCCAAGGCACACCCCAACATGATCTGGGGCAGATCGTGAAAGAAGTTCATCGAAAGAATGCGCTTGATGTCCAGACGATATGCCATGCTGCCTCCCTCAAAAAAGCGCACCCCATCGGATGCGCTTTGAACTTCTTCATGTATTCGATTCTACCGATTCGCCAAACAAAAACCACCCCTGTGCAGGGTTTGTTCTGGATACAAAACCGCCCTGCTCGGAAGGCCTTGATCCATTTCCGCCTAAACCGAGCGGTTTAGGCAGACGGGGCCTCCGCGTCAGCGTTGCCGGTAGCCCAACGGTGATAGCCAATCACAAACGGATCCAGGTCGCCGTCGTCAAGAACTGCCTCGACGTTGCTGGTCTCCACGCCCGTGCGCAGGTCCTTAACCATCTGGTACGGGTAGAGCACATAGCTGCGGATCTGGTTGCCAAAACCAATTGTGGTCTTGGGTCCGCGAATCTCATCCAGGGCCTCGGCGCGCTTTTCGAGCTCAATCTCGTACAGGCGCGCCTTGAGGATCTGCATGCACGCGGCCTTGTTTTGAATCTGGCTGCGCTCGTTTTGACACGTGACCACGATACCGCTGGGGAAATGCGTCACGCGCACGGCGGAGTCGGTGGTGTTGACACCCTGGCCGCCCGGGCCGCTTGCATGGTACACGTCGACGCGAATGTCATCGGGACTAATCTCGATATCGATATCGTCGGGCAGTACCGGAATGACCTCGACGCCGGCAAACGTAGTCTGGCGGCGCTTCTTGTCGTCGGTGGGGCTAATGCGCACCAGGCGGTGGACACCGGCCTCGGCGCGAAGCATGCCAAAAGCATCCTTGCCTTCGACGGTAAAGGTCGCGCGATCAATGCCAATGACCTCGGCCGCGGGGCAATCGTTGATGGTGACCTTCCAACCGCGGCGCTGGCAGTACTTCATGTACATCTTAAAGAGCATGAAGGTCCAATCCTGGGCCTCCAAACCACCCTGCCCGGGCTTGATGGTCACAATCGCGTCGCCATGGTCGAACTCCCCGGTAAACCAGCTCGCAAGCTCAAGCTCGTCGATGGCGCGGGCCAGGCGTTCTGCCGTAGCGGCAGCCTCCTCGCGCAATGCGACGGCGTCGGGGTCATCCCCCATCTCCTCGGCAAGCTCCAGCGCAGCGCGGGCATCGGAAAGCTCGCCGCGCGCGGTGTCCACGGCAGCGATATCTTCCTTGGTGCGCGCGATCTCCTCCATCGTGGCGCGAGCGGCATCGGCGTCGTCCCAAAAGCCCGGGGCGACGCTTTTGGCCTCGAGCTCCGTTACGCGGGTGCGCTTCTCATCCAAATGGAGGTACGACTCAACCTCACCGAGCCGGTCCGCAAACGCGTCCAGCTCGGCGGGCGTTACCTCTAAAGCCTCAGCCATTAACGATTCCTGCCGTGGCAGTACTTGAACTTCTTACCGCTACCGCAAGGGCACGGGTCGTTGCGGCCCACGTTGACGTACGGATCGTCGCTCTCGGACTTGCGGTAGGTCGTCACCTTGCCACCGTTGTTGACGGCAGCCGGTCCGCCTTGGACAGCCGTGCGGGCCTGCACCTGCGCCTGCTTGCGCAGCACCGAGTCGCCGTTGTCACCATCGACCTCGGCAGGACCGGAGAAGTGCGCACCCTCGAGCGCGGGCTCCTCCTTGTGCTCCACGACACGCGGGGCAGCCTTGATCTCGATGCGCAGAACCGTGCGCAGGTAATCCTCGTACATGGTGTCGACGAGTATCTGGAACGCGCCGTAGGCCTCGGTCTTGTACTCGACCAGCGGGTCGCGCTGGCCAAAGCCGCGCAGGCCGATGCCGGTCTTGAGGTAGTCCATCTCCTGCAGGTAGTTCATCCAGCGGGTATCGATGACGCGCAGCATGACCTGGGTGTTGAGCTCGCGCATCAGGTCCTCGCCCAAGCGCTCGGCTTTCATGTTGTAGCACTTCTCTACGTAAGCCAGGACATCGGCAGCTAGGGCCTCATAATCCTCGTCGGGGAACTTCGGCGTATCGATGTGGCCGGTGAGCTCCACAACCCACTTGCGCAGGCCCTCCAGGTCGCGCTCGCCATCGTGACTGTCCTTGGTGCAGAACTCCTGCACGCAGCGGTACACGGTATCGTGCATGACCTCGGTGATGTGGTCGGTCAGATCCTTGCCGTCCAGAATCTTATTGCGCTCGGCGTAGATGACCTGGCGTTGCTTGTTCATGACGTCGTCGTACTCAAGGACGCTCTTACGCATGGAGAAGTTGATGCTCTCGACCTTGTGCTGGGCGCTCTCGACAGCCTTGGAGATGATCTTGTGCTGGATGGGCATATCGTCGCCCATGTCAGCCGTGACCATCATCTTGGAGACGCGGTCCATCTTGTCGCCGCCAAACAGACGCATGAGATCGTCCTCGAGCGACAGGTAGAACTGGGTCTCGCCCGGATCGCCCTGACGGCCGGAACGGCCGCGCAGCTGGTTGTCGATACGGCGGGACTCGTGGCGCTCGGTGCCGATAACGGTCAGGCCGCCGGCGGCAAGAACGCGCTCGCGCTCGGCCTTGCAAGTCTCCTTGGCCTCGGCGTTAAACTGCTCAAGCTGCTCGGGCGTTACGTCCTCCATGGTCAGGCCCTCGTACTCCAGGCGCTCGCGCACCAGCTCGTCGGGGTTACCGCCCAGCAAGATGTCGGTACCGCGGCCGGCCATGTTGGTA
Organism: Collinsella aerofaciens; assembly: GCF_964243765.1. Taxonomy (GTDB): domain Bacteria; phylum Actinomycetota; class Coriobacteriia; order Coriobacteriales; family Coriobacteriaceae; genus Collinsella; species Collinsella aerofaciens_BU. Next base: position 188,189 of record NZ_CAXTGI010000001.1, on the reverse strand, counting down.
GCGATGGTCACGGCGCCATAGCGACCAGCCTGGGCAACGATATGGGCCTCGCGCTCGTGGTGCTTGGCGTTGAGGACCTCGTGCGCGATGCCGCGCTTGGTAAGGGCGGCCGACAGTTTCTCGGAGCTTTCGATGGAGACGGTGCCCACCAGGACCGGCTGGCCCTTGGCGTGACGTCGCTCGACGTCGTCGGCAACGGCGTTGTATTTGGCCTGGATGGTGCGGTACACCAGGTCCTCGTGGTCAACACGCTGCACGGGCTTGTTGGAGGGGATGACCTCGACGGGCAGCTTGTAGATCTCGCGGAACTCGGCATCCTCGGTGAGTGCCGTACCGGTCATGCCGGAGAGCTTGTCATACAGACGGAAGTAGTTCTGCAAGGTGATGGTGGCCAGCGTCTGGTTCTCCTCGCGCACGAGCACGCCCTCTTTGGCCTCGATGGCCTGATGCAGGCCCTCGGAGTAGCGGCGGCCTTCCATAATGCGGCCGGTGAACTCGTCGACGATCTTGACCTCGCCGTTGGTGACCACGTACTGCTTGTCGCGGTGGAACATGTACTGGGCCTTCAGCGCCTGCTGCAGGTGGTTGACCAGCTGACCGGAGAGATCGGCATAGATGTCATCGATACCCAAGCGGCGCTCAATCTTCTTAAGGCCGCGCTCGGTGGCGGCGATAGTGTGCTTGGCCTCGTCCATGACGTAGTCGCCCGTGGGCTCAACGTCCTCGGTGGCGGTGAGCATGTCGTGCGACACGTCCTCGCCGCGCTCAAGGCCGCGCACGGCACGCGCGAAGTCCTTGTAGGTGCTGGCGGACTTGGTGCCGGCGCCCGAGATGATGAGCGGGGTACGTGCCTCGTCGATCAGGATGGAGTCGACCTCGTCGACGATGGCGTAGCTGTGGCCGCGCTGTACGCGCTGCTCGGGGCGGGTGACCATGTTGTCGCGCAGGTAGTCGAAACCGAACTCGGAGTTGGTGCCGTAGGTGACGTCTGCCTGGTAGGCCGGACGCTTGAGCTCGAGCGGCATGTTGTTCTGGAGCAGACCGACGGTCATGCCCAGGTACTTGTAGATGCGGCCCATCCACTCGGAGTCGCGCTTGGCAAGGTAATCATTGACAGTAACGACGTGCACGCCCTTGCCGGCAATAGCGTTGAGGTAGCCGGCCAGCGTGGAGACGAGCGTCTTGCCTTCGCCGGTCTTCATCTCGGCGATATGCCCCTCGTGCAGCGCCATGGCGCCGATGAGCTGTACGTCAAAGTGACGCATGCCCGTGATGCGCTTGGAAGCCTCGCGCACGGTGGCAAAAGCCTCGGGGAGCATGTCGTCGAGCGACTCGCCGTTGGCGTAACGCTCGCGGAACTTATCGGTCTGGCCGCGGAGTTCCTCCTCGGTCATCTTCTCAAACTGGGGCTCAAGACCGTTGATCTGGTCGACGATCTTGTAGTAGCGCTTAAGGTCCTTATCGGATCCAAAGGACAGCAGCTTTGACATGAATCCCATGTGGTTTTCCTTTTTGGCCATCGCCCGCGGCATGAAACCTTGGACGAGTTAAACACAGATATTTGTACTTTAGCCAAACAAGGCGCCGCCTATGCGGTCGACACGCTCGACCACGTAATAACTACGACAGCCTGCCAAAAAGGGACTGGTTTATTTTGGCAGCTTTTATCTGGGAAAACGCTGCCTCTCTCTGCCATTTGGCGCAAATCAACCTGTCCCATTCGCACCAACCTGGTGCAATGGGGACGGGTTAGCTTGCACCAATAAAAAGAAAAGGGCCGCGCACCCAAATGGATGCGCGGCCCTTATGCCATGAATGCGAGTGTTTCCGCGGCGAGCTATTTACTCAGCAGCCTCGGTGGTCTCGGCCTCGGCAGCGGCCTCCTCGACGGGAGCCTCTGCGGGAGCCTCGGCGGCCTGCTTGGCAGCCTCCTCGGCAAACTTAGCGGCACGCTTAGCCTTCTCGGCAGCCTTAGCCTCAGCGGCGGCCTTGCGAGCGGCCTCGGCCTCAGCAGCCTTGGCGGCCTTGGCAGCCTTGGCCTCCTCGGCCTTCTTGAGCTGAGCGGCAGCGGCGCCACCGAACTTGTCGGCGAAGCGCTGGACGCGTCCACCGGTGTCGACGAACTTCTGCTGGCCGGTGTAGAACGGGTGGCACTCGTTGCAAAGCTCGACCTTCATCTCGGACACGGTAGCGTGCGTCTTGAAGGTGTTGCCGCAGGAGCACGTCACCGTGCACTCGACATACTGGGGATGGATACCCTGCTTCATGGTAGGACTCCTTATTGGTCAGGCGCTGGTTACCGATCAGCGCATAAGGCGTCTTGGTTTCCGACCAAGACAACAAACTCGGCTATGGTACCACGGCGCCGCGTGTCCCACAAAAGGTTCACGGTCTTTTCGGCACAACACGAGCTGGACCTTAAATATCAACTTCATCCGAACACTCCCCCACATTCATCTCTCGTATGTATCGAGGTATTCCTGCTTGAGCGTCTGCGAGGACGACTTGATCTTTTCCACGAGCGTGCCGTCCTCGATGAAGTAGAACGAGTTGGTGAGGTCTGCCAGGTCGTCGAGCAGATGGCTTGAAATGAGCACGCTGCGTCCCCGCGCCACCTCGCTGCGCATCGCGTCGCAGGAGGTTTTCCGCTTTCCCGGATCGAGGCCGTTCAGCGGTTCATCGAGGATGAGGTACGGGCAATCGGTCGCTATCGCCATGGCAAGCTTTACCTGCTGCTTCATTCCTGTCGAGAGTTTACGGGTCGGCTTGTCGAGATATGGGGAGATTCCGAGGGAGCTGCAGAGCGAGTCGATGTCGGCGGCCGATTTCCACGCCTCCCTAACGAAAGCAAGGTGCTCGATGGCCGATAGCGTGGGATAGAGATCCGCGCTGCCCGAAGAGCTCAGGTAGACGAGTTCTGCAAATTCGGCTGATCGACGTTGGCAGATTCCGTCTGCCGCCAGGCTTCCCGAGCGGATGCGGGTGGGAAATTGGCCCGACAGCGCTTCAAGAAGGGTGGTTTTCCCCGAGCCGTTGGGAGCGACGAGGCCCGCCGCCGTTCCCGGGCTCAGGAAAAGCGACCCGATTGAAAGTATCGTCGTGCTCCCGTATCCCACGCTCGCGTCCAGAAGCTCGAGCCCATGGTGCTTTTTCGCGGGTCCAGGCTGTTTGGGCGAACGTGTCGCAACGGCGCCGACCGTAAAAAGGACCGCGACGTATGCCAGGGCCACGGCAAGCATCGATGCGCTGCCTGAACCGGAGCCAATGAATTCTGTCGGGAAGCATCCCACGTAGCCCGTTGCCTCGATAGGCGAGAATACGGCCAGCGGCAGGAGATTGAGCGCGGCGTTATGCTCCAGTGCCGAATCGGACAATAACGGGAATGCCGGGGCCGCGACAAGCAGCGCGGAGGCAAGGGGGCCCGCGAGGACGCGCCTCGTTGCGGTCGATAGGACGGCGGAGCAAACGGATATCAAGGTTCCGCCCGCAAGCAGCGCGAGAAGCAGGGCTGTGAAGACGTTTCCCGCGGTCGTGGTGGTAAGCGCGCCGTCATGGAAGAAGGCGATCGGGTACCCAATTTGCCCGAAGCCGTTTAGGACCAAGGCGTAAATGCCCCCGGGTGCGAGGCCGGCGAGGAGCATCGCGGTCCCCGCGACGATTATCGAAAACACGATCTGAATAAGGCGCCGGAATTTGGGCACGGGCGCCTTCGCCGCCAGGGTCGCAGGCCTTGTGGCCCCGAGCAGGAGTATCGACGAGAGAAGGAAGGGAATGAAGGGAAGGAAAGACGGCACCATGGCAATGGCGTAAGGCAGGAAGGAAAGGAATGGCAGATCGCTTGCGGAGACTGGAATGTGCGTGATGCCGGAACTGCTCAGAGCACGGCAATATGCGAGCGCCGCGTCATTGGTCTCTCGGTCTCCCACGATGGATCCGGATTGGAAGCCTTCGCCCATGAGCGCGTAGTAGCTCTCGGCAGAATCGAGAAAGGCGGCGTCGGTTTGAGCGGCAAGGGCGGCGTTCGCGTATCTTGCAAGCTCCGCGTCATTTTGCTGCTCTGGAGATAGGTCTGTGCCGCTGGCCTGGGGCGCGCGCGTATTGAATGCGTCGACAAAGCCCTGCATGCCCTGCTTCATAAAGAAGGGGCCGTAAATGGGTGAATTGAACGCAATGGGGATGGAGAAGGCTGCGGCAAGAACGAGCGTAGAGATCCATACGGCCTTGTCTCTTAGGATTAGTTTGAGAAGAAGTCGACAGTACATTTAGAAGCACCTACATTTCTCAAATCATCGTTAGATTAATAATGACAGACCGAATGAAGATGCGTGCGACGGGGGCGAGGCGAATGGCTGAGCGGTATCGATACGCGGGTTCAACGGTATCACATTGGCCACATAGATTTTTAACTTGCATTTCTACCCGCCCTTTTCGTAGAGTCGCCGATACGTGCTTAGCGCACCCTCGGCGCGTCCGGCAGGCTTTGCGAAATGGGATCCAGGAGACTTCGGCGCAGCATCATCTTGCGGAATGCTTCTAATGAGCCTCCCATCCTTCAAAAACAGAATCTCATCGCACAGCCTATCGACCGAATCCAAGATGTGGGATGACATGATGATGCACGTACCAGAATCGGCCAGCTTCCTGAGAATCTCGGAATGCAAGTCCACCCTGCTGGGGTCGAGCGCGTTCATGGGCTCATCTAATAGAAGGTACCGCGCACCCGTCGCATACGCAATCGCCAGGGTAAGCTGCTGCTTCATGCCCTGGCTCAGAGTGCGGATCCTCATCTTCGCGAACTCGCCTATCTGCGTTTGTTCCACTATCTCTTCGATATCGCGAGCATGCGGCCACATATCGCAAACCATCTTGAGGTGATCTTCCGCATGCAATCCGGGATACAGCAGCGTCCCCTCACCAGGTGCATAGAAGATCATAGAACGGACCTCTCTCGCACCCGTACCCTGCACCTCATCCAGAACGATGCTCCCGTCCACGCGAGGACCCGGCAAACCTGCCATCGCACGTAGCAACGTCGTCTTTCCATGCCCGTTCGGAGCGACGAGACCGTAGACCGTACCCGGGGCAAACTCAGCGTCCACCGAATCTACGAGCACCTTCTTTCCATAAGAGATCGTCAGCGTTTGAAGGCCAATCATCGAGATCATCCCCTTTCGATCTTTGGAACACTCAGGCGCACCATCAACGGAGATACGGCGCCCAAAACCACCAGCAGAGCGCCCGATGCGCCGACGACCTCTCCAAAAGGCATCGCGTTCGTCCCTCGCCCAAGGAACCCAATCGTCCCCACCTGGGAAGCGGGATCAAACGAGGCGAATGGAGCCAGCAGCGCGACGCCCATGCCCGCGCTTTCAACATGAGCGCTCAACGAACCCAACACCAAGAGAACCGCGCAAACCACTCCGGTGACAACGGGGTTGCGGCTAATCGCTGCTGTCAACGCAGCGACGACGGAAATCACGCCGTATGCCATGACCAGCAACGGAATACTGCACAACACCGCCTCCCCCACCATGGACGTTGTCGAAGCTCCCGCCCGAATGAGAGCGACGGGATACTCCGATCCACCCGCACCGTTCTTAATCAAGGACACAACCGCAGCGGGAACCATCGACACCAAAAGCAGCGCCAAGCCAAGCAGGAGAGACAGCGCAACAGCCGTCAGAAAACGCACATGCGCTGTTGCGGGGACTTGGAAAACCAGAAGGGAACGGCACCGCAGGTAGGTGCACGCAAGCGATGTGACAACCACGGGCAACAGCCAAAACAAGGAAGGAAGCGCTGCCTGGAGATAGGAAAGGAGGATTAATGGGGGCATCTTCGTACTTAACTCGTAAACCTTGGGGTCCGGCAAGCTCGCGATCGACTCAAGCAGAAGGGCGCGCGCCTCCGCACGAGAAGGAGTCTCCGGCTCGATTCCGATCGATTGCAGGAGGGTCGCATCTGCCGCGCCCAGCTCGCCTCGAGCGCGCTCGTACGTCGCAAGGCTTCGAAACCCCTCCGCAGGCGTGGGCGCGTACACGAAACCCGAAAGAGCATCTCGCATGCCTTCCAGGGCCGCTTTGCCCTCGACGTCCATATTCGCAGCGTCCTGCTCTAGATACCGATCTATTGAACGGAGCTCCCCATCCCTATACCGAACAGCGGAAACGTCACCAGCGTCAGGAAACACCTCGACCAGAGCCGGGGCCAGCATCGCCGTCGACATTGCAATCGCGCATACGGCGAGGGCAGGAGAATGCAGGAGCAGCTTCCCCATCGTTCTTACGTATGCAACGGCGGAGGCACAAGCGCTCGAACGGGCTGTCGTTCTCGATGCGGTGAAGGAACCTCTCTCAAGACAAATCGGAGATATCGGGCGCGCGCAGCCGCTCTTTCCAGCAACGCAAAGCAGGCTAATTGCCAGCACCTCGATCCCGATTGCGCATACGAGGGTAATCGCGCCACGCTCGAAGCAAAGTCCAGGCAGATTCACTATCTGCGTTGTCGGGTACGGGCTATAGGCGCCGACGGTCAACTCAGTGTTCGCATACGTAAGGGGATTCAACAGGGCGAACTCACGTAAAGCGATGGATCTTCCGTAATACCCGGGAACCATCGTCGCCCCCATCAGGGCACATACGAACACGATTCCAAGCGTAGGGTTATTGGCAATCTTCACGGCAAGGTGAACGACGAGCGAGATGAACGCCGCCACCAAGAATTGCAAAATGGCCGTCTGTGCGAACACCAGCCAAGCCGGTTTGATAACCGGAGTCGCATATTGAACGTAGCCTATCGGATAGAACAGCGAGCCCGGGCCATTCTTCACAAGTGCGGCGATTATCCCTGGAAGATTGACGGCGAAGACGGCAAGCATCGCAAAAACACTCGCCCATACGCTCGATGCAACAAGTCTACCCAGCTCGCCCATCGGTGCCTGGATGATGAGCTTTTCACGTTTGTTAAGACGCGCGGCAAGGAACGAGACGGCAACGGCCGTTGCGACCCATAGCAAGTACTCCTTCGATCCGTCATAATAGGTGTACTCTCCATCCGATATCTGCAGAAACGGAAGTAGGGGAGAGAGCGGTGCCAAGATAAGACGTCCCGCGGCAAGAGGGTACAGAAGCGCGGGCATGCTTGATGAAGAGGTATAGACACCGTCCTCCCCCGCATTCACAAGCGCATCCGCATAGGATGCTGACAATTCCTGCTCAACACGGGTTATTCCCGACTCGAGGTATTCGACCCGTCCGTCGATGCCAGCCGCGCTCCTGAAGACGGGCAGAGCACAAAGAACCATCAACGCAACAACGACAACACAGAGCGACCTGGAGGAGAGAAGCGACCTAAAGATCGCCTTCGAGATTTTGAGCATATTCATCGCCAACCTTAACCTCATCCAGTCGGAACAGAAGGGCCGAACAAAATGCTCGGCCCTTCCTCGCATCTAGTAGGTGCTATAGACAAATTGCCATTTATCAGTTGTGCCAAGAACACCACAGGAGCACATTGCAGCGAGGCGGGATTCCCTATGATGCGCGGATCGGCGATAGCCATTTCGGTAGGAGATCGTCTTGTAAGAGATGTTGAACATCGAGATGCTGTGCCCGCTTACGCCGCGAGGACAGCTGTAGCTCCAGTAGGTATCGACGACGTCGTCCGTATACCCGAGGGGCTCAACGAGGGCACACTGGCTGCTCTCCTGGGAAGGAGGCATCGGGGTATCCGCAAAAGCGGGGGCTCCCGGCAGCAACAGACAAAGAGCGAGGCCGAGGAAAACCAAGAGCTTACACGACTTAACAGTACTGAACATAATCCTCTCCAATCTAGAGGGGTTTCGGTTGCAGCATGCTGTGATTACTTGCCGGCAAAGTCAATTTAACATAAACTGTTAAAAAGTAACCTGAGTTTTTTAAATTCTTCGGAGGTTATTATGAGTTCCGACAATCGCACTCCCCGGCTTCATTCCTTCCGCATCGCATGTGCGATAGCCTCTGCGACCCTTTGCGCCACCGCCATCGCACAAGTGGCGTTCTCCTTAAAGCCAGCAATCGAAGTGCTCGACAACCCTGTAATTGCAGACTCCCCCGCGTATCCAGCCCTTGCGATCTCGACATTGGTCCCTGCCGTCATCGGTATCGCTACGACCATCCTCAGCGCCGTTCTCGTGTGGACGATCAAGAGCGGAGACCCCTTCAAGAAAGGGTCTGCGACATGCTTGAAGGTGCTCGGCATTCTCTTCGTTGTTCAAGCTGCCACCAGCCTCTACGCCGGCTCACTCAAAACCTCCGTTTCGATGTTTGGCGGCGAGGGGGCCGTCGGCGCCCAAGAGATCGCTTCATCATTCGATTGGACCTCTCTGGTTCTCGGCATCGTCCTGTTCATGCTTTCCCAGCTCTTCTTGTACGCCCGAGAGCTGTACCTCGACTCCGACGAGATTGCGTAAGGAAACGCCATGCCCGTAATTGTTCGCCTCGACAAGATCATGGCCGAGCGAAAGATTTCCTCGAACGAACTTGCCGAAAGGATTGGAACCACGCCCGTGAACCTGTCCCGTATTAAAAAAGGGCATATTCGCGGCATTCGCTTCAACACACTCGAGCAGCTATGCCTCGCCCTTCGTTGCCAACCCGGAGACCTTCTCGAAGTCATGAGCGAAGAGGATGCCCGAAAGGAGTTCGGACTCGATTGGTCCGCCGAGGATTAGAGGGCGGTCGTACTCGCCCTGCACACGGGGATGCGAATCGGCGAGGTCTGCGGCCTTCGGTGGTGCGATGTGGATTTCGAGACGGGCCTGATCTCGATCAGACACTCGGTGGCGTACGCGAAGGGAATGGGTTCGTTCATCAAGGACACCAAGACCCATGACGCCAGGGGTATCCCCATCGACCCGGTCGGCCTACTCCCCTTCCTGAAGGAGACCCACGAGATCGACTGCGGAAAGCTGCGCTTGCGCGGCCTTACCGGGGCGGTCGAGATCGGGGACTGCTACATCCTGTCGGAGCCGGGCGCGACCTTCGCGACGACAAGCTATATCCGCAGGGCGTTCAAGACGTTCTCGGAGACCAACGGCCTCATGGGCACCAACGACGGGCTGATCACGTTCCACGGCCTTCGCCACACGTTCGCAACGCAGTGGATCCGCCAAGGCGGCGATATCAAGGCGCTCCAATCGATCCTCGGCCACAAGGACGCCATGGCGACGCTCAACGTCTACGCCGACATCGAGCCCATCTCCAAAATCCATAACATGCTGCGCGCCACGCCGTGCCTTTGGCGCGGGCACCTCGGGCCGAGGGTCGATCCGGGTCCCATGTTCCAACAGAGGATCCAGGAGTCCATCGAGACGCTCCAGGCGTTCGGCTACGGCATCACCGAGCCGGACGACCGAAATATCGCCATACGCGACGTGAAGACGAACAGTTGGCTCTAGCTCACCGAGTACGCGGCAGTGCTGGGCCCATCCCAACTGAGGTCACGGTGGTCCGATAGGGGCGCCGCCCGCGGCATGCGCCGCGGGCGGTATCCCCTACCGAAGGGCGGGGATGCCCTCCGCTTCCAGTTCGGAATCAGCCGTCGGAGGCGTTCGGCTGACTGCGGGAACGGCCTGTCCGCTCAATGTGTTCGGCTGAGATCGGAAATCAACCCAACACGAGCCGGACACGCGCCAGACGGCTCTTCCCCGTACGGCCTTCCCCCTTACGCTCATGTTGCAGGCATGTAACGCCGCAGCGAGCGCGCCTTTTTTGCGCCAGACAGGTACAATGATGAACACTGTACCGTAGCGGAGCGCCCCGCGCGCGCCGCAACCACGCGAAAGGGTTTCCCATGGCCGAGATCTCGTCCTCCCGTATCGTCATCACCGTCCTTGGCAAGAACCGCCCCGGCATCGTCGCCGGCGTCACCCGTGTCCTGGGCGAGGCCAACGTCGACATCCGCGACATCACGCAGTCCATTATCGAGGACATCTTCACCATGACCATGCTGGCCGATACCGCCGAGTCCAAGCTCGACTTCGCTGAGCTGCAGAAGGCCCTGGCCGAGGCCGGCGAGCTTTCGGGCGTCAACGTGTCCATCCAGCGCGAGGACGTCTTTAACTTTATGTACCGCCTGTAGCGAGCAAGCCGCCGGGGATTGCCTGACACGCGCATGCCCATGCAAGCCACCCCGATGCGGCCCGGAGAGGAGCGCGCATGGCCTACGACGCCAAGAAAATCTATTACCGCTTCGATGACCACTTGAGCCGACTGGTTCTGGATTACGAAGCAAGCCGCCAGATTTCGTCTGAGAGCGAAAGCCTCTACCACGGCCTTCCGACCGATCCTTATGAAGAGGGCCTGTTTGTCGAGCACAATGTCAAGCGCGGCCTGCGCAATGCCGACGGCTCGGGCGTGGTCGCGGGCCTCACTCGCATCTCGGACGTACATGGCTACAACAAGGTCGACGGTAAGGTCGTGCCCGATCAAGGCAAACTCACGCTTCGTGGCTACAGCATCGAGGATCTGGTCAACAACGCCCAGGCCGAGAATCGCTACGGCTACGAAGAGGTCGCCTATCTGCTCATCACGGGTTCTCTGCCCACCAAGGAAGAGCTTGACGGTTTTTGCGAACGTCTGGGTGCTTTTAGGCACCTGAGCGACGAATACGTCCGCGAGTTCCCCATGACCACAGTGTCGTCGAGCATCATGAATGTGCTTCAGCGTGCCGTGCTGCTGCTCTACGCCTTCGACGCCGAGCCCGACGCCATTACACCCGAGCACGAAATCGACGTCGCCATCTCCATGCTCGCCCGTCTCCCCCGCATCGCCGCCTTCGCGCATATGGCCTCGGTCGCCAAGCGCCGCGGCTCCGAGGTTCATGTCCCGCACCCCACACCCGGCCTCTCCACCGCCGAGACCATCCTGCAGGTGCTGCGCGGCGGCATGGCGTTCACCCGCGACGAAGCCATGCTGCTCGACGTGATGCTCATGCTGCATGCCGAGCACGGCGGCGGCAACAACTCCACGTTTGCCTGCCGTGTGCTGTCCTCCTCGGCCACCGACCCGTATTCCGCCTACGCCGCGGCTATCGGCTCGCTCAAGGGCCCGCGCCACGGCGGCGCCAACGCCAAGGTCGTGTCCATGCACGAGGACATCCGTGCGCATGTCTCCAATTGGGAGGACGAGGACGAGGTCGCAGCCTACCTGGGCAAGATTCTCGACAAGCAGGCCTTCGACGGCACGGGCCTCATCTACGGTATGGGCCACGCCGTCTACACGCTGAGCGACCCGCGCGCCGAGGTGTGCCGCCGTTACGCGCGCACACTTGCCGCCAAGAAGGACCTGGGCGATGAGTTCGCGCTCATCGAGCGCATCGAGCGCCTGGCACCGCAGGTGATGCGCGACCACGGCATGACCAAGCCTATCTGCGCCAACATCGACCTATACACAGGCTTTATCTACAAGATGCTCGGCGTACCCGAGACGCTTTTTACGCCGCTATTCGCCGTCGCCCGCATGGCCGGCTGGTCGGCGCACCGCATGGAAGAGCTCTTCTGCGCGCACCGCATCATCCGTCCCGCGTATCGCCCGGTTATCGAGCCGCTGGAGTACAAGCCGCTCGCCGACCGTTAGGGCGCGGACCGTTATAGAACCCGAGCGTGGCCAGGGCATCACCGCCCTCGGCCACGCTTTTTATGCCAGCAGAAAGGGCTGCATCGAATGATTGTGTTTTCCGATATGGATGGAACGCTGTTGACGAGCGATAAGCAGATGAGCGATGCCACCTGGGCGATGCTCGACGAACTCGCTCGACGCGGGATTGAATTTGTGCCCTGCACGGGACGTCCACTGTCGGGCATCTTTGAGCCCATCCTCGCCCATCCCGCCGTGCACTATGCCGTCTGTGCCAATGGCGCCAGTGTCTGGCAGCTCGACGACGATATGCCCACCGATGTCTCGCGCGCCACGCGCATATTGAGCCGTCCGCTCGATCGCGGCATTGCCCATCGCATCCATCGCATCGCCGCCGGCCACGATGTGACCTTCGATATCTTCGCGGATGGGCAGTGCTTCCTCCCCCGCTCGCTCTACGCGCGTCTGGATGAGTTCTGCGGCGGCGACCCCCACATCGCGGCTTCGCTCAAGCGCACACGAACACCGATCGACATGGATATCGACAGCAAGATCGACGAGGTCGAGACGCTCGAACGCATCGCCATGTACTGGCACGACCCGGCCGATCGCGATGCCATCGCGGCTGAGCTCGACACGCTCGGAGGCATCGAGGTCACGCGTTCGTACGCCATGAATATCGAGGTCATGGGCGAGGGCGCCACCAAGGGAACGGCCCTTACATGGCTATGCGAGCACCTGGGCGAGCGTCTCGCCGACGCCTGGGCGTTCGGCGACAACATCAACGACATTCCCATGCTACAGGCAGCAGGCCACGGCATGGCCATGATCAACGCCGAGCCCGAGGATCGCGAGGCCGCCGACGCCATCACCGAAGACGACAACGACCACGACGGCGTCGCCCGCACCATCATGGCCGCCCTCGCCTAGCAGCAGCAACCCGGCAGGGTAGCTAAGTAGTCGTTGGGGACACTCCTCGCGGGGCGCCGCAAAGACTGTCCCCGGCTGCCGACAGAAAAGGAACGTCTCCATCTGCCGAATTAGGCGAGACTCTCCAGCACGCGACGGAGCTCCTGCTGAACGGCGTGGTCGCGGTTGCAGCCTACGACGCGATCGGCAACCGCTTTGAGCGCGGGGCGCGCGTTTTCCATCGCGCAGCCCGTGCCGACAAAGCGAATGATCTCGTAGTCGTTCATCGAGTCGCCAAACGCCATGACCTCGTCGCGTCCAATGCCGTAGTGTTCCGCGAGCTGCGCGATGCCCGAGGCCTTCGACACACCGGGCTGCATAGCATCGATCCACGCGTTGCCCGAAGGCGCAAAAGTAAAGAGCTGACCAAGTTCGCGCTGTAGCACGTAGGCGCTGTCCATAACGACACCGTCATCGCAAAAGATACTCGCCTTGATGATATTTACGCTGGGATCGGGCAGCTCCCAAATACGCTCGGCATTGGGAAGGTCCTTATCGACCTCACGCACGAACTTGCACTCGTCATCGAGCAGGAAGGACTTGGTTCGGTCAAAGAGCGCAAGATGCAGATTGGGAAACGTCGCGACTGCTTGGGCGAGCTTTCGAATCGCCAGGTGCGAATACACCTCACGGTCTACCATTTTGCCGTCGGCGTAGACTTGGGCACCGTTAGCGGCGACAAAGTCCATCTTGTCGCGAACGGGCGCAAAGAACTCGCACAGGCGATCGTAGCGGCGACCTGACGATGCGGCAAAATGCACGCCATGCTCGTGTAGCGCCAGAATCAGTTCGTAGGTCTCGGGAGGCACCTGGCTGTTTTCGTCAAGCAACGTGCCGTCCATATCGGATGCAATCAGTTTAAACATGGAAAAGCTCCCTTCGGGCTTGTTGGAATCGAACGTGTATCCAATTCCAACGTACCCAAAGGGAGCTCAGGTAAGACTCCGCGGGCGCAAACGTTACAAGGACCTAGCAAATAGCTCACGCGCGTCAGAGGTCCCACGGTCGCAGCGCCAGGCAACACGTCAAAGAGTGTCGCAGGCGACTAGACGTTTAAGAACGTCCCCGATGACTAGTCGGCGTAGGTGAAGGTTGTGACGTCGAACATGCCCTCGGGGCGGATGCGGAGCGTCGGGATAACCGGCAGGGGCAGGAAGATGATGCCCATGATGGGGTCGAGCGGCGGCTCAATACCCATAGCGCGCGCCTTGACCATAAAGTCGTCGTGCTGCGCGGCGACATCCTCGGCCGTGCCTTCGCTCATCAGGCCGCCGAGCGCCAGCGGGATGCGCGCCACGACCTCGCCGTTGCGCACCAGTACGTGACCGCCCTGGCCCACGGCCTCGACGGCAGCCATCATATCGGCGGCATTGTCGCCCACCACGCATACGTTGTGCGAGTCGTGACCGATCGTCGAGGCGATGGCACCGCCTGTGATGGTGAAGCCACGCACCCAGCCGCGACCGATATGCTTGCCGACAAGACCCAGGCCCGCAGGACCATCACCGTCGGCGCCCTCGGCCTGCAGCGACACGCCGCGGCCATGGCGCTCGATCAGCATAATGCGGCGCAGGCCCTCGGCACTCTCGGGGCGAACCATACCCGTGATGGCCTTACCCGGCACCACGTCGATCACGGCCTCGCCCGGCTTAAAGGCATAGTCGAACACGTCGAGCGAAAGCTTCGGCAGCTTAACGGAGGCGCGCAGCTCGTCGGCAAGGGCCGCAACCTCGGCCATCTCGGGTGCAATCTCGCCCACAAAGGTACCGTCCTGCGCCACCAGGGCACCGGCGGCATATACGCGATGCGGAGCCGTGGCAAACGTCAGGTCATTGAGCACCAGCAGGTCGGCACGCTTGCCCGGGGCGATGGCGCCGCGGAGCTCGTGCGGGTCGCGGCAGCCGTGATCCAGGCCAAACGCCTCGGCCGTGGAGAGGGACGCCATGGAGATGGCGACCACCGGGTCGATGCCGGCCTCGATAGCCACGCGGCAGGCATTGTCGATCATGCCGGTCGAAAGCGCGTCGGAAGGGGCGCGGTCGTCGGTCGCAAAGCAGCAGCGGCGGGCACGGGCGGGGTTTTCCAGCAGCATCGGCGACAGGTTGGCCAGGTCATGGCTGCACGTACCCTCGCGCAGCATCACGTACATGCCGCGAGACAGCTTGTCGAGCGCCTCCTCGGGAATCGTCGACTCATGGTCAGCGATAATACCTGCTGCGGCATAGGCGTTGAGGTCCTTGCCGGCAACGAGCGGGGCGTGACCGTCAACCTGTTTGGACGGCGTCTGGTTGGCAGCGTCGATACGAGCGCAGGTCTCGGGATCGGCCATAAAGACGCCCGGCAGGTTCATCATTTCGCCCAGACCAAAGACATCGCCCGGATGCTCGGCAAAAAACGCCTGCATATCAGCAGCGGTGATGACGGCACCGGCCTGCTCGTCGGGCAGCGCGGGCACGCACGAAGGCATCATGTACTTGATGGAAATAGGAGCGCGACGACCGTCCTCGATCATAAAGCGCAGGCCGTCCAAGCCAGAAACATTAGCGATCTCGTGGCTGTCGGCAATAGCGGTGGTGGTACCGCGCGTCGCCGCCATGCGCGCATACTCGGCAGGGCGGATGTTCGAAGACTCGATATGCAAGTGTCCGTCAATAAAACCGGGGGCAAGATAGCGGCCCTGGCAATCGATGACCTCGGTCGCCTCGTAGGTGCCGGCGGCATCGTCGCGACCATCGTAGAGCACACCGACGATCACGCCATCCTTGACGGCAACGCTACCGGGCGCCACGCGCTGACCGTACACATCGACAATCTGTGCGTTGGCAAACAGCGTGTCAACGGGCACGCGACCCTCGGCGGCCTCGATCACAGACCTCATGACCTCAACGGACATACATACTCCTTTAACCGTAGAAAAAAGCTGCGGAGCGGACATGCCTTCACCGCAGCAAACCAATAGCCATTGTATGCCCAAAAGGAGGCCGCCGATAACACCCCTTCCGCTTAACGGCACACGCCGCATGGCGCAATGGGAACAGGTTGCTTTGCGCCAATGACAAGGAGTGTCCCAAAGTGACAACAACGGGAGCGCCGATGTTTTGGCAACGACAGCGAGCGGGCCGCATTTGTGACAAGGTGACGTGAAACGAAAGGGCGCTGACCTTCTGGTCGCGCCCTTGAAGTTGAACGTCAGATTGTCCAAATGCGGCCCGCGCAGCGTCGGCCGGTCCGCCGTTCGGCAGAACGGCGGACCTAAATCAACTTAAAGCCCTTGCGCTTGCCCACGGAGAGGGTGTCGCCCAGCTTGAGGGCGCTGGGGTCGATGTTGTAGCTCTTGGGAGCCACGGCCTTGCCGTTGATCTTGACGCCGCCGCCGTCGATGTCGCGACGGGCCTGGCCGGCGCTGGCCGAAAGGCCCAGGTCCTTGAGCAGGCCGGCGAGGTAGATCTGGCCCTCGTCGTTAACAGTCAGCTCAATGTGCTTCTCGGGGAAGTCGGCGAGCTGGCCCTCCTTGAACACGCGGTCGAACTCGGCCTGAGCCTCGTCGCCTGCACCGGCGCCGTGGTAGGTGTCGCACAGGTCGCGGCCCAGAGCGCGCTTGAGCTCATAGGGATCGGCGGAGCCGTCGGCCAGGGCAGCGTCGATCTTGTCGACCTCGGCCGGGGTGAGCGAGCTCGCCAGGCGGTAGTACTTGCCGATCATCTCGTCGGGGATGGACATGG
This sequence comes from Collinsella aerofaciens, assembly GCF_964243765.1. Classification (GTDB taxonomy): domain Bacteria; phylum Actinomycetota; class Coriobacteriia; order Coriobacteriales; family Coriobacteriaceae; genus Collinsella; species Collinsella aerofaciens_BU. The sequence continues at coordinate 171,883 of NZ_CAXTGI010000001.1, read as the reverse complement.
TCTTGCCGAACATATCCTTGGGCGCGTCGGTCAGGCCGATGTAGTTACCGTAGGACTTGGACATCTTACGGACGCCATCGGTGCCCTCGAGCAGCGGCATGGTGAGCGCGATCTGTGGCTCCATGCCCATCTTCTCCATGAGCTCACGGCCGGCAAGCAGGTTGAAGAGCTGGTCGGTGCCGCCCATCTCCACGTCGGCCTTGATCTGCACGGAGTCGAAAGCCTGCATCACGGGATACAGGAACTCATGCAGGGCGATCGGCGTCTGAGACTGGTAGCGCTTGGTAAAGTCGTCGCGCTCGAGAATACGGGCGACGGTGAACTTGGAGCACACCTGCAGCAGACCGGCCAGATCCATCGACAAGATCCAGTCACCGTTGTGCACGATGGTGGTCTTCTCGGGATCCAGGATCTTCATGGCCTGGCTCACGTAGGTCTCGGCATTGGCCTCGATCTGCTCCTGCGAAAGCTGCGGACGGGTGGAATTCTTGCCCGAAGGGTCGCCAATCAACGCGGTACCGTTGCCGATGATGAGGGTGACGTTGTGGCCCAGGTCCTGGAACTGACGCATCTTGCGCAGCGGCACGGCGTGGCCCAAGTGCAGGTCGGGGCTGGTGGGGTCGACGCCGAGCTTGATGTTGAGGGGCTCGCCCTTCTCAAGCTTCTTGCGAAGGTCGGCCTCGGGAACGATCTGCGCGGCGCCCGAGGTGATGATACGCATTTGCTCGTCAACAGACAGCATTGGGTATCCTCCTTTTGCTATAGCACCCTCGCCGAAAACGGCGGTGCTGGAAGTCCATAAACTCTCTTATGATAACAAACTGACGCGACGCAGCATCTACGACAGGAAAATCCTCGTCCTGCCGCATGCGTCGATGGCAACTGGCAGACGCGTACCGTCACGCTCGACCAGATATCGCACCTGCCGACGACGCAAGCAGTCGCGGCAACGGACCTGCCCCGTCGCATCGGTGGCACAGACGCCCTCGGCGGTCAGCAGGCAGTGCTCGCACACCATGAGCTCGGGACGGTCGGCGTCGACCGGACCCAAGACGCCGGGTTCAGCAGCCAGCTCGGCGATACGCTCCCTGTCATTGCTGAGCAACTCGGCAGGCAAGTATACCCACCTCGCGCCAAGCCCGCGCAGCCAGGCAAGCGTGGCCCGATTGGCGCAGAACACCGGCGCCGCCACGTCAAACGTCGTGCCCAGCTCGCGGGCCATCGCCACCTGTCCCAGATTGCGGCAGACGACGCGCCCGGCACGTTGCATAAGCGCTCGAGTCCGCTCGGCGTCGCCTGCACGGCACACTTCGTCGAGCACCACCGTCGCATCGGACAGATCCCACTCATCGCGCGGATCCAAATCCATCAGCTCCCAGGCAAAGACCATACGAGCAAAAGCCTCATGCTTTGCCGGCTCCGCCGGTCCCGCCAACTCCGTCGGTACATCGCCATCTGCCAGAACGCCCTCAAACGGCAGCACCTCAACGGACTGCTCAGCAGGCGCGACTGCATCTGCCTCGACCCGCATGCGCTCCAACACCGTTGCCGTCTGCCCCAGCACGCCGGCACTGCGAATCAGATAGACCTCGCAGCCCGCGTCCACCTTGCGTTTGCAATGCACGACGATGCGCTCTCCCGCAGCGGCATCCACGGGGCAAGGCACCTGTGGCCAGCGCTTGGGCACATCGGGACGCGCGTCGGCACCCGGGTAAAATCGGATCTCGAGCGTATCGCCCGCCGCCACGGCGGCATCAAGCTCAACCGTCACCTCTTCGTGACCCACCGCCACCAAGTGGCCCACGCGCACGCCCTGGTTGATCGCGCGCTCAAAGCTCATGAGCTCGGCGCCCGAACGACCCCGCAGATACGCATCGGTAAAGCCGCGGTTGAACGACCTTCCCAGCTCGCGCTCAAGCGCCGGCACCGCATCGGCATCCCATGTGCCGTCGCGCAGCATATTGAGCGCCCGACGCCACACCCTCACCACGTTAAAGACGTAGTCGGGATTCTTCATGCGGCCCTCGATCTTGAGCGCTGCCACGCCGGCGGCAACAAGCTCGGGCAGATGCGCGATGCCCAGATAGTCACGCGGACAAAGCAGGCGATCCCCTTCGACAGCGACAACACTCTGCCCCGCCTCGTCCACCAGGTCATAGGATAGACGGCACGGTTGCGTGCAATCACCGCGCATCGCAGAGCGGCCACGTCGAAGGGCAGAGAACCCGCACGCACCCGAGTATCCAATGCAAATAGCGCCGTGGCAGAACACCTCGATGGGCACGCCAGTAGCACAAAGCGTCTCAATCTCTGCAACGCTCAGCTCGCGCGCAGTCGTCACGCGCTCAACGCCCAACTCCTTGGCAGCCAACTGCACGGCACCCTCGCTATGAGCGCCCGCCTGAGTGGACAGGTGAATCTCGACCCCCGAAATCGCCGCACGTAGCGCGCAAGCCAGCCCGGCATCGGCCACAATCAACGCATCGGCACCCAACGCGTGCGCATGCGCCCCCAACGCCACGGCGTCGGCAAGCTCATCATCGAACACGAATACGTTGAGCGTCACGTACACACGCACGCCATGGGCATGGGCCACGGCACAACCGCGCGCGAACTCATCATCGTTAAAGCCATGCGCGCTCACTCGAGCGTTGAATCCGTCCAGCCCCGCATAGATGGCATCGGCACCCGCCGCAATCGCCGCGAGCATCTGGTCGAGCCCGCCAGCAGGCGCCAGCAGTTCGGGCAGCGCCACTCCAGCCGCCGCCAACTCGCTTTCGCATTGTCCGCTCGGTTCCATCGGCCGAATCGCCATCGGTAAACTCCTCACCAAGGTATGCATTCACTCTGAAAAATGCCGTCATCCAGCATACACGAGGCCCCGCGTGCCTCGTTTGGTTTATCGTGTAATAACTTATGTCCATCCTGCCCGACGCATACCCGCCGCCTGGCACGACATACTTGGAGGTCAATATATGGGTCCTCGCCAACGACAGGGACACGGTCGCTCTAAGACGCACGCCCTGCCCGTCATCCTGCTCTCGCTTTTGGGCTTTTTGCTCATCGCGGGCGTAGCATTTGGCATCGGCATGATCGGCAACGTCAACCGCTGGCTGTCCGACCTGCCCGACTACACCGACGCCAACGCCTATCTGGTCAGCGAGCCTACCGAAATTGTTGACTGCAACGGCAACAAGATCGCCAGCTTCTATACGCAAAACCGCAAGTCCATCACCAAGGACCAAGTGTCCCCGTACGTGCTGCAGGGCACCGTTGACGTTGAGGACGAGCGCTTCTACGAGCACGGCGGCATCGACCTCTGGGGCATTGCACGCGCATCGGTGGCAACCCTCACCGGCGGCCACGAGGGCGCATCGACCATCACCCAGCAGCTGGTTCGCAACACCATCTTGCAGGAGGAACAATTCGACTCGACCATCGAGCGTAAGGTGCGCGAGGCCTATATCGCCATCAAGATGGAGGATATGTACTCCAAAGACGAGATCCTCATGATGTACCTCAACACCATCTACTACGGCCATGGAGCATATGGCATCGAGGCCGCCGCCGAGACCTATCTGTCCAAAACCGCCGCCGACCTCACCCTGAGCGAGGCCGCGCTGCTGATCGGCCTTCCCAACTCGCCCTCGCAGTACGACCCCACGGTTAATCCCGACTTGGCGCTGTCCCGCCGCAACAAGGTTCTGGACAACATGCTGCGTCTGGGCCACATCACGCAGGAAGAGCACGATGCCGCGCAGGCTGAGCCCATCACGCTTAACGTGACCGAGATTTCGGGCAGTGGCGTCGATGTGTACTCTCAGCCCTACTTTGTCGCCTACGTTAAGCAGCTGCTTGAGCAGGAGTTCTCCACCGACGTGCTCTTTAAGGGCGGTCTGACCGTCAAGACCACCATCGACCCCACCATGCAGCAGGTGGCCGAGGAGGCCGTGCGCTCGCAGCTCGACACGCTTTCGCTCGACGGACTGGACATGGGCATGGTCGTCGTTGACCCCAAGACCGGCTACATCAAGTGCATGGTGGGCGGCTACGACTACAACGCCGACGAGAATCACGTGAACCACGCTACGGCAAAGCGCCCCGTGGGCTCCACGTTTAAGGCCTTTACGCTGGCAACTGCCATCCAAAACGGTATGAACCCCAACGTCACCCTCAACTGCAACTCGCCGCTCAAGGCCAAGGGCACCACGACCGAGGTGCAAAACTACGGCAACCAGAGCTATGGCAACATCACGCTCAAGCAGGCAACGGCATACTCATCCAACACCGGCTACATTCAGGTGGCCGAAGCCATCGGCAATGACAAGATCATGTCGCTCGTCAAAAAGCTCGGCATCGACCCCGCCAAGGACAACATCGAGGACGTTCCCGTCATGACGCTCGGCACCGGCTCGATCTCGCCACTCGAGATGGCCGCCGCCTACGCGACGTTTGCCAACGGCGGCTACTATCGCCAGCCGATCGCCATCACCGAGATTGATTCTCGTACCGGTTCGGTGCTGTACCAGCACACCGACAATCCCTCACAGGTGCTTACCGAGGGCGAGGCCGCCGCGGTCACCGATGTTCTGTCCGGCGTCATGAAGGGCAGCGGTACGGGTGCTGCCGGCGCCCTGAGTGTCAACCAGCCCTATGCCGGCAAGACGGGCACCACCGACAACACCACCAACCTTTGGTTCTGCGGCTATACCCCGCAGCTGGCGTGCGCCCTGTGGACCGGCTATTCCGCGGGCGAGATCCCCATCCAAAAGTACGGCACGGACCTGCTGGGCGACAGCACCAACCTGCCTGTCTTTAAGCGGTTTATGAACACCGTTCTGACCGGTACCGAGCGCGAGGAGTTTGCGACCGGAACGGCGCCCACCTACAAGAACAACAGCGTCTGGAAGTTCTACGGCACCAACAACACCAAGAAGTCGGAGAACGACGACAAGGACGAGGACGAAGAGGAAGAGGAAACCACCACAACAACTACCACGACGACCACGACCACCGAGACCACGGGCGGCGACACCACCGGCGGCACCGGTACGACCGGTGGCTCGACGGGCGGCTCCACTGGTGGCTCGACGGGCGGCTCCACTGGTGGCTCGACCGGCGGCGATGGCGGCACGCCTACGCCTACGCCCACTCCCGACCCCTCGCCCACGCCTGACGATACGGTCGGCTAAGAAGTACGCGACTAAAGCCAACAAGGCCCCGAGCAGCTTATTGAACTGCTCGGGGCCTTTTAGTTTGAAGCGACCTGGTGGGCGGTCTTTATACCGGCAAACAAAAAGGGGTACCGACCAACGTCGATGCCCCTTACAAGCCACTATGTCAGCGCACGCAATGCCGAGCGCACGGCCCGCACACCTACTTGCGAGAATTGCTCAGCTTATTGATCAGCGCCTCGAGACGCTCGCCGTCCTCGGCCGTCTGGGCAATAACCAAAATCGTATCGTTGCCGGCAAGCGAGCCAAGCACATCGGGCAACTCTGCCGCATCAACGGCGGCGGCGATGCCGGAAGCCGTGCCAGGCTGAGCCTTGATCATAACCAGATTATCGGTACGCAGAACGCCCGTTACGAGCTCGGAAACCATACGCTGCAGGTGCAGGTCCTCTGCCAGAACATAGATGCCCTCAGGGAGCTTACGCAGCCCCATATCGGCAATATCGCGAGAGACAGTCGCCTGCGTGCAATCAAAGCCCATAGCACGGAGCTCATCGACCAGCACGCGCTGCGTGCGGACATCCTTATTGCGCACAATATCTCTAATGGCATCCTGGCGCCCATTGCGTTTTTTAGCCATACAAACCCTCTCTCCAAAAGATGGCGGAGACAATCAATCAGTGATTGAATAGTTTAACGCTATTTGAAGGCTTTTGTGTATAAGAACGCATTTCGAAACAATTCTATGCAAGTTTGTTTCGTAATGAGCCGTTTAGGCGGTTTTTGCGCCCGTCCGGTTAAGAAAAGCTGCCAGATGCGTACACATCACGCAGCGCGCGGGCTTGGCGCTGGCGATCGGCCCAAACAACAGACCGAGTCCCCGATGGTTATCCTTGAGCGCGGCGACCATCTGACGGGTTCGAGGCGCCTCGAGCATATCACGCATGCGGGCGGAACGCTCGATTGACGACACTCCATGCGGGCTCAGACACAAATTCTCGATGCAGGCGACCAGTCCGGCAAAGTAGAACTTTTGGCTTGCCAGCTTGAGCCGACCACCGCTATCTGCTTCCGAGAGTGAGTCCGCAAGCTCGTCGAGCGCCCGGGCGTCATCGGATACCTTGGCATACATGGTGGGATCAAAGGCATCTGTAAGCTTAGGCGCCGCCGCGTGGAAACAAGCGTCGCCGCATCCGGAGACGCGCTGTGCCTGCGAGAGCGCGCACGCCATAAACCCAACCGTGCGAAACGTCTTATCGCACAAAAGACATGCCTCAAACAGTGAACGGCTGTACATCACGCCAGAGACTTGAGCAACCAAGCCGCCTAAAATCAACTGGGGCAGCCCAGTCACCATAGAAGACTCGTCTTCTATGGCAATAGAGGCAGCATCCAAGACGCGCGAATGACGCTCGCGATGCGCATCGTATCGATCGAGCGACACCGAGGGGAGCACAATGTCTGCCGCAGTATCGCACGCGATATCGACCATCTTGGAAAGGGCCTGCGGAGCAAACCACTCATCGGCGTTCATGGCGATGATTTGAGAGCCGCGCGAGGCATCAAAACCGGCACGAAGACAAGCGCCGCGCTTCGCGTCCTCGACGTCAATCAAATCAATATGGATGTCCCTGTCGGCAGCAACTTGAAGCGAATGGCGCACACCGGGCACAGCATCGCGGCAGACAACGACAATCTGCAAATCATAGAGGTCTTGGTTCTGGATACTCTCGAGCGCACGCATCGCATAGCTGGGCGAACCTTCTACCACAAGGATCACCGAAAGTCGCGGATGCGAACAACGTCGAACCAAGTTTTCCATCCTCTCGATAACACCAAATCAAACTGTCGTTCATGGTACACCCGAGCTATAAAAGCAACGAGCCGCCTAACATGTTGCACGCCAAGAACAGATGTTGCACACGCGCAGCTCACACATAGTATGTGCAAGGCACAGACGCGCCGAGCACTCCCCTAGTCGAGAACGACAAGCTCGTCGGGGCCGTAATCCACACCCATAAACGTAAGGCCGCAGGCAGGCGCCGTGGGACCCGCAGCGGTTCGGTCACGGGCGTCAATAACCTCGCGCATCCACTGGGGATCGCGACGATGCATGCCAATCTCCACGAGCGTTCCTACAATGGTACGCACCATCGAGTGCAAAAACGCATTGCCCTCGATAGTGAAGGTCAGGATATCCTCGCCAAAAGCGACCTCGTGGCCAAACTCCGCACGCATCACGCAGCGGTGCGTGGGCTTGCCCACAGCAGAGGCAACCTTGCAAAAGCTCTTAAAGTCCTGCTCGCCCAAAAGCGCAGGGCAGGCGGCCGCCATCGCATCGACGTCGAGGGGATAGCGATGCCACCACACCGCACCGCGCGAGAGCACGGGGCGCGCATCGCGATCGGCAATACGGTACGTATACGTACGGGACCGCGCGTCAAAGCGGGCAGAAAAGCCCCTACGGGCCTTGTAGACCTCGTTTATGGCGATATCTTTGGGCAGGAGGGCATCCATAGCCCTCAGCCACCTACGGCGCGTCAGAGCAAGCTCAGCGTCCGTTACGGGCACGCTAATGTACTGGGCCACCGCATGCACGCCGGCATCGGTACGACCCGCACACGTCAGATCGATCGGGCGGCGCAGCAGCGTCTCGATAGCGCGGCGCAACTCGCCCGCAACGGTCGTCTGGCCCGGCTGCTCGGCAAATCCGCTATAGGACGAGCCATCATAGGCAACACAGAATACAAGCGTGGCATCGAGCTCAGGAATCGAATTGAAATCAGACGGCGCGGTCATGGGCGCTCCCAACAAACAATCAACGGTATCGCGACAAAAAAAGAGGGGTACGCGAACGTACCCCTCGAATATAGCCTATGCAGACGGATTGTCTACTCAGCGGTCTCCTCAGCAGGAGCCTCCTCGACGGCCTCGACCTTCTTGGGAGCAGCGGCCTTCTTGGGGGCCGGAGCAGCCTTCTTGGCCTTAGGCGTGCAAGGCTCGGTGACGAGCTCCATGATAACGATAGGAGCGTTGTCGCCCTTACGGTTGCCGAGCTTCATGATGCGGGTGTAACCGCCGTTGCGGTCCTGCCACATGCCCTGGGCAGCCTTGTCGAAGATCTCGGCAACGAGCTGCTTATCGCCGAGCTTGGCGATGGCCAGACGACGAGAGTGCAGGTCGCCCTTCTTGGCCCAGGTGATGATCGGATCGACGACCGAACGCAGCGCCTTAGCGCGGGTCTCGGTGGTCTTGATGCGGTCGTTCTCGAAGAGGGCCTTGGCCAGGCTCTTCTTCATGGCCTTGGTGTGGCTCGCATCGGTGCCGAGCTTCAGGCCCTTCTTAACGTTGTGACGCATGGTCTAGTTTCTCCTCAAATATGCGAAGCATTAAGCCTTCAGGCTCAGGCCCATGGACTCAAGCTTGTCCTTCACTTCCTCGATCGACTTAACACCGAAGTTACGGATGTTAAGCAGATCGTTCTCCGAGAACTCAACGAGCTGACGGACCGAGTGAATGCTGGCGCGCTTAAGGCAGTTGTAGGAACGGACGGAAAGGTCCAGATCCTCGATCTGCTTGTCCAGCTCGGCGTTGTCGTTGGTGACCTCGGGAGCGAAGATCGAAGCCTCCTCCTCGACCTCGGGGGTCTCGGCAAGGTTCATAAAGGCGGCCATATGCTGGTTGATGATATTGGCAGCCTGGACCACGGCGTCGCGCGGGGCGATGGAGCCGTTGGTCTCGATCTCGAGGACAAGGCGGTCGTAGTCGGTGTGCTGACCGACACGGCAAGCCTCAACGAGCTTGGCGCAACGGGAAACCGGCGAGTACAGCGAGTCGACGTGGATCACACCGATGGGATCGTTGTCGCGCTTGTTGGCCTCGCCAGAAACATAGCCGCGGCCATAGCCGATGCGCATGCTCATGGTGAGATGGCCACCCTCGGTGAGCGTAGCGATGTGCTGCTCGGGGTTGACCAGCTCAAACTCGGACGGAATAAAGAAGTCCGCACCGGTGACCTCGCAGGGGCCGTCAACCGAGATGGTGGCGGTCGCCTCGTCGGTCGTGCCGAGAGCCCTGAAGACAAGACCCTTGACATTCAGGACGATGTCGGTGACATCCTCGACCATGTTAGGGATGGTCATGAACTCGTGCTGCGCACCATCGATCTGAATAGCCTCGACGGCGGCACCCTCGAGCGAGGACAGAAGAACGCGACGAAGGGAGTTACCCAGCGTATCGCCGTAGCCACGCTCGAGCGGCTCGACGGAGACACGAGCAGACGTCTCGTTGATCTCTTCGACCTGAACCTGAGGCCTAATGAATTCTGACATGTATTACCTCCAGCCTCAGCAGCCCGGATGGACTACTTAGAGTAGAGCTCGACGATGAGCTGCTCGTTGATATCACCGCTGATCTGCTCACGCGTCGGCAGAGCGAGCACGTTACCAGACAGCTTCTCGATATCGACCTCGAGCCAGCCAGGGACCTCAAAGCGCTCGGAGGAAATCAGAGCCTCCTTGATGGGGAGGAGGTCACGGAACTTCTCGCCGACAGCGACGACGTCGCCGGCCTTGACGCGGTAGGACGGAATATCCACGCGCTTGCCGTTCACGGTGAAGTGACCGTGACGGACGGACTGACGAGCCTCTTTGCGGGTGCGGGCGAAGCCAAGACGGAAGACGACGTTGTCAAGGCGAGACTCAAGGATGATCATGAGGTTCTCACCGGTGACGCCGTTCATCTTACGGGCCTTGTTGAAGTAGCCGTGGAACTGCTTCTCCAGAACGCCATAGATGAACTTGACCTTCTGCTTCTCGCGCAGCTGCATGCCGTACTCAGATTCCTTGCGACGGCGCTTGGGCTGACGGATAGATTCCTTCTTGCTGCTGTAACCGAGCTCAGCGGGATCGATCCCGAGCTGACGGCAGCGCTTAAGAACAGGAGTCCTGTCGATTGCCATATTGATACGATCCTTTCAGTTACACGCGGCGACGCTTCTTGGGGCGGCAGCCGTTGTGCGGAATGGGGGTCTTGTCCTGGATGCTCGAGACCTCGAGGCCAGCAGCCTGGAGGGAGCGAATGGCGGTCTCACGACCGGAGCCGGGGCCCTTGACGAAGACGGAAACCTTCTTCATACCGTGCTCCATGGCCTGCTTGGCAGCAGCCTCGGCAGCCATCTGGGCAGCGAACGGCGTGGACTTACGGGAGCCCTTGAAGCCCACCTGGCCAGCCGACTTCCAGGAAATGACGTTGCCCTGGGGATCGGTGATCGAAACGATCGTGTTGTTGAACGTAGAACGAATGTGAGCCTGGCCCACGGAAATGTTCTTACGGTCCGCGCGCTTCAGACGGGCAGCGCGAACGTTCTTCTTAGCAGTAGCCATCTATCTAGCGCTCCTTATTTCTTCTTCTTAGCACCGATCTGACGCTTCGGGCCCTTGCGGGTACGAGCGTTAGTGTGGGTGCGCTGGCCGCGGACCGGGAGGCCCTTGCGGTGACGAAGGCCGCGGTTGCAGCCGATGTCCATAAGGCGCTTGACGTTCTGGTTGCGCTCACGGCGGAGGTCGCCCTCAACCATGATCTGGTTCTTATCGATATAATCACGGATGGCGTTAACCTCATCCTCGGTGAGGTCCTTAACGCGCGTATCCACGTTAACGTTGCACTCGACGCAGATCTTCGTCGCAGTGGTGCGGCCGATGCCGTAAATGTAGGTCAGACCGATCTCAACGCGCTTCTCACGCGGGAGGTCGACACCATTAATACGGGCCAACGTAGTCTCCTCTCTTAACCCTGACGCTGCTTATGACGGGGGTTCTCGCAAATGACGAGGACCTTGCCATGGCGCCTAATGATTTTGCACTTATCGCACATCTTCTTGACCGAAGGACGTACCTTCATCGTTCTTCCTTTCGGTAGCGCTCAAACTACTTCCCTACTATCTACTCGCCCAGCCGCAGGCGTTTAAAACTATGGCTGGTCTTCACACACAATCCGACCGTAGGTTGAGCTAAGCCTGCAGTCGGAAATGGAGTGCGTGTATGCATGCCGCTATTTGTAGCGATAGGTGATGCGGCCGCGGGTCAGGTCGTACGGGGAAAGCTCCACGACAACCCTGTCACCGGGGAGAATACGGATGTAATTCATTCGGATCTTGCCAGAAATGTTGCACAGAACCGAATGACCGTTCTCGAGCTCAACCTTAAACATGGCATTGGGCAACGGTTCCTTTACCGTACCCTCGAGCTCAATTGCGTCTTCCTTCTTCACAAGCAATCATCTTTCTCTAGAAAACGACAGCGATTGAGTATTCTACAACACGTATGCACGCATCGTAATAACTTCGTAATGGCTCCACAACTAAGTGGAACTTGTTACATTTCTCCGCCTTGGAGCGAACACCAAGCACCCTGGGCATCCGTGGTGAGAATCACCGGACCGTCATTGGTAATGGCGACGGTGTTCTCGTAGTGCGCGGCGGGCAGGTGGTCGTTGGTCGTAACAATCCAACCGTCGGAGCCCGTGCTCACATGGTTGGAACCCATCGTAACCATCGGCTCGATGGCAATGACCATGCCGGCCTGGAGGCGAACGCCCCTCCCCTTCTTTCCATAGTTAGGAACGTTGGGGTCCTCGTGCATCACGCGGCCAATGCCATGACCCACATAATCACGAAGCACGCCGTAACCGTGAGACTCGGCGAGGGACTGAACGGCATAACCGACGTCCCCGATATGGTTACCGGGAACAGCCTGCTCGATGGCAGCCTTAAGGCAATCGCGCGTGACCTCGCACAAAGCCTTGGCTTCGGGCGTGGGGGTGCCGACGAAAAACGTCCATGCGTTATCGCCGACCCAACCGTCGACAACGGCTCCCGTATCGATGGAGATGATATCGCCATCGCGCAGGATCATGTCGGGGTTGGGAATACCGTGGACCACGGCATCGTTGATCGATGCGCAAATGGTCCCCGGGAACCCGCCGTAACCCTTAAAGGCCGGGGTGCCGCCATGCATGCGGATAATCTGCTCCGCGAGCTGATCGAGCTCAAAAGTCGAAACGCCGGGGCGCACCATGGCCCCAACGTGGCGGAGCGCCATCTTAGATAGCGCTCCTGCCTTCTTCATCTGCTCGATTTGCGTTGCAGACTTAATCTTGATCATAGACCGAGAGCCTCTTTGACATCCCCGTACACGGTCTCGCGAGCCTGGTCACCGTTGACCGACTTGAGCAGACCCTGGCCACGATAGTAGTCGACGAGCGGGCTCGTGGACTTCTCGTAGACGTCGAGACGGTTCTTGATGGTCTCGGGCTTGTCGTCGTCGCGCTGATACATCTCGCCTGCGCACTTGGGGCAGGTAGCATCGGCAGCGGTGCCGGTGTAACCGCAGGCGCGGCAGGTGCGACGCGAAGACAGACGATCGATGATGACCTCGGGGGCCACGTCGACCAGAAGGGCGCAGTCGATCTCGCGACCCATAGCGGAGAGCTCGGAATCGAGCGTCACAGCCTGGGCGGTGTTGCGCGGGAAGCCGTCGAGGATGAAGCCCTGCTGGGCGTCATCGGCAGCAAGGCGCTCCTTGACAAGGTCGATCACGAGCTGGTCGGGAACGAGCTCGCCAGCGTCCATGTACTTCTTAGCCTGAATACCAAGCTCGGTGCCGCCCTTGACGGCAGCACGCAGCAGGTCGCCCGTGGAAATGTGAGCGACGCCAAACTCGGCGACGAGCTCCTGTGCGACGGTACCCTTACCGGCACCCGGAGCTCCGAGCAATACGAGGTTCATGAGCAATCCTCCTCTAGCCTATTTAAAGAATCCATCGTAATCATACATCTTGATCTGGCCTTCGAGCTTATCGACCGTGTCGAGCACGACACCGACCATGATGAGGATGGACGTGCCACCAAATGCCTGGATCAGATGGTTACCCGTGAAGGAGAAGATGATCGAAGGCACGATGGCGATGAGCGCCAAAAAGACAGCGCTGGGAAGCGTAATCTTGTTGAGCGCGTTCTTGATGTAGGCCGCGGTAGCCCTACCCGGTCGCACGCCCGGAATAAAGCCGCCCTGCTTCTTAAGGTTGTCGGCCGTGTCATCGGGATTGAACACCATGGAGGTGTAGAAGTACGCGAAGAACACGATGAGGACAACGTTAAGCACCCAGTTGAGCCAACCGGTCGAAAGCGCGGAGGCAACTGCCTGAATCCAGCCGATGCCGGGGAAGAACACGGCAATCTGAGCCGGGAAGTACAGCAGCGCCGAAGCGAAGATGATCGGCACGACACCCGCGGTGTTGACCTTGATGGGCAGGTAGGTGGTCTGGCCACCCATCATGCGACGGCCCACGACGCGCTTAGCGTAGGAGACCGGGATGCGGCGCTGGCCGCGCTCAAGGAAAACAATCAGCGGGATAACCAGCAGGATGATGGCGCAGATGATCACCATGGTGATGATGCCACCAGCATTGCCCTCGGTGCTGGAGAAGATCGCCTGCGGCAGACCGGCCATGATGTTCGCAAAGATGATCAGCGACATGCCATTGCCGATACCGCGCTGGGTGATGAGCTCACCAATCCACATGATCAGCATGGCGCCCGCGGTGAGCGTGCCGACGACCATGAGGTCGAAGATGATCTCGGGAGCGCCGGCGCCATTGAAGCTGATGCCGAAGCTCTTAAAGAGGAAGAGGTAACCCACGGAGTTGAGGATTGCCAGAGCCAATGTGAGGTAACGCGAATACTGCGTAATCTTGGTCTGACCGACCTCGCCCTCGCGGGCAAGCTCATGCAGGGAAGGCACAACGGCCTGGAGCATCTGGAGGATGATCGAGCTGGTGATGTAAGGCATGATGCCCAGCGAAAACACCGACACATAGCTCAACGCGCCGCCAGAGAAAAGATTCAGGAGGGCCATAGCACCTGCGGCGACCGAATTATTATCGGTCGAGAAAAGGCCCAGCATCCCCTGGAAGGGAATGCCGGGCACAGGAACGTGCGCACCAATGCGGTACACGACGAGCATAGCTATGGTAAAAAGAATCTTTTCGCGCAATTCTTTGATGCGGAAAGCATTCTTAAGACCATTTAGCACGGCAGCTCGACCTTTCCGCCGGCGGCCTCGATCTTGGCCTGCGCAGAAGCGCTGACCTTGTCGACCTTGACCGTGAACTTCTTGGTGAGCTCACCATTGCCGAGCACCTTGACGGGCTCGAACTCGCTCTTGGTGATGCGAGCGGCCTTAAGAGCGGCACCGTCGATCACAGCGCCATCCTCGAACTTACGCTCGAGACGCTCAACGTTAACAGCGGTGTACTCGATACGACGGGGATTGCGGAAGCCCGGAAGCTTGGGCAGGCGCATAGCCAGCGGAGTCTGGCCACCCTCGAAGCCGGCACCCTTGGTGCCACCAGAGCGAGAGCCCTGGCCCTTCTGACCGCGGCCAGAAGTGGTGCCGTGACCCGAAGAATTGCCACGGCCGACGCGCTTGCGGTTCTTGGTGGAACCGGGCGCGGGAGTAAGATCGTGAAGCTGCATTTGCTACTCCTCTACAATCTCGACAAGGTGCTTGACCTTGAAGATCATGCCGCGGACGGACTCGTTGTCAGCAATCTCGCGAACCTCGCGGATCCTGTGGAGACCGAGGGCACGGACAGTACGGACCTGGTCCTGCTTGCAACCGTTGGTGCTGCGGACCTGCTTGATCTTGATGGTGTCAGCCATGCTTAGTTCTCCTTACCGACGAACATCTCGGAGACCGTCAGGCCACGGCGAGCCGCGACGTCCTCAGGGCTGGAGAGCTCCTTGAGGCCCTCGACGGCAGCCTTGATGATGTTGAGGCCGTTGTCGGTACCGAGGGACTTGGACAGGACGTTCTTGATGCCAGCAAGCTCGAAGAGGGGACGCACAGCGCCGCCGGCGATAACGCCGGTACCCTCGACAGCGGGCTTGATGATGATGCGGCCGGCACCAAAGTGGCCGAGAACCTCGTGCGGGATGGTGCCCTGCTCGGTCACCGGCACGTGGAACATGTTCTTCTTGGCATCGAGAGACGCCTTGGAGATGGCCAGGGGCACCTCAGCGGACTTGCCCATGCCAACGCCGACGTTGCCCTTGCCGTCGCCAACGACGACGAGAGCGACGAGGCTCATGCGACGACCACCCTTGACGGTCTTCGACACGCGGTTGATGTAAACGACGCGCTCCTCGAACTCGGAGGCCTCGCGCTGCTGCTTCTGATTACGAGCCATGTGCTACATACCTCCTAGAACTCGAGACCGGCGGCACGAGCACCGTCGGCGAGGGCCTTGACGCGGCCATGGTAGATACGGCCACCGCGATCGAAGGCGACCTTGGTGATGCCGGCCTCGATGGCGCGCTTGCCAACGAGCTGACCGACCTTCTCCGCAGCCTCCTTGTTCGAGGTGTGGGTGCCCTTGAACTCGGCCTCGAGGGTCGAGGCAGAGACGAGCGTCAGGCTAGAGCCCTTGCTGTCGTCGATGATCTGGGCATAGATGTTGGCGTTAGTACGGGTCACGCGAAGACGCGGACGCTCGGAGGTACCCGAGACCTTGCCGCGAACACGACGCTGACGACGCTTGAGGCCTTCCAGCTTCGCCTTATGCTTGTTCATACGTAAACTCCTAAAAAGGTTGATCTTGCCAGCACCTGACGGGGTGCTGGTCTTATGCGAGTGAGTCGGTTACGACTACTTGGCGGCCTTACCCAGCTTGCGGCGGATGTGCTCGCCAACGTAGTGGATACCCTTGCCCTTGTAAGGCTCGGGAGGACGATGGCCGCGGATCTCAGCGGCGATCTGACCGACCTGCTGCTTGTTGATACCCTTGACGTTCACGTGGGTGTTGTCGGGAACCTCGAAGGTGATGCCCTCGGGAGCCTCGACGATCACGGGGTGCGAGAAGCCCAGGGAGAACTCAAGGTTCTTGCCCTTCTGCTGCACGCGGTAACCGACGCCGGCGAGCTCGAGCTTCTTCTCGAAGCCCTCGGAAACGCCAACAACCATGTTGTGGATGAGGGCACGGGTGAGGCCGTGGCGGGCACGGGTCTCACGCTCGTCGTCGGGACGGGAAACGGTGAGGACGTTGTCCTCGATGTTGATAGCGAGCTTCTCAAAGACATCGAGCTCGAGCTGGCCCTTGGGGCCCTTGACGACAACGTTGTTGCCGTTGACTGCCACTTCGACTCCGGCGGGAATCTGGACAGGCTTATTACCGATACGAGACACGGTGATCTCCTTTCCTTCTACCTACCGAGCGAATTACCAGACGTAAGCGATGATCTCGCCGCCGACGTTGTGCTTGCGAGCATCGCGGTCGGTCATAACGCCATGGCTGGTGGAAATAATGGCGGTACCAAGGCCACCGCGGACGCGGGGCATGTCGGCAACGCCGGTGTACTTACGCAGGCCCGGCTTGGAAATGCGGCGAATGCCGTTGATGACCTTAGCCTTCTTGGGACCATACTTAAGCGTGATGTGCAGAGTCTTCTGGGGAACGGTGTCCTCGACATCGTAGCCCTCGATGTAGCCCTCCTCGTGCAGAACACGAGCGATCTCGACGAGCTTCTTGCTGCTCGGCATGGAGACCGTGGCCTTGTTCACAGAGTTAGCGTTACGGATGCGCGTAAGCATATCTGCGATCGGGTCTGTAAGGTTCATACAGATTCTCCTTCGTTCTTGATGAACACGTGCTCTTGGTTCTTCGCCGCCCTTAACGGCAAAGCCTAACTAGCGCGTTTTCCCTGTTCCAAACGGATGCTTGAAACGCTGGTAGTGACTTACCAGCTGGCCTTCTTAACGCCGGGAAGCTCGCCCTTGAGTGCAAGCTCGCGGAAGCAGACACGGCACAGGCCGAACTTGCGGTACACAGAGTGCGGACGGCCGCAGCGCTGGCAGCGCGTGTACTCACGAGTAGAGAACTTCTGCTTGCGATTGCACTTGACGATCATCGATGTCTTAGCCACTTATATCCTCCTCACATAGAGTATTGTTCGCCCCAAGCGCCGCCCCCTTCTGGGAACGGCGCTCATAGGGCAGGTGAACCTATTTCTTGAACGGGAAACCGAAGGCGTCCAGAAGGGCCTTGGCCTCCTCATCGGTATTGGCGGTGGTCACGAAAGTGATGTCCATACCACGCTGGTGATCGACGGAGTCGAAGTCGATCTCGGGGAAGATGAGCTGCTCGGTGACGCCCATGGAGAAGTTACCACGGCCGTCGAAGCTCTTGGCGGAGATGCCGCGGAAGTCGCGGATACGGGGAATCGCGACGGAGGTCAGACGATCGAAGAACTCCCACATACGGTCGCCACGCAGGGTAACCTTGCAGCCGATCGGCATACCAGCGCGCAGGCGGAAGGTAGCGATGGACTTGCGGGCACGGGTGATCATCGGCTGCTGGCCGGTGATGGCGCGCAGGTCGCGCACGGCACCGTCGATGGCCTTGGAATCGGTAGCGGCCTCGCCGACACCCATGTTCACGACGATCTTCTCAAACTTGGGGATCATCATGACGTTCTCGTACTGGAACTTGTCCTGAAGCTGCTGCTTGACCTCGTTGTTGTACTTGGTCTTCAGACGCGGCACATACTTCTCTTCTGCCATTGTTCACTCCTTCTTGGGGTTTTAAGCACGGGGCGTGGCCACGATGGGTTGTCCTCGTGCCTCCTGGCTGCATCCGCGCCGCTCATGGCATTTCGCGGTTTGGACTCGACACAGCAGGAGCCGACAAAACAATCGGTACTATACGCGCATCGGGAGCGTTTTTCCAGAAAAACCTCGTCTGCCTGCACAACTCCACAACTCCCCCGCACAAACCGATCCGCATGCGACGGAGGAAAATGGCAGTTGCGGTGAAATAGGGACTGTTTGACGGCTTAACTGGCTTAAACAGCCCGCATTTCACCGCAACTTATTGATGGGGATGCGACTAGCGCTTGCGGGGGACGAGCTTGGTGCGGCGCAGGTGGATCATCTCGGCAGCGATGGAGATGGCGATCTCCTCGGGGTCCTCGGCCTCGATGGCGACACCAATCGGCAGGTGCAGCCCGTCGATCTGCTCCTGCGTAAAGCCCTCCTGCTCCAGGCGGGCGCGCACAAAGGCGGTCTTGCGGCGCGAGCCCAAGCAGCCCAGATAGGCGGGTTTGGCGCGCATGGCCTGAATCACCACATCGATATCGGACTTGTGACCCGCCGTGGCGACGACCACCAGGTCGCGCGGGCCGATGGGGCACAGCTCGCTCAGGTTCTTATAATCGACCAGACGACGGTCGTAGACGCCGGGCACCCATTCGGGGGTCAACGTGCCGGGGCGGTCGTCGCAAGCCACGACGGCAAAGCCCGCCGCCGTGAGCACCCGCGCCGTCGCAGCGCCCACGTGGCCGCAGCCAAAGATATAGGTCAGGCCCTCGGGGCAGAGCGTCTCGATGTGCGCCGTGGGAATCTCGGAGGCGGCGTTGGTGTAGGTGACCTTACTCCCCTCCTCCACCAGCGAAAGCCCGGGGCAGCCCGCAATGGTGCGGCGCGATTCCTCGCCATGGTACTCGGCCACATCGCCCTCGAGCACGCTCGCGATAAACGGCTCAAAGTCGATGACGAAGTCGCCGATGCGCCGATAGGCCAAGATGTCGGCAACCGACTGGAACAACGGCGCCTGCGATACATCCAGGCGCAGATAGCACAGGCAGATGGCTCCGCCGCAGATCATGCCGGTATCGGAGTTCTCGCCGCCCATGGTGTAGCGGACCAGACGCGACTGTCCCGCGCTCAGGAGCTCGCGCGCCTCATCCAGCGCAAAGAGCTCAATCTTGCCGCCGCCGATAGTGCCCGCCTGGCTGCCATCGGCAAAGACGGCCATCCAGGCGCCCACACCGCGCGGGGACGACCCCGCCGTACCGGCCACGACCACCAGCTCGCACGTCTCGCCAGCACGCAGGGCGGCAAGCGCCGCATTCACAACATCGAGCTTTTCCATTGCCGCCTTCTATCCTCTAAAGACATCGGTGAGCATAGCGAGTGCCTCGAGCACGCCGCCGCCGACCGACGTCGCTTTGTCCGAAATGTAGTTGATATAGCTGGCATCGCCGCGCGGGTCGACATCGGCGCATTTAAAGCCCTCAGTCACCTGCACGCCGTTCGCCAAAAGCCCGCGCAGACAGCCATCGATCTGCGTGCACATGGGCGTATCGCCCGCGTAGCCAATCACGTCTCCGGCGCTCACGATGTCGCCGATTGCGCGGTCGGACCGAAACACGCCGGCGGCGGGGCTGTGGATAACACGTTCCTTGCCATAGCCGGCGATAATGCCCGGCACGCCCGTGTTGGGCTGGGGCGAACCTTGGGTAATGACACGGCCGAGAAAATGCCCGCGCATGGTCTCGACCACGGCGTCGCAGTCAACCGGCGCGGTAAAGCCCGGCCCCACAGCGATGACGGCAGGCGCCATGTCGCGCGTGGTGCCCAAGTTGCGCTTAGCCAAAATCGCGTCGACCACAGCCGCGGGTTTCAGCTCGCCGAGCATCTTGGCCTGAGGGTCCACCACAACAGCGACGTCTCCAGCCTCGGTAATCTCAAGCGCCTCAGCCGGCGTCCGTGCCAAGCGAGCGCGAATGCCTTCGACCTCGACCTCGCCCAGGCGAATGGCCTCGCAAAAACAGATTGTGCGGCGGATGCACGTGGGAACCGCGATATCGGCCATAACGACCGAAACGCCGGCGCGCACCAAGCGAGCGGCGACGCCCGTGGCGATATCGCCGGCGCCGCGAACATAAACGAGCATTCCCGGGGCACCTCCCTGTGCTACGGTTTGAGCAGAGCAAAAGCGGTTCGGCCGCTACTCTGATGATTATTTATTATCACAGTATTATACGGCGGTGAACAGATGGAAACGGTTAGCGGCAATCTTGCCTCCGCGCTCAGGATCGAGTCGGGCATTACCGCGATTATCGGCAGTGGCGGCAAGTCGACGCTGCTGAAGACGCTGGGTCTCGAGCTCATGCGCGCTGGCGGCCGCGTGCTCCTCTGTACCACCACGCACATGTTTCCCGTCGCCGGCGTGCCATGGGACGGGTCGAGCCGTCGCCTGGACGCCGCGCCTTGGAAGCCGGGGACCCTACATGTTCCCGGCTGCACCTGCGAGGCATGCGCGGGACTTGTCCGCGGAAGCATCTGCCAGACGGGTGTTTTGGACCCGGAGACAGGCAAGCTCTCCGCCCCCGCTGAGCCGCTCGACCAGCTGGCGCAGCGCTTTGACTATGTGTTGGCCGAGGCAGATGGCAGCAAGCGACTCCCGCTCAAGGCACATGCCGCCTGGGAGCCGGTAATTCCCGCCGCCGCGACAAACGTTGTCTGGGTCGTCGGCGCCTCGGGGCTGGGCAAGCCCGTCGCCGAGGTTGTCCACCGCCCCGAGCTCTTCTGCGAGCGCTGCGGCTGCGAGCCCACCGACGCTGCCACCCCAGAGCGCGTCGCCCAGGTGCTCAATGCCGAGCTGCAGATGCTGAACCTCAACAATGCCCGTATCATGCTCAACCAAGCCGACACGCTTGCCGACCCAACAATGGCAGATCGCTTCGAGGCAGCCCTCAACCGCCCCCTCATCGCCACCAGCCTCCAGGGGTAGCAAATTTGGGACGGGGCTCTTTTTGCTACCCCGTCCCAAAAAATCATCTCCCAAATTAGCTACCCCGGCGGTCTTCCCGTTAGCGGGGCACGTAGCGGCCGGGTTGGGCTCCGGTGGGCTCGCCGTCGCGTGCCGCCAGCACGCCGTTCACAAACACGGCCTTGGCGCGGCCATGTGCCTCAAAGCCCTCGAGCGGCGTGTAGTCCACGGCCTGATGCTGCGTCGCGGCGCTGATCGTCCAACGCGCGCACGGATCCCACACGCACACGTCGGCATCGGCGCCCTCGGCAAGACAGCCCTTGCGCGGATACATGCCAAAAACGCGCGCCGGATTCTCGCTCATCAAGCGGCACAGATCCTCGGGACCCAGCTGTCCCTCAAAGCTCGTGGCAATCGCAACGGGGCGATGCTCCACGCCGGGCCCGCCGTTGGGAATCGCGCGGAAATCATCGCGTCCTCGGTCCTTTTGCCCGTGCAGGTTAAAGCTGCAATGATCGGTCGCAATAGTATCGATCTCGCCAGCCGCAAGCGCCTCGCGCAGCGCGGCACGGTCACCGGCATGGCGCAGCGGCGGGCTCATCACGTACTTGGCGCCCGCAAAGCCGTCCTCGCCCTGCTCCAGATAGCAGGTGTCGTCGAGCATCAGATACTGAGGGCAGGTCTCGACATAGATGTTCTTCTGCCCGTGCGCTTTGGCAGCGCGAATGGCCTCGAGCCCCAGCTTGGTCGAAAGGTGCACCACGTTGACCGGAGCGTCCCCGGCCAAGTGCGCCAGATACAGCAGGCGGCTCACGGCCTCGGCCTCACACACGTCCGGACGGCTGAGCGCATGGCCCTCGGGCCCGTGGATACCCTGCTCAAACACGCGCTTCTGCAGCGCGTTGACCAACGTGCCGTTCTCGCAATGCACGCACAGGATACCGCCCACGCGCTTGAGCTCCTCCAGCACCTCGAGCGTCTCGGCATCGTCCAGGCGCAGATGGTCGTAGGCAAAGTAGGTCTTAAACGACGACACGCCCGCCTCGCGCATGGCCGAAAGATCGGCGCGGTTGCGCTCATTCCACTCGGCAAGCGCCATATGGAAGGCATAGTTGGCGGTGCAGGTGCCGTCGGCGCGATGATGCCACTCGACCAAGGCATCGGGCATGGTCACGCCGCGATCGGCCGTCGCGTAGTCCACAATGGTCGTCGTGCCGCCGCAGGCAGCCGCGCGCGTGCCGGTCTCAAAGCTATCGGCTGTCCAATCCATGCCGGTCCAGCACTGCATGTGCGTGTGCCCATCGATAAAGCCCGGGAACACCCAGCAGCCCGCAGCGTCCTCGACGGTATCGCCCTCGGCCGGCTCAATCGCCGCGGCAATCCGCACGATCTTATCGCCATCCATGGCAAGATCGGCGCGGCGAAGCCCCTGGGGCGTCACGAGTGCGCCGTTTTTGATGATGATCATAATTGCTCCTTATTGATTGATGCAGTTGGCCACGCGATCAAAATACGAGCAGGCGGCGATATGCTCCGTTATGCGTCGCTGTCCCTTGACGGTATCGACGTCCCACAGCTCGTAGGCACGCGCCTCGACCAGCACCACGTCGGTACGGTCCTTGAGGATCGAACCGCCGCCGTCCTTACCCTCAAGACACATAAGTGCATCGAACAGTTCCGCCGGAAAGAGCACCGGGCTCGAAGGCTCACCGTTGCACGCAAGACGCACCGGATGCTTGCGGCCACGCTCGTCAAATGCACGAACCATAGCCTCAAAAGAATCCGAACTCACGAGCGGCTGGTCGCCCGGCAAAAAGAGGCAACCTTTCCAGTTACGTTCGACTCCCCACGAAAGGCCCGCACGGACGCTTTCGCTGCGCAGCTCGCCATCGTGCAGCACGCACGGGCAATGCTTGTCATCACAAATCTGAGCGACCTCGGGCCAACGCGTCGAAACCAAAACGTCAAAGCCCCGGGGAACCGAATCAATGGTCCGGGCAATCAGCGGCTCGCCATAGATATCGGCGAGCATCTTGTTAGAGCCAAATCGCTTGCCCTCGCCCGAAGCCATAATGACGCAACCGAGTTTCATCTCCGCAAACCTCCCCTGGCTGCCTTGGACACCATAGTTGCTATACCCACCATAGCAAGCTCACACTCCGTCGGAACAGGCACGCACTCGTTTTCCAGCGAACGCCTCTTGGCTCCCCATAGCACAAAGGAGGGCACCCCGCGACGCAGGGCACCCTCCTCAATGGTGCAGATATGCCTACCCAGCGTCGCCGGTAAACGTGGTACCGGTCTTGCCGGCAAGACCGTCACGCGCCTTCTCGAGCAGCGTGATGAGCGCCGTGCGGCCCGGCTTGCTCTCGGCAAACGTCGAGGCGGCCTGGACCTTGGGCAGCATGGAGCCGCGACCGAACTCGTTGGCCTCGGACAGACGCTTTACGTCAGCCGCGGTCAGCGTGTCGAGCCACTGCTCGTGGTCGGTGCCAAAGCCAATGGCAACCTTCTCCACGGCCGTCAGGATAATCAGGGCATCGGCATCGAGCTGCTCGGCGAGCTTCTCGGCCGCAAAGTCCTTATCGATGACGGCGGCAGCGCCCTTAAGGTGGTTGCCCTGGGCCTTGGTGACGGGAATGCCACCACCGCCGCAGGAGATCACCACATGGCTGGACTCGACGAGCGACTTAATGGTGTCGAGCTCGACGATGTTCACGGGCTTGGGCGAGGCAACCACGCGACGGAAGCCCTGCTTCTCGTCGTGGATGAACTGGTAGCCGCGGTCGGCCTCCAGCTCCTTGGCCTCGGTCTCGCTCATCCACGGACCGATCGGCTTGACCGGGTCGGCAAAGGCCGGATCGTCCGCCGCAACCTCGACCTGGGTGAGCACGGTGGCGACACCCTTGTCGATATTGCGGTCGAGCATTTCCTCGCGCAGCGCATTTTGCAGGTCATAGCCAATGTAGCCCTGGCTCATGGCGCCGCAAACGGACAGCGGGCAGGGGATGTACTTCTGAGGGTTAGAGCGCGTGAGCTCTGCCATCGCGTTGGCGATCATACCCACCTGGGGACCGTTGCCGTGCACGACGACGACCTCGTTGCCCTCCTCGATCAGGTCGACGATAGCCTTGGAAGTCGTCTTGACGGCCTCCATCTGCTCAGGAAGGTTGGCGCCGAGGGCGTTTCCGCCCAGGGCGACAACAATACGCTTAGCCATTTCTCAGCCCAGCTTTAGGCCTGGAACCAACGGGCGGTGTTGCGCTCGTCGAGGGCCTTGAGGGTAGCGGCGGGATCGGCAACCTTCTGCAGGAACATCATGGCTGCGATGGCGTACGGCTTGTAACTGGCCTCCTTGTACATGCCCACACGATGCATGTCGAAGACGTCGGCGTTGACCTCGCCGTGCTCGCAGGAGACACCGGAGATGTCGGCGGGCAGCGGATGCATAAAGATGGTGTCCTGGCCGTTGGCGGTCTTCTCCATGAGCTCGGTCGTGGAGCACCAGTCCTGATGGGTGGCGTTCTGGGCGAGTAGCTCCTTCTCGAGCGCTGCGATGCCGGCGTCGTCGCCCTCGGCGTACAGGTTGGTACGCTTCTCCATGGCGGCAAACGGAGCCCAGCTCTTGGGGATCACGATGTCGGCGCCCTCGAAGGCCTCGGCCATGGTGTTGACCTGCTTAAAGGTGGTGCCGGACTCGGCGGCGTAGCCCTTAGCGCGCTCGACGACCTCGGGCATGAGGTCGTAGCCCTCGGGGTGGGCCAGGGTGACGTCCATGCCAAAGCGGGGCAGCAGGCTGATCAGCGACTGCGGGCAGGACAGCGGCTTGCCGTAAGAGGGCGAATAGGCCCAGGTGACGGCAACCTTCTTACCCTTGAGGTTCTCGAGACCGCCAAACTCGTTGATGAGGTAGAGCATGTCGGCAGAGGACTGCGTGGGGTGATCGGAGTCGGACTGCAGGGAGATGAGCGTGGGACGGTGATCCAGAACGCCGTCCTCGTAAGCCTGCTGGACGGACTCGGAGACCTCGGCCATGTAGGCGTCGCCCTTGCCGATGTACATGTCGTCGCGGATGCCGATGACGTCGGCCATGAAGGAGATCATGGTAGCGGTCTCGCGGACGGTCTCGCCGTGAGCGATCTGGGACTTCTTCTCGTCCAGGTCCTGCAGCTCAAGGCCGAGCAGGTTGGCGGCCTTAGAGAAGGAGAAACGCGTACGGGTGGAGTTGTCACGGAACAGGGAGACGGCCAGACCAGAGTCGAAAATCTTGGACGAAACGTTGTTCTCGCGCAGCTCGCGCAGGGCGTCGGCGACGATGTAGAGAGCCTTGAGCTCATCGGTGGTCTTATCCCAGGTGTGCAGGAAGTCGCTGCCGTACATACCCTTAAAATCGAGGCCGTTCAGCTGCTCGACGAGCTCGGTAAACTTAGCGTCCATGTAAATATCCTTTCCAAAGATGAAACGATCGCAATGAGTAGATGTGCTCCGGCATGCGCGTGTGGCTAGAACATGCAGAGCGCTATGACGAGGACCCGCTACCGTTGAGGAAGCATCGGAGATAACGACCGCGGGCCCCAAGTCAACAGGAGGTGCCGGGGGCATAAACTGTCCCCGGCTCAACAAAATCGAGGAATGGGACTAGTCGATCTTGTTGTTGGTCAGACCGGCGCGGAACACGGTGGCGTCGCCATCGGCCTGGCTCGGATCGTAGAGGTTCAGGGCAGCCACGTACATGGCGGCAGCGGTGACCAGGTCGTCCTTGTAGGTGACCTCGTTGGGAGCGTGAGCCTGAGACTCGGCACCCGGGCCAAAGCCGACGCAGGGGATGCCATAGCGGCCCTGGATGGAAACGCAGTTCGTGGAGAAGGTCCACTTGTCGCACAGCGGACGACCGGTGCGCTTGTCCATGCTGGGCTCACAGCCGATGCGCTCGTCACCGAACATGGCCTTGTGGGCGTCGACGAGGGCCTTGACGTGCGGAGCGGTCTCCTTGTTGATCCACGTGGGGAAGTAAGCCTCGGTCTCGTAGACCTCGCCGGTCCAGGACGGACGGTCGTACATGTACATGGAGACCTTCACGTCGTCGCCGTACTTCTTGGCGGCCGGCAGGTTACGGATCTCGTCCAGGCAGGACTCCCAGGTCTCACCGGCGGTCATGCGGCGGTCGATGGAGATGGCGCAGGAGTCAGCGACAGCGCAGCGGCTGGGGCTGGTGTAGAAGATCTGGCTGACGGTGCAGGTGCCGCGGCCCAGGAAGCGGGCATCCTCGTAGTGCTTGGGGTTGTACTTGGGGTCGAGCATCTTGACGAGACCCTTGATGTCGGTCGACTCGTCGCAGCCGTTGTTGTTGAGGGCGCGGACGTCGGCGATGATGTCGGCCATCTTGTAGATGGCGTTGTCGCCGCGGTCGGGAGCGGAGCCGTGGCAGGAGGTGCCGTGAACGTCGACGCGGATCTCCATGCGGCCGCGGTGACCGCGATAGATGCCGCCGTCGGTGGGCTCGGTGGAAATGACGAACTCGGGCTTAATGCCGTCCTTGTTGTAGATGTACTGCCAGCACATGCCGTCGCAGTCCTCTTCCTGGACGGTGCCGACGACCATGATCTTGTAGCCCTCGGGGATGAGGCCCATGTCCTTCATCATCTTGGCAGCATAGGTAGCAGAAGCCATGCCACCCTCCTGGTCGGAGCCGCCGCGGCCGTAGATGATCTCGTCGGTCTCGTAGCCCTCATAGGGATCGGCATCCCAGTTCTCGATGTTGCCGATGCCGACGGTGTCGATGTGGGAGTCGATGGCGATGATCTTGTCGCCCTCGCCCATAAAGCCCATGACGTTGCCCAGGCCGTCGACCTTGACCTCGTCATAGCCAAGGCTCTCCATCTCGGCCTTGATGCAGGCGACAACCTCGCCCTCCTCGCAAGACTCAGAGGGGTGCGAGATCATAGCGCGCAGAAAGCGAGTCATATCAGCACGATGAGACTCAGCGGCAGCCTTAATGGCATCAAAATCGAGTTCTTTAGTCATAACAGTCAACCTTTCTACAAGGGTTTACCTACAGGTAGATATTTCAGATAGATCACTTGTGCCAAGCAGCGTGAGGTCGAGCACCCGGCAAGCAAGTAAACGTAGGGCGGCGGAGCATATGTTTGCTCCGTCGCGAGTTCCGCACGCAAAGGAAAGCACTTAATGTGCTTTCCGTCTTGCGCAGGACTGTTCGAGCAGGGAGCAAACATATGCTCCGCCGCCCGGACAGGTCAGTCTGCTAGCAGGTGGGGTACTCGCCCTCCCAGACGATGCGACGGTACTGATCCGGATCGGTGTCGCCCTCGGTGGAGAAGCAGAGCACGGAGCTTGTCTTGTCCAGGCCGATGAGCTCCTTGAGCTCGGCGTACTCGGGATCGAGCATGAGGGTCTCGACCAGGCCGGTGGTCACCGCGCCGGACTCGCCGGAGATGACGCGCGGGTCGCCCTTCTCGGGAGCGCCCAGGGTGCGCATGCCGCGAGCGGTGACCCAGTCGGGGCAGGACACGAAGGCGGTGGTGTGGTTGCGCAGGATATCCCAGCCCAAGATGTTGGGCTCGCCGCAGCACAGGCCGGCCATGATGGAGGGCATGTCGCCGTCCACGATGCGCGGGTCGCCGTCGCCGGCGGCAGCGCCCTTGTACAGGCAGGCGGCAGGCGCGCACTCGACCACGACGAAGGTGGGCGGGTTATCGGGATACAGGTTGGTGAAGTAGCCCACCACGGCGCCGGCGAGCGAACCCACGCCAGCCTGGACAAACACGTGCGTCGGGCGGTTGATGGCCATCTCGCGCAGCTGCTCGGCAGCCTCGGAAGCCATGGTGCCGTAGCCCTCCATGATCCAAGACGGGATCTTCTCGTAGCCCTCCCAGGCGGTGTCCTGAACGATGACGCCGCGCTCGCAGGCATCGGCCTCGGCGGCGGCCATGCGCACGCACTCGTCGTAGTTGACCTCTTCGATGGTCACCGTGGCGCCCTCGGCGGCGATGTTATCGAAGCGGGGCTTGGTGGAACCCTTGGGCATGTGCACGACGGCCTTCTGGCCCAGCTTGTTGGCAGCCCATGCCACGCCGCGGCCATGGTTGCCGTCGGTGGCGGTAAAGAAGGTGGCCTGGCCAAAGTCCTTGGCAAGCTGATCGGAGGTCAGGTAATCGAAGGTGCACTCGGCAACGTCCTTGCCGGTCTCGTCGGCAATGTAGTTGGCCATGGCAAACGAACCGCCCAGAACCTTAAAGGCGTTGAGGCCAAAGCGATAGCTCTCGTCCTTAACGCACAAGTTGGACAGGCCCAGGCGCGCGGCCTGGCCATCCAGGCGGGCAAGCGGAGTGACGGTGTACTGGGGGAACGACTGGTGGAAGGCGCGGGCCTTCTTCACGTGGTCGAGGCTCATGATTCCCAAGTGCTTGTCATCGCTCTTGGGCATCGTGTTGCCCGCCCACTGGATCTTATCGGCCATACGGTGAACTCCTTAAGTCCTCTCTTGCCGGCCCCCGCATACGCGTTTCAGCCCATTCCCATTCATGCGACTGAACTTTTATGTGGATGCCAAACAAAAAGTTTGTTAGCACTGTTCTATCACACTTTTTGATTGGAAAACCTAACAAATTGTTTGTTGCCGTAATCGGTACCTTTTCGCCGCCGAACGGTCACATAACACAGCGACGCTTTCGTTATTTGCGAACAAGTGGGGTTTATGGCACAGTGAGCCCAAACTAATTTTTAGGAAGGCACCCATGACCCCCGCACAGATTGAGTTCTACAAGCGCCTTGCACACGGCCTAGCGCTCCAATTTGGCCCCAACTGCGAAGTCGTCGTCCACGACCTGGAGACCGAGGACGTGGACCGCTCCATCGTAGTGATCGAAAACGGCCACGTCAGCGGGCGCAAACTGGGTGACGGCCCCAGCCATATTGTGCTTGAATCCATGCACGAGGGCACCGCCGACGTGCACGACCGCGAGCCGTACCTCACCAAAACCGCCGATGGCAAGCTGCTCAAGTCCTCGACCATCTTTATCCGCAACGATGAGGGCAAGCCCGTCGGCATTTTGGGCATCAACTTTGACATTACGCTTATGAAGGCTTTTGAGCGTTCGCTCGACGCCTTTACCGGCACCGGCGGCACGGGCTACACCGAGCCCGAGCCCATTACCAAGAACATCGGCGACCTGCTCGAGGACCTGCTGCACGAGTGCGAGCAGTTTGTGGGCAAGCCCGCGGCACTTATGACCAAAGATGAGCGCATTCGCGCCATCGGCTACCTCGACCGTCGCGGCGCCTTCCTCATTTCCAAGTCGAGCGAGCGCGCCTGCGAGTTCTTTGGCATCTCTAAGTACAGCTTCTATAGCTACCTCAATGAGGCCAAGGCGGCGGCCGGCGACAAGTAGGCACTCGCCTGGATTGCCCCTCCCCTTTTGGGCGCGAGTTCTGGAAAGCACGAATCCAAGACCGAGCCACTTGGGAAGTTCCATATAATCGATGTCATTAGTATTTCGAAAGGGTGGAACAGAATGGCGTTGAGCAAGGCATCATGCACCGGTCGCGAATTGATTCCGGCAATTGGTGGACATGTGCACCGCATGTTCGATGAGGGTGAAGACGACCTGTTTTCGCTGAGCCTTGACGACGTGATGGATGATCGCCCGTGGACCGCCGACGAACTCATGGGCGGTGGGGCTCGCCCGTCAAGCCCCAATTCCGCACTTGCGCCTAAGCCCGCATCTGCGCCGACTCCTGCGCAGCCGCCTGTTTCGACGCCCGCGTCTACGCCCGCACCCATTTCGGCGCCCACACCCACTCCCCGCCCCGCAAGCGACCCGTCCGAGACGGCGGCATTTCTCGCTGCAGCGACGCAGGGCAAATCGGCCGACAGCACCGTTATGTACAGCGCCCAGCAGTTGCCTGTTCCCGCGGCACGCAAGCCTCCGGCCACAAGGCTCGATGAGCCCGTTGCCCATCAGGTTGCCTACGATTCCTGGGCTGCAGCCGATCTGGATGAGACCTCTACCGGCATGCCGGCGCTCGACGTTCCAGTTAACCCGCTTTTTGCCGCCAACACGAGCGCCGCGGGCTATGAGGGCGGTGCGGCATATTCCGATTATTCCGATGGCCATGCTGACGCCGGTCGCATCGAGACCGAGGATTATGGCACCACATCGAGCGATTATCTCAACGATCCGTACGCTGCCACGCCTGCACCGGAATATGACCCGGAGGCCGCGTCCGCACCGGCGTATACCAAAAGCACGGGCGAAGAGCGCTTCGCCGATTATTACGCCGAGGAAAAGGCACTGCGTTTCTCGGAATTTCCGCAGGCAGTCAAGGTTGCCTTTATCGCCATTGTCATTGCCCTGCTCGGTGTCATTGCGTTTGAGGGATTCCAGCTGTTCCGCGGCCCCACCCAAGCGGAGTCGGAGACCCAGCAAAAAGAGGACGACAACCAGTATCTGGACATCAACACCCTCAAGGGCGATCCCAACGACGGGGACGAGTAGCGGGGGTTAAGGGAGGGCCGGAAGAGCCGGCGGCATGTTACGGCTCCAAAAGCCCTGCCATAAAGATGGGCAGATACAGCACGTCACCATCGCGGTGAAGATTACATTCCGCAAGTACCAGGGCGCGATCGATTCCGTAGCCCTTCGTCGCGAGCGCGTTGTCGAGCGCCGCATGGGACTTAAAGCTCTTGCCCGACTTGACCTCGATGGCAAGAACCTCCCCATCGAGCGTCTCCTCCACAAAATCGAGCTCGCCGACTTTTTTAGACGTAAAGTAGCGCAATCTGAATCCGTGGGCTTTGAGCTCTTGGGCAACGAAGCCCTCAAACGCCGCCCCCATGTTCATGCCAAAGGCGTCTTCCGCCCCCCCATCAAAAACGCCTTGGGCGACCCTTTTGGAATACGACGACATGAGCATTCCGGTGTCCAAGTAAAACAGCTTGAACAAATTTCGTTGCTCCCCCAATAAAAGGGGTGCCACGGGCGCCGTTACGTTATACACGGGAAGCGCGACACCCGCCTCCGATAGCCAGAGAAAATGATCTGTCACCTGCGAAAAACGTTTGACACCGTTAATCGATGACAGTTTGAATCGCTTGTTTTTGGAGCCGGCCTCGCTGGGAATCAGATCATAGATATCGCGAATAACCAAGCGTAGCTCAGGCGGAGCGTACTTTGCGATGTCATCGCGATACAGGGCGTGAAGATCGCGATGGATGTTTCGAACCTCGTCGACATTGCGCGTCGCCAAGAAGGAATTGACCGCGTCGGGCATGCCCCCCACCACCACATACTGATGGAACAGATTGAGCAAGCGGTCATACAGATAGCCGGGGAGCTCCTTTTCGTCCTTTAGACAACCCCTGAGCATGTCAAACGCTCCGGCAGCAACGCCGCTTGCCCAGCAGAACTCCTCAAAGTCGAGCGGGTACATCTGGACCTGCTCGACATACCCCACCGGCAGGGAATCGATGCCCTCGAGCCCAACACCAAGGAGCGATCCGGTAAGGATGTATCGAAAGTCGCCGCGCTGGACCAGGTATTTGATAAACGTCACTACGTTGGGGCATCGCTGCACCTCGTCGATAACCACAACGGTCTTGTTCGCAACCATCGGCTGCGTTGCAGCAATAGACATGCGCATAAGCAGGTCATCCGCGCTTTTTGCCGCCAAAAACGAATCGCGCACGGACGCGTCGGCGATAAGGTCGAACGTCACGACATTTTCGAACGATTCGTTTGCAAAGACGTTGACCAAATATGACTTTCCCACCTGTCGGGCACCCTTGACCAAAAGAGCCTTGTTAGGCGACGAGGCAAGCCAAGATTCAAACTGTGCTTTCGCTTTTCTTTGCAGCATAAGCGCACCCCTTATTACGTGCTGTTTTATCACTAGGATACACTTTTCCGTGGTTGCTAGGTGCTCATTTCGACACTTTTTCGAGGTTTTAAAGTGTGTATTACGACACTTTTCCGTACTTTTATACCAGCCAATATTGCACTTTTCCGGATTTAGGCCGAATAATTGCCCGCGATTCCGACACCAACCGACCAAGAGCAGCCTCTCCCACCAGATGCGCTTTACGGTGAAGAGCCACCAACAAATCTGAGGCAATGAAGGCCGGGGGGCCAATCCCCGGCCTTCAACCTAGCACTGCTTTATAAGATCGAGCACCGCGGGAATGTCATCGGCATTCCGAAGGGCAACATAGGTTGGTAGGCCCGGGCCAAATCCGCCCTGTGTGCGTTTGTCCTGACACATGTCCTCTGGATCAATTAAGTCGTCCACGCTCTTTGCCAGGCCGACGGCAATCCAACCACCGTTGCTGGTCCTGCTTTCTAACACGGCATGCAGTTTTCGCTTGCCCGACCTGAAGCCTACATAGTACTTGGCTATATAGGACTCCCACGAAGGGTTACCACTCAGAACGGACTCGCGCACCTCATCGAAAAGCTTCTGGTTGAGTCCGCCTTCGGCAAAAGTGGGGTGATTCTCCTGCAGAGTCCAGACAGGAGCCTCGTCAGACTCCCCGCGAGAGGGGCGATACTTGTCGACGACATCTGCCGGAAGATCGGGATACTTCCATATCTCGCACGCCTCTTTCGCCAGCTCGTCCGCACGCTGCCTAATCTCCTCCTCACCCCATTTTCCATGCGAGGCGATCGACTTGTTTAGGTAGAGTGGGCTGCACATAAGTCCCACGTCCGGAAGATTGAGCTTGTCCGAGAACGACCGGTTTGAGTACTCCTGGTTGTAGCCCGTCAGCGTTAGATTTCCCAAGTTGTTGCACAGCCTGTCGTGGATGTCTTCCCAGTTCTCGCCAAGCGATTCCTTCCAGCCGTGCTCATCATCAATCGTCTGGGGCATGACATGCTCGATCTGGTAATCGTCAGCCGAGATGGACTCCTTCGGGTGGTGCCAGTTCTCCATGCGTTCCAGGTAATAGCGCTTTTTGGAGAAGCGGTTGTAGCAGTCACGCGTCTTAAACTCCTCGACAAAATGCTCGTCTGTCGGGAAGTACGCGGTCATACCACTGCTATGGATAAGGAGCATCGCCGTAACGTACTCCTCTATATCGTCCTGTTGCTCAAGGTTGCGATACATACCGGCAAAGAAATTATTTAGGCCCGTGGTAAGCCTGCCGCAAACCGCCCGTCTGAACAGAAACGACTCGATAGTCTCGCAGATACGTAGAAACGCGTTGCGGTCTAGCTTATTTCCCTCGTAAACCGAGTAAAGCAGCATCAAAAGGGGCCTAATCTGCCTCACATCAAGGCTTGCGATCCTGCTGAACACCCGACGTAGGTCAGTATCCTTTTCTTTGCCGAGGAACAGACTGGCATACCTTTGCGCATACTCGCGCAACTCTTTGAGCAGGTCCTCGGTGTTTCCATCGTAGTCATCGGTGAAGTAGCGTTTAAACTCGTAATAAGCCTCATTCTCCTTTGGCTGCCTATTGGGAACCTTGAGCCATAGCCAGTACCAAATGAAGGCGTTAAACTCGCCCTCGCCCCCTTTTCCAAACAAACGCTCAATGGGATGCCAGTAGCCCTCGTAGAGCTTGGTCTGCTCGTCGTTAGGAAGCGACATGAGAACATAGTTGCGTATGAGATCGATGGGCATGAGGGGCTTACCCTTGGAGTTCATAGACTCAAATATGAGCTGGGCATTATCGACGCCAGCGGTGAGCTTTGTGTCGATGACCTGCACGCGGTTTAGCCCCGCCCAAAGCCTTGCAGGATCGAATGATTTACCGCGCATCTTTTCACGGAAGAACGAATGGTTCTCGACAATGCGATCAGATTTTTCATCTGGTATGGGAGACCTAGACACGATGGAGAACAGCGTCTCTTTATCGTCCTGCGAGAGTACCAGCTTGTAGCGCGCCAGACCGTTGTAGTCATCATCGTTAAAGAGATAGTTCTTTCGCAGCGCTGAGATCTTGAGATCGCCAAGGAAGCCGGCCTTGTCGGGATTACCCTCCAGATAGTCAGCCAAGGCAGCAATCATCAACGAAAACGTCGTCATGCGCTGCTGCCCGTCAATCAGAAGCACGCGCGAAATGCTCGTGGCAGAGCTCTCGGACTCGGGGATATAAAGCATCGACCCCACGAAGTGCGATACGCCATCACGACCCGCTCGCATGACGTCATCCCAAAGCACCTCGCACTCTTTTACGCTCCACGAGTAAACTCGCTGGTACACGGGAATGACGAACTGCATCTTCGCCACGCCCATAAGGTCGAGTAGATTTGCCTCGGTTGCTTTCATTTGCGCTTGCTCCCCTTTTCTTGTTTACGCCGTTTGCAGTCAGTCCTCCACTGTGCGGAGGGCGCTAAAGACGAGAGCATCGAAGCACTGAAGCAACCGGGATGCTCATATCGTTAGATTCTACAACGAAAGCAAACACTTACGCCGTCATGGTGGCGCGCGATCGCTGCACGCCATTCCCCAAAATCATACGATGTCAAAAGACTGACACTTGTGTATGCCTTTTGACATTGCCACAGTCTTACGGGCTTCTTGTCTCATATGCCAAGAGCGGATATCTAGATCGCTGCCTCTCCCGCCCAAAGGAGCTCGACAAGAACTGATCGAAGGGCAAATCAAACATCGAGCAAGTCGCCGACCTGCACTCAGCCTCGACAAGTGGCATCGAACACAAGCTCACCGGCATAAATCTTGCGTTAAAAACAAAAGGGTATGTAAAATAAATGGTTGGAAGTTGGTAAATTACCGGTTGGCAAAGTAAGAACCGGGCTATCAAGTTCCAACCATTTATTTTACAAATGGTATTGGTACAACTCCAACCACATATTTAACGAACGGGACGTTGGATTAGCGGTCTAAAATCCGTCACGCCTCTGCGGTCTACCCCCGACTTGATGGTCCTTTCACAATCCCGTTCGGGATCTTCTTCGAGGAAAGACACAACGCCCTTGGCCATGAGGGAAACGAGGCCTTCGAGCTTGATGACGCAATCGTATGCGCACCCCTTCAGGTTCTCCGTACCCGTCCCGGTATGGCCATAGCTCGCGACGATCCCATGAGTGTCGCCGTGAACGCATACCCCGATAACCTTATAAGGACTATAATCCTCCCCTCTGCCTTCGATGACTGATGATCCCGCATGGATAACGGCGCAACGCAGTTGATAGAGGTCTGAAGCTGTGAATATACCTCGCGCCTCTATAACGTCGAACTCCTCGCTTATCTCACTTTGACTCTTCTCGTCTTTTCGCTCTGCCGCCATCTTTTCGCCGGTATTGGGAAGCTCCAGGTATTTAACGCACCAGTCGATGTATCGCATGCCGACGGCTTTTGCGCAGACGTCCGGTATGGTCACGACGAGGTTCAGTGCCGCGAGGAGAAGCCCCGCATCGAAGGCCTTCTCGCATTCCTCCACGAGCCTGCTTGGTGTGCGATGGATTACGGTCGGAAAGCCGTATTCGCTGGCATCGCATTTCAGGCCGCCTGAAGGCCTTGGCTCCCAGGCTGCAATTTCGTCGAGCCTCGAATTCACAGCATCTCTCCCGTCGTTGCGTCGACCTCCACTCCCGACCTCGGGTCTATGAACTCATCGACGGCCTCGTCCTCGCGGTCGGGCTCGGTCACGAAGAGCGGACCGGGTGCATCGATGCGAGGGCCGATCGTGAGCCCGTTGCTCGCGATGATGCGGTCGAGGTTCTGCCTGCGGTAGAGGGTCCTTGCCCGGAGCGTCTCGAACGAGTATCCGCGCCCTCTCATGTCCGTCTCGTTTATGAGCCGGTTCGCGCACTCGGTGTAGCCGTTCGAGATACGGCTGGGGCATTCCCAGTAGTTGAAGATGAACTCGCGGTGATTCTGAACGGTCCGAGCAAGGGCTCTGAACGGATCGAACTCCCTGCCATCGGGAATTTCCCGAATCCAGGCGTCGAACGCCGCCTCAGCCTCCTCGCGTGAGGACGGATGGTCGTCGTAAATGCCGAAGAAGTCCTCCTTGAGGTCGTACGCGGTCATCAGCGTCGAGTAGGAGGAGTCTTCCCGTAGCGCCCTTAGGGCCGACGCCTCGTAGAGGCTGAGGTCGCGCGTCCGCTTCCTAAGGACGTAGGCGAGGCCCTTCTTTAGCTCAAGGCGACCCTTCCTGTCGAGAGCTCCCTGGAGGCCCTTGCGGACCGCGTCCAAGGCCTCGTTGGCTCCCTTCACGACATGGAAGTGGCCGATGACCCATGTCGCGTTCGGGGTGTATTTGGCTATGCTCCTCCAGAACGGCCGGTACATGTCGCTCGAAACCCATCGTACGCGCTCGAGGCCCTCCAACGAGGAGAAATAGGCGTCGAGGTCGGACTGCGTCCTGCCGGGCACCATGTCGAAGACCGTCCTGTGCTCGAGATCAGTGATCACGGTCACCATGCCGACCCTCTTGAGGTTCTTCTCGTCTATGCCCAGGAACGCCGGCACTTTGAAGCGAAGCCTCGAGGCGTTCTCGCGGACGTAGTCCTCGAAGACGCTCTTCACGGTGACGTGCGAGAGCGGGTACTCCTCGGCGACCTCGCGGAAGGTGAGCCTGAGCGAGCGTTGGGCGATGTCGGCGTATGCCGCCTCCGTCATCCGGTGACTCTCGTCGATCCCGCCTATCGCCGGGCGCCACACGTAGCCGCACTCCGGGCATCGCATCCGCGGGAACCCTATCTCGAGCCTCGTCGGGATGCCCAGGTGTGGCGTCGACACAACGCCGACGGTCCTCGCGCCGTGGCTGTGCAGCGTCCCGCCGCACTCGGGACACGATGCGGGGACGGGCCCGCGGTATCTCAGGTCGAACTGCTGGAGCCTCCTACCGCAATCGACCTTGGTCGCGCTGCCGATGAGCTCGCAGTCCCGGACACCAAGCAGCTCCTCGACGTAGCCTGCCACGCCCATCTACTTTCCCCTCGAGAGGTAGGAGGCGAGCTCGGCGATGTCGTAGCGCTTCCCCTGCGAGATGAGGTCGTACACCTGGTCGGCCAGGGGCTCGATCGCCTGCGGGTCGTCGAGCGCCTGCTCGGCGAGGTCTCCAAGCTCGTTGCTCATCATCGACATGAGGGCCCTGATGACGATGTTGCGCAGGCGCCCGTCCGCGAGGACGGCCTCCTTCGTGTTGCTCGTGTTCGTGATCTGCGTGTTGGTCACGGGGTCTGCCGCCACGGCATCGGAGACCGCGTTGACGGCTCGGGCCTTCACGAGGGGGTCACCTTCGTCGCCCCACGTGCGGTTCAGCCTCTCCACGATCCTCGCCATAGTGTCGCGCTTGGGCGCGGTGCCTGAGCCGCCAGCGCCCATCGGCATGAGCTCGCCGCCTTCGACCCCCTCGGGGACCTTCTGGGCCGATATGCGGAAGTCCCGAAGCACGAGGCCGCGCACGTCGACGTCGTCGAGCGAGGTGCCCGCGATCCTGTGGCCGAGCAGCTTTGCGAAGCTGTAGAACACCTCGAGGTCGGGGTCGCCGAAGTCGAGCGCCTGGGACAGGAACGTGTAGGCGGAGCAGTACTTGGAGAGCTTCTTCCTGAAGGTCATCAGCTCCGCGACGCGTCCCGCCGCCTCGTCCGCGCTCCTCTTGGCCCTCTCCGTCCCCTCGGCCTCGCCGGCCGCCTCCGCCCGGTTGGCGCACTCCAGCCAAGTCTCGTAGGAGTCCCTGGCCGCCGCGAACCTCTCGCGGAAGATCTCGGCGGGCCCGGAGACGGCGGAATAGAGGGCGGTCCTGTAGGCATCGCTCTCCTCACCGGCTGCGAGGCCCTTGGACCTGTAGAGCGCCTCCTTGAACCCCTCGACGTCTCGCGTCGCGTACACGTCGGCCGCGTCGAGGGCGTCCTTCAGGTCGTAGACGATGTTCGGGTCCTGGGCCGTGCTCATCGTCGCGCCCTTGTCGTAGGTCTTGAAGGCGGCGAGAACCGTCTCGGGGTCGTTCACGAAGTCGACGACGAAGACCCCGTCCTTGCCGGAGCACGTCCTGTTGACGCGCGAGTAGGTCTGCACGATCTCGATGGCGTTGCCGAGCGGCTTGTCGACGTAGAGGGCGACTAGCTTCTTCTGGTCGAACCCGGTCTGGAACTTGTTGGCCACGATGAGCAGCCTGCTCTCAGGGCGGTCAAACGCCCTCTCGACCGGGCCCTGCCCGGTCGGGTTCATGTTGGCCTCGGTGTACTCGTATCCGCGCTCGATGAGGGCGAACGGGTTGTCCTCGAGGTACTCGTCCTCGGGTAGGACGCACCTGTCGCCCAGGACCTTCTGGGAGAAGGCGACGAGCGGCTCGCCGGGCACCTTGAAGCGCAGCTTCGGCTCGACCTTGGCGGGGTCGAGGTCCGGACGGGCGCGGAGGTACGCCTCTATCGCGTACTTGTAGCGCACGACCTCGGGACGCCCGGAGGTGACGATCATGGCCTTGGCCTCGCCGTTCAGGAGCGGAGCCACGTTGTCGACGAAGTGGTCGATGATCCACTTGGCCTTCTCCATGACGTTCGTCGGGTGGAGCGAGCGCCACTTGGCGATCTTCCTCCTGGCGCGGCGCTCGTCGACGAGTCTGCCGTCGGCGTCCTCGGACTCGTCCTCGATCCTCGTGAGGGTGCGCAGGGGCACGTATCCCGAGAGCGGGTCGATGATGTAGCCCTCCTCGATCGCCTGCCGCATCGGGTAGAGGTGGAAGCTGCCCATGACCGGATTGCCGTCCTCGTCCTCCTCGCCCGTGGGCGTGCCGAACAGGGTCTTTGTCTCGGCCTTTGGGGTCGCTGTGAACGCGAGGAAAGAGACGTTCGGCGGCATGAGGTTGCTCGCCTGCATCTGGGCGAAGTAGGCATCCATGACCGACCCGCCGTCGTCCGAGTCCTCATCGAAGTCGAGCATCCTCTCGAACTTCAGCTTGTCCGCCGCCGCGTTGAAGGCGGTCTTGAGGGACGCCGCCGAGCTGCCCTCCTGAGAGCTGTGCGCCTCGTCGACGATCACCGCGAATCCGGAGCCGTCAAGCTCGGGCAGCGCCGCGATGTCCGGCCACGCGTAAAGGAACGTCTGGATGGTGACCACGACGATCTCCCTCTTCTGCCGAAGGGCCTCGACGAGCTGGGAGCTCTTGGAGCCGTCGGCGACGGCGCTGCCCCTCTCGTCGCGGCCGACCATGACGACCTGACCGGTCACCTTGGAGAGCTGGGAGATGGTCTTCTTTATGTTCTGGTCAAGCGACAGCCTGTCGGTGACCACCACGACGCTGGAGAACATCTTCTCTCCGTCCGCGCGGCGGAGCCTCGCGAGGTCGTGCGCGGCCCAGGAGATGGTCTCGGTCTTGCCGGAGCCGGCCGAGTGCTCGATGAGGTAGCGGCGTCCCGCCCCATGCTCCCGCGCGTCGGCCAGGACCTTCCTCTCTGCGTCAAACTGGTGGTAGCGCGGGAAGATCTGGGTCGCCGTCTTGCGCCAGCGGCCCGTCGCGTCCTGCCTGTCCTCGACCTCCTCGAAGACGAAGCGGTCGAAGATGGACAGCCAGTTGTCTCGCTGGAGGATGGTGTCCCAGAGGTAGTGGGTCCTGTACTCGCCCTCGGGCGCGTCCGGGTTGCCGGCCCCGCCGTCGCGGCCCAGGTTGAACGGGAGGAAGCGGGGCTTCGCCGACCTGCTCGGGAAGGGGCCGAGGTTCGTGCACATCCAGACCTCGTCCTCGGAGACTGCGAAGTGGACCACGGCGCCCCTCTTGTACATGAGCAGCGAGTT
Source organism: Collinsella aerofaciens (assembly GCF_964243765.1). Classification (GTDB taxonomy): domain Bacteria; phylum Actinomycetota; class Coriobacteriia; order Coriobacteriales; family Coriobacteriaceae; genus Collinsella; species Collinsella aerofaciens_BU. The sequence continues at coordinate 132,378 of NZ_CAXTGI010000001.1, read as the reverse complement.
CTTCCTGCCGCCGTCGGGCTCTATGGGCCTGCGCTCGTCGACGTACTCGTCGATGGCGTCACGCACGGTCTGGGTGAGCTCGGTCTTGACCTCGCCGGTGGCGACGGGGATGCCGTTGACGAACAGAGCGAAGTCGAGAGACTTGCTCCCGGCGGTCTGGTAGTGAACCTGGTGCATGAAGCGCAGGATGTTGGCGTCGTAGCGCTCCCTCGCCCCGGGCACGCGCTCGTCGTCCGGGTAGCCAGCCATGCACTCGATGGTCTGGTAACCGGCCACCTGGAATCCCTTGCGTAGCGTGAGAACGGTACCGTTTCTCTCCAGGCTCTTCACGAGCGCGCGGCGCAGCTGGTCCTCCCACCTCGCGCCCTTCTCTCGGCGCATCTTGTCGAGCTTCTCCGGCGCGGTGGCCTCGAGCCAGGCGACGAAGTCGTCGAACACGAGTGCGTCGTTCGGGTCGAACCCCGTATCGTCAGGTGAGAGGGCCCAGCCCGCGCCGCCGAGGGCAGCGACCTTTCGGGAGATGTAGCGCTCGAAGGCATCCTCCTGGTGAATCTTGCGGCGGCCGCTGTACTCGACGTCGCGGCGCTCATATGCACTGTCTATGTCGACTCTTGTCATGGCTATGCCTCCGTGCAGTCGATCTTGCCGGTGACGGCGTGGTGGATGACGGACTTGCGGTACTCGCCGAGCTTCTCGATGAGCTGCTCCTGGCGTGAGATTGCCTCGTCGATGGCCACGCAGCGCTCGTCGAGGTAGGCCGCTATCCTTTTTTGCTCTTCTAAAGGTGGTAAAGGAACGACGAAGTTGTTAAATGCGTTGGTTTGTAGTCGCATGCGCCCCTTGTCAGCAACTCCATTTGCTGAACCGAAAAACACCCGATTGAGGTAGCACATCTGGAAGAGGTAGAGGTAGTAACTCGGGTTGCTTACCGCAAGGTCACGGGCTGAAAACACTCGGTAGTCAGGACTTGTCACTCCTTCATAGCGAGATATATCCACCCAACCTGTTAAGAGGTCCATGTGGTTCATCGCAAAATCGCCAGGATGTACGAGTTGATAATGTGAGTATGTTTCAGCAAATTGCCCTTTTCCTGTGCTGAAATCTTTGGGCCTAATTCCATCTTGTGTAATCGACAGAACTGTCAATCCTTCAACCCCGGCAATTCGTTTTGTAATTTGAAATAGAGCTTTGAGCTTGGAGGTCTGCCAATTAGAGGGAATTTGATCTACCCACTTAATGTCGCTGTCTTTCATCTCTGCGGTTGGGTCGAGGCCCTTTGTCACAGCATGCGCGATGAGGGACTTCTTGTACTCCTTGAGCCTCTCTATGACCTTTTGGCGCTTCTTCACGTCATCGTCGATGGCCGCGCAGCGCTCGTCGAGGTAGGAGACGATACGGCGTTGGACATCACAAGGCGGGACTGTGACGTAGGTCTCGTGCAGGTTGCCTTGGTTAACGTGAAAAACTTTCACATCGATCAAGTCGCGCCGAATCTGCCAGCGCCACATGTCGGTAGAGAAAAGATATGCAAGGTACTTATTCTCAACCTCGTCAACCGGAGAGAGGAGCAGGGTATCGCCTCCGGGATTAACCGGCCGCTCAGAATCGTTGTATATGCAGTCTCCGCACCCGGCAAGGTCCTCTGATGTGCAGGCGAAGATAAAGGAACCTTTCTCGGAATATTTCAGCCCTTTTGGAACCATGCCCGTAGGGACGTGCTTTATGAGCTCTTCGTGGATACCGAATCTATTGTTTAACTTCGAATGCACTTGGGCGTAATTGACGACGGGAGCTCCTTCGTCAACTAAGTCAGCCCTAGTGACGGTCATTCCCTTGCTGCTCATAAAAAGCCTCGGCAACGGCACCATGTTCCAGCCGTCCGGCACCTCACCGAACCACTCAGCACTGTTTATCTCCCTTCTCGTCCTCATGCCAGGAACCCCCTCATGAGCGAGCCGAGGCCGTCCTCGAGCTCGAGAATCTCCTTCGCGATGACCTCGGGGGCACGGGGGCTCTCGTACTTGTAGAAGTACCTGTTGAACGAGATCGACGTGCCGACCACGCCCACCCCACCGTCGCCAAGCGGGTTGGCCGTGAGACCCGTCTTGTTGTCGAACTTGGGCTCGTCCCTTACCGACCCGTCCACCACGGCGTCGGGAGCGTAGGGCAGCACCTCGCTCGCCATGTAGTCGTCGATTTCCATGCCGATTGGAATGTTTTCCGTGTCCTTGAGCTCGGGGTCGAACACCGGGTTGCCCTTCGCATCGACCGCCGGCTCCGCGGAGGGGTCTTGCCGACCGAACACCTTGACGAGTGCCTCGACGAGCTTCGTCTTCTGTGGCTTGGGCTTCTCGATCGCTTTGTGAAGCTTCTCGGTCGCAGCCAGGACCTCGCTGTATGTGAGCGAGGCGCCCTCGTTCTTCTCAACCCAGGAGCGAATGGCGGCGCGGCTCGCGTCCGACAGCTTCTCCATGGGCTTGCTGAGGGTAAAGAGGGCATCCAGCCCATCGGCCGAGGGCTCAATGACAACGCGCAGCGGGCGCTGCGTGGTCACCTTGCGGTACATGAAGTCCTCGACGGGAACGATGACCGACCTGCCGTGGTCGTGCCCGTCTACGTAGGTGCGCACGATCCACGCGGCCTGGTCCTCGCCGACCTCGTAGCGCTTGTTCCCCTGGCTCTTGCGCAGGGCGGTCTTCTCCTCCGAGGCGTCGATGAGCTGCACGTACCCCTTGCGGTTCTCCGGCTTGTGGTTGTTGAGCACCCAGATGTAGGTTGCGATGCCCGTGCGGTAGAAGATCTCGGTCGGCAGCTTCACGATGCAGTCAACGAGGTCCTCGCTGAACAGCCAGCGGCGGATGCCCGATGGCCCGCTGCCGGCATCCCCGTTGAACAGCGGGGAACCCGAGAGCACGATGGCCGCCTTGCCGCCGCCTTCCTCGGGCGGCGCCATCTTCGCCGCGACGTTCTGCATGAAGAGCATGCTGCCGTCGTCAATGTCGGGCTTGCCGGCGCCGAACCTGCCCTCGAAGCCGCGTCCCATCTCCTCGAGGACGACGTCCTTCTCCTTCTTCCACTCCTTGCCGTAGGGCGGGTTCGTGAGCTGGTAGTTGAAGGTGCGTCCCTCGAACCTGTCGTCGTCGAGGGTGTCGCCGAGCATGATGCCGGCCGACAGGTCGGTCATCTGGTCGAGCACGTCTCCCGAGCCCCCGGCGATGTTGCGCAGCATAAGGGCTGCCTTGCCCATGGCCCATGTCGCGTCCTCGAGCTCCTGGCCGTAGGGGACGATCTTGGTTGGGCTGCTGAAGTGCCCTTTGTCGTGCCACTCGTCGAGCTGGTCGAGCGCGTCGCAGATGAAGCCGCAGGTGCCGCAGCTGCCGTCGTAGAGCGTGCGGATGTCGCCGTTGTCGGCGTTGAGCAGCGTGTCCTCGTTTGCGAAGAGCAGCGCGGTTGCGAGGCGGGCGACGTCCTTGGGCGTCATGAAGTCCTCGGCGTCCTGCGAGATCTCCTCGCCGTATCGCTGGATGAGGTGCTCGTAGATGTCGGTCATCATGCGGTCGGAGACCGTCTCGGGCCCGAGGTCGAAGCCCGAGAAGCGTGTGCACACCTCGTAGAGCATGCCCTTCTCGTCGAGCTTCTCGCAGGTCTGCCGCATCTCGAAGCGCTGCAGGACCTCGCGGGCGTTCGCGGAGAAGCCGTTGATGTAGGCCATGAGGGCGTCGCAGGTCTTCGTCGCCCCGAGGTTGGAGAGTGTGAAGCTCGTGACGTTGTAGAAGCAGTGGCCGGAGAGGGCGCAGTACTTCGGGTCGTCGTCGTCCCAGACCCCCTTGGCGGCCTGTCTGCTCACGGCCGCCCGCGTCGGCTCGAGGGCGCACTCGAAGCGCCTCAGCACGGCGAATGGGAGGATGAGCTTGTTGTAGTCGGCGGGGCGAATGACATCACGCACGTAGTTCGCGATGCTCCATATCTCGTTCACGTAGTCGAACGCGGTCTTATCGGCCATGGTTGGACCTCTCTGCGAAAAATAGAATTCCAACCATGTATTTTACAACCGAAAGCCATGATTTGAGCTTTCGGCCAACCAATAGTTTAACAAATCTGGTAAGTGGTATCACCAATCACTGATTTATTGACCCAACCAGTAATTTTACATACCCAAACAAAATAAACCCCGGCGACTCATATCAGAGGCCATTCCCGGGGCATCAATATGCAGTGTACCTATTCATCACCCGATGCCGGCAAGCTGTTGAGCGGCTCACCCTCACCGGCGGTGCCAAGGCGCCTCTGCATCTTCTCGATCTGCTTAAGGGTCGAAGTCAAATACCCAAGACCCTTCTTCAGTTGCTTAAGCAACTTGCCATCCTTGCGATTTCCCTTTCCGTTCTCCTTCTCTACATCTTCTTCAATGCCAGCGATGCCGCGCTGCACGGCCTCGGCTGCTTTCCGCACCAAAATGGCCCCCTCATGCGGGCAGCGGTCAGTAGCCACATCAAGAAAAGCAAGGAGCCTCGAACATTCGACGAGTACGAACTGCGCGTAGTCCTCCCCCATCGATGCCGCCAAGGCAACGCCGCCGGAACCCAATAGACCAAGCGCGGCACCGCCGCCCGTAATCAAAGCAGTGCCACCGGCCATGCCCATGCCGCCGGCGGCCAAGGCCCCACCGCCAGCTGCAGCAAGACTCGCATTGACAAGCGCAGCCCCGTGAAGGCCGGCAAATGAGCCTCCGAAGATACCGACAGCAATATCCGGAGCGAGTACCGCGGCCGCCCCTCCTGCGCCTACGGCCGCCGCCACGACAATGACGCCGCCCACCAAGAACTTTGGCAATGTACCTGAAAGCTCGCGGAAGCGTGTCCCGCAACGTTTCTCGAGAGAACGTATGGCGTCCAAATCAACCGCGTCTTGTCTCCTGGGAAATTCGTGTTTAACCCAAGATCCACTCTCCTTCAAACCTTTGTATTCCTTTTTCTCTTCATCTCCCATCTGGGAATAGGGGCGAAACTCAACCAACTCCTGTGCAACAAGCAAGGCACGCACTTTACCGCCTCGCCGCCGCGAAACTGTCTCAAGGGCTCCGTACGCATCTTCCTCGCTCAAAAAGTAGCCGTCTGCATCAATGCCTAGGCCATCCGCGACCGAATCCTGCCACGCGCGGGCCCAGCTCCTCTTTTGCCCTTTGCGCACTTCGTTCTTCTCGTTCCCGCAGTCGTAGTTGATGGCGGCAAGCTTCAGCGAGAAGGCAATCCTCGTCGTTTCTCTATCTAGGCTATAAAAGTGAAATCCATCGAAGATATCCTGGCGGCGCCTGGCGCGCTCAGTCCAAGCCTCGGACATTTCCTCCGCCATATAGCCCCAGTCGGCATGGAGGGCAAACGCAAAGCGTCCAACTCCAACGTAGTTTATTCGCAAGAAGAGCTTCTGGGCGAACACGACCTTGTTCCCCTCGCATTCGATACCCGCCCTGGCCGCCGCCGTCGCTAGATTCACCAAAACGAACGAAGTGCTCGAAACCGTGACCATGCGAGTGAGAACCCTGCTGTTATAGGGCATGAAATGCGAAGCCTTGAGCTTGTGCAAGCCGGAAACCTTGCTCACTTCGCAACGTTCCAGCTCGGCCTTGAGCCTTGAAAGCATGTAGAGACAACGAACGATAACCTCGTTGGCCACGACTGCTGGCACCTGGCTTAAAGCTTGATCGAGCAGGCCGACTTCCGTCCGAAGGTCGAAGCGAATGGGCTTGCCGTCCTCGGTTTTGAACGCCGTTCCGTTAAACAGCTTTGAGATCCATTGCTGAATGCGAATATCCTCGCCCTTATAGGCAATCTGCATGTCTTGAAAAACAGGCAGGGAGGAGAGCTCCTTTAGCAGGGACAGCACGACGCCGGGAATGCCCGTCCCCTTACCGGGGTTTGAACTAGACCCCGCCATGTCGCTCACGAGATGCATCGCCCAGAACAGAGTGCCAAACGCGATCTTCTCTGGAACGTTCCTGCCTACAAGAGGGCAGTCGGGATCGAAGGCGGCGGCAGGCAGGTCAAAGGCGACAAACCGGCCGGCCGTATCGGTACCATAGCCTTTGCAGGTGAATTGCGAGAGGATCGAACACGCAAGGCCAACCAAGCTCGGGTGGTGCGAGAAATCCCGCAGATGATGTTGGAGCCCGCCGCCAAACTCGGCAGTCAGCTTGTCCGTGGCAAGAGGAAACTCTTTCTCTAGAAAGCGAATAGCGTCTTCTAGAGTTGCATCCGCCTTTGTCATACCCGCAGACTTGGCAATCGTAAGAACGAATTTGCCAACCTTCTCGTCGCTCCACTCTTTGGCACCCTCTAGGTTGAAGTCTTTCTGCCAAAGGATATTCAACGCACCCGTGAGGAGCCCGCTAACGGCTGCAAGTTCATAGTCGAGCTTCGTAGCCCTTTCAGCCCGAGGGTCAAAATCAAAGAGGACCTCCTCCCCATCGGGAGCGTCCTTAAAACCAACCAGCACGGCGCTACCGTTCAGCGGCACAGATGTAACTTTGGGCAGTTGAGGCATGGCGTAAACTATCTCGCCAGCACTAAAAACAAGTTCGTCTGCCATACCGGCTTCCTCCTGCAAACGCGTAAAATCAGATTGCTCTACGCCGCCAAATCCCTCTCGTAGAAGTACTCAATAATCTCGATGATGCAGTTGCTAAGAACCTCGTCGGGACAGTTCGCCTCTGGCAGCCTGTATGCCTCATTGTGCACGATAACGCGCGCAGCGTCACGGGTCTATGCCTGCCCATCCAGCGAATCATGTTAGCAAGCCGTTCTCCGATAGTAGAAGTCATCTCGATGTCCACGCTCTTGACCTGCTTGGTCTCAGCGGGTGTCGGCGTGTCCTTGAGTAGGATCCCAAACACAGCCATCTGCTGCTGATCCTAGAATCCTTCGCGCAACCATTCCTTCTGTTTGTCCCCAAATGAGCCACCTACCTCCCCTCCGCCTTCAGCTTTAGCAGCAGGTCGCCCAGTTCGGGGCACTTGCTGGAGAGGCGCGTCTGGGCTCGCTCGCCCATCCCCCATCGCTGGCGGACCTCCTGGGCGCATGGACTCACGTGATAGTCCCCATCCATCACCTGCTTGAGCAATTTGGCGGTCACGCGCGCATCGGCGAGGGCGCTGTGGGCGTGGCCTGTCGACTCGTCGAACTCGATGCCAAACCACGTCGCTGCGTCACTCAAAGAGACGCACCCGTGGCTGCTCATGTCCATGATCGAGGTGTAAAACGCCTGCAGGTCGGCCCAGTCCGTAGGAAATGCGGAAAGATCGATGTGCTTTGCTTGGCACTCGATCAAAAGCTGTCGACGATCCGCCCCGCTCCAACAGACCACCTGGGCGGAGTAGCGCCCGATCAAATCGCTGAGCCTTTTGATCACCATGTAGAGCGGATCGGCCATCGCGGTGCCCACGGCCGATATCCCTGTGAGCTCGCGGACGGGGAACGCAACGCCTTCGGTAAATTCCGTCTGTACAAACTGCGAGAACTCGCCCATAACGTTGCCGTGGTAATCGAGCTTGACGGCGCCGGCCTCGATAATCTCATTGCACAGTCCACGGCGCTGACGCTGCTTTGGCACCGGCGCAAACTCAAAGTCCAGCACGATCTGGCGCGCAAAGTTCGTCGTATCGATAGCCGAGACACCCGGCATCTTTTCAGCTGACACGGTTAGGGCCTTTCTCCGCCAACTGCCGCTTGCTACATAAACGGCTACATTGCCGTAAGGATAGGCGTCCGTGCGGACATGAAATGACCGATCTGATTGATTTCGTGAAGCTCCTGACCGCTTTGGTCTCGCTCCTCACGGCGCTTATCGGGCTTACCGAGGCACTCAAGCAGCGTGCGAAGCATAAAAAGAGGGATCGACGCCGCTAAGGCATTGACCCCTTAAACTAAGTAACGGCGCTGCCCAGCTCTTCACCACTTGGGCTGCTGTCGACTTTATTCGACCCACGGACGCCAGGTCTAACAAATGGTTTTTCGGTAACGAAATCTCGGCGCCCGCTGCGGTGCCATTGGGGATTATGGGATGCGCTTTCCGCTCGAGGCCTCAACCGGAAACGGCATCCCGTTCTGAACGTCGAATCCGGGACGCAGTTTCCGTTTGGGGACCGTTCCGGAAAATGTATCCCGTTCTGGAGCCAAATACTGGGTCGTAGTTTCCGCCAAGCATGCCATCCGGAAAGCGCGTCCCGTTCTGAGCCTGAATTCTGGGATGAACTTTCCACTGAAGCATCTACTGGAAAATGCATCCCGTTCCGAGGCTTAATTCTGGGATGCACTTTCCGCGGAGAGACTACCGTTTTTCGAAAAAGTACACGTCCCGAAACTTACCAAGACTTCATATCCAGCCACCGTTCACGGTCGCCGATTACCGCCCACCGATTCAAACAAGAAATATGTCGCCAAAAGCAGGTCATCTACCTGCATGGTTAGATTTTGGTCAGCTTTTGGTCAGCTGAGCGGCAAGTTCCAGCTGATACGTTTTTGCTACCCAAAAGGAGGCGGTAGCTCATGACCCATTGCAATGACCAGCTCATCGACCAACTGCTCACTCAAGCCGAACAAGAGGGGCGCTGTCTGATTCCCCCGAGCACGGCGATCCGAAAAGCGCTCCTTCGGCGCACCGGCGGCACGGTTGTCTCGCCCATGCCGGGGTTGTTTGCGCGAAAAACGCGCTGGGATGAACTCAACCGAGCGCAACGCCATTGCGAAATCCTCCGCGCCCTTGCGATCATCCACCCCGATTGGACGTTCTGCTCGTTTTCGGCCGCCTGTCTGCTGGGGCTCGAGGTCTCGTGGCGACACCTGAATGTCGTGCATGTCTGCAGCTCGACAAAGCCGTCGGCTCGCCCGGGCGCACATATTCAGCGGCACCAGATTGAGCCGGCCGGAGCAATACGCAGAGCCGGCATATCGGTAACGCCGCCCATCCAAACGGTCACAGATTGCCTGTTGCAGACCGGTTTTGCCGACGGCATGCCCATTGCCGATTCGACGATCTCAAAGCTCGGCCTTGCGCGGGAACAGCTGATGGAGGCCGTCGAGCAACGAGCGACCGCCCGCAATGGTCGCGCGATTCGCACCGCCCTCACAACACTTCGATATGCCGACGCCCGCGCCGAGAGTGGTGGAGAATCGGTCGCCCGAGCCGTCATGATCGAGACGGGCTTTGCACCCGACTGGCTTCAATACGAGCTGACGGACCCCTTCGATTCGGCCAAACCCATACGAACGGACTTTGCCTGGGAGCGCCAGGCGCAGGAACTCACGCTGGGCGAGCTCGACGGGCTCATCAAATATACCGACCAGACCATGCTGGCCGGACGCACCACCGCCGAGGCGCTCGTTGCCGAACGGCAGCGCGAGGCGCACCTATCGCTCTACGGCCACCCTCTGCTGCGCTTTACCATGAACGAGGTCCGCCCGGCAGGAATGCTCGCCAAAAAGCTGCAGACGGCAGGCATCCGCCAGACCATGCTCCCGACATGGCTCAACGATATTGAGCTGTAGGGGCTGCTGAGCTTATGCCCGTCTGCCTGCCAAACCGGGACACGCTTTCCGGTTGGCAGCACCCGCGGAAACCATGTCCCAGACTAAGTGCTCAAAATGGGATGCGCTTTCCCGACGAAGCTCCTTGCGGAAAGCGTGTCCCAGAATGAAGACTCGGAATGGGATGCAATTTCCGCCTGAAGGCGATTCGGAAAGCGCATCCCATTCTGAGCATCGATTCCGGGTCGCAGTTTCCGGTTGAGGGCCGTTCCGGAAAGTGTGTCCCATTCCAGGCGCGGATTCCGGGATGCACTTTCCGTTTGAAGCTCCAACCGGAAAGCGCATCCCATTCTGAGCGCCAATTCCGGGACGCAGTTTCCGCTCCAAACAAAAGGCCCCGGCTCGCGATGGAGCCGGGGCCAAAGGCGCAGCGTATGCAGTTGATGCTGAGCATGGACAGCCCGTCAGTAATGGCCGTCCGCGCTCTACTCTACCCGCGGTGACGAGCGCGGCTGTACGGCGTATCCACCATGGGCAGATCCGGACGCAGCTTGCCGTCGAATGCGCGATAGGCGTTCTGCACGGCGGGCGCCGTGGGGATCGTTGCAATCTCGCCGATGCCCTTGCCGCCGTATGCCACGGGCAGCAGTTCGTCCTTCTCCACGTAGATGGCGTGGATATCCGGAATCTCGGGCGCACGGAACAGCCCGAGCGTGCCGTACCTTGCCTGGGGCACGCAGTCCTTGAGCGGCCAGTCCTCGGTAAGCGCATAGCCCATACCCATGAGCACGCCGCCTTCGATCTGACCCTGGATGGAGATGGGGTTGACCACCTTGCCGGAATCGTGCGCGGCATAGACCTCGCTTACACGACCGTCATCGTCCAGAATGACCACATGTGTGGCAAAGCCGTAGCAGATGTGGCTCTTGGGGTTGGGAACATCGGCGCCCAGCTTGTCGGTCGGCTCCAGATACACGTAGCCAAACTCGCATCCCTCGAGCGCCTTGATGGTGGCCGCAGGGTCCTGAGGATGCATACCCTGGCCGGCGACGAGTTCCTGTGTGCGCAGCTGGTAGGCGCGACCGTCGTCATACTCGATCTTGACGCCGTCGCCGTGCGCGCTCACCGGGGCGGTAGGCGCAGGCTTGCCGGCCTCGATGCCAACCATGGCGTCGCGCAGCAGGAAGGCGGCGCCGCGCACGGCCTCGCCGGTCACGACCGTCTGGCGCGAACCAGACGTGGTGCCGGAGTCGGGAGCGTTCTCGGTGGAGCACTCGCCGTTGGCGATGCAGCTCAGCGGCAGACCGCATGCCTCGGCAACGTCCTGCAAAAAGACCGTGTTGCAGCCCTGGCCGATGTCGGACGTGGCGGCGTAGACCACGGCGCGGCCACCCTCGACGCGAATCTTGCAGCGGCCGGCATCGGGCAGGCCCACGCCCACGCCGGCGTTCTTCATGGCGCAGGCGATACCGGCGTGTCCGGGATGCGCATAGTAGGCATCCTTGACCTCGAGCAGTGTCTCCTTAAGCGCCGTGGAGCAGTCGGCAATCTGGCCGTTGGGCAGAACCTCGCCCGGCTCGATGGCGTTGCGGTAGCGAATCTCCCACGGATCCAAACCGACCTTTTCGGCCAGCAGGTCGATCAGGCTCTCGAGCGCAAACTCGGATTGGCAAACGCCAAAGCCGCGGTACGCACCGGCGGGCGGGTTGTTGGTGTAGTAGCCAAAACCGCGAATGTCGGTGTTCTGGTACTTGTAGGGGCCGACGGCATGCGTGCAGGCACGCTCGAGCACCGGGCCGCACAGCGACGCGTAGGCGCCGGTGTCAAAGTTGATCTCGCAGTCCAGACCGGTAAAGATGCCCTCGGCATCGCAGCCCAGCGTAAAGGTGCCGTCCATCGCATGACGCTTGGGATGGAAAGCGAGCGACTCGGCACGCGTGAGCTTGCACTTCACAGGACGCTGGAACTTATATGCGGCGAGCGCGGCCAGGTGCTGGACCGAAACGTCCTCCTTACCGCCAAAGCCGCCACCCACGAGCATGGTCTCGACGACCACACGCTCGGGTTCGCTATCCCAGCCAAACATGTGGGCGCACTCTTTGCGCGTATCGTAGGCACCCTGGTCGGTCGACTGCACCTTGACGCCGTTCTTGTACGGGAAGGCGACGGCGCACTCGGGCTCCAAGAAGGCATGCTCGGTAAAGGGCGTGGTAAAGCGCTGCGTCACGGTAAATGCGCTCTCCGCCAACGCCTTGGCGGCGTCGCCGCGCGTCACATGGCGGCTCTGGCACACGTTGTCCTTGAGCTCTACCGTGTTGCCAAAGGCAAAGAAGCTGTCGTGCAGGCGCGGGGCGTCGGCAGCCCTGGCCTCGACAATGTTACGCACGGGCTCCAGCGGCTCGTAATCGATCTTTACGAGCTTCTTGGCCTTCTCGAGCGTCGCCTTGTCCTCGGCGACCACCAGCACGATGGCATCGCCCACGCAGCGGGTGATATCGCCCACCGCGATCATGACGTCCCAGTCCTGGATAAGGTGGCCGACCTGGTTGACCGGCACGTCCTCGGCGCGTAGGATACCCACCACGCCGGGCAGGGCCTCGGCCTTGGAGGTGTCGATGGAGAGCACACGGGCGCGCGGGTACTTGGAGCGCACGGCGCTGGCGTAGGTCAGACCCGGTTGATCGAGCTCGTCGATGTCATCGGGGTATTTGCCCTCGCCGAGCACCTTCTTGCGCACGTCGATACGGAAGGCGCGCTTGCCCACACCGTAGTCGTCGCCGCGCTCCAGGCCCTCGTCGATCTGCTTTTCGCCGCGGAGCACCGCAGCGGCCAGCGAAATGCCCTCGATAATCTTCTTGTAGCCGGTGCAGCGGCAGACGTTGCCGCGGATGGCGTACTTGATCTGCTCCTCGGTGGGCTCGGGGTCCTCGGCGATGAGCGCCGCACCCGCCATGACCATGCCGGGGATGCAAAAACCGCACTGCACGGCACCCACGGCGCCAAAGGCGTACACAAAGACCTCGCGCACGTCCTGGGGCAGGCCCTCGACGGTCACGATGTTGCGGCCGGCGGCAAGAGCGGTGGTCAGAACGCACGCCTTCACGGCCGCACCGTCCACATGGATGGTGCAGGTGCCGCAGGCGCCCTCGGAGCAGCCGTCCTTGGCGGAGTGGATATGCAGGTCGTCGCGCAAGTAGCGGAGCAGCGGCTTGTTCTGAGTCGTCGTGCGCTCGACGCCGTTAACGGTAAAAGTGAATTCCTGTGCCATGGTGATTCCCTTCTACACGCCGGCGGCGATGCCGGTGCGGTCGTGGATGGCACCGTGCGGGCAGACGACGGCGCACATGCCGCACGACAGGCAGTCCGCGCCGTCGATATGGGCGCAGTTGTCCTCGATACGGATAGCGCCGGCAGGACACTTTTTGGCGCACATGCCGCAACCGATGCAGCTCGTGTCGCAAATCTTGCGCGCAATGGCGCCCTTATCGGTGTTGTTGCAGCGCACCAGGATGTTCTGGTAGCCGGGAACGAAGGCAATCACGCGCTGTGGGCACGCCATGCCGCACAGGCCACAACCCGTGCACTTTGAGCGATCCACGCGGGCGATGCCATCGACCAGTGCAATGGCACCGTGGGGGCAGGCCGTGACGCAGGCGCCACAGCCAATGCAGCCTTCGCTGCAGCGGGCGTCGCCGCCTGCGGAGGCGCAACCGCTTCCGCAGGCAACGTAGGCCACGTTATGTTGAATGGATTTGGCCATAAGAGACTCGCCTATTTCTTAAGAAGATACGGATAGCTGTCGCGCACGGCCTTGATGGTCAGGCGGACGGCCTCGGGAAGGCCGGTGTTGACGGCATCGACCGAGACGGTGCGGACCGTGCCGGCGACGCGGACCTTAAAGTGGTCCTCGTCCACGGCCAGGAAGCCCTCGTTCTCGGAGTTCTCCATGTCCTGCTCGCTCCAGAACAGGGTGAGCTTGTCCTTGTAGGGACGACCCTCCTGGTAGGGGCAGAACACAGCGCAGTTGCCGCACTCGTTGCACATGCCGTCGACATGTACCACCTGATGCTTGGCCAGGCCCGGCACCTTAATAGCAACGTTGGCGCGGTTGGGGCACACGTCGCAGCAGACCTCGCACACCGAGCCGCAGCCCAGGCAGCGGGTCTTGGTGCAGTTGCGCTTATCGCGGCAGAGCGTCCCCTTGCGCTCGTAGCAGGTGTCCTCGCGGCCGGCCTGCTCGTTGCAGTCGGCGTACTTGTTAAAGTCCACGCCAGCGATGGCACGGGCGACCTCGGCGGCGTCGGCAATAGCCTCGACCACGGTGGCAGGACCGCGGCGGCAGTCGCCCGCAGCCCAGACGCCCTCGACGCCGGTGGAGGTGGCGGCAAGGCGACCGCGACGGTCGTGCTCGACGCCCGCGGCATCGTACAGGCTGGCATCGATGCCCTCGCCCACGGCGCAGATCACCGTGGTGGCGGAAAGCTCGACGGTCTCGCCCGTGGCGACGGGGCTGCGACGGCCGCTTGCATCCGGCTCGCCAAGCTCCATGACGTCGCAGGTCAGCACGGCGCCGTTGAGCGCCTTGGGCGCCAGCAGCTCGCAAAACTCAACGCCATCGGCAAGAGCAAGATCGAGCTCTTCCTCGTCGGCGGGCATCTGCTTCTTGGTACGGCGATACACCAGGCGCACGTTCTTCACGCCTGCCAGGCGCTTGGCCACGCGGGCGGCGTCCATGGCGGTGTTGCCGGCACCAATGACCACGACGTCCTCGCCCAGCTCAAGCTTCTCGCCCTTCTTGGCGGCCTCGAGGAACTCCAGCACGTCGAGCTCGGCACCCTCGCCCAGGCCCGCAGAGCCGGGCATCCAGGCACCGGTGGCCACGACCACGTCGGTAAAGCCCTGGGCCTTGAGCTCGTCGATGGACTCCACGCGGGCGTTGAGCTGAACCTTGGCGCCAAAGGCCAGGCAGAGCTCGGCGTCGTGCGAGATATCGTCGCTCGCAATGCGGAACTCGGGGATCACGTGACGGACCACGCCGCCGAGCGAATCGCGGGCCTCGAAGATAGTGACGGGCACGCCGGCACGTGTCAGGAAGAACGCCGTCGCCAGGCCGGCCGGGCCGCCGCCGATAACGGCAACGTTGCGCTCGCCGTCGTTGGCGATGGCCTGGGCGCGCAGCTTGGGCAGCACGGCGGTCATGGCCTCGCGGGCGGCCTTGAGCTTGCTGGCGCGAATCTGGGCGCCCTCGGGCTCGTAGAATGCACGCTCGCAGGCACGGCCGCAGGGATGCGGGCAGATGGTACCGGTAATGAACGGCAGGGCGTTGCGCTCGATGATGATGTTGAGCGCGTCCTCGTAGCGGCCCTCGTCAACAGCCGCCAGATAGGCAGGGATATCCTGCTGGATGGGGCAGCTCGTACGGCACGGCGTGGTAAAGCAGTCGGAAAGCGGGCTCTTGCCAGCGACCTTGCGGTCGGGCAGCGGACGCAGCGGCTTCTTGTAGAGCGGGTTGGTGAGTGAGTCGGTCTGGATCGCGGTCACGGCCTCGAGAGAGACGCCCGCGAACGGCTTGCCGTCCAGATCGGTAAACTCGCCGGCCATCTGGCTAAAGCGCTCGTAGCCACCGGGCTTGAGCACGTCGGTCGCCAGGGTGACGGGCCAAATACCGGCATCATACAGGGCGCGGATGTTGTAGACCGTGGCACCACCGGAGTAGCTGATGCGCAGCTTGCCGTCAAACTGCTCGGTAATGCGGCGGGCGGCCTCGATGGTCAGTGAGAACAGCGAACGGCCGGACATGTACATCTCGGTGGAAGGCAGCTCGTTCCTCGTCACGTCGACGGGGAACGTGTTGGTCAGCTTGACGCCAAACTCCAGGCCGCGCTCGGCGCACAGGGCAATCAGGCGCTCGAACATGGGCACGGCGTCGGCCCACTGCAGGTCCTCGCGGAAGTGCGTATCATCAAAGACGATGTAGTCAAAGCCCAGCTCGTTCAGACGCTGGCGGGCAAACTCATAGCCCAGCAGCGTGGGGTTGCACTTGATGTAGGTGTTGAGGCCCTTCTCGGTGATGAGGTAGGTCGCGATGCGCTCGATCTCGGCGGGCGGGCAGCCATGCAGCGTGGACTCGGTGATGGAGTTGGAGACGCGTGCCGGGATGGACTCGACAAACGCGGCGTCGACATGCTCAAACTTGTCCAGGTTGGCGAGTGCCCAGGCACGGCACTCGTTCCAGACGTCGGAGCCGCTGGCATCCTTCATGCCCTCGATGTAGGCGTCGACCTTGGGGCTCTTAATGCCCTCCAGGTCATAGCCCACCGACATGTTGAAGACAAAGCCGTCCGGGCTGCCCAGACCGTACTCGCGAGCGATCAGGTGGCAGGCAAACCATGCCTTCACGTACTCGGCAAAGGCCTGCGGAACCTCGAGCTCGGTAGACCATTCGCAGTTGTAGCACTCGTCCTGAGCCACGATGCAGGGCTTGTTGACGCACTTGGAGAGCTCCTCGCCGTCCATAACCTGGACGGTCTTGAGCTCAAAGAAGCGAGAACCGGCCACATAAGAGGCCACGATGTTCTGGGCCAGCTGCGTATTGGGACCGGCAGCCGGGCCAAACGGAGTCTCGATGCGCTCGTCAAAAATGGGAAGCGCACCCTCCTGGTTGGTCGCGACCATCTTACGCACGCCAAAGATGGCGTCCTGGGTCTTGTGCTCCTCGATGATCCAGTTCATCAGCTGCGAAAACGGGATCGGCCTCATGATGTCGCTCATAGTGAGCTCCTCTCTGTAACGCCCGGCGAGACCGCGCGGCGGGCGCAAATACGGTGTAGCGCTAGCACAGCGCCGGCGACCCCGCGGAGGCCGCCTATGCGCGCGTCGGATGCGGCGAAACATCCGACGCGCGCGAATCTCCAATTGGAATTAGTACACGCGATCGTTGAGCGTGCTCCAGAGCTTCTTGGACTCGGCCATGGTCCACGCGTTGATCTTGTCCTCATCAATCCCAACGAACTCACGATCCTTGTACAGGACGCGGCCGTTGATGATGGTGGTGCGGCAGTTTTTGCCCATCATGCCAAAGAGCATGTGGCCGTCGATATTCTCCTCGCTCAGCGGCGTAAAGGGCTTGTAGTCCATGACGATGACATCGGCGGCAGCGCCGGCCTCGAGCACGCCGAGCTTGCGATCGAAGTACTTGCTCGCCATCTTGGCGTTGTTCTCGAACAGCATGGTCATGGCCTCGCACCAGCCCACGTTGGGCATGGCGGCGTTGTGGCGCTGAATGATCAGGAAGACCTTAAGGCTCTCGAGCATATCGTGGGTGTAGGCGTCGGTGCCCATGCACACGGGGATACCGCGGCGGAAGAACTCGAGCACGGGGGCGCAGCCCACGGCGTTGCCCATATTGGATTCGGGGTTGTTGACGAGCCAGGTACCGGACTCCTTGACGATATCCATCTCGGCAGGCGTCACGTGGATGCAGTGGCCGAGCATGGTGTCGGGACCCAGCAGATTGTGCTGCAGCAGGCGCTCGACGGGGCTGATGCCACCGCGGTTGAGGCGGGAGTCCCACACGTCATTCATGCCCTCGCACACATGGATGTGGAAGCCGGTCAGGCCGTTGTTGGCCTCGGCCATCTTATCCATGGTCTCGTCCGACAGCGTAAAGGTGGCATGTCCGCCAAACATGGCGGCGATCATGTGGTTGTCGTTATCGCGACGCTCCTTGGCGGCCCACTGGGCAAACTCGGCGTTCTCGGCAATGGCCTGGTCGCATTTTTCCTGGCCGCGGCGGTCGGAGACCTCGTAGCACAGGCACGAACGCATGCCCAGCTCCTGAGCTGCATCCCTAATGGTAAAGAGGCTTCCCGGGATTTCGCAGAAGCTCGCATGGTGATCGAAGATCGTGGTGACGCCATCGCGGATGGAGTCAAGAATCGTGGCATAGGCGCTGGCCTTGGTGCCGTCGAGCGTCAGGTTGTCGTCGATCTTCCACCACTGCTGCTCAAGATTCTCCAGGAAGTTGGTGGGGTTGCAGCCCTTAATGGCAAGGCCGCGGGCCAGACCCGAGTAGATGTGGGTGTGGCAATTGATGAGTCCGGGCATGATGAGGTTGCCCTGGGCGTCGACGTACTCGGCATCCGGGTACTTGGCCTTGAGCTCGCACTCGGGACCTACTTCGACGATCGTATCTCCGTCAATGGCGACCGCGCCGTTGGGAATGAACGGGGTCTGAGCGTTGCGGGTAAAAACGGAACCGTTAGCGACCAGAAGCATGAATGCTCCCTTCAACATCAGGGGCGGGGTTTGACACCTCTGACATGGCGGAGTGCGAAGCGCCGGCCTACACCGGAAACGGGCCCTCTCCCGTCAACGCTTCACCAAAGGGACAAACCCTTTGAAGTGCGGCTTGGCGCCGCATGACGTCGGCGGACGAGGCGATGCGCCCGCCGACGAATAGCACCGAATTGGTTACTTCTTACTCTCGGGCAAGACCAGATCCACGGCAGCGTCCTTGGCAGCATCGATGTGCTGAGCCACGACCGGCGTCTGCGGAAGGATCAGGTTAAGGACAATGGCCATAATGGCGGTGGGGGTTACGGCATTGGAGCCGATGACGGTGGATACCCAGGCGGGCATACCCTCGCCGGCAAGGCAACCGCTGGCCATCCAGATACCCAGGCCAAAGACGACGGAGGTACCGACGATGGTGGTAGTGCGCTGCGTGAGGCCCTCGCGGGTGAACATGCGCACGCCGTTCATGGTGATGGTGCCAAAGACGCCGACGGTCGCGCCGCCGATGACGGGCTGCGGGATAGCGGAAAGGACGGCAGAGAGCTGCGGGAACAGACCGGCGATGGCAAAGACGGCCGCGATGATCACAAAGACCCACTTGTTGACGACCTTGTTGGAGCAGATGATGCCCACGTTCTGGCCAAGGGCGCTGGTGGGAAGACCGCCCAGCAGGCCGCCGACCATAGAGGTGAGGCCCTGGGACACGATAGCGCCGGAGAGCTCGCGCTCGGTGGGCATACGGTCGATGGAGCCCAGGCAGGCGGCGGAGACGTCGCCGATAACCTGGATGGCAACCATGGGGAACACGACGGCGAGGGTAATGCAGACCTCGGGATCAAACTCAAGCGCGTAGGGCATGAGCTTGGGAAGGGCGAAGACCTGAGCGGTGGCGACGCTGGAGAAGTCGATCATGCCAAAGGGGATCGAAACGATCATGCCAACGATCATGCCAAAGAACACGGATCCCAGCTTGAGCGTGCCCTTGCCAAAGTTGGCGAGCACAAAGACCACGGCGAAGGTGATAAGAGCGACGCACCAGGCCTGCGGAGTGCCCCACAGCGGCGTACCCATACCGCCGGCCATATACTTGACGGCCGTGGGATACAGCGAAACGCCGATGGAGAAGATGACCGTACCGGTCACGACGGGCGGGAACAGCCACTTGATCTTGCTGTAGGCCAGACCAAAGAGGACCGCGACGGCGCCGCCGACGATCTCGCCGCCCAGCAGCGCACCAAAGCTAAAGCCCGAGGCACCCATGGCCTGCAGAGCCGGCAGGAACGCGAACGAAACGCCCATGACGATGGGCAGGCCGCCGCCGATGCGACGGAAGGGAGCGAAGGCCTGAAGGGCCGTATCGATCGCCGAAAGAATGAGCGCGACCTGGATGATGTCGGTGCTCTGCTGGCTATTAAAGCCGTAGACGCCGGCCATGATGACCGCCGGGGTAATGATGCCGGCAAACGATGCCAGTACGTGCTGAAGGGCACACGGGATCATTTCCTTAACGGGAGGCATGCCTTCGCGAGTGAACAGGGCTTCAGTGCCGTTCGTAACCGTCTCCTGGGTCATTTGACCACCAATCCTCGAAGTAGTTGTTTTCGCATCTAACGCTCTATTGTGACGCAGCGCGGGGTTGAGGTTGTGCCTTCGTTGCATATCGTATTAAAGATGATTCTCATTCTCAATAATAATTTTTTGTTATCAGACTATTCTTCGGCTGAAATAACTCGTTTCCGCAGGTCAGGAATGTGTCTGGTCTAAATAACATCTTACTTTTCTTTTGGTCGACCGTTTACCGCCAAAATCATACCGTTCGTCTGCATTACGCAATGTACCTGCGGATATACGAGATGATGAGCAGCGTGTTACCATGAGAAAAAATTGTTATGAACATTTCCGATTTCACCCAAAGGAGTTGCCCGTGAACGAGACCGTACGCCGCTTTTTGCCGATGGTCGATTTCCTGGAGCAGATACTCGGCAAGAACAGCGAAATCGTGCTGCACGATTTCTCGGATCCCGACCACGCCATCGTCGATATTCGCAACGGCATTGTGAGCGGCCGTAAGGTCGGCGGTCCCGCCACCGATCTGGCACTCAAGATCATGCACGACGCCAAGTATCGCGACCTGCCGTTTATTACGGGCTACGAGGGGCGCGGTGCCGGCGGCAAGACGTTGGAGTCAGCGACGTACTTTATCCGCGAGAATGACGAGATCGTCGGTATGCTCTGCGTCAACACCGATCTCTCGACCGTGCGCTCCATCAACGCCATGGCGCAGCAGCTCATGGCATGCTTCGACGCGGCGCCGACGCGCACGGAGCCCGCCCCTATCGAGGTCGAAAGCCTTTCGGAGTCCACACAGGAGCTCATCGACCGCAGCATTGCCGAGTTGCTGAGCGCGCGCGGGCTGGATGTAGCGTCGCTTGGTCAGAGCGACCGCGTGGACGTCATTCGCCACCTCAACGGCAACGGGGTGTTCATGCTCAAGGGCGCCGTGGCCTGCGCCGCCACCTCGCTGGGCATCTCGGAGCCCAGCGTCTACCGCTACCTGCAAAAAGTCCGCAAGGAGGGCTAAACGTGATCCCTTGGGGACGAAGGGAAACGGATCATTTTTGTCGCATCGCTTGACAAAAGACCCTGCAGCTCGCACGCGCTGCAGGGTCTTTTTGCATGTCATGTTTAGTTGTTACCAACACCTTAGAGAGCGGCGACAACCTCGATCTCGACCAGACCGCCAGCCGGAAGGGCGGCAACCTGGAAAGCGCTGCGCGCGGGGAACGGAGCCTCGAACTTGGAGGCGTAAATCTCGTTCACGGCGGCAAAGTCGGCGATGTCGGCCAGGTAGACCGTGGTCTTGACGACATCGGCAAACGTGGCGCCGGCAGCGGTCAGCAGAGCCTCGACGTTGGCGAGGGACTGCTTGGCCTGGGCCTCGACACCCTCGGGCAGCTTGCCGGTCGCGGGATCGATGCCCAGCTGGCCGGACAGAAACACCATGTTGCCAGTCTGGATACCGGGGGAATACGGGCCGATGGCTGCGGGTGCGTTATCGGAAGACACGACGGTCTTGCTCATGTTTTTCTCCTTACAAGTAAAAGGGAACGGGAGCGCGGCGTTCACACCGGGAGGCACAGTTCGGTCTGAACACCGCGCTTGATTGGGATAGTACTCAAGGTTTCCGCGCGATGCAAGATTATTATCACGTTGCGAGAATATTTTATCGCCCAACGGTTTCCCCGGACCGCTGAACGGTTCTCATGTGAAGCAGCTAGTCCAAGCTGCTGAAGACTTTATCCCGCTTAGAGCACGGGCATCGCCTGCCGCGACGGCACCACTATACTTTTGAGTATCTGAGCATTTTGAAAGGCAGGATATGACCGCAACCGCCAGTCGAACCACCAACCGCAGACCCGAACTCTTGGCCCCCGCCGGAGGCCCGGAGCCCTTTGCCGCCGCGCTCGCCGCCGGGGCAGACGCCATCTACTGCGGCATGGGCAGCTTCAACGCACGCCGCAAGGCCACCAACTTTACCGACGAGGCCTTTGAGCAGGCCTGCCGCGCCGCGCATCTGGCCGGCTCGCGCGTCTACGTCACGGTCAACATCGTCATCAAGGAATCCGAGATGAGCGATGCGCTGCAGCTCATCCATCGCTGCTCCACGCTGGGCGCCGACGCCTTCATCATCCAGGACTGGGGCCTGTTCTTTGAGGTCAAGCGCACGATGCCCGGCATCGAGACGCATATCTCGACCCAGGCGAACATCCACGACGACCGCGGAACCCTTTGGTGCCGCGAGCAGGGCGCCGACCGCGTGACCCTCTCGCGCGAGCTTTCCATCGACGAGATTGCCGCCATTCACGATGCCGCGCCCGATGTGGACCTTGAGGTCTTTAGCCATGGCGCCATCTGCTTTTGCTACTCTGGCCTGTGTCTGCTTTCGAGCTTTGCCATGGCGGGCCGCTCGGCCAACCGCGGCATGTGCGCTCAACCCTGTCGCCTGCCTTACGAGCTGATCGACGAGAACGGCCGCTCGCTCTCCCCTGCCGGTCGCGAGCGCGCGCTGTGCCCGCGCGACACCAACACTTCGCAGCTTGTTCGCCGTCTGTATGACGCCGGCGCCGCATCGCTCAAGCTCGAGGGCCGCATGAAGGCTCCCGATTACGTGTATTCCATCGTCGACGTGTATCGTCATCAGATTGACGATATGCTGGCCGATGTTTCGACCTCTAAGGACGAGGAAGCCGCCCGTCAGCGCCAGCTCAAGCGCTGCTTTAACCGCGACTTTACGCACGCCTATCAGGACGGCACCTCGGGCGACGAGATGATGAGCTATGAGCGTTCCAACAACCGCGGACAGATCGTGGGCACGGTGCTGGGCAGCCGCCCGGCCAACCGCGATGTGCGCGGCCTCAAGCCCGACGACCGCCGTCGCCGCGCCGCCATCGCCCTCATTGAGCTGTTTGAGCCCGTGGGCAAGGGCGACCTGCTGGAGCTTCGCCACGATAACGAGTTTGACCAGTTCCTGACCACCATTGCCGCCGATGATGCCGCTGCCGGCGATGTTATCGAGTGTCGCGTGCCCCGTAGCATGCCCGAGGGCTGCCGCGTCCGCGTGATTCGCAGCCAGCGTGCCATCGACGCCGCCGGCGCCGCGCTCAAGCGCGATGTGCTGCGCCGCCGCGCTGTTGATGTGTCCGTCGTGGCGCGCCTGGGCAAGCCGTTTACTGTCACACTCACCTGCTGTGACGACCCCGCGCTCACCGCCACCGCCACGGGCTTCACCGTCGAGACCGCCAAGACCCGCGCCGTCGAGGCATCCGATCTGGTTGAGCACGTCGGGCGCATGGGCTCCTCTCCCTTTGAGGCCGCGAGCTTTGACGTGGCCCTCGACGAGAGTTGCGGCATGGGCTTTTCCGCCGTGCACAAGGTGCGCGCCGCCGCCTGTAAAGCATTGGAGGAGGCCATTCTTGCGGCGTACGAGGAGCGCGCGAAAACGCTCGAGCTGCCGGCGATTGTCACCAGTGATTCCCGCCCCGCGCCCGAGCACTACCGCGACGAGCCGCAGATCTGCGCCACCGTCACCTCGCTCGAGGCCGCCGAGACAGCGCGGGCGGAGGGTGCAACGCGCATCTACATGACCACCGACGCGCTCGATGCGGCCAAGCTCTCCCCCGCCGATACGTTTGAGCAGGGCATCGTACCCGTGCTCGATGAGGTCTGCCGCGCCGTTGACCACGTCCGCGTTGACCCATGGGTTGTTGCTGGCGCCACGGTCGCTATTGGCAACATCTCTGAGCTTGCCCTGGCCGCCCAGGTTGGCGCCACGGCCGAGATTCGCTCTTGCCTGCCGGTGCACAACACGCCCTGCATGGAGGCGCTCGCCGAACGCGGAGCCGGCGCGTTTTGGCTCTCGCCCGAGATCACGCTCGACGAGATTGTCTCGCTTGACGCCGCCGCGCCCGCGGCTCTGGGCATCACCGTCTTTGGCCGCCCGCGCGTCATGACAAGCGAGCATTGCATTCTGCAGGTTGCCAACGGCTGCATCCACGATTGCGCCAACTGCCGCCTGCGTGCCCGCAAGCTCTCGCTCAAGAATATCGACGGAAAGGTCATGCCGGTGCGTACCGACATCCACGGCCGCTCACGCTTGTACGACGCCTACCCCATCGACCTCACGCCGCAAGTTCCGCAGCTGCTCGATGCCGGCGTGCGCCGTCTTATGGTCGACGGAACCTTGCTCGAGGCCGATGAGATTGGCCGTGCCGTCGCTCGCGTCCGTCGCGCTGTCGAGGCGGCTCAAGCCGGCCGCAAGCCGGCCGCCCGCCTGCGCGGCGCCACCTCGGGCTGCATGTTTGTGGGAATTAGCTAACCGAAAGGCTTACACGTGAACGAAGAACCTCAAGTCCTCTATTGCGACGCCTGGCTCATGGCCATCGACAAGCCCGCCGGCATGATCGTCCACGGCGACGGCACCGGCGAGCGCACGCTCACCGACTACGCCAGCGACCTGCTGCTGGCGATGGGCGACGGCTTTGCCGCGACCGACATGCAGCCGCTCAACCGCTTGGACCGTGACACCACCGGCGTGGTGCTGTTCTCACTCGACAAGCAGACGCAGCCCGCCTTTGACCAGATGATCATCGACCACGCGTTCGAAAAGCACTACCTGGCGCTCGCCGAGGGCAAGATCGACTGGAACGAAAAGCTCATCGACAAGCCCATCGCCCGCGACCGCCACGATAGCCGCAAGATGCGCGTCGGCGCCAGCGGCAAGCCGTCTCAAACGCGCGTGAAGGTGCTCAAGCGTCTTAAGAGCCGTCGTGGCCTGCCCACGCGCTCGTATATCGATGTCGAGTTGCTCACCGGCCGCAAGCACCAGATCCGCGTACATCTGGCCAGCGAGCGCCATCCCCTGGTGGGCGATGACCTGTACGGAACGCCGCGTCCCTGCGGCCTCATGCTCCATGCCCACAGCGTGTCCTTTACGCATCCCGTAACCGGCGAGCACATCCACATCGAAGCCCCCTGCCCCTGGGGGCCCTAAACCACCACAAAGGGCACCTTTATGGTGGTTTTGCCGCGATGGCTCTGCCGGATTCCCAAACATCTCGATCTGTAACAGCTAAAGCCCATTTTGCGGTCTATCTGTTACAGATCGAGACATTCGAATCCCCTCAAGGGAATAATCTCAATCTGTAACAGTAACTCGGCAAAATCAGTCCCAGATGCTACAGATTGAGACAAAGGGACGGCGCGGTTCGTAAGTATCTCGATCTGTAACACCTAGCCCACTTTTAACGGTCCAGTTGTTACAGACTTAGACAGAACCAGTAGACAACGAAAGCGGCAACGTCCGTGATGGACGTTGCCGCTTTTCTATTGAGAAAACTACTCGGTTTTCGTTACTAACCACCACAATGGGGACAGGCACCTTTGTGGTGGTTTTGGCCTTAGCCCGTCCCCTGCTGTTAGACCGTGATGACGTTGTCCATTGCCCGGTACTTGGCGGGCACCTCGCCCGCGGTGATGATCGTTGCATCGCGAAAGTCCGCGAACTTGACGGGCGCCACCATGCCAAATTTGCTGGCGTCCGAGATTACGAAGCGTTTGGCCGTATGACGCATCGAGATGCGCTTTACTTGGGCCTCCTCGATATCGGGCGCCGTGAAGCCCTGCTCGGCGGCGATGCCATTAGAGCCCCAAAAGCCACAGTTGAAGTTGTAGCGATCTAAGGTTGCCAAGGCATCGGGGCCAACGAGCGCCTCGGTCTCGGGTTTGAGCTCGCCGCCCAGCACCACGGTACGCATACCCCGCAAAGCAAGGCGCTGAGCATGGAGCACGGAATCGGTCACGTAGGTGACATCTTCAAGGTGGGGAAGATGCTCGATGAGCCTGAGCGTCGTCGAGCCCGAGTCGATGTATACAAAGCTCTCAGGCTCCACAAGCGCCGCCGCACGGGCGCAGATACGCTCCTTGTCATCGTTATGGAGGTCGCTGCGCTCATTAAGCGTTAGGTCGCGCGTCACGTGCGCGCGCTCAAGACTCGTCGCCCCACCGTGGACCTTGGCGATGCGATGCGCTCGGTCGAGCGTCTGCAGATCGCGCCGAATGGTAGACGCCGTCACGCCCAGGGCCTCAGCAAGCTCCGGAACGGTAACCGAGCCGGCCTGCTGCACCATCGATACAATCGCGTTGAGCCTATCTTCCGCAAGCATCGCTTACTCCTCCTCGGGGTACACGACTCCCCAGTCGGCGCGAAGCTTGGTCATAAGCTCCATAACATCAGAAGCATAATCCAGCAGCTCGCGCTTGGAGTCGTCGCCGGCAACGGCCTTCTCAAGATCGGCCATCTCGTAGCACAGTGCGTAGGCCTCGGTGCCAGCGTGGACCTCCTCGCGGTGGCCGTCGGCAGTCCACACGATGGTCGCGTGATCGGCACGCGGATACTCGTTGACCTCGATATAACACTTGTCGAAGCTAATGATCGAGCGCTTGGGCTGCTTGGAGTGGAGCGTAAGGCTCACCACGCCCAGCTGCTGTTCGGCATTACGGCAGACGATGCCGCCCGCAACATCGACGCCAGTCTCGCAGGTGTTGCCTAGAGACACGACCTCGGCGGGCTGGCTGGCCATAAAGAGACGCATGACGGACAGGGCATACACGCCAATATCGAGCATGGCACCGCCAGCAAGGTTGCGGTTGTAGAAGCGATTGGTCAGATCGCCGTACTCCTTGTAGCTGCCAAAGTTGAGCTGAGCGAGATTCATGCGGCCGAACTCACCGACATCCATGCGACGACGCAGCTCCTGATACAAAGGCATGTGGAGCACCGTGGTGGCGTCCATAAGGACCACGTTGTGCTCGGCGGCAATGGCACGGGCCTCATCGAGTTCAGCGGAATTGAGGGTAATGGCCTTCTCGCAGAGCACGTGCTTACCAGCTGCCAGCGCAGCGCGCAGATAGGTGATATGAGTGTTGTGCGGGGTGGTGATGTAGACGGCGTCGATGTTCTGATCGGTGTAGAGGTCCTCGACCGTTTCATAGACCTTCTCAATGCCATACTGCTCTGCAAAAGCCTGAGCCTTGGACAGTGTGCGGTTGGCAACGCCCGCAAGCTTGCGGCCGGCAAGAGCGAGAGACTGGGCCATCTGGTTGGCGATAACACCGCAACCGATCACTGCCCAGCGGAGCTCGGGGGCAGTAAAAATATCGTTGGGGAATGGCTTGTCCTGGACCGAGGCAAATGCCACCTTAGCGGCTGCTTCGGCGTCGAGCGGAGCCTGTTTGGAATCTGCCATGATGTGCCTCCTAAGTCATCGGAAGTCCTTCATTTCAAACAACCCTATATTCGCACAATCGCGCGCGTATTTGCTCGTGTTTGCGTGTCTATTTGCTTATCGGTCATTATTTAGCCATAGTTGGCAGATATTTGCGCGGCTATGCGCATTATCGCGCAAATCTATGCGCGATAATGCGCATGCGACAATCCTTGCGAAACATAAAGGAACGGAACACCATAGCCATAAAAGACAGAGTAGGCTGTATTACTCCACCCCTCTGGGGGGCGCAGCCATCAAAGGACTGTCCCAAACTGCCGGCATATAGGGACTTCCCTAACTGCCGGCACAAAGGGAACGTCCCCAGCTACCAGCGTTTCAACGGCACTCATTTAAGTCTATCCCCAATGAGTAGGGATAGAAAAAGGCCCGGGTGCCGTGGCATCCGGGCCTTTGCTAGCAACTTGATGTTGCGGGCAGCTTAGAACTTGTGGCCGCACTTCTTGCAGACGCGCAGCTTGTTCTTGCCGTCCTTCTCGTGACCGACGCGGGTAACCTTACCGCACTCGGGGCAGACGAGATTGACGTTGGAGGCGTCGATGGGAGCCTCCTGCGAAACGATGCCGCCCTGCTGGTTGGCAGCGTTGGGCTTGACGGCCTTCTTGACGACCGAAACGCCCTCGACAACGACCTTGTTCTCGGCGGGGAGAGCACGCAGGACAACGCCCTGCTTGCCGCGATCCTTACCAGAGAGAACCTGGACCTTATCGCCCTTCTTGATATACATATATCTCCCCTAACTACAGGGTCTCGGGAGCGAGCGAGACGATCTTCATGTACTTCTTGTCACGAAGCTCGCGAGCGACGGGCCCGAAGATACGGGTGCCGACGGGCGAACCATCGTTGTTGATGACAACGCAGGCGTTCTCATCAAAGCGAATGTAGGAGCCATCCTTGCGGCGGATCTCCTTAACGGTGCGAACGACGACGCAACGGACAACGTCCTTCTTCTTGACGTTGGCGCCAGGGGTAGCCTCCTGGACAGCACCGATGAACACATCGCCGATGCCTGCATAACGACGCTTGGAACCGCCAAGCACCTTGATGCAGCGAATCTTGCGAGCGCCGGAGTTGTCGGCGACGTTCAGCATGGTTTGCATCTGAATCATGGTAGATGTTCCTCCGAACTAAGAACCGAAGAGAGGTGCGCAGCCTTTATACGGCCCGTGGTATGCAAGCCAGGCATACGCACATCTTCGGAAACGTACAAGTCGTAAGAGCGACTGCTTATTTAGCGCGCTCGACGACCTCGATGAGGCGCCAACGCTTCATCTTGGACATAGGACGGGTCTCCATAACGCGGACGGTGTCGCCCACGCCAGCCGTGCACTCCTCGTCGTGAGCGTGCAGCTTCTTGGAGCTGGTCATCATCTTGCCGTACTTGGGGTGACGCTTGCGCTCGGTGATGGTGACAACAATGGTCTTGGCACCGGAGACGGAGGTAACGACACCCGTACGGACCTTACGCGAGTTACGCGAATCAGTCATGTTCTCTCCTTAGGTCCTACTCGGCGACAGCGGACTTCTCCGCTGCGATCTCGCGGGCGCGCTGCTCCGTGAGGACGCGAGCGATGTCCTTCTTCACGGTGTTGACGCGAGCGGTGTTGTCCAGCTGGCTGGTGGCCATCTGGAAACGAAGGTTAAAGAGCTCGGCGCGCATTTCCTTCAGCTTCTCAACGAGCTGAGCGTCCGAGAGCTCACGAATCTCTGCGGGCTTCATTAGTTCTCCTCCTTGGCGGCGGCGGCGTCCTCAGCAGCCCACTTGGCCTCGAGAGCGGCCTCCTCAGCCATCTCCTTCTCGATGCGCTGCTCAGCGTTCTTAGCAGCAACAATCTTGGTCTTGATGGGAAGCTTGTGCTGTGCAAGACGCAGAGCCTCGCGAGCGACCTCCTCGGGCACGCCCTTGACCTCGAACATGATGCGGCCGGGCTTGACGACGGCCACCCACTCCTCGGGGTTACCCTTACCAGAACCCATGCGAGTCTCGGCAGGCTTCTTGGTGATGGGCTTATCGGGGAAGATCGTGATGTAGACACGACCGCCACGCTTCATGTAGCGGGTCATGGCAATACGAGCGGCCTCGATCTGACGGTTGGTGATCCAATGGGCCTCGAGAGCCTGGATACCAAACTCGCCGAAATGCAGCTCGGTATTACCCTTGGCCTGGCCCTTCATGGAGCCACGCTGCACCTTGCGGTGAAGAATACGCTTAGGGGCAAGCACTACTGACCCCTCCTCTCGGAGTTACGACGACGAGGACGGGAAGAGCCCTCGAGTGCAGGGTTGGGAACAGGCTGGCCCGGGAGCTTCTCGCCCAGGTAGATCCAGACCTTCACGCCGCAAGCGCCCATGGTGGTGCTGGCGACAGCCGTGCCGTAGTCGATCTTGGCACGGAGGGTGTGCAGAGGCACGCGACCCTCGCGGTACCACTCACGACGGCCCATCTCGGCACCGCCGAGACGACCAGAGCACTGGATACGGATGCCCTTAGCGCCGGCCTTGCGGGCGGACTGGACAGCCTTGCGCATAGCGCGACGGAAGGCAACGCGGCCCTCGAGCTGCTCGGCGATAGACTGAGCAACGAGGTTGGCGTCGAGCTCGGGGCGCTTGATCTCGACAACGTCGACGGAGAGCTGGCCCTTGGAGACGCCAGCGACCTTCTCGAGCTCGGTGCGGAGGGTATCGATCTCGGCACCCTTCTTACCGATGACAACGCCGGGGCGAGCAGTGAGGATGATGACCTTCACCTTGTCGCCAGCGCGCTCGATCTCGACGCGGGAGACAGCTGCGCGGGAAAGACGCTTCTCGAGGTACTTGCGGATCTCGAGATCGTTACCGAGGGTCTTAGCGTAATCCTTCTCTGCGAACCAGCGGGAGCGCCAGTTCTCGGTGATGCCAAGACGGAAGCCGGTGGGGTAGACTTTCTGACCCATACAGCTTTACGCCTCCTTTCGAGGAGCAACGACGACGGTGATGTGGGAAGTACGCTTCAGAATGCGAGAAGCGGAACCCTTGGCGCGGGGACGGATGCGCTTAAGCGTCGGACCCTCGTCAACATAGGCAGCGGCGACAACCAGGTTGTCGGCACGCAGACCGTTGTTGTTCTCGGCGTTCGCAACGGCGGAACGGAGAACCTTCTCGACATCCACGGCGACGGCGCGGTCGCAGAAGTGGAGGATGTCGAAGGCCTGAGCGACAGGCTTGCGGCGGATCAGATCGACCACCAGGCGGGCCTTGCTGGGGGAAACACGCACGTACTTAGCGACGGCGCGAACCTCGGTGGCCTCAGTTTCAATAGACTTAGTTGCCATTTACGGTTAACCCCCTATTTGGCCTTGTGGCCACGGAACGTACGAGTCGGCGCGAACTCGCCGAGCTTGTGACCAACCATGGACTCGGTAACATACACGGGCACATGCTTGCGGCCGTCGTGGACGGCAATGGTGTGACCAACCATCTCGGGGAAGATGGTGGACGCGCGGGACCAGGTCTTCACGACGTCCTTCTTGCCAGCCTCGTTCATCGCGGTGATACGCGAGAGAAGGCGAGTCTCCACGAACGGGCCCTTTTTGAGACTTCTGCTCATAAGTGCTTTCTCCTAAAACTCGGTATCCGAAATTACTTCTTACGGCGACGAATGATGTGCTGGTTCGAGACCTTCTTCTTCTTGCGCGTACGAAGGCCCTTCGTCGGCTTACCCCAGGGGGTAACAGAGGGACGACCAGAGGTGTGGTTCTTGCCCTCGCCACCGCCGTGCGGGTGGTCGACAGGGTTCATGACGGTACCGCGGACGGTCGGGCGCACGTTCATGTGACGCTTACGGCCGGCCTTGCCGATGACGATGTTGGCGTGATCGGCGTTGCCGACCTCACCGACGGTGGCGCGGCAGGTAACGAGGATGCGGCGCATCTCGGAGGAAGGCATACGGACGATAGCGTACTTGCCCTCCTTACCCATCAGCTGGCAGGAGTTACCGGCGGAACGGGCGATAGCAGCGCCCTTGCCCGGCTGGAACTCGACGGCGTGGATGAGCGTACCGACGGGGATGTCGGCGAGGGGCAGAGCGTTGCCCGGCTTGATGTCGGCGTCAGAACCGGACATGATGGTCTGACCGACCTCGAGGCCCTTGGGGGCCAGGATGTAGCGCTTCTCACCGTCAGCATAGTGCAGCAGAGCGATGCGAGCGGAACGGTTCGGATCGTACTCGATCGTGGCAACCTTGGCGGGCACGCCGTCCTTGTTGCGCTTGAAGTCGATCACGCGGTAACGACGCTTCACGCCGCCGCCCTGGTGGCGGGTGGTGATGCGGCCGTTGTTGTTACGACCGGCCTTCTTGGGCAGGGGCTCGAGAAGAGACTTCTCGGGCTTGGTGCAGGTGATCTCGGAAAAGTCGGAGATCGTCTGCCAACGCCTACCAGCGGAGGTCGGCTTAAGGTGCTTTACAGCCATTACAATCCCTTTCAATAGGAATCCGTTAGCCATCGCAGACAGGGATTCGAGGTTCTGCCTCGGGTGCGATGACACCGGACGTATACACGGTTCCGGGCGTGTCCATTTTATACGCCCGAAACCTTGAGCTCTCGCCTCCCCTATTTGGGAGGCATGAGCTCACTCAACAGCAGCGAGTCTTAGGCCTGATTGCCAAAGACCTCGATGGTGTCGCCCTCGGCCAGCGTGACGATGGCCTTCTTCCAAGAACGGGTCTTGCCGGCGACATAGCGCACACGCTTGGTCTTGGGCTTGACCGTCAGGGTGTTCACGCGAACGACCTTGACGCCGAAGATCTCCTCGACAGCGTCCTTGATCTGATACTTGTTAGCATCCTTGGCGACCTCGAACGTGTACTTGTTCAGCTCCATGCCGGAGAAGGAACGCTCGGACACGATCGGACGGATGATGATCTCGTGGGCGGTCATTTATGCAAGCACCTCCCCGAAGTGAGCGGCGATGTCGGCGGGCATCAGCACAGCGTTGTTGTTGACGAGATCGTAGGTGTTGGCCTCGTCAGCGGTGATGATGAACGTCTTGGGAATGTTGCGGAACGACAGGTAGGCGTTGACGTCCTCATCGCGAACGATGATGGTCAGACGCTTGCCCTCAAGGCCGAGAGCCTTGAGCATGGCGACGGCAGCCTTGGTGGAAGGCTTCTCGAAGCCGTAGTCGTCGACGAGCACGAGCTCGCCATCGGCCAGCTTGGCGGACAGCGCGGAGCGCATAGCCAGCTTGACCTCCTTGTTGTTCATACGCTTAGCGTAGGAACGGGGCTTGGGGGCGAAGACAACGCCACCGTGACGCCACTGGGCAGCACGGATGGAACCCTGGCGGGCACGGCCGGTGCCCTTCTGACGCCAAGGCTTCTTGCCGCCACCGGAAACCTCAGAGCGGCCCTTAGCAGACTGGGTGCCCTGACGCCAAGAGGCCATCTGGCACTTGACGATGTGGTGCATAACGTGGATGTTCGGCTCGATGCCGTACACCTCAGCGGCGAGCTCGGCCTCGGCGACCTTCTTGCCCTCGCTGTTCTTTACTTCAAACTTTGCCATTTAAGTGTTCTCCTTGGTATGACGCTGGGCTAAATGGGCTGGGCCCTTAGGCCATACGGATGGCGACGAGACCATTCTTGGCACCCGGGACAGCGCCCTTGACCAAGATGAGGTTCTGCTCGGCATCGATGCGGACAACGGAAAGGTTCTTGACGGTAACGCGCTCGTTACCCATGTGACCGGCCATCTTGACGCCCTTGAGGACGCGCGCAGGATAGGCGCACTGACCGATAGAACCGGGATGACGCTGGAAGTGAGAACCATGCGTCATAGGACCGCGGCGCTGACCCCAGCGCTTGATGCGACCCTGGAAGCCCTTACCCTTGGAGGTACCGATGACGTCGACCTTCTCGACATCAGCGAAATCAGCGACGGTGACGACCTCGCCGACCTTGTGCTCCTCGCCGTTCTCGACGCGGACCTCACGAAGGAAGCGGACAGGCTCGACGCCAGCCTTGGCGAAGTGACCAGCCATGGGCTTGTTCACGTTCTTGGCCTTGATGTCGCCGAAACCGATCTGGACGGCGTCATAGCCGTCGGTTGCCTGAGTTTTAACCTGCGAGACAGCGCAGGGGCCAGCCTGGATGACCGTGACGGGAACGACGTTATCGTCCTCGTCCCAAACCTGGGTCATGCCAATCTTGCGGCCGAGAATCATGCTGATCAAGATATGATCCCAACTCTCGCGTGGTCTTGGGACAATGCGTACACCACCGAGCGTACGCCCCTAGAGGACCACTACTTACACGACGTGCTCCCCAGCCTTGTATTTCGCCCGGACTACCTGACAACCCTATTAAGCAGGCATTTTGTCCAGCCAGAATACTCCCCTGGTTTCACACAGCTGTTTAGTATACACGGCTGCGGGCGTATCCATCGAGATTCATATTTCACTCACATTGTTTACGCAGGTAAAGTGCGTGGATGGCTCCCGAGCACGGCGGAGGGCCGGAGAAATATATTAAGGTCCCTGCTCTACAGTCCTGCGCAAGACGGAGAGCACATTAAGTGCTCTCCTTTGCGTGCGGAACTCGCGATGACCTTAATATATTTCTCCGGCCCTCCGCCGTGCTCGGGAGACGACACGTTGATGTCTGCTTAACTCTGCTCGCTCAGGCTAATGACTTTGTTGGGGGTCCACTATTTGCTGGAGGGTGAACTTGCATTGCATTGGCTCGCCCTCTACTTGTGGCTCCGCCTCATCAAAATCGAAAATCATAATGGCGCAGTTGGGGAGTTTTGCTGGGAGCTCGAAGCCCTCAAGGGCTGCAGCCTTGATGAATTGGCGGCTGGCGCTGCCGTGGCTTACTGCTAGGAGGGTTTCGGTGTCCTTAGCGCCCATGAGATTGGTGAGGGTGCCTACCATGCGTTCTTGCAACGCGTGGCTTCCTTCTCCTCCGAAGGGGACCAGATCCTCGCCGGGGTCCCAGACGTCGGTGGGAAGGGCATCGTGGGGGCCTTCTTCGAAGGTGCCGTAGCTGCGCTCGATGATGCCTTCGCAGGGCTCGACTGCTGCATCCGGGCCGAGGAGTTCGGTTGCGACGAGACTTGCCGTGTCCATGGCTCGGCCTAAGGGCGAAGAGACCACTTTGTCGGGAACGACGTTGTGGGCCTTGAGCCATGCGGCTGCCATTCCCGCTTGTTTGCGGCCCAGGTCGGTCAACGGTGAATCGCAGCGGCCCTGGACCAGCTTTTTGACGTTGAACTCCGTCTGACCGTGGCGGAGTAGGTATAGGCGCTTCATGCTCTCCCCTTCTGCATCAGTTGCTTTATCAGCTCGGCCCTACTCGTGGGTATGGCCGACATAGTCTTCGTCGATCGTGATCTTGGCAATCGACTTGGGATATTCGGATTCGACATGTTTCGCCAACGCGCGCTTTAGGTCCTCGGCGTTCATCGTCAAATCCGAGGGCCGCGCGCAGTCAAAGATCACGTTGGTATGCGTGGGGCCCGGAACACAGCGTAGGTCGTGGATCGAGAGGCGGCTATCGACCTCTTGAGCCATAGCGTTGATGCGCAGACGCATGCTCGCCACCTTTGGATCGTCGGTCACGATGGGGTCGTAATGGAGCGTGACGATCATACCGTCTTCGTTCCTAAACGACTGCTCGATGTTATCGAGCGTGTCGTGACTTTCCAGCGGGCTGGCCTCGGCCGCCATCTCGGCGTGCGCACTTGCAAACTTCCTGCCCGGACCGTAATCGTGAACCATAAGGTCGTGGACGCCCAAAACGCCGGGGTAGCTCATGATTTTGTCTCGAATGTGCTTGACCAGCTTGGGATCGGGCGCCTGGCCCAAAAGCGGGCTCACCGTATCCTGGATGAGCTCAAAACCGCTCCAGCCGATATAGGCGCCAACGGCAAGGCCGACCCATGCATCTAGATTGATATGCGTCACCTGCGAAACAATCGCGCACGCCAACACGGCGCCCGTGGCTAGAACATCGTTCTTGGAATCCTGCGCGGTCGCATGCAGCGTCTCGGACTCAATGCGATCGCCGAGTTTTTGGTTGAGGGCCGCCATCCAAAGCTTTACGACCATCGAAAGCGCAAGGACTGCCACCAGGGCAAGCGAGAACTCGACAGGTTCGGGGTGGATGACGCGCTCAACCGAGGACTTGATAAGCTCAAGGCCGATCAGCAGCACGAGCGCCGCCACGACCAGACCCGAGAGATACTCGTAGCGGCCATGGCCGTAAGGATGCTCGGGGTCTGCCGGCTTGCCCGCCAGCTTAAAGCCCAAAACGCTCACGATGTTCGAACTGGCATCGGAAAGGTTGTTCATGGCGTCCGCTACGATCGAAACCGAGCCTGACACCACTCCGATAGCACCTTTCGCAGCGCAAAGTGCCACATTGGCGAGAATGCACACCATGCCCGTCAGCGTACCCACGCGCGCACGGTCACCCTGCGCACGACGAACAATCCATTCGACCATCTTTATCAGCCCCCATGGCGTTATCCATATAGATCCATTGCGTAACCGGATTGTAGTGTAGCCACTTTATCCACAAGATACAAAAAGGCCGCAGCCCACATGAGCCACGGCCTTGGACACTTTGTCACATTGCGCGATACTGACCGATCGCTCGGTATTTTTCATAGCGAAGATTGGTGAGCTCATCGGCATCGAGCGCACCCAGCTTGTCGAAAGCCGCGAACGCTGCGGACATCACGGCGTCGGCGATCTCCTCGTGCGACAACCCTTCGTCTTTAACGATGCCATCGATAATGCCCAGCGATAGCAGGTCGGGGGCCGTGAGCTTCAACGCCTCAGCGGCCTCCTCTGCGCGATCGGTGTCCTTCCACAGGATCGATGCGCAGGCCTCGGGGCTTACCACCGAATAGGCAGAGCTCGAGAGCATAAGAATGCGGTCGGCAACAGACAGCGCCAGCGCGCCGCCGGAGCCGCCCTCCCCCGTCACCACGGATACGACCGGCGTCTTAAGACCGCTCATCTCCATGAGGTTTTGGGCGATCGCCTCGCCCTGGCCGCGCTCCTCGGCACCAATGCCGCAAAACGCGCCCGAGGTATCAACCAGGCACAGCACCGGACGACCAAACTTTTCGGCTTGACGCATCAGACGCCGTGCTTTGCGGTAGCCCTCGGGATGCGCCATACCAAAGTTGCGGTGCATGCGCTCCTTGGTCGTGGTGCCGCGCTCGATGGCGATAACCGTCACGGGGCGTCCGTCTTTCCAGCCAATGCCACCCACCACGGCGGCGTCGTCACCAAAGTAACGGTCGCCGTGCAGCTCCACAAATCCATCCAGGCCCAGCGAGATCATCTCGCCTGCCGTGGCGCGATCTGCCGAGCGGGTCTGCTTGACAATCTCGAGCGCGGTTTTTGGTGCCGCCGAGCGCTTAAACAAGTGTCCCAGCTTTTTGCCGCGACGACCCATATGCACGATCTCATGCGGAGCCCCTAGGCCGGGCGCGTGCCCTTCGTGCAGCGCCAGCAGCTCGCCTACCGTGAGCGCAATCTCACCACGCGGAACAACGGCATCGCAAAAGCCGTGCTCCAGCAAAAACTCGGAACGCTGGAATCCCTTGGGCAGACGCTTGTGCATGTTCTGCTCGATCACGCGCGGGCCGGCAAATGCCGTCAGGGCATCGGGCTCGGCCAGGATAATGTCGCCCTCCATGGCAAAGCTCGCGGTTACACCTCCGGTCGTGGGATCGGTGAGCACCGTGATATACAGGCCGCCCGCCTCGCTGTGGCGCCTAACCGCCGCAGAAATCTTGGCCATCTGCATGAGCGAGGTCACGCCCTCCTGCATGCGGGCGCCGCCCGATACGGTAAAGCCAACGACCGGCAGCCCCAACTCGGCCGCGCGCTCAAAGACACGACAGATCTTCTCGCCCACCACGGAGCCCATTGAGCCCATCATAAAGTTGGCATCCATAAAGAAGAGCGCGGTATCGCAGCCGCAGATTTTGCCCCTGCCGCACACAACGGCACCGCGCTCGCCCGAACGCTCGCTCACGCTCTTAAGCTTGTCGGCATAACCGGGAAACGAGAGGAAGTCCTTCGACGCCAGATTGGCATCCCATTCCTCAAAGGTGCCCGCGTCGACCGTCATGCGCATGCGCGCGCGACCGCTCACGCGAAAGTGTTTGCCGCAACGAGGGCAGACCTCGAGGTTGTCGTGCAGGCGCGCCTCATCGATCACACGGCGGCACTCCGGGCATTTGACAAACACGTGGCGCGCGGGGAACTCGGCGCACGACTCGGTTATCGGCCCCTCAAGGACATTGACCGTCTTCGCTTTTCTATTCATCAGCATAGAGATGCCCCATCAGATCGGTGTGATACATGCCCGACAAAAACTCGTCGTTTGCCAGCACGTCGAGCTGAAGCTCGCTGTTTTCGCTCACGCCCTCAATCACGAGCTCGCCCAGGGCCGAGCGCATCTTGCGAATGGCACCGTCACGCGTGGGCGCGCACACGATGAGCTTGCCGAGCATGGAGTCGTAGTACGGCGGAACTTTCGCTCCGGTAAACATGGCGGAATCCCAGCGCACGCGCGGACCACCCGGCACACGCAACGCGGTGACCGTTCCACATGACGGTAGAAAGTCCGGCGTTTCGGCATTGATGCGGCACTCCATGGCGTGGTTGCGGACCGGTACGTCCTCCTGCTCAAAGGGCAGAGGCTGGCCGGCAGCCACGCGCAGCTGCCACTTAACCAGGTCGGTATCGGTCACAAACTCCGTAACCGGATGCTCCACCTGCAAGCGCGTGTTCATTTCCATAAAGTAGAAATTGCCGTCATCTGAGTACAAAAACTCGATGGTGCCAGCGCCCTCATAGCCAACGGCACGAGCCAGGTCGCGCGCGGCCTTGTGCATGCGCGCGCGAATATCATCGCGTCCGTCGAGGCACGGCGCGGGGCTCTCCTCGATCAGCTTTTGGTTGCGGCGCTGCACCGAGCACTCGCGCTCGCCGAGCGAAAACACATGGCCCTGCTTATCGGCCATAATCTGTACCTCAACGTGATGCGCCGGCGCAACGAACTTCTCCATGTAGCACTCGCCGTCGCCAAAAACGGCCTCACCCTCGGCACGCGCCTCGATGAACGCCTTTGCCGCATCTTCCACGCGCTCGACCTTGCGAATACCGCGACCGCCGCCGCCCGCGCGCGCCTTAATAAGCACGGGGCAGCCGATGCGCTCGGCCTCGGCCGTTGCTTCCTCGGGGCTTTTGAGCAAATCGCAGCCCGGCACGATGGGCACGCCCGCAGCAGCGGCCGTTCGGCGTGCGGCGTCCTTGTCGCCCATGCTGTCGATCACCTCGGCCGAAGGACCGACAAACGCCAGACCGAACTTGTCGCAGTCGCGCACGAAGCTCGCCTTCTCGGAGAAAAAGCCATAGCCGGGATGAATTGCCTTAGCTCCCGACTTTACGGCACAGGTGAGCACGGCATCGTCGTTGAGGTAGCTCTCGGCAAGACGCGGGCCGCCGATGCAATACGCCTCGTCGGCAAGCTGCACGTGCAGCGCGTCCGCATCGGCCGTGGAATAAACGGCGACGGTCTTGATGCCCATATCGCGGCACGCGCGGATAACACGGACCGCGACTTCGCCGCGGTTGGCGATGAGCACTTTGTCGAACATGAAGCCTTCCTTAACTTTCGTGCACGAGTGCAAAAGACATATCGGCGCGGCAGCAAACCTCACCGTTGACGCTCGCAGTACCCGTCGCAAAGCGGAACGGCCCGCGCGCACGCGTGATGGAGCACACTAGATCCACCGTGTCGCCCGGGCGCACCGGACGCTTAAAGCGCACCTTGTCCAGACTCGTGTAGAACGGCGTCGCGCCGCGCGCTTCCTCATCGCCCATCAGCAGCACGCAGCAGTTCTGGGCGAGCATCTCGCACTGAATCACGCCGGGGACGACCGGGTTTCCCGGAAAATGCCCCTGCAAAAAGTACTCGTCGCCCGTAATCGTGATCTTGCCGTGGGCCTCGTCGCCCACCAGCTCGGCTTCGTCGAGCAAAAGCATCGGCTCGCGATGCGGCAACAGTTCTTTAAGCTCTTCTTTGTTCATGGATATCACCTATCCGATCCTCATGAGGCAGCTGTCAAACTCCACGAGGTCGCCGTCGGCCACGCAGATCTCGAGCACCTCACCGTCTGCCTCGGCCGTCACCTCGTTGAGAACCTTCATGGCCTCGATGATGCAGAGGGTCTCGCCGGCCTTGACCTTGGAGCCCACGCGCACAAACGGCTCGTCGCCCGGCGCAGGGGCAGCATAGAAGACGCCCACCATGGGAGCAGTCACCTCGGTGCCCTTGGGCTCCGGCGCGGCGGCAGGTGTCTGCGTGGCGGGTTCCGGTGCGGCAGGCGCGACTGTGGGAGCTGCAACTTGAGCGGCCACGGCACCCGGCATAGGCATGGGCACGGCAACCGGCTGCGCCACACTCGCGCGCTCGAGTTCGACCGCGGTGCCATCGGGCTCCTCAACGCGTACGCGCGTGAGGCCGCGGTCCTCCATCACATCGGCTATCTCGGCAAGTCTTTTGGAATCCATGCTCTAGCTCCTCGTATATCTACGCAGCGCGATGGCGGCGTTGTGCCCGCCAAAGCCTAGGTTGGTCGAAAGCGCCCAGGTAAGGTCGGCGCGAACCGCGCGATTGGGCGTGTAATCAAGATCGCAGGCGGAATCGGGCGTGTGGTAGTTAATGGTCGGCGGCACCACGCCCTGCTCGAGTGCCATGGCGCAGGCCATGACCTCAATGGCCCCCGTGGCACCGATCATGTGCCCCGTCATCGACTTGGTCGACGAGACATGTGCGGCGCGCGCCGCGTCCTCGCCGAGCGCTCGCTTAATGCCCGCCGTCTCGGACGAATCATTAAGCTTGGTCGAGGTGCCGTGGGCATTGATGTAGAGGCCCTCGGAAGGCTTGACGTCGCCCTCGGCCACCGCCAGCGATATCGCGCGGGCAATGCCGGCAGCCTCGGGATCGGGACTCGTGATGTGATAAGCATCATCGGTGTTGCCGTAGCCCACGACCTCGGCATAAATGTGCGCACCGCGCGCCTGCGCATGTTCCATGCTCTCGAGTACCAGCACGCAAGCGCCCTCGCCCATCACAAAGCCGTCGCGGTCTGCATCGAACGGGCGGCAAGCCGTCGCGGGATCGGGGTTGGTGGTCAATGCGCGGCAGGACGTAAAGCCTGCAACGGCATCGGGGATAATGGCCGCCTCGGCGCCGCCCGCGAGGATCGCGTCGGCATAGCCGTGCTTGATGGCGCGGAACGCCTCGCCCACCGCATGGGCCGAGGTCGCGCAAGCAGTCACGACTGGCAGGGTCGGTCCCTTTGCCTTGTGGCGGATCGCGATATTGCCCGAAGCCATGTTGGGGATCATCATCGCAATCATATAGGGCGATGCGCGGCGAGGTCCACGATCGGCGATCGTGTGGACGTTGTCGACGAGCGTCGTCATGCCGCCCACGCCCGAGCCCACGTAGACGCCCAGACGCTCACGATCGATGGCGCCTTCGACATCAAAGCCCGCATCGTGCATTGCCTCGTCCGAAGCCGCCATCGCAAACTGAACGCAGGGGTCGAGATGCTTGGCGTCACGCTTGCCAAAGTACTCGTTGCCGTCAAAGCCCTTGACTTCGGCCGCCACCTTGACGGTAAACGCATCGGTATCGAAGTGCGTGATCGGGCCGATGCCGCACGTGCCGGCACACATGGCCGCCCAGGTGGCAAGCGCGGTGTTGCCGAGCGGCGATACGGCACCGATGCCGGTGATTGCAACTCTCTGTTCCATCATGGTCTCCTCATCCAAGCCGTTCTTCGGCCCTGGTTTCTACATCGCCATTCCGCCGTCGACGCGCACGACCTCGCCCGTAATGTAAGCAGCCGCATCGCTCGCTAAAAAGCGCACCACGCCGGCCACTTCCTCGGGACGTGCCATGCGCTTAAGGGGAATCTGTTCCTCGGTTGCCGTACGCACCTTCTCCGAGAGCTTTGCCGTCATATCTGTCTCGACAAACCCGGGGGCGACCGCGTTCGCTCGTACGCCACGAGGCGCAAGCTCGCGCGCCACCGCCTTGGTAAGCCCTATCACGCCCGCCTTGGAAGCAGCGTAGTTGGCTTGCCCGGCATTGCCCATCAGGCCCACGACCGAGCTCATGTTGACGACGCAACCGCCGCGCTGGCGCATAAAGGTCTTGGTGAGCGCGCGCGTCATATTGAATGTTCCCTTGAGATTGACATCGAGCACGCGATCGAATGCGTCATCGCCCATGCGCATGAGCAGGCCATCGCGGGTGATGCCGGCGTTGTTGACGAGCGCCCAAATGGAACCAAAGTCGTTGAGGACCGCTTCCACGCACGCGTTGACAGCAGCGGGATCGGCCACGTCGCATTGATATGCGCGTGCCGTGGCGCCAACCGCCTCACAGGCTTCGCACGTCTTGCGCGCCGCATCGACGCTGCCGGCATAGACGACGGCGATATCAAAGCCGTCCTCCGCCAGACCGACAGCGCAGGCGCGGCCGATACCCCGCGAGCCGCCCGTGACCAGTGCCACACGACGTGAGTCGTTGCGCTCGAGCGCGCCGTTGTTCAAGTTGCCCATGTCATTCCTTTCGGGTTACAGCCCTGTGGACTATGCGAGCTCGTCGGCAATAGCTGCGACCTGCTCGGCCGTTTCGCACGAATACACGCGAACGTCGCTCAGCGTACGCTTGGCCAGGCCCGACAGTGTTTTGCCAGGGCCGACCTCAATAAACGTGTCGATGCCCTGATTCTGCAGAGCATGCAGCGTGTCGACCCAACGAACGGCATGACTCACCTGATTGGCCAAGACATCCGATGCCGCTCGCGGGTCCGCCGGATAGGGCGCCGCCGTCATGTTTGCCATGACCGGAATCAGCAGCGGTGACGGCGCGTGGCCGGCTTGGATATACGTCGCCAGCCCCTCAGTCGCCTCGGCCATATAGGGGCTATGAAATGCGCCCGACACCGCGACTTTCATAGCGCGGCCGCCAGCCTCTTTTACTAGGACGTCGAGCTCCTGCAGCGCCTCGGGCGCTCCGGCAACAACCGTCTGCTGCGGACTGTTGTAGTTGACCGGCCAGCAGTCCTCGCCGGCCTGTTTTGCCAGGTTCTCGACTTGCGCCGCATCGAGCTTGATGACGGCGCGCATGCCGCCCGGATGGCGCTCGGCAGCCGCGGCCATCAGCGCCGCGCGCTCGCACACGAGCTCAAAGCCCGCTCGCGTATCGAACGCCCCCGCAAAGGTGAGCGCGGCGACCTCGCCAAGCGAAAAACCCGCACAGGCGGCAGGTACCACGCCGCGCTCACGCAGGGCGACAGCCGCTGCCAGATCGTGAACGAACACGCACGGCTGCGTGTTCTCGGTCTGCGAGAGTTCCTCCTTGGAGGCGCTTCGGCACTGCTCACTGGTCCCCGGGCGCACCTCGTCGGCAATGGCGAACACCTCGGCGGCGGCCGGCGATGCCTCGATCAGGTCGACGCCCATCGCGGGGTGCTGGGCGCCCTGGCCGGCAAACAGAAACGCTACGCCACCCATGCGCACGCACCCTTCAGGACGTGCTCGGCGCCATCGACCAGGTCGTCAACGATTTCACGTGCACTTTGGCGCTCGTTGACCATGCCGGCAATCTGTCCGCACAAATACGAACCCTCTTCGTAATTACCGTCCTTTGCGGCTTTACGAAGCGCGCCCGTGCCCATGGCCCCGAGCTCCTCGGGGCTTGCGCCCGCCGCCTCGTTCATGGCATACGCGTTGGTGAAGGGGCTCTTGAGGGCGCGAACCGGATGTCCCGTCGAGCGACCGGTCGCACGCGTCGAGGTGTCGTTGGCCTTCAGGACCATCTCCTTGTACTGCTCCGATACGGTGCACTCATCTGCGATCAGAAAGCGCGTACCCACCTGCACGCCGGCGGCGCCCAGCATAAAGGCGGCCGCCACGCCGCGGCCATCGGCGATACCGCCAGCCGCAACCACGGGAATATCGACCGCATCGACAACCTGTGGCACCAGTGCCATCGTCGAGGTCTCGCCAATATGGCCGCCTGATTCGGTACCCTCGGCAACCACGGCAGTGGCTCCACGACGCGCCACGAGACGCGCCAGCGCCACCGAGGCAACGACCGGGATGACCTTGATGCCCGCCTCGTTCCACGCCTTCATGTACTTGGTGGGATTGCCGGCACCCGTCACGACGACCGGCACCCGCTCGTCAATCACGACCCGCGCGACCTCGTCGGCAAACGGGCTCATGAGCATGACGTTGACGCCAAAGGGCTTATCCGTCCTGGCGCGCAGCTCATGAATCTGGTCGCGCAGCCAGTTGGCGTCGGCGTTCATGGCCGCGATTATCCCTAAGCCGCCCGCCTCGGACACTGCGGACGCCAGCGAGGCGTCGGCGATCCAGGCCATACCGCCCTGGAACACGGGCTTTTCGATGCCGAGCAGATCGCAGAGAGGAGTCTTGAGCATCTCTACTTCTCCAATGCCGCCTCGACCGTATCGGCGAACTCGCCGACCGTCTTGGGGTTCTCCTCGGTATCGAGCTGGATGCCAAACTCGTCCTCAACGGCGACGAGGATCTCGACGGTGCCCAGACTGTCGAGACCAATCTCCTCGAGCGTGGACTCGGGCTTCATCTCGACGTCGTCAAGACCGGCGGTCTCGCGGATAACATCGCAAACGCGCTCGAAGGTCTTCTGATCTGCCATGGTAGTTCTCCTTTGTTTGTGCCCTAGGGGCGTTTTTATTTCCTATGTGCGACTACTTCCAACGAAGTAGATAGCCACCTATATCCAGACCGGCGCCAAATCCAACGAGGGCGATGGTGTCGCCCGTGTGAAGTGCGCCGGCGTTTGCCAGTCGATCGAGAGCAAGCGGAATACAGGCGCTCGAGATGTTGCCGGTTTCACGCAACGTTCGGACCACACGGTCGTCCGGCACGCCTAAGCGCTTGACCGCCTGGCTCAAGATTCGTTCGTTAGCCTGATGGAATACAAAGTGGTCGATGTCCTCGACCGCGATGCTCGCGTCGCAAACGAGCTTGTTGACCGTGTCGCAGATGGCATTGACGCCAAACTTGAAGACGCGACGGCCGTTCATGGAAAGCACGCTTTCGCGGTCCTGCGCCGTCTTATACGGCGAGGAGCCCGCCAATCCGGGGACGCGCAGTGTTTCGACGTCAGGCGACGTCGAAAGCTCAACGGCGAGGGGATTCTCTCCCCCAGCCTCTATGACCGC
Organism: Collinsella aerofaciens; assembly: GCF_964243765.1. Lineage (GTDB taxonomy): Bacteria > Actinomycetota > Coriobacteriia > Coriobacteriales > Coriobacteriaceae > Collinsella > Collinsella aerofaciens_BU. The sequence continues at coordinate 88,425 of NZ_CAXTGI010000001.1, read as the reverse complement.
AGCACCCGCGCCATCGCCAAAGAGCACGCAGGTGGCACGGTCGGTCCAGTCGAGCGCGCGCGTCATCTGCTCGGCAGCAACAATAAGCACGCGCCTGGCACGACCGCGGGCGATATAGCCCTCGGCGACATCGAGCGCAAATACGAAGCCGGCACAAGCCGCCGAAACGTCGAAAGCAGGACATGTGGCACCCAGGCGCTCAGCAATGGCGCACGCTTCGGCAGGAACGAGATGATCGCCCGTCGTCGTCGAACAGACGATAAGATCCAGCTGGCTCGCATCGATTCCGGACGTCTGGAGCGCTTGCTCGCTCGCCGCCACGGCAAGGTCGTCGAGTGACTCGGTGGTGCATACATGGCGGCTCTTGATACCTGTGCGGGTAAAAATCCACTCATCCGAGGTATCGAGGAACTCGGACAGCTCATCATTGGAAACACTGCGCTTAGGAAGCGCCGAGCCTGTTCCAAGAATCGTGAAACCCATCACTAACCTCCTTTGAGTTGTTGACGTGTTTACATCGACCAAGAGAGGATAGCGCATTTCAGTCGTTGTTAACGTGTTAACATTAAATTGTCCAAATGCGACAAAGGCTTCACATTGTGTCTCTCTCGACACCATTGCGTTATTCACTTATTCATTAAGGAGGTAGCAGCCGTTATGGATGCCAAATTAACGATAGTCGACGTAACCGGATCGACCAACGATGACCTGCTCGAAGCAGGAAAACAGGGAGCGCCGCACGGCACAGGACTTGCCGCCCGGGCTCAGACAGCAGGACGCGGCCGGCGCGGCCATAAGTGGGATTCAACCGCCGGCAACCTATTGCTTTCGATTGTCCTGCGTCCATGCGTTAATCCTGCGAAGTACTCTGGTCTTGCTGCCGTCAGCGGCCTAGCGATGCTCGAGGCGCTCGAAAAACAGGGTCTTGCAAACGAGATTGGCCTCAAATGGCCCAACGACCTGGTCGCGCGTGGACGCAAACTCGGCGGCATTCTGGTCGAGGCCGCACGCGATAACGAAGGCAAACCTTTCGCCGTCTGTGGCATTGGTGTCAATGTGAACTATGCGCCCCAAGAGGTGCCCGATGGCGGCCTGCCGGCAATCGGTCTCTCGGACCTTAACGAGAACGTTCCTGCTGTCGACATGCTCCTCGATGAGGTCTATCACGCAGTTATAGACGCTGTAGATGCCTGGGCAGAACGCCTCAACGCCATGGAAGAAGACGCTGGTCCGATCGCGCCCGTCCACGATGATTATGTCGCTCATCTCAATTGGATTGGGGAGCACGTTATCGCCCGTTCCCCTGCCGGTGACGAGCTGGCACGTGGCATCTTTCAAACGGTCGATGCCTTTGGTCGCGCGTGTATCGAAACGGAAGACGGCTTGCGTTCCTTCCATTTTGAGGAGGCGTCATTGCGCCCATTGAGCGAATAGAGCGCCGCAGCCACCTACTCGGCAGCATTACCCGGCAGTCCAAACCATCATTCAAAACAAAAGAGCCCCGCTACCGTAACGGCAGCGGGGCTCTGTAAGCTATGAGCGATATCGCTTAGAGCTTGATGTCGATGTCGACGCCAGCGGGGAGGTCGAGACGCATGAGCGAATCAACGGTGCCCGAGGTGGGGTCGAGGATGTCGATGAGGCGCTTGTGGGTGCGCATCTCGAACTGCTCACGGGAGTCCTTGTTCACGTGCGGCGAGCGGATAACCGTGTACAGGTTGCGCTCGGTGGGCAGGGGGACAGGACCGGAAACGCGAGCGCCGGTCTTCTGAGCGGTCTCGACGATGAGCTTCGCGGACTGATCGACGACCTCGTGATCATAGCCCTTGAGGCGAATGCGGATCTTCTGGGTAGCCAACTTAAACCTCCAAAGAGTGCGAGAGATGTTCTCGCGGATTACGTAACAGGGAGCAGAACTTAGGCGTTCTTGCTCATGACCTCGTCCACGATGGACTTGGGCGCCGGCTCATAAGAGTCGAACTGCATCGTGTAGGATGCACGGCCCTGGGTCTGGGAGCGAAGGTCGGTAGCGTAACCGAACATCTCGCCCAGCGGCACCTTGGCACGGATGAGCTTGCTGTTCTTGCGATCCTCCATGCCCTCGATCTTGCCGCGGCGACCGGAGAGGTTGCCCATGACGTCGCCCATGTACTGCTCGGGGGTCTCGACCTCGACAGCCATGATCGGCTCGAGGAGCTGCGGGTCGGACTTCTTGAGAGCGTCCTTGATAGCCATGGAACCGGCGATCTTAAAGGCGGCCTCGGAGGAGTCAACCTCGTGGTAAGAACCGTCGAACAGGGTGACCTTAACGTCGAGGACCGGGAAGCCGGCGATAACACCGGTGTTCAGGGCCTCCTGGATGCCCTTGTCGATGGACGGGATGTACTCCTTGGGCACGACGCCGCCGACGATAGCGTTGACGAACTCGTAGCCGAAGCCCTCCTCCATCTTCTCGAGCTTGATGACGGCGTGGCCGTACTGACCGCGACCACCGGACTGACGGACGAACTTGCCCTCAGCCTTCTCGACGTCGTGACCAGCGGTCTCGCGGTAGGCAACCTGGGGCTTACCAACGTTAGCGTCAACCTTGAACTCGCGGAGCAGACGGTCGACGATGATCTCGAGGTGCAGCTCGCCCATGCCGGCGATGATGGTCTGGCCGGTCTCGTGGTTGGTGGACACCGTAAAGGTCGGGTCCTCCTCGGCGAGCTTGGTCAGAGCCAGGGACATCTTGTCCTGCTCGGCCTTGGTCTTGGGCTCAATGGCAACGTCGATAACGGGCTTAGCGAACTCGATCTTCTCGAGGACAATCTCCTTGCCCTCGGTGCACAGGGTGTCACCGGTGGTGGAGTTCTTGAAGCCGACGCAAGCGACGATGTCGCCGGCAGCAGCGTCGTCACGGTCGATACGCTCGGCGGCGTTCATCTCGAGGATGCGGCCGAGGCGCTCGCGCTGACCGTTGGAAGCGTTGATGACGTAGGAGCCGGACTCGGCACGACCGGAGTAAACGCGGACGTAGGTAAGCTTACCGACGAACGGGTCGGTCATGATCTTGAAGACCAGGCCGGAGAAGGGCTCGTCGAAGTCAGGATGACGCTCGATCTCCTCGCCGGTGTCCGGATCGGTACCGGTGACGGCCTTGACGTCGAGCGGGCTGGGCAGGTAGTCGACGACAGCGTCGAGCAGCTCCTGAACGCCCTTGTTCTTGTAGGCGGAACCCACGAAAACGAGGTTGAGCTCGTTGGCCAGGACGCCCTTGCGCAGAGCAGCCTTGAGCTCCTCGACGGTGAAGTCCTCCTCCATGAGGATCTTCTCCATGAGCTCGTCATCAAAGCTGGCAGCAGCGTCAAGGAGCTCCTCGCGCTTGGTAGCAGCGATGTCAGCGAACTCAGCCGGGATCTCGTCCATCGGCTCGGGGTAGGTCATGCCCTTCTCGTCGGCCTTGAAGTCCCATGCAGTCATGGTGACCAGGTCGATGACGCCCCAGAAGTTGTCCTCGGCGCCCATCGGGACCTGAGCGGCCACGGCGTTAGCGTCGAGACGGTCCTTCATGGTCTCGATAGCGTTGAAGAAGTCAGCGCCCACGCGGTCATACTTGTTGATGAAGGCGATGCGGGGGACGTTGAAGGTGGAAGCCTGACGCCAAACGGTCTCAGACTGGGGCTGAACGCCGGCGACGGCGTCGAAGACGGCGACAGCGCCATCGAGGACGCGCAGGCAGCGCTCGACCTCGGCGGTGAAGTCAACGTGGCCCGGGGTGTCGATGATCTGGATGCGATAGTCGGTACCGTCTTTCTTCCAGAAGCACGTGGTAGCAGCGGAGGTAATGGTTACGCCGCGCTCCTGCTCCTGAACCATCCAGTCCATGGTGGCAGCGCCCTCATGGACCTCACCAATCTTGTGGGTCTTACCGGTGTAGTAAAGAATACGCTCGGTCGTGGTGGTCTTACCAGCATCGATGTGAGCCATGATGCCGATGTTACGGGTATCGGAAAGCTTGTACTTAGGCTTAGCCATGTTAGTTCCTTACCTTAACTTACCAACGATAGTGAGAGAACGCGCGGTTGGCCTCGGCCATCTTGAAGACGTCCTCACGCTTCTTGACGGAAGCGCCCAGGCCGTTGGAGGCGTCGAGGATCTCGTTGGCGAGACGCTCGGCCATGGTCTTCTCCTTGCGAGCGCGGGAGAAGTTGACGATCCAGCGGATGCCCAGAGCGGTGGAACGACGGGAGTTGACCTCCATCGGGACCTGATAGGTAGCGCCACCGACACGCTTGGGCTTAACCTCGAGCGTGGGCTTGACGTTGTCCATAGCCTTCTTGAAGGTAGCGAGAGCGTCGCCACCCTCAGACTTCTCGGCAACGATCTCGAAAGCGGTGTAAACGATGCGCTCAGCGGTGGCCTTCTTGCCGTCAAGAAGGACCTTGTTGATGAGCTGAGTCACCAGGCGGTTGTTGTAAACGGCGTCAGGCTGAACCTCACGACGATTAGCTGCTGCACGACGCGGCATGTGAAATCTCCTTAAGTGTCTACCGTGCGGCGCCTAGGCGGCACACGGCGAAAGTATCAAAACGTTATCTGGCTTATTTAGCCTTGGGGCGCTTAGCACCGTACTTGGAACGGGCCTGCATGCGGTTCTGGACCGGAGCAGCGTCGTAGGCGCCACGGATGACGTGATAACGGACACCAGGGAGGTCACGGACACGACCGCCGCGGACGAGCACGATGGAGTGCTCCTGCAGGTTGTGGCCCTCACCCGGGATGTAAGCAGTAACTTCGATGCCGTTGACGAGGCGAACACGGGCAACCTTACGAAGAGCCGAGTTCGGCTTCTTGGGGCTCGTGGTGAAGACGCGGGTGCACACGCCGCGCTTCTGGGAGTTGTGCTGCAGAGCAGCGTTCTTGGACTTCTTGGGCACGGAACGACGGCCCTGGCGAACCAGCTGGTTAATAGTAGGCAAAGCGTACTCCTTCTCGAATGATTCCAGCTTTCTGTAAAGTGCAACGGCTTGAATCGAGGGGTCAGCATCCCCCTACGAAACACGCAGTTCGATAGGATACGTGCCGTTAGCTGTGCCGTCAACAGACCACGCCGCCGGGCGTATCCCAAAATAGCCATATTTCCGCAAAGCCTCCATAAAAGGAATCCCCGCCTGTGCGCAAGTGCCCATTCCAGCCGTCCATGTAACGCAAAAATGGCCGCTTCCTCTAGCAGGAAGCGGCCTAGACCTTACGAATAGACGATGGTAAAGGGTACTTCTGTTTCGGTCTCTCCTGTTGATGTGCACCTCGTTCCTTCAAGGGTTACCGATACAACCTGATCGACATTGATGAGCCTTGTCGGAACCCAGATGTTCTCTCCGCTATTGCGTGCCATCGAAACATAGAAGTTGTACGCCCCTGCGTCGTCATCTTCGATAATCTGCTCCGATCCATCCTTGTAGCTGACGGTCAGTTTATGATCAACTGCTTCATAGCCCAGATCATCGATGTGCGTCTGGATGGAAAACGGACTGATCTCGAGAGGCGAGTCATCGGAGCGGAGTTCTTTTGTATCGACGTGCGCTCCGACGTTAAACTCTGGCGTCGATACCTCGATCACCTTCGCATCCTCACCTTTGCCCTCCGTCCAACTGATATTCCAGGTGACCGCATGTCGTAAATCTCGATCGCGATTCCAAGATGCAAAGTACATCGTGCCGTTAATGACCGTGTCGCTTGATGTGTCTTTATCAATGGTGCAGCGTGTATCAGCCCATTCCTCGCCGAAGTTCATGCTGGGCGTACTGACGCCCCCTTCTTCTTCACCATAGAGAACAAGTTCGCCAAGCTCTGCCGCCGGCTTGTAGTAGTTAACGCCATTCGGATTGGACAAAGTAAAAGTCACAGCACCGCAACCGTTCTCGTCGATTGCCATCTCATGAATGTCGAGCGTATAGCCGTTGCCCTCGACGGACAGATTGACCTTCTGGACTGCACCCTCCAGGCTTTGGGGCGCGATACCATCACCAAACTCTCTGGTGTAGGTATATTTCGTCCCCGACGAGCCGCCATTTGTCCAGGTAACGGACTCTCCGTTGCCATGGTTTCCCCAGGCAGAGGCAAAATAACTGGAATTGACGACGGCGTAGGCGACCCCTCCGGTCGCCAGCACTCCGGCAAGACATCCGATCACGGCAACATACAGAGGCTTCGCGTGGCCCTTTCGATGAAGCGGCTCACCCGCAGCAGCATCAATAACACGGTCGGCAAGATCGCTATCGGCTTGGATGGACTCGAAGGCCTGCTTGATTTGATTGGATTTCACGGTCGCCCTCCTCTAGGATGAATTTGAGCTTCGATCGACCACGAGCTAAACGCGTTCGAACGGTCGCGGCTGGCACATGCAGCAACTCGGCAATCTCTGAAGTCGAGAAGCCCAGATAGTAATAGAGCACGATGGGAACACGGAATCGCTCCGGAAGTCGCATAACGTCTGACAGGACCGCCTTGGTCTCCTCCTGCGCCGTCGAAAGCGAATCGGCCAGATTCTCAATATCCTCCACGCGCCTCCACGGCTTTCGAAAGAGCGATTTGCATTCATTGATCGTGACCCGGATAAGCCATCGACGAAGATGCTCCCAGTTTTCAAATTGCGCGTCGCTTTTGAGCAACTTAAGAAAGACGTCTTGAGCGACATCGTCGGCGTCAGCGCGATCACGCAGATACGTCAATGCGATCCGAAACACGACATCCCGGTGGTCTTCGACCGCCTGTCTAAAAGCTTGTTCTTCCATAATCACCTCCCGGTGACATTAATGGTTCTCGATGAGGCCCTCACCATAGATACGCTCTTGTCGGGCGAAATGTTTCAAATTCAAGCATGAAAAGCCGACCAAAATAAACCTGTCCCTTATTGGCAGGTTTTCTTCAACGAAAAAGACCCGCTCCCCTGTTGGGAAGCGGGTCTTTGGAAGGGCGGTTAACGTACTAGGAAATTATTCCTCGTCGTTGTCCTTGGCCTCTTCGGCGTCGTCGGTGTCTACGAGCTGGTTGAGCAGCTCGTCGAGGGACGCCATGTCCTCGTTGATCGCACCGTTGGCGGGAGCCTTCTTGTCGTCGATCGGGGCGCCCAGGAGCTCCTCGTCGGCGTCGGCGTGATGCGTCGGCGTGGCGGAGGTGCCCAGCAGGATGTCGTCCGGACCGTCGGGGCTAAAGACCATCTGCAGCAGCTGCGAGAGGTCTTCCTCGTCGGCAACGTCGTCGTTGTTCTCGAGGATGTAGAGCAGGTCGTGGGCCTCCAGACCGTCACGGAGCTCCTCGATCGCCTTGGCACCGATACCATCGATGCGCAGCAGATCCTCCTCGGACTTGCCGACCAGGTCGCCGACCGTCTCGATGCCGACCTCGCTGAACTTGTTGGTCCAGCGCTGCGACACGCCCAGGTCGTCGAACAGGTACAGGCGAGCCTTCTCGGCGGAGATGGTGCGGCCGTTGCGGGTGAACGAACCGTCAGCACCACCGAACTCGTCGTAGCCGGCCCAGTCGAGCTGCTGCGGGAGCTGCTCGTCCAGGTCCTTGAGCTCCACAGGAGCCCACTCGGGCAGCGACTTGGCGTTGGGCGAAGCCGGGCCGTCGATGTCGACATAGCCGTCGGCCGTGCGATACGTCAGCTTGGCGTTGGCGTACGGCTTGAGGCCGGTACCAGCCGGGATCTTCTTACCGACGATAACGTTGGACTTAAGGTCGAGCAGGTGGTCGACCTTGCCCTCGATAGCAGCCTCGGTAAGGACGCCGGCGGTACGGATGAACGAAGCGCTCGACAGCCAGGAGTCGATGTTGGACGCGACCTTGAGCGTACCCAGGATGACGGGCTCGGCCACGGGAGCCTGACCGCCCAGACGGGCAACGCGCTCGACCTCGTCGGCGAACTCGTAGCGGTCGACGTACTGACCAAGCAGGTACTTGGAGTCGCCGGGGTTGGTGATCTGAACGCGACGCAGCATCTGACGTGCGAGCACCTCGATGTGCTTGTCGTTCAGGTCGACGCCCTGGCTGGTGTAGACGTCCTTGACGCTCTCGACGAAGGTGTGCATCGTCGACTCGATGTCGGTCAGCTTGCGCAGGTTGCGGAAGTTGACGAAGCCCTTGGTGATCTGGTCGCCGGCGCGAACCTCGCAGCCGTCCTCGATCTCGGGCATGAAGCGCACCGAAGCGGGGACGCGACGCTCGTCGAGGACGCGGGTGTGATCCTCGGAGTCGGTGAGCGTCAGCACGTACTCGGACTTCTCGGGCTTAATCGAGAGGTGGCCGGAGTACGGAGCCAGCTCGGCCTCGCGACCCAGAATCTTCTCGTTGACGTTGCCGACGATATCGAACATACGGCTGACCGTAGGCAGACCCTGCGTAATATCGTCGACGCCAGCGACGCCGCCGGAGTGAATGGTACGCATCGTAAGCTGCGTACCGGGCTCGCCGATGGACTGGGCGGCAATAATGCCGACGGCAGTACCGATGGCGACCGGACGACGGGTGGAAAGATCCCAGCCGTAGCACTTCTGGCACACGCCGTACTTGGAGCGGCAGGTGAGCAGTGCGCGAAGCTTGACCTTCTTGAGGCCGGCATCGACCATCTTCTGGATGTCGGCGACCTTCTCGATGTAGCCGTCCTGCTCAAAGAGCACGGTGCCATCGGGGGCCACGACGTCCTCGATGAAGCAACGGCCGACGAGGTCGGTGTTGAGGTCGGTGGTGCCGGGGATGATGAGGTTGTAGGTGACGCCCTCGTGCGTACCGCAGTCCTCCTCGCGGACGATGACGTCCTGGGCCACGTCGACCAGACGACGGGTCAGGTAACCAGAGTCCGAGGTGTGGGATGCGGTATCGACCAGGCCCTTACGGGCGCCGTAGGTCGAAATGAAGTACTCGAGCGGCAGCAGGCCCTCGCGGAAGTTCGCCTTAATGGGAAGGTCGATCGTCTCGCCGGACATGTCTGCCATCAGGCCACGCATGCCGCCGAGCTGACGCAGCTGGGTCTTAGAACCACGGGCGCCGGAGTCGGCCATCATGTACAGCGGGTTCTCCTCGTCGAACATGTCGAGCATGAGCGCTGCAACCTTATCGGTACAAGCGGTCCACTCGTTAACGACTTCGATGTGGCGCTCCGTCTCGTTGATGAAGCCCTCCTCGAAGTACTCGTTGATCTGGTCGACGTTGGCCTGGGCGCGGTCGAGCAGCTCCTGCTTCTCGGCAGGGATGAGAGCGTCCCACACCGAGATAGTGAGGCCGGCGCGGGTAGCGTAGTGGAAGCCGGAGTACTTGATGGCGTCGAGAATCGGGCCGACCTTGGCCTCGGGGTAACGATCGCAGCAGTCTGCAACCAGCTTGGCCACGTCGCCCTTGACCATCTTGTAGTTCATGAACTCGTAGTCTTCGGGCAGGCACTGGCGGTTGAAGATAATGCGGCCGATAGAGGTCTCGAAGCGCGCGGTCTTGTTGCCGGTGACGTCGTAGTCGACAAACTCGTTCTTGCCGTTCTTGACGCGGAAGATACGGGTGCCGTCCTCGTTGATGACATTGGCGTCGGCAGCGGACACGCGGACCTGAATCTTGGCCTGCATGTCGACCTCGGAGCGGCAGTCATAGGCGTGCAGCGCGTCGTCGAAGCTGGCGAACACGTGGTTCTCGCCCGGCAGACCGTCGCGGACCTGGGTCAGGTAGTAGACACCAATAATCATGTCCTGCGAGGGGATGTTGACCGGCTTGCCGGATGCCGGCGAGCGCAGGTTGTTCGCAGAGAGCATGAGCACGCGAGCCTCGGCCTGAGCCTGGCTGGACAGCGGCACGTGGACAGACATCTGGTCGCCGTCGAAGTCGGCGTTGAAGGGCGAGCAGACCAGCGGGTGCAGGTGGATAGCCTTGCCCTCGACCAGCACCGGCTCAAAGGCCTGGATGGACAGACGGTGCAGGGTCGGTGCGCGGTTGAGCAACACGACGCGGCCGTCGATGACCTCTTCGAGGATGTCCCACACAAAGGTGGCACCGCGGTCGATAGCGCGCTTGGCGCCCTTGATGTTCTCGACCTTGCCGAGCTCGACCAGGCGCTTCATGACGAAGGGCTTGAAGAGCTCCAGCGCCATGGTCTTGGGCAGACCGCACTGGTGCAGCAGCAGCTTGGGGTCGGTAACGATTACCGAACGGCCGGAGTAGTCGACACGCTTGCCCAGCAGGTTCTGACGGAAACGACCCTGCTTGCCCTTGAGGGCCTCGGCGAGCGACTTGAGCGGGCGACCGCCACGGCCAGAGACCGGGCGACCACGACGGCCGTTGTCGAACAGGGCGTCCACGGACTCCTGGAGCATGCGCTTCTCGTTGTTCACGATGATCGCAGGGGCGTCCAGGTCGAGCAGGCGCTTGAGTCGGTTGTTACGGTTGATCACGCGACGGTACAGGTCGTTGAGGTCGGACGCGGCGAAGCGGCCGCCGTCGAGCTGGACCATCGGGCGCAGATCGGGCGGAATGACCGGGATGACGTCCAGGATCATGTTCGCGGGGCTGTTGCCGCCCTTCAGGAAGGCGTCAACGACCTCAAGGCGCTTGACGGCCTTCTCGCGCTTCTGCTTCTGGGAATCCTCGTCGGCGATGATGGCCTTGAGCTTCTCGGCCTCGGAGGGGAGGTCGATGGCAGCGAGCAGGTCGCGGACGGCCTCAGCACCCATGCCACCCTTGAAGTACATGGAGTAGTAACGGGTCATCTCGCGGAACAGCGGCTCATCGGAGATGAGGTCGCGCTCGGTGAGCTTCATGAAGGCGTTGAAGGCATCCGTGCGGAGCTGCTTCTCATCCTTGCACTCTTCCTCGATGTCGACGATGCCGGAGGCGATCTCCTCGGGAGTCAGCGGCTCCTCGTCGGAGAACTCGTCAAAGTTCTCGGGGTCGCCCTGCTCCTTGAGGGACTCGATCTGGCGGGCGCACTCGGCATCGATCTCTTCCAGATCGGCGGCGAGCTCCTCGCGCAGGTCGTCGGCGTCGGCCTCGCGGGCCTCATAGTCAACCTCGGTGATGATGTAGCTGGCAAAGTACAGAACCTTCTCGAGGTCCTTGGACTTGATGTCGAGCATACGGCTCATCGGGAAGCTCGTGGGGCTCTTGAAGTACCAGATGTGGGACACGGGAGCGGCGAGCTCGATGTGGCCCATGCGGTCGCGACGCACCTTGGCCGAGGTGACCTCGACGCCGCAGCGCTCGCAGACGATGCCCTTAAAGCGGATGCCCTTGTACTTGCCGCAGGAGCACTCCCAGTCCTTGGCGGGACCGAAGATCTTCTCGCAGAACAGGCCGTCCTTCTCGGGCTTGAGGGTACGGTAATTGATGGTCTCCGGCTTCTTGACCTCACCGTGCGACCAGGAGCGGATCTGGTCGGCGGAGGCAAGGGAGATCTTTACCGAGTCAAAATCAGTAGCTTCGAAATCTGCCACAGTCAACTACTCCTTATCAGTGGTCGTGGCGGCGACAGCCTCGGGTGCCTCGGCGGTCTCGGCATCCTCGGCCTCGACGTCGGTGTCAACGCCGGCGAGCGCAGCCAGGTCGTCGAGAGCAGAGGTCTCCTCGGCGGTCACAGGGGCGGAGGCGTCCTCGTCGGCATCGTGCATGGGCTCGATGTCCAGCGCGAGGGAGCGGATCTCCTTGACGAGAACCTTGAAGGACTCGGGGATACCCGGGACAGGAACGTTCTCGCCCTTGACGATGGACTCGTAGGTCTTGACGCGGCCCACGGTATCGTCGGACTTGACGGTCAGGATCTCCTGCAGGACGTTGGAAGCACCGTAAGCGTACAGTGCCCAAACTTCCATCTCGCCGAAGCGCTGGCCGCCGAACTGGGCCTTGCCGCCCAGAGGCTGCTGGGTAACCAGGCTGTAAGGGCCGGTCGAACGGGCGTGGATCTTGTCGTCGACCATGTGGCCGAGCTTGAGGATGTAGGACGTACCCACGGTAATGGGCTCGCGGAACTCCTCGCCGGTGCGGCCGTCGAACAGACGGGTCTTGCCGCGCTCGTCAAGCTGGGTGACGAACTCGGGGCGCATGTGATCGCCAAAGGCAGCGGTGGCCTTGTTGAGCATGTTCTTGTTGGCACGACGAATGACCTCGGCGATCTCGTCCTCCTTGGCGCCGTCGAAGACGGGCGTAGCGGTGAAGAACGGACCGGGGACGTACTTGTCGGAGTCGGCCTGCTCGGTATCCCAACCGCAGGCAGCAGCCCAGCCAAGGTGGCACTCGAGCAGCTGGCCGACGTTCATACGCGAAGGAACGCCCAGCGGGTTGAGGATAACGTCGATCGGGGTACCGTCAGCCATGTAGGGCATGTCCTCGACCGGCAGAACGTTACAGATAACACCCTTGTTGCCGTGGCGGCCGGCGATCTTATCGCCCTGCTGGATCTTACGACGCTGGGCGACGTAGACGCGCACCTGCTCGTTGACGCCGGGGGCCAGGTCGTCGCCGTTCTCGCGGCTAAAGCGGACGACATCGATGACGCGGCCGTAAGCGCCGTGAGGCATCTTAAGGGAGGTATCGCGGACGTCGTGGGCCTTGGCACCGAAGATGGCGCGCAGCAGGCGCTCCTCGGCGGTCAGAGCGCTCTCGCCCTTAGGCGTGACCTTGCCGACCAGGATGTCGCCAGGGCCGACCTCGGCGCCGATGCGGATGATGCCGTCCTCGTCGAGGTTGGCAAGCATGTCCTCGGAGAGGTTCGGGATCTCGCGGGTAATCTCCTCGGGACCGAGCTTGGTGTCGCGGGCGTCGATCTCGTGACGGGTGATGTTGATGGTCGTCAGCAGGTCCTCGGCCACCAGGCGCTCGGACACGACGATACCGTCCTCGTAGTTGAAGCCTTCCCACGGCATGTAGGCCACGGTGAGGTTCTGACCCAGTGCGAGCTCGCCATGATCGGTCGAAGGACCGTCAGCCAGGGGCTCGCCCTGCTCAACGGTGTCACCGACGCGCACGAGCGGACGGTGGTTGATGCAGGTGGACTGGTTGGAGCGCTGGTACTTGGCCAGGTGATACTCGTCCATGCCGCCGGCATGCTTGACGATGATCTTGGCAGCGTCGGCAAAGATGACCTCGCCGGCGTTCTTGGCCAGGGTGACCTCGCCGGAGTCCAGAGCGGCGCGACGCTCCATGCCGGTACCGACATAGGGAGCGGCGGGGTGAACCAGCGGCACGGCCTGACGCTGCATGTTAGCGCCCATCAGCGTACGCTTGGCGTCGTCGTGCTCGAGGAACGGAATCAGCGTGGCTGCAACGGAGAGCATCTGACGCGGCGAGACGTCCATGTAGTCGACGTCCTCGACGGGCACGTCGGCGGGAGCGCCGAAGGAGCCGTCGAAGTCGCGGGTACGGGCGATCACGGTGTGCGGACGAACGATCTTGCCCTCGGCATCGGTCGTGATGAACTCGTTGGTCTTGGGATCGAGCGGCGTGTTGGCCGGCGCGATGACGTGCTTCTCTTCCTCGTCAGCGGTCATCCAGTCGATCTGGTCGGTGGCAACGCCGTTCTCGACGCGACGGAACGGGGCCTCGATGAAGCCATACTCGTTGACGCGGGCGTAGAGAGCGAGCGAGCCGATCAGGCCGATGTTGGGGCCTTCGGGGGTCTCGATCGGACACATGCGGCTGTAGTGCGAGTTGTGAACGTCGCGGACGGCCGTCGGCACGTTGGTGCGGCGGCTGGAGCCGGACTTGTGGCCGGCAAGACCACCAGGGCCGAGTGCGGACAGACGGCGCTTGTGGGTCAGACCGGTCAGGGGGTTCGCCTGGTCCATGAACTGCGAGAGCTGCGAGGAACCGAAGAACTCCTTGATGGAGGCCACGATCGGGCGGATGTTGATGAGCGACTGCGGGGTGATCTCATCGATGTCCTGGGAGCTCATGCGCTCACGGACGACGCGCTCCATACGGCTCATGCCGATACGGAACTGGTTGGCGACAAGCTCGCCGACGGTGCGGATGCGGCGGTTGCCAAAGTGGTCGATGTCGTCGACCTTGAAGCCCTGCTCGCCGGCAGCGAGGGACAGCAGGTAGCGCAGCGTCGCGACGATATCCTCGTCGGTGAGCACCGTGACCTCTTCCTCGGTGGTGAGGTTGAGCTTTTTGTTGACCTTGTAGCGACCGACGCGGGCCAGATCGTAGCGCTGCGGGTTGAAGAGCAGGCCCTCGAGCAGGCTGCGGGAAGCGTCCACGGTGGGAGGCTCGCCCGGGCGCAGACGGCGGTAGATCTCGATGAGGGCATCCTCGCGGGTAAGGGCGGTGTCGCGCTCCAGGGTGCGCTTGATCACATCGGAGTTGCCGAGCAGCTCGATGATGTCGTCGTTGGTGACGGCGATGCCAAGGGCGCGCAGGAACATCGTGGCGCTCTGCTTGCGCTTACGGTCGATGGAGACCATGAGCTGGTCGCGCTTGTCGACCTCGAACTCAAGCCAGGCACCGCGGGACGGGATGATCTGGGCCTTGTAGATCTGCTTGCCCGAATCCATCTCGGAGCTGTAGTACACGCCCGGGGAGCGGACGAGCTGCGAGACGACGATACGCTCGGTACCGTTGATGATGAAGGTGCCCTGATCGGTCATCATGGGGAAGTCGCCCATAAAGACGAGCTGCTCCTTGATCTCGCCGGTCTCCTTGTTGGTGAGACGGACGTCGGTCAGAAGCGGAGCCTGATAGGTCATATCCTTCTCGCGGCACTCCTCGACGGTGTGCGCGGGGTCGCCGAACTGATGCTCGCCGAAGGTAACCTCGAGAACATGGTTCTGGCTCTGGATGGGGCTGGATTCCTTGAACGCCTCACGAAGACCCTCGTCCTTAAAACGCTCAAAGGATTCCCTTTGAACAGAGATAAGGTTGGGGAGCTCCATGGCCTCCGGGATTTTCCCGAAGCTGACGCGCTTGCGCTCAGTGGCAGTGTATGCGTAGGTCACCAGGTTTTTCCTCCTTCACGGAAATGCTCGGTGGGTTGGCGAGGCATAGCTTCGCCAGTTATCGCAACCTAATAGTTTATCAGGTACCGACCGTTGGGCAAGAAAAGCCTTGACGCGATTGAGTTTTTGGAGTAGCAAAGTTTTTCGACAGAAAACACGCAGGTAGATGTATGTGTATCGAACATCTGTTCATATATTTTCTGTGAACAGAGCTGCTGGCGCACGCCGTTGAATGGCGAAATGGAAGCGAGGGCACAGCCCAAATAAAAAACGGGTGCAGACCGAAGTCCGCACCCGTTTGCCTACCGCACCGGACATCTACGCGAGAAATCAGGGCGCATGCGTCTGAGCGGTAGACGAAAATGAAATTCAGCCGTTAGGCAGTTGCTGAGCGTTGCGAGCCCTCGAGGCGCTTCTCGTATTCCTTGAGCATCACTCGTGACCTGTTCTCAAGCATCTCGGAGAGCTGGTGAAACGTGTTGTCAAACGCCACGATTTGATAGCCATCGTCGACAAAAGAGCCCTTGAGGTAGTTCTTGTCGACGAATCCGTTCCACCCATCGAAGCGCTCGAGCCATTTCGGAACCTCCGGAAAGCAGCGCTTCGTCCCCCCCCTCGTCATGACAGAAATCTCTCGATTTTGAGTGCAGGCATAGTATTGCTTGAATTGTTTGAGAACTTTGTCGTACCTTTCGCCCAATTGCGAGAGCAGTGATTGGTGCTCTCCCGGAACGGGCATGAAATTGCCGATGGTTGCAACCGCATGGGCGAAATCGTTCAGATCATTTATTTCGTCATCGTATTCGAGCTCGGATGCCTCGACGCGCAACGAATCCCAATCGATTTTTCCGCTTTTGATATACGACTGGTTCTCGGTCTTGCATCTCCAGAGCGCCGCGTTTGCAGAAACCAAGGTTTCCGCGGAATCAACGATGTCTCTCGAATACTCATCAACAGGCCACAGGACTTCATACATATCCTGAACGGGCTTGAAGCTATATCTCTTGACACCCGTCTTGCAGCAGTCAAGCTCAAAATGATCACCCGAAAGCTTGTAGCACGCGAGACGCTCCAAGGCCGTTGAGGTTTCGCTCGTGTAATTCAAGATGGAGCAACCGATCAAGATGGAGTAATCGACCAGCGTCCTCAGGTCGGTGAATTTTACCTCTCCGTTATCTTCTCTGAAGTACACATCTACGGAACACCTCCCGCTCGCGTTGCCTTTGTATAGCTCCACCGGTTTCGACATTTCAGCTCGCTCTCTCCCGCTTAAGGCATCATTCGACACACGATCTAAGCTCCGCGTCTAGCAGTTAATAGTATAGACCACCCGTCTGCCCCCCTAGAGCTTCCAGCCGTTGGCCTCCGCTGTTTTAAGCAGTTGCTCTCGCTCTTCGATACGGTCGATCGCATAGCGAAGGTAAGCGTCCAGAAACCCCGGAACATAGAAATGATGGAACCTGTCGTCAAAGTCAGTAACCCCTTTGATGTGATGGAACTCAATCTCTCCGCCTTCAAAGAAGCATTCGAGACAGCTCCTCTTCGCCCAGGACTCAAGGTCTCCAAGGGCATACTTCCCCTGTTCGGCACCCAGCATCAAATCTGCCAGGGTCGGAGGCATCTGGTCGCAGCATCCGCCCCAATCCGAGGCGAAACGGGTTTTTCTCCCGAGACCGTCCCCGTTCCAACAGTCAACAAGGGGGTAAAGCCCTCGGTGCTGCATCCAGCCTTCTGGCAGGATCCACATATTTGCTCGAGTGTATGCAAGCCCCAGAAACATGTGGAGGAGAGGATATTCCTCTTGCGGCAGGAGCCCTTCCAGCATCTCAGCAGTAAGTTTGCCCCGATAGATATCATTCTTATACCAGCGCTCGCCGCGTAGACTCAATAGCTCCCGTATGATCATCCAGGGGCTGAACATGATATCCGCGCGCCCTTTTTCATCAGATCCGAGATGCTCCTTCAGATAAAGGTAATCGATCTCGTACCCGGGATGCTGCCAATAACGGATCCAGTTGCTCAGTGGTCGATTGGGTTGGTACTCCTTCCCCAAGTACGCAGCCATCAAGTTGGTCGATGGCATCGAAATCACATCTACCATGTTTTCTCCTCCTCACACAACCGGGGTCCGGGGCGAATCGAACCGCCTCGGACCCCATCATCGCTCTAGCCTGTGCCGACTACGCCCTTAACTGTCACTCCATAGGACGCTGTCAAATCAACCTTTCCGACATTCACGTTCTTGTATCCCACCTGGGTGGGTACCGTGACAACATAGACACGTTCGCTCGGGTGGCCTTGCCGTCACTCCAAGTGCCGCCCGTGCTGTCGAGCTGGGCGGCAACGTGGATGTCGGCCTGCTTCTTCAACGTATCGTCCTTGGCAGTCTCAGACTGCACCTCGGACGGGGTGGCGGGGTAAGCCACCGCATCGCAACTATTTAACGGTGAGATGCCAATCGAATGTGGCTGTGCCCGCTGGGGTCTTGCCGTCCTCGGCGAGTACGGAAGTCCAGATAGTTCGAGCCGCGTACTCGCCCGAATCAAGTTTCTTCGAAAGTTCTATATGCCGAAGCTCGGCACCAGCGCGGAGGTAGGCACCCTCGGAGTTAAAAATCACCTCAGAGGACTCGAAGGAGCCATTATTGTTGAGGTCTACCGCTATGGCGGGCGCTGACAGGATGGGGTTAGACCCTTCTTTCCCGTCCACGGTACAGGTGGCGGGGAGCAAGAGCGTCATATCCTGCCGTGTCTGCCCCGCCCTCCACACGGTGTCAGGGGTTGCCGAATAGCTCACATAGGAGGTCGTCAGGACGGGCTTGGAGGTAGCGCCAGATATTGAGGTCTGCCCTTGGAGGAACGCGACAGGGCTGGAACCAGAGCCGCAGAGAGAGAGCGAAAGGCACAGGAGCAGCGCGGCAAGGAGCAGCGGCAACAGGAGCAGCCAGCGGCGAAAATGCAATACAGCCGCAAACTTAATATTGCCTGTCTCAAACTCCCGAACCTGCACTACCGCCCCTTCCCTAACAAACAGGGAGCGTACAAAATGGCGGCGAGAAGGGTCACGGTGCCTAAGCTCGTGGGAGTAAGACCCGCGAAGCGCAACATCACAATTACGCGCGAAAAGGCGGCGTAGAGCGCGGGTACCCTCCTTTGCTGTAGAGAAGGAATAGAGTTCGTATTCAGGGCGCTTACCATCGGCGGGCTTACGGGCTGGAATACGGCGGGAAGTCCCATCGCGAACATTTTGGGGACTAACCCTCAAACGCTCATAAGTATCGCGGGCACCCTTATACTCGTCAGGCCAACTTATCTCTGGGTCGACAACGAAATGAAGCCACATTAGAAAATGCCTTCCGCAAGGGTGCCGTCAGCGTCTACCGACCCATTCGGGAACAAATCATCGAAGATGCTGGGGTCGATGCCCGGGTCGATACCATCGTTTCGGGGGTCGGAACGATAGGGAAACATGAGGTTATATGGGTCATAGGCGGCGGGGGCATCGGCGGGGACGGCATCGCCTGCGACTATGAGAACTTCCTTGAAACCCTCGTGCGCCAAGATATAGGAGCGGTGGACATCCTGTAGCAGCGGCAGGCATCTACGGGCTAGATTGACGGTAAGATGAGTCTTGATAGAGGACATTTCAGTACTTCCTTCCTTTCTAAAGGCACATATAAGGTTCGGACGAGGGCGAAACGACCCAAGGCCGCGTTTACGACACCGCTCCTCCTTTCGAGGGCACCCTGTTGGAACGGCGCGACCCCAGCTGGGGCAGGGACGGCTTCAATCAGATGGGACTGGGACTTGGTCGTAGACATTTCTGTACTTCCTTCCAAAAGGTGCGGAACCGTACCTATGGACCCCATAAAGTAAACGCAATCGCTGGGCTACCCGAGCAATAGCGGCATATAGGTTGCCGAGAGGTAGCCCAAAAGGAAAGCCTCCCGACAATTGCAGCAGGTCAGGGGCTTAGGAGAAATGAATAGCAGCTAGCACCACTGGTTCTTTTTCATTCGCGCCATCAGATACCTCACATCGGCGCGCGCTCTTCCAGGTTCTCGAACATCCATCCGTATGCCTTTGTGTACTTCAAATCGAAAACGCTGTCGTCCAACTCTTCCTCAGAGCAGAGGCGCTCCTCGAGAAACCGATTGAAGCTTTTCTTGCTAAACTCGCTCCCCATCGTTCGGCGGCAATACGCCTTCAGCCCCCTTAAAACATTAAAGTCCTCGGATGCCTTATAAAACGTCAGGTCGATCTTGGCGTCATAGAGCGGAAAACCATCTTTATCGGTCATCTTCGTCCAGTTGTCGGTCCAAAATGCGGGGTCGTCAATAGAACTTGGATACACCGCATAGGCTCCATCGTATTGCTTGATACCAAAACGCGTGATGAACACATCGTGGCCACACGCGTCTTCGAGCTCAGCCACGACGTTGACCTTAAATGCCCGGTAAAACGTTTGCAGCGAAGCTGGATTGATGCGCTTGTAATCTTCGAAAAAGCTATCGAAAATCAGCCTGAGTTTCTTGTAGGCCGTTTTGTCGGAGCCCTGAAAATGCTGGGAGCCATCGCTGTTTCCCGTGAAGCCGATTACACTACTGCCCCCACCGTATCCATCGGGAGAACAGTAATAGACACCGTTGACGATGCTGTCGAGATGTCCGGAGCCAAAGCAGCCTTCGATTTCGTTGTACTTTTTCGCCGGAATAGAAACGCGCACATCCATAAGCGACTCCTCTTTCTGTCCACAAAATCGTTATCAATCCGAGCTCGTGCGAACGACATCAGGCGCGGCCCATTCGGCTCCCCTTGCTGTACTCTCTGCGGTTTTCAAGGTACGACGGTCCCCTTAGCCCAAACCCTTTCCCCGTGAACGTCGTCTGACACATCCGTCTCGCCTGAGACTCGCTCGCCTTGCTCGGCACATTTGGCATAATAGGGATTTGTATGCACAAGATTTTGTGCATAGTTTCAAATCTTCAGCAGGAGTTGAGCATGTATTCAAAACTTCTCACGCCTTTGCTCATTGTCGAAATCTTGCGGAGGCGCACAAGCGAAGATAGCCCGATGTGCCAGAGCGATATCCAAAAAGAGCTTGAACGGACGTACGGGCTTTCGCTAAGCAGAAATACGATTAGTAGTCACATCGCCACGCTCCTGGAGCACTATCCAGACAATCTGGGATACCATGAGCGTATACGAGTGCAGCCCGACGGCAGCAAGCAGACAACGATTACGCGTCTGTATTGGATACACGATTTCAGCGAAGCCGAGATCAGATTTCTCGGAGATGGAGCTATGTCGGCACCGCTTCCGCAGGTGCAGAAACGCGAGCTGCTCGACAAACTTGCATCCCTTAATCCCCAGTCGGGGGTCAGCACTCTCAAGAACGTGGTCTCGGCTGACGCCCGCAAGGAACGAACGGTTGTCAATCGGCTGCTCACCAATATCGGCATACTCGACCAGGCCATCACTCAAAAGAAGCGCATAAGGTTTCTATGGGGCAGATACGCTCCAGAGGGAAAAACACTTGTCCTGAGAAAAACGGAGCACATGAGCGAGGTCGACCCCAGGCAAATCGTAACGAACGGTGGAAGGTACTACTTATTGGCAACGTACCCCAACAATGCCAAACAAATCTACCATTTTAGAATCGATGTGCTGTTTGATATCGAGCTGGTCGATATCAAGGTGAATAGGTCGCTAACAAAGCAGGATCTCACCGACTACCAGCAAAAACACTTTATGATGTTTCAAGGCGACACACCGGTAACCATTCGCGTACGCAACACCGCCCGCGCGCTTCTGCGCGTCTTTGACGCCTTTGGGGTACATGCGCGCGTCATCGCGTGCAACAGCGAGTTTATTGATCTTCAGGTCGAGGCGAACCTCAACGCCATACGATATTGGATCAGGCAAAACTCAGAGAACATCGAGGCGCTCGCCCCGGAAGAGCTGCGCAAGGAGCTTGCAAAAGACGCTCAATCGATGCTTGCCCAGTACAGCAGAAATATCCCCTGATAACAACAAACCACCGCGGTGTAGAAAACCACGGTGGTTTGTTGATCTTAGCTATTTGAACAGGCCTATCCCAAGCGTTGCCTTACTTGCGCATCAAACCGCCGCGCTCGTCGATGGCATCCCAGAAGGCGTCTGCAAAGCGAGGATCGTTTGCGGCCATGAGGGCGTTAGTGGCCATCCAGCCAGACGGGGTACCGGTATCGTAGCCCGACAGCGGATCGATGACGACAGCGTACATGGCCTCGCGATCGAGCGAACGTGCCATGGCGTCGGTCAGCTGGATCTCGCCGCCCTTACCGGCCTGCTGGTCGGCCAGCAGGTCCATGACCAGCGGGCTCAGCAGGTAGCGACCGACGATGTACAGGTTGGACGGAGCCGCCTCGGGAGCGGGCTTCTCGACCAGACCGCCGATGCGCCAGACAGCGCCCGGCTCGGCATCGGCAGCATTCTCGAAGCCCTCGAGAGAGCCCACGCGATCGCCGGCGATCACGCCGTAGCGGCTGACCTCCTCGGGAGCGCACGCGGCAACGGCGATAACAGAAGCGCCACCATGCTCCTTAGAGACGGCAAGCATCTTGTCGCAGATGTCACGGTTGGGCACAACGTAATCGCCCAGAAGAACCAGGAAGTTCTCCCCTGCCACAGCGTCGGCGGCAGAGCGAATGGCGTGGCCAAGGCCCTTGGGCTCGTACTGATAACGGAAGTCGACCGGCATACCACCCGCATGGGCGACGGCGTCGGCATAAGCATCCTTGCCGCGCTCGCGAAGCAGGTTCTCGAGCGAGCGATCGGGCTGGAAATAGCTCAGCAGCTCAGGCTTGCCGGGAGAGGTGACGATAATGGCATCGTCGACCTCCTCGGGGTCGAGTGCCTCCTCAACGACGTACTGGATGACCGGCTTGTCGAGCACCGGCAGCATCTCTTTGGGCGTGCACTTGGTGCCAGGCAGAAAACGCGTGCCAAGACCGGCGGCGGGGATGATTGCCTTCATAGTATTCAGGGATCCTTTCGCAGGCGCAAATAGCGCCCGTGCATGCGGCTCACCGGCCGCAGACCAAATTGCGATACCGGATTATTTTACCGCTGTTAATTAACGTTAATGCAGGCAAGCACCATTCTTCAGCAGGTCAACGCAAATTATTGCTTGAATGATGCAATTTTATCGCCCAACGGTAGCGACCCCAAAGCACCGCAAACGACAGCAATTTGCATGCCGAGCCAGCAAAATAGAGTGGTCATAACAAAAAAGACGGGGCTCGCA
Organism: Collinsella aerofaciens; assembly: GCF_964243765.1. GTDB lineage: Bacteria > Actinomycetota > Coriobacteriia > Coriobacteriales > Coriobacteriaceae > Collinsella > Collinsella aerofaciens_BU. Next base: position 66,184 of record NZ_CAXTGI010000001.1, on the reverse strand, counting down.
ATGCGAACCCCGTCTGCAAAGAAATCTGGCGAGAAAGCCTGATTACTTGAGGGTGACAGCAGCGCCAGCAGCCTCGAGCTTCTCCTTGGCAGCCTCGGCGTCCTCCTTCTTGGCACCCTCGAGAACAGCCTTGGGAGCGCCCTCGACGACCTCCTTGGCCTCCTTCAGGCCAAGGTTGGTGAGCTCACGGACGGCCTTGATGACCTGGATCTTGTTGTCGCCGAAGCCCTCGAGCACGACGTCAAACTCGGTCTTCTCCTCGGCCTCAGCAGCGCCAGCAGCGGGAGCGGCGACAACAGCGGCAGGAGCAGCGGCGGAAACGCCGAAGGTGTCCTCGATAGCCTTGACGAGCTCGGAAGCCTCGAGAAGGGTCATTTCCTTAAGAGCATCGATGATCTCATCGGTGGTAAGCTTAGCCATTTCTAAGTCCTTTCGGTTTCCGTGTCTGTGCACGGAGATCAGTTAAAACATGGCGCGAATGCGCCTGGGGTGCGGCGTTGCCGCCGCGGGTGAAAGCAGCGACTAGGCTGCCTTCTGCTCGGAGACCTGCTGGATCGAACGAGCGAGACCAGAGGAAACGCCGTTGACGCAGACAGCGATGTCGCGAGCGAAACCGGAGATGAGACCGGCGATCTGGCCGAGAAGCTGATCCTTGGTGGGCAGCTCGGCGATAGCCTTAACATCATCAGCGGAAACGGCCTTGCCGTCGGAGATACCGCCCTTGATCTCAAGGACGCCCTTGGACTTAGCAGAGAAGTCCTTAAGGGCCTTAGCGGCCTCGACCGGCTCGGTCTCGTAGAACACATAAGCGACGGGGCCGGCGAGAATCTCGTCGAGCTCGGGCTGCTCCTGGTTCTTGAGAGCGATCTTGACCAGGTTGTTCTTGTAGACCTTCATCTCGGCGCCGCACTCGCGAAGCTGATGACGCAGCTCCTGAGCCTGCTTAACCGTCAGACCGTTGTAGTTGACGACAAACAGACCGGCGTTCTCGGCGATACGGGCCTCGATCTCTGCAACCTTGTCGATTTTGTACTGCTGGGGCATGAATTACACCTCCTCGAATTCTTTCCGGGCACGGTCCGCCACAAGGACGTGACGGGGGCATGTCCAAAAAGAAAGCCCCCGCGCTGCATGAGCGACGGGGGCGAGAAGACATATCTACTCGACCACCTCGGCTGGCGGGAAGTCCCATTAAGCTCGCGGGCGATGCCCGTTTGCACCGGCTGTCTCTGGCAGCGGATTCGTGCGTGAACCGAAAGTATTATGGCGGGGACCCCGGCGTCGGTCAACGGAAAACCGGGCTGCACACAATTCCACCATCCGGCACGCTCCGCCGAAGGCCAGGCGCAAGGTTTTCGCTCGGTCAAGTCCTGGCTCGCACGAAGAGCACATTAAGTGCTCTTCGGCTCGTGCGGAATCTACGAAAACCTTGCGCCTGGCCTTCGGCGGCGCGGCCTGCGGTGACTTTGGGCAGCCCGGGTTTTCGTTGGCTGACGCCCCCGCTCATAATGCTTGGGTCGGTGGGCTGATGTGCTGCATCCCTGAGGACTACAAAGTCGAAATGAAGGTGGACAGGCGGCGAAGGCCTTCGTCCAGATCTTGGTCGGAGACGCAGTAGCTTAGGCGGATGTGGCCTTCGGTGCCGAAACAGTCGCCTGGGACTAGGGCTACGTTTGCCTCTTTGATGGCTTTGATGCAGAAGTCTTCGCTTGTTAGGCCGAATTGTTTGATGCTGGGGAAGGCGTAGAAGGCACCTGCCGGTTCCACTACGTCGAGGCCCATGGCGTCTAAGGCTGCGAGCACGCGTTCGCGGCGGGCTCGGTAGACTTCGAGCATCGGCGACGGGTCCACGGTAAGCGCCACGCGGGCGGCGTCCATCTCGAAGGAGACGGCGCTCGATACTAGGTATTGGTGGGCCTTTGCAATCTCGGCGATGACGGGGGCTGCCGCTGCGAGCCAGCCCAAGCGCCAGCCGGTCATGGCCCAGGGCTTGGAGAAGCTCTCGATGACCACCGTCTGTTCGCGTAGCTCCGGGTGGCGCTGGGCAAATCGCTCGTAGCCGTCCACGTAGACCAGACGGTTGTACACGTCGTCGCAGACTACGTAGATACCCGCCTGCTCCGCTACGCGCGCCACGGTGTCGAGCGACGCCGTGTTGAGGATGCAACCCGTAGGATTGTTGGGCGAGCAGATGACGATGGCCTTGGTCGCCGGCGTAACGCAAGCGCGCAGCGCCTCCTCATCAATCTGAAATTGCGCGGGCTCCGTATCCAAGAAGACCGCTTTGGCGTGGTTGGCCACAACGATGCTCTCGTACAGGCCAAAGGCCGGCGTGGGGATAATGACCTCGTCGCCGGGGTTGAGCATGGCCATGAATGTTGCCGACAGTGCCTCGGTCGCGCCGTCGGTCAGGATGACCTCATCGGCGGAAAACGCCAGGCCCGCGTCATCCATATATTTGGACAGTGCATCACGCAGGGCGGGGCGACCGTTGTTGGGCGGATAGTGCGTGTCACCGCGGTCCAGCGCGGCGGTCACCTCGGCGCTAATCACATCGGGCGTGGGAAAATCGGGCTCGCCGAGCGCAAGCGCGATGCACCCCGGGTGCTGGGCGGCGAGCGCGTTGATCCGGCGGATACCGGAGGGCTTGAGCGTGGCAAGCGAGGTATTCATGGGCAGTCGCATGGCGTTCCTTTCGTAAGGGTTGCACTAGGATAGCGCGGCGGGGCGCCGCCAGACGGTGTAACCTAAACGGAAACGAGCCGGAAAGGAGATGGCATGGAGACGACCGCGCGTAGCGACGTACCAAAAACACTGCAAACCATTGCGTATATCAGCATTCCCAATAGCGCCGATCTTGAGTTTTTGCTTTGGGACCTGCAGGATGCCATCGCCGCCTATGCACAGCTTTCCGGCACTGCACTCCCCCGCCCAGTCGACTTGAAGGCAAATGACGCCGGCAGCGTTGCCGATGGCATCGTGCTGGCCATTGAAGATATGGCTGACGATGAGACGTTGACAGCCATCGAGCAGGCGCTTGAGCGCTTTGGCAGTACGGGAACGCGTGTCTACGCCGTGATTAGAGCCGCACAACAGGGCGCTGAGCAGGCGCGTGGGACCGCCGTTCGCTTGCACAAGGCATGCGAGCGCCATGACCAATTGTGGTGTGGCGGCGTTGCCATCTGCGCCGGCAGCGGCATCGCAGCGCTTCGCCATTCCCCACGCATGGGCCTCTTACGCCGACCATTTTCGGAAGCGATGGATAAGCTTGTGGGCGCTGTGCGCATGGGCTGCTCCGTCGAGCATGCACAGCGACTTGGCGGCGGCAATGCCGCCAACGTCGACGCCGACGGCATGGTTTGCGCCGAGCCAGCCGTGCCCGCGCCGGTCTGGCGAGGCGTTCTGAAACACCTCGGCGCCCACACTCAATCAATAATCTAAATTAATGAGCTGCCCAGTCAACGGCTTCACTCCAACGCTCGACAAGCCGCTCCAAACGCCACGCCGCGTTGGCAGGACTTGTCGAGGGCAGGACGATGGCGGGCAGCCCCGTCCGATCTTGCAAGTAGCGTTTGTAGAGTCGCCCTGCCGTGCCGCCGTTACAGACAACGGCCTCGATCGGCGCGGCATCGGTAATGCACTCGATATGTGCCGGCACAACGTTGCGAATGCTCGCGTCGCTCGAGCCCTTAATGTCGCAGCTCTCAATCACATCCCACAGGGCCACGCCACCGTTCAACAGCATGGATCGCTTGGCGGCAATGGAGGCATCGAGCGTCGCGGGCTCACCGCTTGCCAAAGGATCGCCCTCGTTGGGCGGCACAGGCATACCGAGGCACGTGGCCATCACACGCCAAAAGCGATTCTGAGGGTTGCCGTAATAAAAGGCATTGGCACGCGAGAGCACCGAGGGAAACGACCCCAGCACCAAAACGCGCGAGCGCTCGTCAAACACGGGTTCAAACCCATGCTCAATATGTTGATAGCCCTCGTCGGCAGCAGCCATGGCCTAGGCCCTCAACAGATAACGCACCTCGTAGGGTGCAAGCTCAAGGGTACCCGTCAGCTCGACCGTGGGTGCATCGTCGGCAAGCAAATCGACAAAGGAGCCGTTGAGCTCGCCGGCGCCAAAGGTGTAAGGCTCGTCCACGGCGTTCACCGCCACGAGCACCGTCGCGCCGTCACAGGCGCGCTCGAACAGCAGCTGCTTGTTCTGGATCACCACGTTGCGATAGGCACCGTAGTTGAGAGCACGGGCAGCCGCGTCGTCGGCCGAGCGAAGGTGCGCAAGCCGCGTGATGAACGCCGTCAGCTCGTTGGGCGCAGGCTCATCGAGCGCAGGGCGCAGCGCCCAGTCGCCATCGGGGCCGCCCTTTTCGCCAGCAATTCCCCACTCGCTGCCATAGTAGACGCACGGGATGCCTGGCATGCCAAAGAGCATGCCGTAGGCAGGACGTAGACAGGACTTGTCGGTGAGGATGCTCGCCAGGCGCGGTACATCGTGGTTGTCGACAAACGACAGCAGATGTTTGCCGCGGTAGATGCACCACGGATCGCCGCCAAACTGGCGGTGCAGCGAATGGGCGATCTCGAACATATTGACCGAGTTAAAGCTGGAGTACAGGCCCTTGTAGCACTCGTAGTTGGTGCAGGAGTCGAGCATCTCGTCGTTGACGATCTGGTTGTAGTCGCCGTGGAGCGTCTCGCCGATCAGCACAAAGTCGGGCTTGAGCTCACGGGCAAAGGCGTGCAGGCGGCGCATAAAGTCGCGGTCGAGCATATAGGCAACGTCCAGGCGCAGGCCGTCGACGCCAAAGACGTCGGCCCAACGGCGCACAGACTCGAGCAGGTAATCGACCACAGCGGGATTTTGCAGGTTGAGCTTCACAAGCTCAAAATGGCCTTCCCAGCCCTCGTACCAAAAGCCGTCGCCATAGCAGGAATCTCCGTCAAAGCTAATATGGAACCAGTCCTTGTAGGGCGAGTCCCACTTGCGCTCCTGCACATCGCGGAAGGCCCAAAAGCCGCGACCGACGTGGTTGAAGACGGCATCAAGCACCACGCGGATGCCATGGGCGTGCAGCGTGTCGCATACGGCGGCAAAGTCGGCGTCCCCACCCAGGCGACGGTCGATATGGCGCAGGCTGCGCGTGTCGTAGCCATGGCTATCAGACTCGAGCGGCGGGTTAATCAGCACAGCGCCAATACCGAGTTTTTGCAGGTAGTCGGCCCATTGGGCGATCTTCATGATGGGCGCATCGGGGTTGGGCGCAGCGTTGGCAGCCTGGGCGAGCTCATCCTCGGCAACGGGCGCGGCGTTTTCGCGCGGAGCTCCGCAAAAGCCCAGCGGATAGATCTGATAGAACGTCGTCTCGTATGCCCACATAGCAACCTCCCGGCAAGCTCAACACAACGACATCCATTGTATGCCCAGCAGGGTAGCTATTTTGGGACGGGGCTCTTTTAGCTACCCCAGCTCCTTTCTAAGTTGCGGTGAAATACGGACTGTTTGCCGGGTTTATTGGGCTCAGCAGTCCGTATTTCACCGCAACTGATGAGGGGACGTGATTAGGCGACAGGCTTTGCGCGGTGTATGGCCGGGAATAGCACCGTGATAGCGAGAATGACACCCACGACGGCAATCGCCCCGCCCGCACAACCGATCCAGGCGATGCCGGGACCCGACACCACGGCGCCGCCGACCGCGGTGCCCGTGCCGATACCGAGGTTAAACAGGCCCGAGAAGATCGACATGGCGACGGCCGACGAGTCTGCCGGCGTGTACTTGATGAGCTCGGCCTGGAACGCCACGTTAAAGGCCGTGGAGCAGCAGCCCCATAGCGCGCAGACGGCAAGCACTGCTACGAGCGACGATGCGACCGGACCCACGAGCAGCAGAGCCACCGGCACGCCGGAGAGCGTGATAGCCAAGAACGGGAAGCGATGCCCATCGAACAGGCGGCCAAACAGCCAGCTTCCGAGCAGACCAGAGCAGCCAAACGCCGTCAGCGTCATGGTAATAGCGCTTGCGTCGACGTGCGCGACCTGCGCCAGGAACGGCTCGATATAGCTGTAACCCGCATAATAGCCGGTCGCCATAAAGACCGTGACCGCGTAGAGCGCAATCAGGAACGGGTTCTTGAGCAGCTCGGGCAGCTGTTTGACGGTAAAGCGCTCGCCCGCCGGCATGGCCGGGAACACCGCGGCCTGGTAGACAACCGCGACAGCCGAGAGGGCCCCGACCACGGCGAATGTCATGCGCCAGCCCACGGCCAGTCCGATGGCGCGGCCGATCGGCAGGCCAAAGATCTGCGCGATGGACGAGCCCGTGGCGATCATGCTAATGGCGAGCGCCCCGTGGCGACTGTCGACCAGGCGCGAGGCCATAATCGAGGCGACCGACCAGAACACGGCATGTGCGCAAGCGACCACCAGGCGCGCACAGACCAGGATGGGATATGTCGGTGCCACAGCGGACAGGAACTGACCCAGAGAAAACACGGCGAGCACGCCGAGCAGCATACGCTTGAACTCAAAGCGCGAGGCAAACACCATGAGTGGCAGCGACAGCAGCATGACGCCCCAAGCATAGACCGAGATCATGATGCCTGCCTGGGCCTCGGTGAGCGAGAACGACGCGGCGATATCAGTCAGAAGGCCGATGGGCATGAACTCCGACGTGTTGAACACGAACGCACAGCAGGCGAGCCCGATAAGCGGGAGCCACTGCTTGAGCGAGATGCCATCTTGTCTTGCCTGAGTCATGTAGGAACCCTCTCCGATTGTCTTGAGCGATGGGCGATTATATAGCAACGGCCCCGCATCCGTCAGCAACAGATGCGGGGCCGTAATCAACTCAATACACAGAGGTTGCGCCATCAATAAATAACTAAGCCAGCCCCAGCAATATGCCCGCCGAATGCACGACAAACGCCGCAATCCAGGCGACCGTCACTTGAAACGCGAACACGGCCACGGCATAGCGCGCGCCCAGTTCACTCTTGACGGCGCCGATTGCCGCTACGCAGGGCGGGTACAGCAGCGTAAAGACCAGGAACACGTAAGCGGTAAACGGCGAAAACATGCTCGACAGTGCCGCGGGCGACGTTGCACCCAAAAGCACCGTGAGGGTCGAAATGACGCTCTCCTTGGCGATAAGTCCGGTGACGAGCGCCGTCGAGGCGCGCCAGTCGCCGAAGCCGAGCGGCGCCAGCAGCGGAGCGATAATGCTGCCCAGACCGGCAAGCAGACTCTGCGACTGATCGGCGACCACATTAAAGCGGATGTCGAACGTCTGAAGGAACCAAATGACCACCGTAGCGGCAAAGATAATGGTGAAGGCCTTGGTGATGAAGTCCTTGGCCTTATCCCATGCCAGCATCACCGTCGTCTTGATGCTCGGCAGGCGGTAGTTGGGAAGCTCCATGATAAACGGCACCGGGTCGCCCTTAAATGCCGTGCGGTTGAGTACCAAAGCCGCGATGCAACCGACCGCAATGCCAATCAGATAGAGCGAGACCATGGCGGGAACCGTCGCCTGCGGGAAAAACGCCCCGCACAGCAGACCGTAGACCGGCAACTTGGCCGAACAGCTCATGAACGGCGTGAGCATGACCGTCATCTTGCGGTCGTGCTCGGATGGGAGCGTACGGGTCGACATGATAGCCGGCACGGTGCAGCCAAAACCGACGAGCATAGGCACGAAGCTGCGGCCCGACAGGCCAAAGCGACGCAGCACTTTATCCATGACAAAGGCCACGCGCGCCATGTAGCCCGAGTCTTCCAGAATGGAGAGGAACAAAAAGAGCACGACGATAATCGGCAGGAAGGTCAGCACGCTGCCCACGCCCGTAAGCACGCCGTCGACAGCCAGCGAGCGCACCACATCGTTGGTTCCGAACGCCTTGAGGCCCGCATCAGCCGAGGCGATGATGGCAGCGATGCCGTCCTCCATAAGTCCCCGCAACGCCGCGCCGATCACGCCAAACGTCAGCCAAAAGACGAGGCCCATGATCACCAGGAACGCCGGAATGGCCGTGTAGCGACCCGTCAGGATGCGGTCGATCTTGACGGAACGCACGTGCTCGCGGCTCTCGTGCGGCTTGACGACGCAGCGCCCACACACGTCGCCGATAAAGCCGAAGCGCATGTCGGCCAGCGCAGATAGACGGTCGGTGCCGGCCTCGCCTTCCATCTGGGTAATGATGTGCTCGATGGCGTCAAGCTCGTTACGGTCCAGGTGAAGCGCCTCGGTTACCAGCTCGTCGCCCTCAACCAGCTTGGTCGCCGCAAAACGCACGGGAATGTGCGCCGTCGCGGCATGGTCCTCGATAAGGTTGGCGATGCCGTGAATGCAGCGATGCAGCGCGCCGCCGTCTGGGCCATCGGGCGCGCAGAAGTCCAGGCGGCCGGGGCGCTCACGGAACCGTGCCACGTGCAAGGCGTGATCCACCAGCTCGCCGATACCCTCGTTACGGGCAGCGCTAATGGGGACAACCGGCACGCCCAACAGGCTCTCGAGAAGGTTGACGTCCACGGCGCCGCCGTTGGCCGTCACCTCGTCCATCATGTTGAGCGCGATGACCATGGGGCGGTCGAGCTCCATAAGCTGCAGCGTCAGGTACAGGTTACGCTCGATGTTGGTGGCGTCGATGATATCGATGATGGCGTCGGGATTTTCGTCCAAGATGAATTGGCGGCTGACGATCTCTTCGCCCGTGTACGGCGACAGCGAATAGATGCCAGGCAGGTCGGTAACGCTCGCCTCGGGGTGGTTACGAATAGTGCCGTCCTTGCGGTCGACCGTCACGCCGGGAAAGTTACCAACGTGCTGGTTGGAGCCTGTCAGCTGGTTGAACAACGTGGTCTTACCGCAGTTTTGGTTGCCGGCGAGGGCGAAATGCAGCGGCGCACCCTCGGGCACGGCCGTTTTTGCCGCACGGGGCGAATACGTCCCCTCGCCGAGTGCCGGGTGCTCCGTCGTGCCGATTGCGGCGTTAGTGCGCGGACCCGTGTCTGTGTCGTGAACACCCACGAGCTCGATGCGAGCGGCATCGTCCTTGCGCAGCGTCAACTCGTAGCCACGCAGGCGAATCTCGAGCGGGTCGCCCATAGGAGCGTACTTCATCATGGTGACTTCGGTGCCCGGCGTTAGGCCCATGTCCAAAATATGCTGTCGGAGTGCCTGATCGTCCGATGCCACCGATGCGACAACGGCGTCCTTTCCAATCTCGAGTGTATCGAGCTTCACGCGCTCATCCTTTCGTTAGACGCGGTTAACCGTTTACCGGGGCTAACCAACTCGTAACGACAAATGATAGCGCTCTGAACTATTATATAAAGTCAAATACTGATGTTTACCTGTGCAAACTTTATGCGGTGCGCCCCGAAAGCTCTTTGCGCATACCGCTCAGCGAGATCGAAATGGAACCCGACCGCGCGGTAGCAGTGAGTCGATCACCCTCAACCGACCCCGTGCATGTAAAGGGCGCCTTGCCCATCAAGACGTGGGAGATAGTACCCGAGAGCTCAAAGAAATCGCACTCAGCGCGGGCACCCGAGAGAGCGATATTGAGACCCCTGACGTTTAGTACTGCCCTGAGCGCGCCGTTCACCCCATGTGAAAACGTCACCTCGCCGCGCTTGCTCCCCACCGGCGTCTGGGCCAAAACCACATACGTACCCTCAAGCATGGCTCCTCCTCTAAGCAGACTTTTTGAAACGGGCAAGTAGTCTACTTTTACATATGGCGCTCCAGGAAACGGAAGGCCAGGCGGATCCAAGGACGGACTGCCACCTGCTTGTCCTCGTTGTCGACCGCGGTGTTGGCGTTGCCGAGCGAAAGGCCGTGACCGCCCTGGTCAAAGACGTGCATCTCGCAAGCGACGCCCTCCTCGGCCATGCGCTGCGCAAACGGATAGACCTGTGCGATCGGCGCTGTCTTGTCGTCGGACACGCCCCACACAAAGGTCGGCGGCATCTGGCGCGAAACATGCGTGGTAGGGCAAATGTCGGTCAGGTGCTCATCGGTCGCCTCGCCGCCCGTCACCATCGACAGATAGTCGTTGAGCAAATCGCGCCCTGTCTTGCCACCCGTCTTGGGCACGCGCAGGTCGATGCGCGGGTCACGCGTCTGCATATCGCGCACATAGGCAAGGTCGAGCAACGGATAGCCCAGCACCACGGCGTCGGGACGAATGTCGTCCGGACGCGCCCCGGCAAGTGCCGCGAAGGGGCCGGTCTTCCACTGCGTTGCCAGCGAGGCGCAGATCATGCCGCCTGCCGAGAAGCCCACGACGCACACGCGCTTGGGATCGACATGCCACTCGTCGGCGTTGGCGCGAACCGTGGCGACCATCTTGGCAAGGTCTGCCTGCGGGTGAGGAAAGCTCACGTCGCCCATGCCACTTGTCACATAGTTGAGCACAAAGGCCTGGTAGCCGCGGTCCAAAAACGCAAACGCCACGGGATCCTGCTCATGCGGAGCGATATGCGTAAACGCACCTCCGCCGCAGATAATCACGGCAGGGCGGCGGCCATTCGGCTTATCGGGCAGCGGCTCGGCACCCAAATACGTAAACGTCGCCGGATACTCCTCGGTCGGCTCCTCGCCCCACAGCGCATGGTTCTCGACAATCATATGTGCTCCCTTCGCGCAGATTATGCGCCCTTGTTTTTCGCGTCTAAGCGTACCCCACTTGAGCCCGTGGCGAAGAAACACTCCAGCAATAAGTTTCCCTTCAACTGATATATCACATAATCCCAGTTCAGAGGTATCGTTGAGCAGCGTAAAATAGGGGCGTTGACCAAGCCGCGAAACACATATGAAACGTTTCCGGCAAACCAAGCGCGCGATATGCGCCTATTTAAGTTGGAGGCATCTATGGGTCTGCTCGATTCGCTCAAGTCCACGTTCACTTCGTCGGGCGAGGCGTCCGTTCCGCCCGCAGCAAGCTTCGCCACCCGCGAAGGCGTCATCTACGCTCCTGTCAACGGCGTGCTCGTCAATCTGAGTGAGGTTCCCGACGAGACCATCGCCTCGGGCATGCTCGGCCAGGGCTACGGCATCGAGCCCATTACCGGCACCATTTACGCCCCCGCTAACGGCCGTATCGGCGCCACCACCGTCACCAACCACTCCATCGGCATGATCACCGAGGACGGTCTTCGCGTGTTCATCCATGTTGGCCTGGGCACCGTGGAAATGAACGGCAAGGGTTTTGCCCGCTTTGTCGAGATGGGTGACACAGTCAAGGCCGGCCAGCCGCTCATCAGCTTCGATCGCGAGGCCATCAAGGCCGCCGGCCACGAGGACATCGTGACCGTCATCATCTCCGAGCTCGATCGTCTTAAGAGCATCGACCATGTCGGCGAGTCCGGAACGCTTATCGGCGGCAACCCGCTCGTCAAGCTGGGCGACCCGCTGCTGGTAGCCAAGACCAAGTAGCCAGGCCCCGCGCCATACAGCCAAAAGGCAACACGAAAAGCGCCCACGAGCATTTGCCGTGGGCGCTTTTCGTTTGAAAAACCATCCCGCCAATGCCTTATCTGTATAGCCCAAATGAGCCGAGCTGCTAGAATATCGAACTGTATGGATAGCTATCATTCAACCGTTATGGGAGGATACGTGAACCGCACCAAAATCGCGCAGCTTTACGCCGATGCCGAGTCGCTTGGCGGCCAGACCGTCACCGTCGCCGGCTGGGTCAAGTCCATCCGCGACATGAAGAACTTTGGCTTTGTTACGCTCAACGACGGCAGCTGCTTCCGCGACCTGCAGGTCGTCATGAACCGCGAGGCACTCGACAACTACGACGAGATCGCCCATCAAAACGTCTCGGCCGCACTCATTTGCACCGGCACCGTCAAGCTGACCCCCGATGCGCCCCAGCCTTTCGAGCTTTCTGCCACCTCCATTGAGGTCGAGGGCGTCAGCGCCCCGGATTACCCGCTGCAGAAGAAGCGCGCAACCGTCGAGTTCCTGCGCACCCAGCAGCACCTGCGCCCGCGCACCAACCTGTTCCGCGCCGTGTTCCGCATCCGTTCTGTCGCGGCTGCCGCCATCCACCGCTTCTTCCAGGAGCAGGGCTTTGTCTACGTCAACACCCCCATCATCACCACGAGTGACTGCGAGGGCGCCGGCGAGATGTTCCGCGTGACCACGCTCGACCCCAAAAATCCGCCCCTCACCGAGTCCGGCGAGGTCGACTGGAGCCAAGACTTCTTTGGCAAGCACGCGAGCCTCACCGTGTCCGGCCAGCTCAATGCCGAGAACTTTGCCATGGCCTTTGGCGACGTGTACACCTTTGGCCCCACCTTCCGCGCCGAAAACTCCAACACCACGCGCCACGCCGCCGAGTTTTGGATGATCGAGCCCGAGATGGCCTTTGCCGACCTTAACGACTACATGGATAACGCCGAGGCCATGCTCAAGTACGTCCTTAAGGACGTTATGGCCACCTGCCCCGACGAGCTCAATATGCTCAACAAGTTTGTGGACAAGGGTCTGCTCGAGCGTCTGGACCACGTGGCAAACTCCGACTTTGCCCGCGTCACCTATACCGAGGCCGTCGAAATCCTGGAGCAGGCCGTCGCCGCCGGTCACAAGTTTGACTATCCCGTGAGCTGGGGCATCGACCTGCAAACCGAGCACGAGCGTTTCCTGACCGAGGAGCACTTTAAGCGCCCGACCTTCGTAACCGACTACCCGGCCGAGATCAAGGCGTTCTACATGCGCATGAACGAGGACGGCAAGACCGTCGCCGCCGCCGACTGCCTGGTGCCGGGTATCGGCGAGATTATCGGCGGCTCCCAGCGCGAGGAGCGCCTGGATCTGCTCGAGGCCCGCATCAAGGACCTGGGCATGAATCCCGAGCAGTACAAGTACTACCTTGACCTGCGCCGCTACGGTTCCTGCAAGCACGCCGGCTACGGTCTGGGCTTCGAGCGCTTGGTCATGTATCTGACCGGCGTGGGCAACATCCGCGACGTCCTGCCGCACCCGCGCACCGTGGGCAACGCCGACTTCTAATCGCCACAGCGCCACCAAACGCGTTCCAGCGCATCACGCCAGCGCCTCTCGGCAAGCCGAGGGGCGCTTTTTTCAACAGTATCCGTCAAGCTTTTGGCAAGATTTTGGTCAGTTGAGCAGGGCTGTTGAAAACTCGACCCGCCGCTTGCCGACGACTACCGACCGCCCGGAGCGTCCTGCACCCCTGGGAAAGCCCCGCGCCCTAGGCTCCATACCGTCGCCACCCAAAACGGAAAGGACGTGGACGCCATGACCGAAACCGCTGTTGAAACTTACGAGACCACGACGAGGGGCGCCGCCTCGATGGCAGCCTATCGCGCCGTTCGCATCCTGCAACTATTAAGCGAAAACACCGGCGAGGACAAGGCCATGCTTTCCGATGAGTTGATCCGGCGTCTCGCCCATCCCGACGACCCCGCCCGCATGCCCATCTCGGCGGCGCGGCGCAGCATCTACACCGCCATCTCCGCACTTCGCCATGCCGGATACGAAATTGAGTACAAGCGCGGCGTTGGCTATCGACTCTTGACCCGTCCGCTCACCGACGAAGAGATCATCCGGCTCCACGGCATGGTCATGCGCAACCGCTCCACGCCCATCGCCATTCGAAAGAGCATAGCGCAGCACCTGGTCGCCATGGCGAGTGCCGACGTTCGCGGCTACCTCGATGCACCCGAGCCTGCTCCAAGCGCAGGCGACAAATCCACCAAGGCCACACGCACGCCCGTCAAGCGCATCGATGCCTGCGAGCTCATCGAGCAGGCCATCGACCACGGAACCACGGTGAGTTTTGATATTTCGAGTGTCACGGCACGCGGAGAGGTCGAAGTGGCGCGGATGACACTCCGGCCCTTTGCCATCAAGCAACGAGACGGCATCTCGTATTTGCTGGGAACGGTCTATGACGCGCGAGGCGCCGACGACACGCTGCGTACCGTTGAGATCGGCCGCATGAGAAACGTCACCACACGTCTCCTTGACGGCAAGAAGCTCTTCGCCGTCCTGGACGAGGACGATGCCTCCTCCGCCGCATAAGACCCTCCGCCGCCCATTCGACTACCCGTACCGCCCATCCGATTCTGTATTAAAAAACCCGCCAGGCTGTTGTAAAAATGGACATCAGCGCTACTATAGTTCCACTTGCACTTTGTCCCAGTGCAGTGTTTCCAGCCATTTTTATACTGGGGGTAATGATATGAAGGACATCACCATCAGCCGCAGGAGCCTTCTGGTCTCCGCCGGTCTGCTCGCGCTCGCCCCGCTCGCCGGATGCGGCGGCAACTCTGGTTCCGGCTCTGCTGCCGCCGGTTCCGACTACACCATCGGCGTTCTGCAACTCACCGAGCACTCCGCACTCGATGCCGCCAACGACGGCTTTGTCAAGGCCATCAAGGAGAGCGGCCTTAAGGTCAAGATCGACCAGAAGAACGCCCAGAACGACCAGTCCACGTGTAAGTCCATTGCCGACAAGTTTGTGGGCGACAACGTCAACCTGATTTATGCCATCGCCACGCCCGCCGCGCAGGCTGCCGCCGGTGCCACGGCCGATATCCCCATCGTGGGCTGCGCCATCACCGACTACGCCGCCTCCGGCCTGGTCCAGGACAACGACAAGCCCGGCACCAACGTCACGGGCGCCTCCGACCTCACCCCGGTCGCCGAGCAGCTCGAGATGATGCAGAAGGTCCTGCCCGACGTTAAGAAGGTCGGCTTGCTCTACTGCACCGCTGAGTCCAACTCCGACGTCCAGATCAAGGCCGCCAAGAAGGAACTCGACAAGCTGGGCCTCGAGTACACCGATTTCACCGTCTCGAGCTCCAACGAGATTCAGTCCGTCGTCGAGTCCGCCGTGGGCAAGGTCGACGCGCTGTACTCCCCCACCGACAACACGATTGCCGCGGGTGCCTCGCAGGTGGGCCAGATCTGCAAGGAGAATAAGCTCCCCTTCGTGACCGGCGAGGAGGGTATGTGCATGGCCGGCGGCCTGTTCACCCTCTCCATCAACTATAAGGACCTGGGCTACGCCGCGGGCGAGATGGCCGTTAAGATCCTGAAGGGCGAGGCCAAGCCCGAGGATATGCCGATCAAGCACCTCTCGAGCAAGGACCTGGTCGTCGTCAAGAACGACGAGACGGCCGAGGCCCTGGGCATCGACCTTTCCGCTCTGGACGAGTAGCGCCATGCGCGGTAACGCGTCTAGGGCCCGCACGCGCGCCACAGCCGCGTTATTCAATATCTGAGTCCTTGGGGCGAACGCTAAAGACCGGCGTTCGCCCTGCTTGTTTCGGATGAGACAAAACATCCGTCCGCAGCTCTTTTATGCATTGGTACCGCTATTATGGAAAATCACGTGTCCACCCTATCCTAGGAGGTATGAAGCATGCTCATTGCATTGCAGGGCGCCGTTTCGCAGGGCGTCCTCTGGGGCATTATGGTGCTTGGCGTGTTTATCACGTTCCGCCTGCTCGACATCCCCGATATGACCTGCGACGGCAGCTTTGCCCTCGGCGGCTGTGTCTGCGCCGTGCTCATCGTCAACAATAACGTCGACCCCTTGCTCGCCGTGCTGGCCGGCATGTGCGCCGGCGCCATCGCGGGCGCCGTCACGGGCATCTTGACCACCGTCTTTGAGATTCCCGCAATCCTCGCCGGAATCCTTACGCAGATCAGTCTGTGGTCCATCAACCTGCGCATCATGGGCAAGTCCAACACGCCCATCCTTGCCAAGGGCACTATCTTCTCATCCGTCAGCAACATGACGGGCCTGCCGCAGTCCACTGTTGCCATTATCCTAGGCATTGTGCTGGCCGTGGCCATCGTCGCCATCCTGTACTGGTTCTTTGGCACCGAGATCGGCTCGGCGCTGCGTGCCACCGGCAACAACGAGTACATGATCCGCGCCCTGGGCGTTAACACCAACACCACCAAAATGATCGCCCTCGTGCTCTCCAACGCCCTCATTGGCCTTTCGGGTGCGCTCATCTGCCAGAGCCAGAAGTATGCCGACATTGGCATGGGCACCGGCGCCATCGTTATCGGTCTTGCCGCCATCGTCATCGGCGAGGTGCTCGGTCGCCTGCTGCCCGGCGGTCTCACGCAGTTTAGCGTCCGTCTTGCCTCCGCCGTCTTTGGCTCCGTGGTGTACTTCCTTATCCGCGCCATCGTGCTGCAGCTGGGCATGGACGCCAACGACATGAAGCTACTCTCTGCCGTGATCGTCGCCGTGGCCCTGTGCGTGCCCGTGGTTTGGGAGCGCTATAAGCTCCGCAGCTCCTACACGAAGGGAGATGAGGCAGATGCTTAAGCTCTCGCACGTCAAGAAGACCTTTAACAAGGGCACCGTCACCGAGAAGCGCGCGCTCACCGGCGTCGACCTTACCCTCAACGACGGCGACTTTGTAACTGTGATCGGCGGCAACGGCGCCGGCAAATCCACGCTGCTCAACATGATTGCCGGCGTATATCCGCTCGATTCGGGCGTTATCGAGCTCGACGGCACCGACATCTCGCGCCTGAGCGAGTCGCAGCGCGCCAAGTACCTGGGCCGCGTGTTCCAGGATCCCATGCGCGGCACCGCAGCCGACATGCAGATTGCCGAGAACTTGGCCCTCGCCAAGCGTCGCGGCCAGCGTCGCGGCCTTTCGTGGGGCGTCACCAAGGCCGAGAAGGACGAGTACGTTGAGTTGCTCAAGCGCCTGGACCTTGGCCTGGACACGCGCCTCAACGCCAAGGTCGGCCTGCTTTCGGGTGGCCAGCGCCAGGCACTCACGCTGCTCATGGCCACGCTCACCAAGCCGCGCTTGCTGCTGCTCGACGAGCACACCGCGGCACTCGACCCCAAGACCGCCTCTAAGGTGCTCAATCTGACCGAGGAGATTGTCGACGAGAACCACCTGACCACGCTCATGGTCACGCACAACATGAATGACGCCATCCGTCTGGGCAATCGCCTGATCATGATGCACGAGGGCCACGTTATCTACGACGTGGCGGGCGACGAGAAGAAGTCGCTCACCGTCGCCGACCTGCTGCAGAAGTTCGAGGAGGTCTCGGGCGGCGAGCTCGCCAACGACCGCATGCTGCTGAGCTAAAACCTGCCAATAAGGGACAGGTTTATTTTGGCAGGTTTTATCTGCGCAAACGTCAAAACCGCCGCAAAGGAACAGATACCTTTGCGACGGTTTTCGCATATCATGTCGATAATCCAGCGTCAGCAGGAACCACTGGTTAAGAACTAAGGAAACTGCCATGAGAAGACTCCTTCCCCGTCTTGCTTGACCGCCGCACTCCTTGCCGGCGTGCTCGCCGGCGGCCCAGCTTACGCCACCGCGGCCACCCCATCTCAAGTTATCGGCCCGTCCGATGTGATCGGACGGGCTTTTTGGTGGGTATCATGGTTGAATGATCATTAGGAGGTTTTCCCTACATGGAATTGTTTGAACCGATTCTTCATTTCTTTGAGCAGCGCTGGGTCCACAACATCATCTGGGCCGTCATCTTGGTAATAGTCACCGCCATCGCCGCCAAGGTGGCATCCAAGACCCTGCGCCACCTACTCAACCGAGACGACAACCCGCTTCCCGCATCGAGCATCTTCATCAACATCGCGCGTGCCGTCATTTGGATGATCGGCGGCAGCTTTATCCTCGACAACTGCTTTGGCATTAACGCAAACGCGCTCGTCGCCGCTCTTGGCGTCGGCGGCATCGCCATCTCGCTCGGCTTTCAGGACACGCTATCAAACCTTATCGGCGGCATGCAAGTGACCTTTATGGGCATCATCAAGCCCGGCGACAATATCGAGGTCGGCGGCGTGTCGGGCGTGGTCCAGGACATCACTTGGCGCCACACGACCATCGAGGACGCCTGCGGACAGACCATCATCGTCCCCAACTCCAACATCTCCAAGAACACACTCGTGCACCTCATGCCCTTTGGACGCGTTGTCGTTCCCGTCGCGGTGAAGGACACGTCAAAGTGGGACTCGCTCGATGCGCTGGCAGACGAGCTCGCCTGTGCCACCAAGGTCGCCGTTTCACCCATCTCGGGCTTTGACAAGGAACCCTACGTGCTCTTTAGCGAGATCGGCGACTTTGGCATTAAGGGTACGATCATCTTTATCGTCAGTGACGACAGCACCACCTTTACGGCAGCCGACGCCTGCATCCGCGCCATCGCCCCCATCATCGCCTAAAACCACCGCAAAGGGGACAGGCACCTTTGTGGTGGTTTCGCATCGTGGTACCATGGTTCATATCGTTGTTTAAACGACTAAGGGAGTAGACACCATGGAAGAGGCCTATCGTCAAGCGCGCAAGCGCGGCGAACAGGGACGCCGTCGCGCCATCAGCCAAAGCGAGCATCCATATCTTACGGACCTCGACAGCTTGGTCGCCCAGCTTCCCTGCGGGCAGCGCGAGAACATCGGCCTGCGGGACATTCCGCTCGAAATGGTCGTCGGCACGGTTACCAAAGGTCGCCAGTCCGCCTTTTCGTGTAACTTTATGCCGCTGCTCCCCTGGAATACCGAATTCGCCCGCAAATGGTCCAACCTCTACGATATCCAAATCTCCGAGGGCTACCGCGACCCCATCATCGTCACCGAGTTCATGCACCGCTTTTACGTCCAAGAGGGCAACAAGCGTGTCAGCGTCCTCAAATTCCTTGACGCTCCGACGGTTTCGGCCAAGGTGACGCGTCTGTACCCCGGTAAGTGGGATTCCGTCGAGAGCCGCCTGTACGGTGAGTTTTGCGCCTTTTGGTACGTATGCCCCCTGTACGAGATTGAGTTTTCGCGCGAGGGCAGCTACGAGATGCTTGCCAAAATGCTCGGCCAAGATCTTGTCGAAAAATGGCCTCAAAAGAAGGTCGACTACCTACGTCACACCTTCCTGCTCTTTAAGCGCGCCTATCTTCGCGCGGGCGGCGACCACTTGGACATTACGCCTGCCGATGCCATGCTCGTCTACCTCAACGTCTACAACCAGGACCGTCTGCTGGATACGCCGACGGATATCGTCGTCAACCGTCTGTGCAAGATTTGGCGCGAGCTTGTCATTGCCGGCAAAAGCGACGAGGACAAAGTCGATCTTGTCGAAGCGCCGCAGCCCAACGAGAAAGAGGGCGCACCGACAAAAGCTACCTCGGGCGTGCTCAACTTCTTTATGAGCAAGACCGTCTACTCCACTGCCAATCCCATGCGAATCGCCTTTATCCACGAGTTTCCCTGTGCCACGTCGAGCTGGGACAGCCTACACGACCAGGGCCGCCGGTATCTTGATGAGCACTTTGGCGGCATCGTGCGCACCGAGGCGTTCGAGGACTGCCACGATTCGGACGTGTTCTACGCCGCCGTCGAGACAGCCGTAAAGCACGGGGCGAACGTCATCTTCTCGACCTCACACCGGCTCATGGAATACACGCTCAGGGCGTCAGTCGAGTATCCCCAGGTGCGGTTCCTTAACTGCTCAATCGGCCTTCCCCACCAAAGCGTCCGCTCGTACTTTGGAAAGATGTACGAGGCCAAGTTCCTACTGGGCGCCCTTGCCGCCAGCATGGCCGACAACCACCGTATTGGCTACCATGCGTCGGTCTTCGCCTCGGGCGCGCTGAGCGAAATCAACGCCTTCGCTATCGGTGCCTCGCTGCTCGACCCTCGTGCGCAGATTATCCTCACTTGGGGAGATGTTCCCGCCGGCGGTCTTGCCGAAGCCATGTGTCGCGAGGGCGTGAGCGTCATGACCGGCGCCGATATGTCCAAGTCTCTCGAGGACCCCACCGCCTACGGGCTTCACCGTCTGGTAAACGGCAAGGAAGTTACCGGTATTGCTATGCCGGTATGGAACTGGGGCCGTTACTACGAACTCATCGTACGCAGCCTACTGCACGGCACATGGGACGAGACCGCCGATGACCAGCAGGTGCGCGCCGTCAACTACTGGTACGGTATGAGCTCCGGCGTCATCGATATTCGCTACGCTCCGGGCCTACCCTATCAGACGCGTAAACTTGTGCAGCTGCTTCGCAACGGCATTGTCGAGGGCTCCATCAACCCATTTGGCGGCGAGCTCCACAGCCAGGACGGCGTGGTTCAGATTGAGGGCTTCCCTCCCCTGCCGAGTACGCAGATTGTCGAGATGAACTGGCTGGCTGACAACGTTATAGGCTCGATTCCGCAGCTCGATAACGAGCCGGAGGTCCGTGCCCTATGAATATCCTAGCCATTGCCGATGTAGAGGAGCGCTGCCTGTGGGAATGTTTTCGCAAGGAGCGCTTTGAGGACGTTGACCTGATTCTATCCGCAGGCGACCTGGATCCGGACTATCTTGAGTTTTTGGTCACTGTCATCAACAAACCGCTTGTGTACGTTCGTGGCAACCACGACGACCGCTACGCGCGCCATGCACCGGGCGGGTGCATTTGTGTTGAGGACAGCGTATATGTGTACCGAGGTATTCGCATTGCGGGTCTGGGCGGTTCCATGCGCTACCGCGACGGCGCGAACATGTATACCGAGCGCGAGATGACAAAACGCATGCGCAAGCTATCGCGAAAAATCGCACTGGTAGACGGATGCGATATTCTACTTACCCATGCACCCGTCGCAGGCATGGGCGACCTGGACGACCTGCCGCATCGAGGGTTTGAGTGCTTTAACACGGCGCTTGAGTCCTGGGGGGCCGACTACATGGTGCATGGGCATGTACATCGAAGCTACGGTAACGATTTTCAGCGCGAGCGGCAGCATGTGTGTGGAACGACGATCATCAACGCCTGCGGCTATACGCAGTTTGAGCTGGACGAAGCGCGCTACCCCATCCGTGGCTGGCAGGCAGCCTGGCTCAACTCGCAAACCATGCGCCGCGAGCTCAAACGCCACGAGGCCATCGAGTCCTCAACAGCCAGAACACCTTGGTAACCAACACGAAGGTGCCTGTCCCCTTTGAGGTGGTTTTGACGCGATAGCAAGAAACCCGGTCCTGCACGAGGCAGAACCGGGTTTCTTTAGCAATGCTTGCTTTGCTCAGGCAGTAACTAAAAGTTACTCAGCCAGGAAGTCGCGCTGGACAGCGGGATCGACCTTGACGCCAGGGCCCATGGTGGAAGACACGGAGATGGACTTGACGTACTTGCCCTTAGCAGAAGAGGGCTTGACGCGCAGGATCTCGGTGTACAGGGCAGCGTAGTTCTCAACAAGCTGCTGCTCAGAGAAGGACTTCTTGCCCAGGGGCACGTGGCAGATGCCGTAACGGTCGGCGCGGTACTCAACGCGGCCAGCCTTGAGCTCGGAGACCATCTTGGCGACGTCCATGGTCACGGTGCCGAGCTTGGGGTTCGGCATGAGGCCACGGGGACCGAGGATCTTACCAATGCGGCCAACCTTGGCCATCATGTTCGGCGTAGCGATAGCAGCGTCGAAGTTGATCTCGCCCTTCTGAATCTGGGCGACAAGCTCGTCGGAACCGATGATGTCGGCGCCGGCAGCCTCAGCCTCGCGGGCCTTCTCGCCCTCGGCGAAGACGGCAACACGAACGGTCTTGCCGGTGCCGTGGGGCAGGGAGATGGAACCACGGATGTTCTGGTCAGCCTTACGAGTATCGATGCCCAGACGGAAGTGGGCCTCGACGGTCTCGTCGAACTTGGCGGTGTCGAGCTCCTTAATGAGCTTAGCAGCCTGAAGGGGGGTGTAGAGCGTGGCGCGATCGATCTTCTCGGCAGCGGCGTTATAGCTCTTACCATGCTTAGCCATGTGCATTACCTCCTGTGGTTAAACGGGCGTGAGCCCTCCCACATCGTATCGTGTGCCCTATTGCACACATTTAACGGGCGCCCAGGTCGGAGCACCCGTCGTTACCATAAGAAATCGCTACTCAGCGATGGTGACGCCCATGGAACGGGCGGTACCGGCGATGATCTTCTTGGCGGCGTCAATGTCGTTGGCATTGAGGTCCGGCATCTTGATCTCGGCGATCTTGGTGAGCTGCTCCTGGGAGAGCTGACCAACCTTGTCGGCCTGGGGCTTAGCGGAACCAGACTTGAGGTTCAGCTCCTTCTTGATGAGGTGAGCCGCCGGCGGGGTCTTGGTGATGAAGGAGAAGGACTTATCCTCGTAGACAGAGATCTCAACGGGGATGACGTCGCCCTTCTTGTCCTGCGTCTCGGCGTTAAAGGCCTGGCAGAACTGCATGATGTTCACGCCAGCAGCGCCCAGAGCGGGGCCGACGGGAGGAGCGGGGTTAGCTGCACCAGCAGGAATCTGGAGCTTAATGACGTTGGCAACCTTCTTCTCAGCCATGGTCATTCCTTTCGAATCACGAGTGTGAAGTACTTGCTATATCGTAAGCACGCACGTGTTAGAAGCACTCCTGAGATGAGCAGTCACAGAAGAAGCACGCTCGCGCGAACGGACGAAAACTTAAGCGATGACAGCGACCTGGTTAAAGTCGAGCTCGACCGGCGTCTCGCGGCCAAAGATCATCAGCGTGACCTTGAGCTTGCCAGCCTCGGTGTTAACCTCGGAGACCTTGCCATCAAAGTCGGTAAGCGGGCCATCGGTGACGCGGACGGACGTGCCGACCTGAATATCAACCGAGGTGCGCTTGGGCGAATCGCCCTTACCGGGACGACGAGTCATCTTGTTGTACTCGTCGCGGGAAAGCGGAGCGGGCTTGCCGTTGCCGCCTAGGAAACCGGTGACGCCGGGCGTGTTGCGAACACACGTCCACGCATCGTCATCCATCTCCATGCGAACCAGGACATAACCCGGAAAGATCTTAGAATCCTTGGTCTCGCGCTTGCCACCCTCTTTGATCTCGGTGACGCGCTCCATAGGAATCTCGATATCAAAGATACGGTCCTGCATGCCCATGGTCTCGATACGATGCTCGAGATCGGACTTAACGCGGTTCTCGTATCCAGAGTAAGTGTGAACGACGTACCAACGCTTAGACATGGTTTAGCCCCTCAATCCAGAGAACAGAGCAAGAGCCTCGCCAAAGCCAGCATCGAGCAGAGCGATGACGACGCCGACGACGATCAGAGAAGCGCAAACGACGACCGAGTAGTTCACGAGCTCCTTCTTATCGGGCCACGTGACACGCTTCATCTCGGACTTCACCGAAGCGAAATACTTCTTGGTGCGGGCGAAGAAACCAGGCTTCTCGTTCTTCTTGGACTTCGCAGCCTTCTCGTTCTTCTTGGCAACGGCCTTCTTGGCCTCAACCTTGGAGTTGGCGGCAGCGTTATTGGCAGGTGCCGGCTGCTGAGCCTTCTTCTTGTTCTTCTTGTTGGCCATTTGGGTTACCTCCGCGCAATGCGCTTATACATGAGTAAACCGTAAGCCCCCAATTGGGAGCTTACGGAATAATGACTGGCACGCCAGGAAGGACTCGAACCCTCAACACTCGGTTTTGGAGACCGATGCTCTACCAATTGAACTACTGGCGTATATGACTAAAGACTAGCGAGTCTCTTTGTGCAGCGTGTGGTGACGGCACCAGGGGCAATACTTCTTGATCTCCATACGATCAGGCATGTTCGCCTTGTTCTTGGTGGTCGTATAGTTGCGGCGCTTGCACTCAGTGCACGCAAGAGTAACTAGAGTACGCATGTATCCTGAACCTTTCATATCCGCCCCGTACGGGCACGAGATGGTACTTTATCAGCTCTATGTAAGTGCTGTCAATGAAAACCTCGAATCAATTGGTTCTCGGTGGATCCATTCATATTTGGAACACATCAATGGGGCCAGCGAGATCTAATCGACGGTGCACCAGAACCATTATCGATCCTCTCGACACCAGCAACGGCACAATAACCATTGCAGAAAAGAACCCGGCACCCATATAAGTGCCGGGTTCTCTAAGTCAGCTATATCAGAGAGCTAATTTACTCAATGATCGTGGAGACGATGCCCGAACCGACGGTGTGGCCACCCTCGCGGATAGCGAAGCGCAGGCCCTCCTCCATGGCGATCGGGTGGATGAGGTCGCCCTCGATGGTGATGTGGTCACCAGGCATAGCCATCTCGGTGCCCTCGGGGAGCTTGACCGTACCGGTAACGTCGGTGGTACGGAAGTAGAACTGAGGACGATAACCATCGAAGAACGGGGTGTGACGGCCGCCCTCCTCCTTGGTCAGAACGTAGATCTCGCCGGTGAACTTGGTGTGCGGGGTAACCGAACCGGGCTTGCAGAGAACCTGGCCGCGCTCGATGTCCTCGCGCTTGATGCCGCGGAGCAGCAGACCGACGTTGTCGCCAGCCTCGCAGAAGTCCATGGACTTACGGAACATCTCGATACCGGTAACGACGGTGTTCTGGGTATCCTTGATGCCGACGATCTCGACGGGCTCGTTGAGCTTGAGCTCACCGCGCTCGACACGACCGGTAGCAACGGTACCACGGCCGGAGATGGTCATAACGTCCTCAACGGCCATCAGGAACGGGAGGTCGTTGTTACGAGCAGGCGTCGGGATGTACTCGTCGACGGCGTTCATGAGCTCGCGGATAGCGTCCATCCACTTGGCGTCGCCCTCGAGAGCGCCCAGAGCGGAACCACGGATGACGGGGATGTCGTCGCCGGGGAAATCGTACTCGGAGAGGAGCTCACGGGTCTCCATCTCGACGAGGTCGATGAGCTCGTCATCGTCGACCATGTCGCACTTGTTCAGGAAGACGACGATGTAGGGAACGCCGACCTGACGGGCGAGCAGAATGTGCTCGCGGGTCTGAGCCATGGGGCCGTCGGTGGCGGCGATGACCAGGATAGCGCCGTCCATCTGAGCAGCACCGGAGATCATGTTCTTGACGTAGTCAGCGTGGCCCGGGCAGTCAACGTGAGCGTAGTGACGGGCAGCAGTCTCGTACTCGACGTGGGAGACGGAGATCGTAATGCCGCGCTCGCGCTCCTCGGGAGCCTTGTCGATGTTCTCGAACGCAGTGAAGTCAGCCTTGCAGCCCTCGGTCTCGGAGAGAACCTTGGTGATGGCAGCGGTCAGCGTGGTCTTGCCGTGGTCGACGTGACCAATGGTGCCGATGTTAACATGCGGCTTAGTGCGCTCAAACTTCTCTTTGGCCATAAAGCCCTCCTCTAAACAGGTCGTCCCCGGACGGGACTTTGCCTTTATACCATAGTGGCCTCTCAACATACTATTGAGAAGCCACCGTGTTACCTATGGTAGCGGTGACTGGATTCGAACCAGTGACGCCACGGGTATGAACCGTGTGCTCTAACCAACTGAGCTACACCGCCGGATGGAGCCTGCAACCAGACTTGAACTGGTGACCTCTTCGTTACCAACGAAGTGCTCTACCGACTGAGCTATACAGGCACTTGACGGGTGGGAGCTATAGGATTCGAACCTATGTAGGCAGAGCCAACGGGTTTACAGCCCGTCCCCATTAACCACTCGGGCAAACTCCCAATCGTTCAAGTATCCGCAGGTTCTTTGGTCTTTTGGACCGCCGCCCCCGCGAACGAAAAAGATAATACGATGCAACCTTGGGGGCTGTCAACGAAAACCTCTAGATACACGGTTCCGGGCGTATCTATATAACCGTGACCTGCGGTTTTATTGAGTTTGGATATGAAGGACGGTGGTTTTGGATACAGAGGTGACGTTTCCCAAGGTAACACTTTGGTGTAGTGGAGTACACCTTCAGGATCGAACTTCGATAACGGCTTATTTGCACCTATATATAGGTCGAGATCGGAGCTTCCCCGGTGCAATCAAGTAGACCAGGGGCCTCACCGTTTTCATCTCAATCTGTAACAGTAAGAGGGTCATTCCTCTCCTATCTGTTACAGATCGAGATACTACGCGGCGACCCCGGCTTACGTCTCACTCTGTAACAGCTAGAACGGTTTTCAGCCTCTTCGTGTTACAGATCGAGACGTTATCGGCCGTCCTTTGGCATTGTCTCGATCTGTAACTATAAGGAGGGTTTTCAGCCCACCCGTGTTACAGATCGAGACAAACCTGAAGCTTGGTGGGAGTCAAACCCACTTACATGTCGACATAAATAGAAACGGGCCCTGTCCCACAAGGAACAGAGCCCGAAACTCTCATGGAGCCAGTGACAGGAATCGAACCTGCAACCCACTGATTACAAATCAGTTGCGCTACCGTTGCGCCACACTGGCACACTTGGCGCTTTCGCGCGAAGCCTGTTAAGAATAAAGGAATTACGGACGGGGCGCAACAGGCCACACGGCGTTATATAAATATGCAAAAACCAGCAACAACAGGTACCAGGCCCGTTCATTTCTGTCGGTTCGCCCTCAATCTCAAAACTATTCGTCAGAACGAATAGTTTTAATTACAATTGCTATATATAAAACTATTCGTTTTGACGAAGGGTTTCGTGATGCTTACTACCAAGGAAGCCGCCGAGCTGCTCGGCATCACTCCGCGCAGGGTGCAGGAGCTCATAAAAAACGGAGCACTTGATGCCCGCAAGGCTTCTGGTGTATGGCTCATCGACAAAGACAGCGTCGACACGCGACTCCGCTCCGTGACCAAAACGGGAGGACGTCCCCGCCGCGGCCACGGTAAGAGCGAGATCGCGTTCACCCTCATGAACCGCACGCACGAAGTCGCTCAGCTGGTCTACAACACATCGCGAAAAGACTTTACCCACATCGGCGCCGACATCGATTACGCCCACGCCCCTATTGGGGTATTTGGCCCCAATAGCTCCGTATCGCTCGACTCCTTCCGCATCTGGTGGCGCGGTCGCGGTATCCCGCTCGCACGCATTGGGCTAGCCTCCCTGCTTGCAGAAGCCGCAGTCGATGTTCCCGATGAACTCGTACAGCGAAATCTTGGCCTCTCCTTATCCGACCAGTATTGGATTAGACCCCAAGATTCCGGTCTCGTCTGGGAGGATATTAACTTCTTCAATAACGCCTTTGATGACGTCTCGCTGTCCATTGCGCCCTTTGCCCCAGAGGGAAAAGCGGCTGCCGCAAAGCCCGATAACACCTCGGACGGCAATCTTCAAAAGTACTGGACGTGCGAGGGCGGGCGTCGAATTCTGCATAAGGCAGGAGCGCACCTGAACCAGGAACCTTATAACGAGCTGGTGGCGACCGCGCTCCACCGTCGCATCCTAAACGCCTGCGATTATGTACCTTACTCGCTCGAAGGCACGGGCACTTCCGCCCTGAGCATATGCGATGTCTTCTTAACTGATGAAGAAGAGTATGTCCCTGCGTTCTATGTAAACCAGCACGCAAACGCAGATGAACGGCTAACTGACTACGAGCGATACGTAGCAAACTGCGAGGAACTCGGGGTGACAGGCGTCAAGGATGCCCTTGACCACATGATCGTGTGTGACGACATCATCGCCAACTACGATCGTCATTGGCGCAACTTCGGCCTCGTGCGAAACGTCAACTCACTAGTCTGCAGACCAGCCCCCATCTTCGATTCGGGCTCATCGCTCTGGTGCAACATATCTCTAGATGAGCTTAGGGCAGGAGAGCACAGTTTTGCCAGCGCGCAGTTCCATTCAAGTCCCGCGAAACAAATGTTGCTTGTTGAGGATATGAACTGGTTTGACGGGGACAAACTCGAAGGTTTTGTCGACGAGGCAATCGAGATTCTGTCTAAAAACGATGCCCTAGCAGCGAGACTGCCTTATCTAAAAGAGGCGCTAACGTGGCGCCTCGAAAGAATGATCGACATCGCTGAATGGAGTTAGCGAGGCAGCATTGCCCCGCCAACTCCCCTACCTCCCGCGCAGGGCCTTGAGCTTGGCCAGGGCATCGGGGCTCAGGCGGCTACCCAGGGTCATCTTGATCTGCGGAGCTTCCTCTGCCTCGTGAACGTCGTTATCGATCTGCTTGATCTCGTCCACCAGCATGCGGCTCGAGATGCGCGTGACGCCCTTGCCCATGACGACGGCCTGGATCGTGCCGTCGCTCGACACCACGGAGCACGCGCGGCCTTCCTCGCGCGCCTCGATGCAGAGCTTTTGCACCACGGTATCGGCAGAGACGCCCGTCGGCGAAAACTCGATGCGCACGCCGCGGGCCGGCAGGTTGGGGCGCTCGTTGGAGATATTGCCCGCGCCGTCGAACACGATCACGGCCTCGTAGCGGCCCTGGGCAAAGGCGGCGACGTCATTGATGAGGGCGGTGCGCGCCATATCGTGAACGTCGCTGGAATATGGATCGTCGGAATGGTCATACACGAGCTTTTCGTAGCGCGGCGTGCAGTGGATCACGTTGTAACCGTCAACCACAAGCAGCTCGGGCTTGTTGGAGTGCACCGTCGAGACTGGATCGGCGATAGCCTGTGCAAACGCATTGCCGCCCACGCCATAGGTTGCGGCCGATACGATCGGCTTGGCCGAGCCTTCGCCAAAGCGCTTAGCCTTGGACTTGGCGCGGTTCTTCTTGGACATGCGCTACTCCTCCCCCATGAGCTCGCCGGCATTGCGGCGCAGCCACTCAAAGCACAGCGCCGTGGTCGCCTGGGCAACATTGAGGCTCTCGGTCATGCCGCGCTGGGGAAGCTTGGTCAAAAAGTCGCATTTCTCGAGCACCAGACGCGAGATGCCGTCGCCCTCGGAGCCCATGACGAGCGCCACGCGGCCCTCGAAGGGAGCATCCCAGCAGCTGCCCTCGGCGTGCTCGGAAGCACCGCCCACCCAAAAGCCGGCGGCCTTGAGGTCGTCGAGCGCACGGGCGATGTTGGGAACCTGTGCGATGGGCAGATGCATAACGGCGCCGGCAGAGGTCTTGTAGCTGCCGACGGTCACACCGGCGGCGCGCTTGTTGGCAATGATGACGCCCGCCGCGCCCACGACCTCGGCGGAGCGCACGATGGCGCCAAAGTTACCGTCGTCGGTCACGTGGTCGAGCACGATGACGAGCGCAGGTCCGTCACCCGCGCGGTCGAGGATGTCGGCGACATCGGCGTAAGGGAAGTTGCCCACCTCGAGCGCAATGCCCTGGTGAGCGCCATGGCTCGACAGCGCATCGAGCTGTGCGCGCGGTACGTACTTAATGCGGACACCAGCGACGTTGAGGTCATCGACCAGACGAGACAGGGCGGCGTCACGGTCCCCGCCCTCGGCAATGAGCGCGCACTTGACGGGAAAGCCGGTACGTAGCGCCTCGGCGGCAGCACGACGACCTTCGATAAACTCGCCCTTGGGAGCCTGGACAGCGTCGCGGTTGCGGTCGCGCTGCGGACGCGCGGCCTGGGTGCGGTCGCGTTGCTGGTCGCGACCATCACGCTGCGGACGGCCGGTGCGCTGGTCGCGGCGACCGCCAGCCTTACCGGGGTTGTAGGGACGAGACCCCCCTCGTTTGCGGTTGTCAGCCATGTGGAAAACCTCGAGATATATAAACGGAAAACGGACGGGACGCCCTGGGACAGGTCCAAAAATAACACCTTCGGCATTATTTTCAGACCGGTCCCGAAGCGTCCCTACTCAAACGTGCGGCCTCTAGAGAGTCTTAATACGGGTGCCGGCGGCCGTGTCCTCAATGGTGAGGCCCAGGTCCTTGAGCTGGTCGCGGATGGCGTCGGCCAGATCCCAGTTCTTGGCGGCGCGGGCCTCGGCGCGAGCCTCGAGAATCTTGGCAGCAGCCTCGTCCACATCGTCACCAGTGTAGGCAACCAGACCGGCGGCAACGCCCAGCAGGCCCAGCGGCAACTCGACCTTGGGCTCGGGAAGCTCAACGCCAAACGTATCGAGCAACTCGGTCAGCGTATCGGCGGCAGCCAGGGCTGCGGCCTTGTCGGCAGCATCGCCCGCATGCTCCAAATACTGGTTGCACTCGGTCACAAAGCCAAAGACGGCACCCATGGCACCGGCGGTGTTAAAGTCGTCGTCCATGCACTCCTTAAAGGCGGCACGGGTCTCGGCGGCCTTGGCGGCAAACTCCTCGGCGGCAGCCTCATCGGCGTCGGCGGTCGCGTGGCTTGCAGCCCAGCGCAGGTTCTCGACCGTGCCGGCGATACGCGTGAGCGAGTTCTCGGCACCCTCCAAGCGCTCCCAAGAGAAGTCGAGCGGTGAGCGATAGCTCGTCTGCAGCATCAGTAAGCGCAGGGCCGCGGCAGAGTGCTGCTCGAGGACCTCGGCCAGTGTAAAGAAGTTACCGAGCGACTTGGACATCTTCTCGCCGTCGACCAGTAGCATGCCCGTGTGCATCCAGGTGTTGGAGAAGCCCTGGTGCCAGGCGCAGGTAGCCTGAGCGCACTCGTTCTCGTGATGCGGGAAGGCAAGGTCGGAGCCACCGCCGTGGATGTCGATCGGGGTGCCCAGGTAGCGGTGCACCATGGCGGCGCACTCGGTGTGCCAGCCGGGACGGCCCTCGCCCCAGGGGCTCGGCCAGCTGGGCTCGCCGGGCTTGGCGGCCTTCCACAGGGCAAAGTCGAGCGGGTCGTTCTTGTCCTCGTTCTCCTCGATGCGCGCACCCACCATAAGGTCATCGATGTTGCGGCCCGAGACCTGGCCGTAGTTGGGATCGCTGCGCACGGCAAAGTACACATCGCCGTTATCGGCTGCGTAAGCGTGGCCCTGCTCGATAAGCGTCTTGATCATGGCGATCATGGGGCCAATCTCCTTGGTGGCGCGGGGACGCACATCGGGATCGAGCACGTTGGCAGCGCGCATGACGCCGATGAACTTGTCGGAGAACTCCGTCGCGACCTCGGCAGCCGTACGGCCTTGCTCGTTGGCGCGCTTGATGATCTTGTCGTCGACATCGGTGAGGTTCTGGGCGAACGTGACCTCGTAGCCACTCGCGATGAGCCAGCGACGAATCACATCAAAGCTGATGAACGTGCGGGCATTGCCGATGTGGATGTTGTCATAGACCGTGGGGCCGCACACGTACATGCGGACCTTGCCGGACTCGATGGGCTGGAACTCTTCCTTTTTATGGGTAGCGCTGTTGTAGATACGCATTCGTTACTCCTTAACGGTTTTCTGTAGCAGGCAGACGGCCCAGGCGCCAATTCCCTCGCCTTGGCCTTCCCAACCGAGCTTTTCGGTCGTAGTGGCGGCGACGCCCACGTTTTCGACGTCAACGCCCAGAGCATGGGCCAGGTTGGCGCGCATGGCATCGCGGTGTGGGGTGATCTTGGGCTGCTGGCAGGCAATGGTGCAGTCGGCATCGACAAACTCAAAGCCCAGCTCGCGCGCATAGTCCATCACACGGGCAAGCAGCACCATCGAATCGGCGCCCTCGTAGGCGGGATCGGTGTCGGGGAACAGTTTGCCGATGTCTCCCCCGCGGCAGGCGCCCAGAATGGCGTCGGCCAACGCGTGCGCGAGCACATCGGCATCCGAGTGTCCCAGCAGACCGCGCTCGTAGGGAATGTCAACCCCGCCGATGATACATCGACGCCCCTCCACCAGGCGGTGAACGTCGTAGCCATGGCCAATGCGCAGGTTACTGAACATGGGGAAGGTCCTCTCCCTCGGCCATGCGGCCGAGCAGAATCGCGGTTACGGGACGCAGGTCCTCGGGCACCGTCACCTTAAGGTTGTCGCGTGGGCTCTGGACGCAGCGAACGCGTCCTCCCATGCGCTCAACCAGCGAAGAATCATCGGTGCCGATAAAGCCCTCGGCAATGGCTGCAGCGTGGGCGCGCTTCATAGCATCGACGCTAAAGATCTGCGGCGTCTGCGCAGCCCAATAAAGCTCACGCGGCGGCGTCTCGACGATGTTATCGCCGTCAACGATCTTGAGCGTGTCGATCGCGGGTTGACCGCACACGACACCGTCGAGCGAGCGGTCGCCCACAAGCACGTCGATCGCATGATCGATGGCCTCGGTCGTGATGAGCGGACGAGCGCCGTCGTGAATGGCGACGTATTCAAAGCCTGCCGGAACCGCATGCACGCCGGCACGGGTGGAATCCTGACGGGTATTGCCGGCATCGGCAAAGCTGATGGGCGTGTCATAGTCAAACGGGTCGATGGCCAGGCGGCGCATCTCGGCACGACGCTCGGCAGGACACACCACCACGATGTGGCCGACCTTATCGCTCCGATCAAACGCGCGGATGGACCAGCTCATAAGCGGACGGCCCGCAACGTTGACGAGCTGCTTGCCACCGGGGTTACCAAAGCGCTGGCCGCTGCCACCGGCAACGACCACGGCGCATACGGGCGCCATTATGCGTTCCCCTGTTTGGTGCCCTTCATGCGGTACAGGGAGTCCGCAAGAATGGCAGGGTTGTTAACGCCAAAGTCGCCCAGGCGCTCCGGATCTTCGCTGATGTCGTCCATGAGTTCCTGCAGCGAGCCGTACTCGTCGACAATCTTCTCGGCCACGCCGTCGCGCACGACGGAGACGCGCGAAAGCGTGCGCAGGCCCAGCGGCGTCATGACGGAGTCCTCGTCCAGGTCGTCGTAGCCCAGAACCGCCGCCACATGCTGTGGGTCGGACAAGTCCTTGGGCGTCATGCGGCTAAGCTCGGCGCGGATCTTCTCGGCGTTTGCCTCGGAGGAATCGCTCGCATAGTCGCGAATCATCAGGTCGTACTCGGTATCCATGCTGGAGCCGGCGAGCTGCTCGAGCTGCATCTGCACGAGCTTGCCCTGGTTGCCCAGCTTGACGATGCAATCCTTAAGCTCGGTCTTTGCCTGCTGCATGATCTCGAAGCTCGAGAAAATACCGGTAATGTCGGCGAGCGTAACGTAGTCGTCGAGCTCGAGGGCCGTCAGGCGCAGCAGGGAGCGATCGAGCGACTGACGGGTAGTCTGGAGCGTGGCGACGAGCTGGTTGACCGAGCTCATGATGGTGGTGACGGGCTGGATCTCGTAGCTCTTACCGTGAACGTACACGTTGACGACGGCACGACGGGCCGAGACCGAGATCACGATGGCATCGGTGAGCACCGACATGCGAGCGGCGGTGCGGTGACGCATGCCCGTCTCGCTCGTGGCAAGCGAGGGATCGGGATTGAGGTGGAAGTTGGCGCGCAGGATCTGGGTGAGGTCGCCGTCGATAACGATAGCGCCGTCCATCTTGGAGAGCT
Organism: Collinsella aerofaciens; assembly: GCF_964243765.1. Lineage (GTDB taxonomy): Bacteria > Actinomycetota > Coriobacteriia > Coriobacteriales > Coriobacteriaceae > Collinsella > Collinsella aerofaciens_BU. The sequence continues at coordinate 33,144 of NZ_CAXTGI010000001.1, read as the reverse complement.
CGAACAGGCGGTTCGAGGTGAACGAAATGTTGAGCGGGAAGCCGTCGTTACCGGCAGCGAGCACGTTTTCGGTGTCGCCGACGCAGATAAGGGCGCCCAGGTGACCGGCGATGATCATGTCGAGGGCGCTGCGGATCGGCTGACCAGGTGCCGTCAGGCGGATGGCCTGTTCCATACGCTTTTGCAGCTCGTTCTTATCCAAGGCATCGCTCCCATCGTATACGCTCCATAAACGCTAAATAGTTTCTCACGGTTTGTCCCCGCAGCAGCCACGAAATCCGATGCTTACAGAATGAGCGAACACCGCTTAGGTAGCTCATTTGGGACGGGGCTCCTTTGACTGCTCATGTGGTAGCATCGGGTCTCATATAAATGAGGGAGTAGTCGCGTAATCGGGCTCGCCCGCAGAGAGGGAGCCAGACTATGGGACTCGCAGAGCTCGTGTTGCTCGCCGTTGGCCTTTCGATGGACGCTTTTGCTGTTTCCATCTGCAAGGGTCTCGGCATGAAGAAGATCAACCTTAAAGTCGCCGTGGTGCTCGGTCTGTTCTTTGGCGGCTTTCAGGCCGGCATGCCCGTAATCGGATGGGCGCTCGGCAGTCAATTCATGGACATCATCGGACCCATCGACCATTGGATCGCCTTTATCCTTTTGGCCTTTATCGGCGGCAAAATGCTGTGGGAAGCCTTTACCGAGGACGAGAATGAAGGCGACGGCAAGGATACCGAAAAGATTGACCTGGGCGAGTACCTGATCCTCGCCATCGCCACCTCAATCGACGCCCTAGCCGTAGGTATCTCGTTTGCGGCGCTCTCGGTTGACATCGTTCCCGCTGTATCGCTTATCGGCGTCACAACGTTTATCTTCTCCGTCGCCGGCGTAGCGATCGGCCATACCTTTGGCGCGCGTTACGAAAAACCCGCCACCATCGTGGGTGGCGTCGTACTCGTCCTCATCGGGCTTAAGATCTTACTTGAGCATCTGGGGATCCTCACGATATAAAAAACGCCTCTCATAAGCCAACGTCAATGTAGGGGTCTCATGCAGAGTTTTGCATAATGCCTATTCGTGCAGACTTTTGCATGTCATACTAATATGCAAAAGTCTGCACGTTAGGAGATCGCCGTGGATACCCTTCCCATCACCACACCGCGCCAAGCTGGCATCTACGTGCGCCAGGCACGCGAGGCACAGGGAATCACCCGTGCGGCGCTCGCTAAAAAAGCCGGTGTTTCGGAGCGCCTGCTCGCATCGCTCGAGCTAGGAGACGCCACGGGTATTCGGCTCGACAAGTTACTGACCGTCTTTAACGCACTCGACATAGGTCTCTTTGCGCAAAGCGATAACGACTCCATCGCATCGCCCTCCGAACATCCGACGACGATAGCGGACCTCCCTATCGCGAACTCGAATGCCCTGCCAAAGCCAAGCGTAGGCAGACGACCCGCCCGACAAGGAACGCCATCTTCCTATGGTGCCCTGCTGGCCCAAATCGCAGCCGAGCAAGGCCTTTCCGGCACTTCAGACCTCTCCTTTGGCTGTAAGGTTGTGAAATAAATGGCAGAGATGGAGCTTGCAACCCTCATTTGTGGCGAAATCGCAGGCACTCTCCGGCAAGACGAGCATGGACTCTGCAGCTTTGTATACGCCCCAACCTATCGCGGAGCACCGCTATCGCTAACAATGCCGCTTTCCAATCGCACGTATGGCCATAACATCGTCCGCCCGTTCCTATTTGGCCTTTTGCCCGACAGTCAAGAGCAGCGTCGCGCTATTGCCGCCGAGTATGACGTTGCATCCAACAACCCCGTCGCCCTCTTGTGCCATATCGGTCTTGACTGCGCAGGGGCCGTTCAGTTTTGTCGAACCGATCAATTAGGCGCCGCCCGCGGCAGGGTCTCGGCATACCGCCCGCTTACCAATTCTCAAATCGCTCACAAGCTCAAAGCAATTCGCGATGACGAAAGAGAGACATGGATGGGCTCCAACGAAAGCTGGTCCCTAGGCGGCAACCAAGGCAAATTTGCACTAGCTTGGCATGATGGCCAATGGTGCGAATGTCTAGGGTCATCCCCCACTACCCATATCTTCAAAAATGGTGTCGTTGGGTTCAAACATCAGGCCTTAAACGAATTCGTCTGCATGAAAACGGCTCGGCGTGTTGGCATTCCAACTGCCAACGTCTCCTATTGCACATTTGAAGACGAAGCCGCGCTCGTCGTTGAACGGTACGACAGAATGGTCAATAGCAGCGGAAATATCGAAAGGCTGCATCAGGAGGACTTTTGCCAGGCGCTCGGTGTATTGCCAAGCCAGAAATACACCGCCGACGGAGGACCAACCACACGAGACATCCAAGAACGACTGATTAACACAGCCCCCCACCACATGAATCTTGTGCTTTTTACCTATATGTTGTTCTATAACGCCATTATCGGAGCGCCTGACGCACACGCTAAAAACTACTCGCTCATCCTAGGCAAAGGCACAAACGCAGCGCTCGCACCCATGTACGATGTCGCATCGGGCTTGGCGTACGAGCGTATGCGCCGCCGGGCGCGCCTTGCCATGAGCGTTGGCGGCGAAAATCGAGTGGGGCGCATCGGTCCAGGCGCTATCCGCCGATACCACGGTATGGGCGACCCCGCGCTGGAGGCGGCGCTCACCGATGCCGGGCTATCCGAGAAGTTTTGCTTTGCGACCATGATGGACCTCGCCTACGAGGTGCCCATTTGCATGGAAGAGATCATGGACGAATACGCCGACCTGCCCGGCATGGCGGACCTGCGCGAGCACATGCTCGGCCCCGTCCGCGAAAACTGCCAGCGCACCCTCGACCTCATCAAGGCGGATATGGGCTAGGCGCCAATCAATCCACATTTCTTAAAAGAAGAGGGGGGGCACCCGTCGCAAAAGTTCGGATGCCCCCTCTCGTAATGTCATTTGCAATCCGCTAGCACGTGGCTCGAACTGCTGCTAGCGCGACCCTTACGCGGCAAGGCGCTTGAGGACGTCGATGAGCAGCTCGTAGAAGCGCTCGGCAGAAGCGAGCTCCATGCTCTCGTCCGGGGTGTGGACATCGGAGAGCGTCGGGCCCACGGCGATGGCGTCCAGGCCGTGCAGGGCCTCAGCAAACAGGCCGCACTCAAGGCCAGCGTGAATGGACTCGATGCGCAGCTCGGAGCCAAAGAGCTCGCGATAGCTCTCGACAAAAACGTCGCGGACCGGCGAATGCTCGGCATAGCTCCAGCCGGGATACTCGAACTCGAACTTGGCGTCGAAGCCCAAGACATCGGCCAGCGTCTGCAGGCGGTCCTTGAACTCGTTCTGCAGCGAGGTGATCGAGGAGCGCGGGGACAGCATGATCTTGACCTGGTCGTCGGAAGTGGCGACCACGCCGATGTTGGAGGAAACCTCGACGGAGCCGTCGGTGGCGACGTTGCGGCGAATCACGCCGTTAGGGGCAAGACGCAGGGCGCGGATGAGGGCAAGCGCGGACTTCTGATCCATGGCCTCGACCTCGGCGTCGTCGGCAATCTCGACGGTGCAGGTAAAGCCGGGGTCGAAGACCTCGAGCTCGGCAGTGACGTCGGCGATGATGCCCTTTGCGATCTGGGCCGCGGCCTCGGCGGCAGCGTGGTCGGCGTAGACCAGAACAGCCTTGCACTCGCGGTTGATGGCGTTGTCCTTGGTGCCGCCGTTAAAGCTGACGATGGCGGGCTCGCCGGCGACCATCAGGCGATCGATGATACGGGCCATGATGAGGTTGCCGTTGCCGCGCTCCAGGTTGATGTCGGAGCCGGAGTGACCGCCCAGCAGGCCGGAGATGTCGAGCGTGAGGGTGCTACCGGTCTTGTGCTTGCGCACGATGGGGCAGGTGTAGGTAACGACGACGCCGCCGGCGCAGCTGACGGTGGCCACGCCCTCTTCCTCGGAGTCGAGGTTGATCATGGTGCGGGCGCTAATCTGGGACTTGTCGAGCGTCTCGGCGCCGACCAGGCCAGTCTCCTCGTCGGTGGTGAATACGCACTCGAGGGCGGGGTGAACGATCGAATCGTCATCGAGAACAGTGAGCATCAGAGCGACGGCGATACCGTTGTCGGCGCCCAGGGTGGTGCCGTTAGCGGTGAGGACGCCGTCCTTGACGACCAGGTCGATACCGTCGGTCGTAAAGTCGTGCTCAACGGAGCCCAACTTGTCGCACACCATATCGATGTGGCCCTGCAGCATCACGGTCGGGGCATTCTCGGCGCCGGCAGAAGCGGGCTTGCGAATGATGACGTTGTAGACCTCGTCCTGGTACACATCGAGGCCGCGCTCCTTGGCAAACGCAACCAGGAAATCGCTGATGCCCTTCTCGTTGCCAGACCCACGGGGGATCGCGCTGACCTCCTCAAAGAAATGGAACAGCTGGGCGGGCTCGTAGCCGGTGATCTTGTAATCCATGGTGCCTCCTTGGCGCAACTGGTTAGACAGTAAGACATGCGCCTTGTATATTCCCAGACTTTGCGTGCATAAACCAGTCGAAAACGCCGAGCGCCCTTGCATCATCGGCTAACGGCGGGAAGACGCCACTTTATTAAGATAAAGCAGGTTAGACGGGCCGCGCCGAAGGGACGTTGGACCCTTCAACCAACCTCAACGCTTGATCAACGTTTATGCATACGCCATTGATATGTTTAATGAGCCCTACTTTGAACGAAGGGGGCTTTCCAACAGAAAAAGGGCGCTCCTTTGGAACGCCCTCGTGGACACAAGGTTTTGTTACGCCCTACAGCGCGCCGGAACCGGCTTGCATCATGCCGCCGGGGCCCGAGGTCACGCCGCCGCTCACGGGCGCGACGTTGCCGGTGTGCGGTGCCGCCGGGGTGGTATCGCCACCGAGCGTACCTGCCGGACGCGGTGCCGGGATCTCGCCCGTGCCGTGGCTAAAGACGAACTTGCCATCGGCCACGTCGCACAGGACGGTATCGCCCTCGCCCCACTCACCGGCCAGAAGCTCCTCGGACAGCGGGTCCTCGATGAGCTTTTGAATAGCACGGCGCAGCGGACGCGCACCGTTGGTGAGGTCGGTGCCCTCGGCCACGATCTTGTCATAGGCCGCATCGGTGAGCTTGATGTTCATGCCGTTGGCAATCAAACGCTGACGCAGGTCGTCCACCAGCAGGTGCGCGATCTTGGTGAGATTCTCGCCCGAGAGCTTCTGGAACACCACGATGTCATCGATGCGGTTGAGCAGCTCGGGGCGGAACAGGCGCTTGAGCTCGCCCATCGCGCGGCCGCGGATCTCACTCGAGGTGAGGCCCTGCTCGCCGGTGGTGCCAAAGCCAACGCTCGCATCCTGTGCGATCTCGCGGGCGCCCACGTTGGACGTCATGATGATCACGGTGTTGCGGAAGTCGACCGTCTTGCCCTGGCTATCGGTCAGGCGACCCTCCTCCAGCACCTGCAGCAGGATGTTGAAGATATCGGGGTGTGCCTTCTCGATCTCGTCGAACAGCACGACCGAGTACGGGTGGCGACGAACGGCCTTGGTGAGCTGGCCGCCCTCGTCGTGACCGACGTAACCCGGAGGGCTGCCGATGAGCTTGGAAACCTCGAACTCGCTACCGAACTCGGACATGTCGAAGCTGATGAGCGCGTCCTTGCTGCCAAAGAGGTACTCGGCGAGCGTCTTGGCGAGCTCGGTCTTGCCCGTGCCGGTGGGACCCAGGAAGATAAAGCTGCCGCCGGGGCGACGCGGGTCCTTGAGCGGCGAGCGGCTGCGGCGCACGGCCTTGGCAACGGCCTCGACAGCCTCATCCTGACCGATGATGCGCGTCTTGAGCACGCTTTCTGCCTGCAGCAGGCGACGGCTCTCGCTCTCGGTAAGCGAGGACACCGGCACGCCCGAAGTCACGGACACGATATCGGCGATCTGACTCACATCGATGGTGAGCGGGCTGGCGTCGAGCTCGGCGGTCCAGGCAGCCTTGGCCTCGGCGAGTTCGATCTCGGCAGCCTTCTGCTGCTCGGTGATCTCGGCGGCCTTATTCATATCGTCGCTCTCGGTAGCCTCCTGTGCGGCGGCCTTGAGCTCCTCTATACGATGCTCGGCCTCGCGCACCGGCTCGGGCGCGCGATTCGCGGCGATGCGAGCACGGGCACCGGCCTCGTCGATGAGGTCGATGGCCTTATCGGGCAGGAAGCGATCCTGGATGTAGCGGTTGGAAAGGTTCGCGGCGGCCTCGATGGCACCCTGCGTGTAACGCACGTGGTGGTGCTCCTCGTAGCGCGGCTTGAGCGCAGTTAGGATCTTGACCGTGTCCTCGACACTCGGCTCCTCGACATCGATGGTCTGGAAGCGACGCTCGAAGGCCGGGTCCTTGGTGAGGTACTTGCGGAACTCCTCGGCCGTGGTGGCACCGATAATCTGGAAAGCGCCGCGCGCGAGCACCGGCTTGAGCATGGAGCTCGCGTCGATGGAGCCCTCGGCGGAACCGGCACCGATGATGGTGTGCATCTCATCGATAAACAGGATGACGTTGTCGGCCTCGGTTGCCTCCTGGATCACGTTCTTGAGGCGCTCCTCGAACTCACCGCGATACTTGGCGCCCGCGACAAGACCCGGCAGGTCGAGCGTCCAGATGTTCTGGTTCATGAGGTTCTCGGGCACGTTGCCGGCGGCGATCTGCTGAGCCAGGCCCTCGACGATGGCCGTCTTACCCACGCCGGGATCGCCCAGGATAAGCGGATTGTTCTTGGTGCGGCGCGAAAGAATTTCCATCATACGCTGGACTTCCTTTTCGCGGCCGATCACCGGATCGAGTTCGCCGTCGCGCGCCTTCTGCGTAAGGTTGGTCGCGAACTGCTTAAGTGTATCGGTACCGCTCCCCTTTTGCTGAGAGGCATCCGAGCCGCTAAAGAACGGCAGGCCCGTACCGGGACGACCAGCACCGGCGCCAGCGAGCGGACGCTTCTTATCCTGGTCCTTGGCGGTGAGTTTCTCGATAGCCTTTTTGATGGAGGCGGACGACACACCCAGGCGCATGAGGATGTCCATGGCCATGCCGTTGCCCTCTTCGACGATGCCGATCAGCAAGTGCTCGGTCGACACGTAGGTCTGGTTGTTCTCACGCGCCACGCGGAATGAACGCTCCATCACGCTAATGACGAGCGGCGTAAAGGCGAGCTTGGCCGCCTCGGTCTCCTCACTGGGCTCGGGAACCGTGGTCTGGACCTCTTTAAGAGTATCCATGATGTCGTCGTAGGAGATATCGAGCGAACGCAGTGCCTCGGCGGCAATGCCCTCGTCCTCCTTGGCGAGTGCAAGCAGCAGGTGCTCGGTACCCACCTTATTTGAGTGAAGATCGAGCGCTTCTTGCTTGGCCATGGACATGACCTTACGCGCGCGATCGGTAAAACGGTCTAACATGCTAGTTCCTCTTAGACGAGCTAGTTTTTTCAAACGCAAAGCGCCGCCCCGCGGCAGCGCTTTGGTCTCTTTACCCATATGGAGTATATGTTAACCGTTGGGACCTTTCCCGCCCGTAGCCGCGCGACAACGTCTACAAAAAAGGAATTGCTCGGGTCCGTTTGGCGGTTTGGTTTTGAGCTGCTGCCTAGCAGGCGGGCTCGGCGTCCATGCTCTCGGCAACGTCATTGACGGCATCGGCAACGGGAGCGCCCGGCATGCGCACGAGCTCCATGTGCGGCTCGGCAAAGACCGTGCCCATGGGGAAGGCGCGGCGGAAGACAAAGCGAGCAACCGGACCGGCCACCAGCAGGTTCCAGGGCAGGGCCATGATAAAGTTGCGCAGAATGTTAACGAGCCACATCATCGGCAGCAGCTGCAGGTTGGCGAGCGGGCCGCCGGGCATGTGGAACAGGCCCTCGCACGCACCGTAGAGCGACATGATGATGACCATAGGAACGACCATGCAGGAGCTGACGGCGAGCGTCATGGCAATCGGCGAGCTCTTGCCCGGCGTGACCAGGAATTTAAAGGCGAAACCCTTGGCGAGCGGGCTGGCGACAAACCAGTCGCAGCACATGGCAAAAACGTAGGCAACGGGGAAGCCGAGCCACGCGGCCGCAACAACCTCGCCGTTGATGGCCCCATGCTGCAGGGCAACGTTGTAGATGCTCATCCAAAGCACCATACAAAAGCACATGATAAAGGTGAACAGCAGGCTCTCTCGTTTGTTGATAGGCATAAAGGGCAAAATCCTTTCTGTGTTACGCCACGGCACCACGCAACAAAAACGGGCGGGCAAGATGGAGCTGTTGGGACTTCATCTCGCCCGCCCGTGATACGTGCGTCTGCGACTACTTATGTGGTGGAACCAGCCTAGCACGAAAACCCCGCGCTTCGTAAGCGTTGAGTTTATGGAGATGCAGGGCACCAATAATCCCCCGACCCCATAAGTTGCGGTGGAATACGGACTGTTTTGACCCTTTAAGCAGCAATTCAGTCCCTATTTCACCGCAGCTCATTTGGTGCAAAGTAACCTGTCCCCCTTGCACCAATTAGCTGGTGTGGCGCCAGCGGGGGTCGGTGAGCGTACGCGCCACGCCCAGGCCAACAGGCAAAAACGCCACGATGAGCACTGCACGCACAAACCAGCCGAGCATATTGACCGTGTCGAAGGTGCACATGTAATACATCGAGCGATACAGATACAAGCCCGGCACCATAATGACAATCGATGGCACCGTGAGGGCGATACGTGGGTAGGTGAGCTTGATTTCGGCTAAGCTCGCGAGCAGGCCCGATACCAGCGCGCCGATAAACGCTGCCGCCTCGGGAGGCATTCCCGCGCTGAGGCCCAGGAAGGGAAGCATCGTCGGCGCATCGACGAGCGTAAGGCGCAAGGTATTGGACACGGCGCCGATCAGCCCAGCTGCCGCGGCCATCTTTACCGGGCTGTTGAACATCACCGAGAAGCCGAATACGCCAACGAAGCTCATCACCACGCGCAGGAGCGTAAGGGCAAGCGGCGAAAGGCCGAGCGGGGCAAAATCATCCGGTGCCAGCCCCACACACTCGGCAACCATCCAGCCCACAAGGGTCGCCATCACAATAATCGACACGGCATACGAAAGACGCTCAATGCCGCTTCGCATATCGAGCTTAGCGATGTCGAGGCCTGCCGTAATGAGGGGAAAGCCGGGAATCACAAAGAGCATGGCGCCGATATAGCCTTCTTGGTGCGACATTGCCCCCGGTACGACCTGGCCAAGGCCGAGCAATGCCAGCAGATACGAAACGCAAGCGAGCGCAACGCCAATCGTCAGCGCGCTAAACTGGCCAAGACCCTGCTTGAGAATATGAGAGCGAGCAAAGTTGCCAACACCAGCGCCTACGAATGCGCAGGCCATCTCGATAGGGCCGCCGCCGAGCAAAAAGACGAAGGCGCCGCAAGCACAAGCTGCCGCAAGGCCCTGTTGCCAGGGAGAGTAATCGGGTTTTGAACTCTCAACGGTCTTGAGCATCTCGTGGTATTCGTGCACGGTAAACCGGCGCCCATACGTCTCGATTTCCTTTAGGAAGCTCTCCATCATCCAAATGCGATGGGTATTGACTCCCGTTGTGGGCAGGCTGACAACCTCGTTAAAGCAGTGGCCATCTTCGATGCAGGTGCACTCAAACGACAGAAGACTTAAGTCAACGTGGACGGTGACACCGAGTACGGCGGCGACGCGATTCATGGTATCGCGTACACGCCAGGCACCCGTTCCGCTCGCGAGCATAAGCATACCGGTGCGGCAGATGATGGATGACTTATCGGTGAGCGGCGCATCGACGGCAAGCTCATCGCCTGCCGTCACGATCTGGTGCCAGTCAGTTTTCATATGGAGTGCGCCGGCACGAACACCGTGGTGCATGGGGGCTCTCGAAAGCAGCGAGTCAAGGCGCGAAGACTGTGGGGGCTCCGTTGATTCGTCCTCAACCTCATCAGTCTCTTCATCGACCAGATCAAATGAGTCAAGCGATGCCGGCTCGCGACGATCGATTAGCTCCTCATCCTCATCGTCAAAGTAATTGAACTGATCGAGCATGTCCTCTTCGATTGCACGCTCGCTCGCGTCGTCCATATAGACGCTCCCTTCCTACCGACTAACCCCCATCCTAGGCAGCAACGGCTAAAGGAAACATAAAAGAGACGGCTGCCATGCGAGCCATGTGCTCAATAGCCGTTGGGTAGTCGTTTAAGAACGTCCCCAATGACTATTGACGGCCAAGGCAACGCCGATATATTGGCAACGTCAGCGAGCGGGCCGCATTTGAGACAAGGTGACGTGAAACGAAAGGGCGCTGACCTTCTGGTCGCGCCCTTGAAGTTGAACGTCAGATTGTCCAAATGCGGCCCGCGCAGCGTCGAGCCGTTACGCGGTTCGTAGAACCGCGTAACCCCCTAGTACATCTTTGCGCCGGCGGGGATGGAGGCGTCGAGCTGGATCAGGTTGAGACGCTCCTCACCATCCTCCTCGTGGATAGCGCTGATGAGCATGCCGCAGCTGGGAATGCCCATCATCTTGCGCGGAGGCAGGTTGGTGATGGCGAGCAAGGTCTTGCCGACCAGGTCCTCGGGCTCATAATAACCGTGAATGCCGGAGAGGATGGTGCGGTCGGTGCCGGTGCCGTCGTCGAGCGTAAAGTTCAGCAGCTTCTTGGACTTCTTGACGGCCTCGCACGCCTTGACCTTCACAGCGCGGAAATCGCTCTTGGAGAAGGTATCAAAGTCGACGAACTCCTCAAACAGCGGCTCGACGGCGATCTTGGAGTAATCGAGCGTGGGCTTAAGCGACTTAACGAACGGGCTCGCGGCGTTGCCGGCCTCGGCAGCCTTGGCGGCAGCGGCACCGGACTGGAAACCCTTCTCGGGCTTCATGTGCGGGAACAGCAGCACGTCGCGGATGGAAGCCTGGTTGGTGAGCAGCATGACCACGCGGTCGATACCGATGCCGATGCCGCCCGCGGGAGGCATACCGTACTCGAGGGCGCGCACGTAGTCCTCGTCGTACTCCATGGCCTCATCGTCGCCACCAGCCTTCTCGGCCATCTGGGCGGCAAAGCGCTCGGCCTGGTCGACCGGGTCGTTGAGCTCGGAGAACGCATTGGCGTACTCGTGACCGGCGATAACCAACTCAAAGCGGTGCGTCAGGCGCGGGTCGTCCTCAAAGCGCTTGGCAAGCGGACTGACCTCGATGGGGTAATCGCACACGAACGTGGGGTTGACGATGGTGTCCTCGCCCAGCTCATCGTAGATCTCGGCGATAATCTTGCCGGCGGTCCACTCGGGCTTAATCTCCAGGCCCTTCTCGCGCGCGGCAGCAGCAAGCTCCTCGACCGGCGTATCGATGGTGACCTGTTTGCCGAGCACGTCGGAGACGATGTCGGTCATGGGACGGCTGGCCCACTCACCAGAAAGGTCGATGGTCTGGCCCTGGTACTCGATGACCTCGGGGTTGCCGATGGCCTTGTTAGCCGCCTTAATGACACCTTGGGCGAGCGCCTTCATGCCCTCGAGGTCGGAGAAGGCACGATAGGCCTCCATCGTGGTGAACTCGGGGTTGTGGGTAAGGTCCATGCCCTCGTTACGGAAGATACGGCCGATCTCGAACACGCGCTCAAAACCGCCGACGATGCAGCGCTTGAGGTGCAACTCGGTAGCAATGCGCAGGTAGCACTCCTGATCGAGCGCGTTGAAGTGCGTGATGAACGGCTTGGCAGTAGCGCCGCCCTGGATGGTCTGCAGGATGGGGGTCTCGACCTCCATGTAGCCGTCGGACTCCATAAAGCGACGGAAGGTGGAGAGAATCTGCGAACGCTTACGGAAGGTCTCGCGAACGTCGTCGTTGGCGATCAGGTCAACATAGCGCTGGCGATAGCGGGTCTCCTTGTCGGAAAGACCGTGGAACTTCTCGGGCAGCGGACGAACGGCCTTGGCAAGCAGGGTCGCGCTCTTAGGGGCAACGGAAAGCTGGCCGCGCTGGGTGCGCACAACCACGCCGGTCACGCCCAGGATGTCGCCCAGGTCGAGGGACTTGAGCGTATTCCAGGCGGCCTCGTCCATGTCGTTGATGCGGCAGAACAGCTGAATCTCAGCAGTCGCATCGCGTACGACGATGAACATGATCTTGCCCTGACCGCGCTTGGCGACCACACGGCCGGCGATCTTCACGACGTCCTCGGTGTCCTCGCCATCGGCAAGCTCGGCGTACTTAGCCTCGATATCGGCAACGTAGTCCTCAAGCTCAGAGTGCTCGGGATAGGGGTTCTGGCCCGCCTCGAACAGGGCGGCGCGCTTGGCCAGGCGGGTGGCGCGCTCGTCGTTGAGCGTCGATGCCTGATCTGCGGCGTTCTGGTTCTCTGCCATAAGTTAGCTCCTCAAACTAAAACGCTCCCCAGGATTCGGTCCCAGGGAGCGAAAACAAACCTTTACGCGGGACCGTGGTCTAGCGTGCAATCTTGGCGATGGTGTAGACGCGAGTCTTGCCGGAAGGCGTAACGACCTCGACGGAGTCGCCCTCGCCGTGACCGATGATGGCGTGACCGACCGGAGACTCGTTGGAAATCTTGTGCTCGAGCGAGTTGGTCTCGGTGGTACCGACGAGCGTGACTTCCATGACCTCGCCGTTGGGATCAATCAGCGAAACGGTGGAACCGATGGAGACGGTCAGATCACCTGTGGTGGCAGCAACCTGAGCGTTGGCGAGGATGGCCTGGATCTCGGCAATACGAGCGGCGTTCTGGGCCTGCTTGTCCTTGGCGGCGTCGTACTCGGAGTTCTCCGAAAGGTCGCCGAACGCGCGGGCTTCCTTGATGTCCTCGACGATCTCCTTGGCGTAATCGCCCTCACGCCAAGCGAGCTCCTCGACGAGCTTCTGGCGGCCCTCAGCGGTCAGTACGATCTGGCTTGCGTCCATACGGATATCTCCCCAACTCTGATCAAACAATCAACTGTCAACAAAACGAAAAAGACCGGCTAGCCTGCGGGCAAGCCGGTCAGGTGCTCACCCCAAAGGGATGGGACTACTCTGCGTCCGCGTCGCTGTCCTCTGCCTGCTTCTTCTTGGCAGCAGCGAGCTTGGCCTCGAGCTCAGCGATCTCCTTGTCCTCCTCGGACTGCTCGACCACGACCTCCTCGGCCTGCTTGGTCTCGGCCTTATCGTCGCCCTCCATACCCTCACGGATATTCTTGACGGTAGAGCCGAGGGACTTGCCGAGCTTCGGCAGGTTCTTGGGCCCGAAGATAATCAGGACAACGACGAGAATAATGATGAGCTCAGGAGCCCTCAGTCCAAACATTTAGACCTCCACAATACAGCGAGACAAGCTCGAATGAGTATACCGCGGGTATCGCGGTATCACAACAATAGCTAAAAAAAGGGACCGCAAGAAGCGGTCCCTCCTCATGCTCTGGTCGGGTTGACTGGATTTGAACCAGCGACCCCTGCGTCCCGAACGCAGTGCTCTACCAAACTGAGCCACAACCCGTTAGCTCGACTATAGTAACAAAGATTTTCGCCGCGTGCTAGAGAAAATTTTATTTCTTTGGCGCGTCGATTTGAACCGTGTTGGGAATGAGCTCCGTCGCGCAGGACCACCAGCCGTTTTGCTGGGCAGCGTCGGCAAGCCTTTCGGCCGTGGCGGCGGTGTCGCAAATGGCAAATGAGCAGGCACCCGATCCGCACACATCTACAGCAACGGTGCCGTCCTGTTTACGCAGCCAATCGAGAACCATTTGAATCTGCGGCTCCATCTGTGCGGAAATGACACCTAGGTTGTTATGGATGAGCGCATATGCCATCTCGGCATCACCAGCATGCAAGGCAGAAGCTATCGCGCCGGGCTTGTCTGCAGGCACCGGAGCCTCGTCAAAACGTCGATAGGCTTCAATTGTTGAAACGCTTGCCTCGCGCGGCTTGACCAACACGACGGGCGTTGCGGGCAGCGCGGGATACTCAGTTGCCAGCACGTCTCCCCCACCTACGTAGAACGCAAGGCTCGCGTGCAAAAAGAACGGGACGTCAGCACCAATACCCCGCGCAATGTCGTCGAGCGCGGGGTCGGTGCGATCAATTCCCCAGAGCTCCGCCAAGGCGACAATGACCGCGGCCGCATCCGTCGAGGGGCCGCCCAAGCCGGCGCACAATGGAATGCGCTTCTCAATCGTCACGCAGATGTTTGCCTCGCGACCATAATGCTCGGCCATAGCAACCGCAGCCCGATACGCCGTATTCTTTTGCATGGGAAAATCTGATGCCGGAACCGTCTGGACGGTCAGCGCCTGCGCCGGCGCGACCGTCACGGAATCGGAAAGACCGACGGCTGCCATCAGGGAATCGACCCTGTGGTAGCCGCGGTCATCGCGCTCGGTATGAACCCCCAGGTAGAGGTTAATCTTTGCCGGCGCGGAAAGAGTCAGGGACCGATCGGTCACCGTTAGTGCTCCTCGAGCTGATTGCCGAGCGGGGTAAAAAAGTGCTCACCGCTCTCGGGGTCGAACAGCTCGACCTGCCCGGTGAGGACATCGATATACTGGTAGGACTGACGCGACTTGCGGCCGCGACGTTCGTCAACCTCGACTATAAAGACGGCGGGGTGGACGCTCTTGATGGTGCCCATGCGCTCGACGACGCGGGTGCGGCCCATGTTGGCCTTCACCTTGACGCGATCGCCCACCATATCGGTCAGCTTCTCGTGGATGTCGTCGACGTGATTGACTTCCATCTCTTCCATGAACAGGGCCTCCAGAAGGTGCAATTCAAAAAGGGGATAATACCCCTAAGATAGACAAAACTATAATACTATAGCACCCTGTTGCGACCACGCGCAAGTAGCTAATTTGGCTACTTACAGATTGTCGGTATCGAGGACGATGGTGAATGGGCCGTCGTTGACGAGGTCGACTTTCATATCGGCGCCAAAGATGCCGTGCGCCACGTGTTCGACATCTTGACGAACGAGCGTCAGGAAGTACTCGTAGAGCTCGTTGGCGACATCGGGGGCGCCGGCATCCGTAAACGATGGGCGGCGGCCGTGACGGCAATCGGCGAACAGCGTGAACTGCGACACTACGAGAACCTCGCCGTCGACATCGGCAAGTGCCAGGTTGGTCTTGCCGTTCTCGTCCTCGTTAATGCGCAAGCCGCGGAGCTTGCCCCACAGCTTATCGGCCTCGGCGCGCGTGTCGCCGTGGCCCACGCCCAGCAGCACCAGATAGCCGCGCCCAATTTTGCCCACGCACTCGCCGTCGACCGTCACGCCGGCGTTGAGTACGCGCTGCACCACCGCACGCACGGCCTACTCCTCGCCCGTCAGTTTGGCGGACAGATGCTCGAGCGCGTGGAAACGATGGCTGATGGCGTTCTTCTCGTCCGCCGTCAGCTCGGCCATGGTCTTGCCCGGCGTGTCGACCGGCAGGAACAGCGGGTCATAGCCAAAGCCGTGATCGCCGCGGCCCTCGTGTGCGACAACGCCCTCGCAGGCGCCCTCGCCATAGGTGACCAGACCATCCGTGTCGATAAGCGCAACGACGCTCATAAAGCGCGCGGTGCGGTCCTCGTCCGCCACGCCTTCCAGGTTAACGAGAAGCTTGGCGTTGTTGGCGGCATCGTCTCCGTGCACGCCCGCATAGCGCGCGCTATACACGCCCGGCTCGCCGTCAAGCGCGTCGACGACCAAGCCCGAATCGTCGGCAATGGCCATGAGCCCCGTCTCTTCGACGGCAGCCTGCGCCTTGATGATGGCGTTCTCCAAAAACGTCGTGCCGTTTTCCTCGGGGTCCTCAAAATCGCCCAGCTGGCCGAGCGCCACAAAGCGAACCTCGGGCATGACCTTGCCTAAAATGGCCTCGATCTCGGTGAGCTTATGGGCGTTGCCCGTTGCCACGACAATGGTCGCCGCCGGGTCGAGGGTGTCGATGTCGATCTTCTCAAGTGCCATGAGTGGTCTCCTTGTCTCTATAGCAATGCCGCGCCGAGGGCGACGAGGGCCTCCGCCTCTCCCCTCTCAATCAACGGCAGTCTTATACTTCGACGTTTTCCCAGATAAAACCTACCAAAATAAACCTGTCCCTTTTTGCAGGTTAGGCGAGGGCCTGGCGCTGGAGCTCGATGAGCTCGGCGATGCCTTTGTCGCCCAGGTCGAGCAGGGCGTTGAGGCGCTTACGGTCAAAGGGCGCCTGCTCGCCGGTGCCCTGGAGCTCGATCATCTCACCGGTGTCGGTGGCGACGAGGTTCATGTCGACTTCGGCATGGCTGTCCTCGGAATAATCGAGGTCAAGCAGCGTATTGCCGTCGACAACGCCCATGGAGATGGCGGCCACCTGGCCGGTAAGCGGGATGCGCTCGATTTTGCCCGCCTCGACCCACATGGCGAGGGCGTCGTGCAACGCCACCCAGGCGCCGGTAATGCTCGCCGTACGCGTACCGCCATCGGCCTGAATCACATCGCAGTCGACGGTGACGGTGTACTCGCCGAGCGCCTTCATGTTGACGACGGTACGCAGGCTGCGGCCAATGAGGCGCTCGATCTCCATGGAGCGACCCTTGCGGTTGGCGTGCTCGCGTTTGCAGCGCTTGCCGGTCGACGCCGGCAGCATGGCGTATTCCGCGGTCACCCAGCCGGCCTTAGCTCCCTTTCGCCAGCCCGGCACGCCCTCCTCGATTGTGGCGGCGCACAGCACGCGCGTGTCACCGAACTCGGCAAAACACGAGCCGTGGGCGTGCTTCATGACGCCACGGGTGAGCTTAACGGGGCGCAACTCGTTGGCGGCGCGACCGTTGGCGCGGTTGACCTGCATGTACTCCATAGAAAAATCCTTTCGGCAAAAGGTGTGGCGAAGGCTCTGACGGCGGCCTTACATCTATTTCAGCTCATCGATATCGATATGCTCAATGCTCTTGAGCGGCTGACCAAAGATAAAGCTGCCCGCCACCGCAAACTCGGCAATGTTATCGGCCGTCGTGGCAAAACGATGCTGCGGCTCGGCGGCGACGCCCGCCAGCTGCTCGCGGCGCGTGAGGATATCGGTCAGCTCGCGCGTGGTCTCCTCGGCGGAACTCACGACGCGTACCCCAGGCCCCAGCGCATGGCGGATAGGTCCCACCAACAGCGGAAAATGCGTACAGCCGAGCACCACGGTATCGATACCGTGGTCGCGCAGTGGCTCAACCGTGGCACCCACCAGCGCACGCACGGCAGGCGTATCGAAGATGTCCTCGTTCTCAAGCCACTGCTCTTGCAGATGCGCACCCGAGGCGAGCTCGTGTTCGACAACCTCGACAAAGCTCGAGGCGGGGCAGCCGTATACGTCGACGCCGGCATCTAGATCCTGAATGGCGCGCGTGTAAGCGCCCGAGCGAATGGTGAGGTTGGTGGCGAGCACGCCTACGCGACGCGTGCGGGTGCTGTTGATTGCCGCACGGGCACCCGGCGCGATCACGCCGATCACGGGAACGTCGAGCACCTGCTGGGCCAGACGCAAGGCCGCAGCTGTCGCCGTGTTGCAGGCGATGACCATAATCTTGACGTCGTGCTTCGACAGCCAACGGCCCGCCTGCAACGCAAACGAGCGCACCTCATCCTCGGTGCGCGTGCCGTAGGGGCAGCGTTTGGTGTCGCCGAAGTAGTAGACGGACTCATGCGGCAGCGCCGTCGCGATGGCGCGCGCAACCGTCAGACCGCCCAAACCAGAATCGAACACGCCAATCGGGCGCGTGTCGCCTGCCGGATTCTCGATATCGGACATTACCTCACCAGTCTCTCTCGAAAAGACATGTCCAAGTGCGGCGACGCCGCGCTACGAACGCGCCGCGACCAGCAGCTCTGCCGTCGCCGCCCAACCGTCGACAATTTTGCCGCGCGTAACGAAAGCGTTCTCGCAAGCAGCCAGGAACTCGGGCGCGCCGGCGCTCGTCAGGCCATTCTCGACCAGGCAGAACGTGCCCACGTGATCGGCCATGTAGAAGTCGGACTCGGAGTCGCCGAGCGCGAGCGTCTCCTCGCGCTCGATCCCCAGGTGCTCGCAGAAGCGCGCAATGGCGACGCCTTTGTTGAGACCCGCGGGGTTGATGTTGAACGCGCGACCGTCCTCGACGCGATCGAGCTCGAGCGTCGTCGGCTTGGACAGATGCGTCAGGTGACCGTTACAGGCCCACACCAGGCCGCAGCCGGCCTCGTCGAGGATGGCCTGCGCCTCGTCATCGGGGATGTCGCCGCGCATGCCGACGGTGACCTCGCGGTACTTGTAGCCGGTCGACATGTCGTTGTGATACTCGATCTTGTGCGGCCAGCGGGCGAGGATCTTCTCGCACACGCCGGTCTGCTCGATCACCTGGTGCGGCGTGAGACCGCAAGAGGGGTCGTAGGGCATGTCGCCGGTCAGATACTCCCAATCGTTGGCTTTGAGGTCGTACATGACCAGGCCACCCATCTCACCAATGTAGGAGTTGAGGCCGAGCACGCGCGCGTCCTCGTGGATCATGGTACGGTTGCGGCCCGAGGTGGGAACCACCTGAATGCCAGCGCGGGCAAGTGCCACGACGGCCTCGACGAGTTTGGTCGAGGGGTTACCGTCGTTGTCGCGCAGCACGCACGAGCCGGGCGCGAGCATCGTGGCATCCAGGTCGGTAAAGACGTACTTGACCTTGGCCAAGCGCTCGCGCATCTCGCCCGAAAGCTCGGCAACGGTCGGCAGGGTGTTGTGGGACATGGTTACTCCGTTTACGTAGAAGGGTTTGGACTTGGACGGCATGTTTTGATTGAGGGAACACGCTTATGGCGACAGCGCACTCAGGGCGCCGCCGCCATCATGGTTCATTAGTCAAACTGGGTAACATCGATCAGGCGATTGGCCAGCGAAAGGTCGCTCTCGATGGGCACGAACTCGTCGCCCACGTGCATGAGCTCCTCGTCGCCCTTTGCCAACAGCAAGACGATGGTGGGCGCATCGGGGCTGACGTATTCCTCGCGCGCCGCCTTGAATGCCGCGTGCACAGCAGCCTCGCGATCGAGGACGATCTTGTTCGGGGTATCGTCGGGAACATGCTCGGCAAGCTCGCGACAGACCTTCATCGGGTCCTCGTGAGCCGGATCCTCGTTGGTAAAGATCAGCAAATCAGAATATGGTGCGGCCTCGCGCGGAAGCTGCTCGCGGCGCTCCTGCGCCTTGCCGCCGGCAGCGCCAAACACTGCAATGACTGGACTAGCGGGAAACGCGCGCTTGACCGACGAGAAAAGCGAACGGAACGAAAGCTGGTTGTGCGCATAGTCAACGACGCAGATCACGCGGCCGTCCTTCGACTCCACGACCTCCATACGGCCCGGTACACGCAGTTTGGAGAGGCCCTTCTTGATAGCCTCGATACCGATGCCGATCTCGCGCGCAGCGGCGATAGCGACCAGCGCGTTTTCCACGTTAAAGTCGCCCGCGATACCCAGCAGGACCTTCTCCCCCGCCTCGGACTCGTCGGCACACAGGCCATGCAGGTTAAACTCGATGTTAAAGCCGACCATGCGGACATCGCTTGCCCACAGGCTTGCCTCGGGATGCTCGACGCCAACGGTCACCAAGCGCTCGGCCGTCGACGCTGCCTCCAGCACACGGTCAACCTCTTCGGTGCCCAGGTTCACCACGGCGGTCTTTGCCTGGTCAAAGATCCTGAGTTTGCTCTCAAAATAATCCTCAAACGTGGGGTGTTCGATCGGCGAGATGTGGTCGCGGCCGATGTTGAGGAAGCACGCCACGTCAAACGGCAGATTCTCGACGCGTTGGTACTTGAGCGCCTGGCTCGAGACCTCCATGACCATGGACTGGCGACCGGACGTGCGGCAGTTGGCGATATGGCGCCAGACCTCGGGGGCCTCGGGCGTAGTATTGGTGCTCTCATAGCACTCGATGCCATCGTCGGTACTCACCGAGCCGATCATGCCGCAAGACTCGCCCGCTGCCTTGATAATCGACTGGAGCATAAAAGCGGCCGTGGTCTTTCCCTTGGTACCGGTGATGCCCACGATCTTGACGTCGTGGTCGGGACGGTCGTAGACCTCCGGCGGCAACAGGGCCATGGCCGTGCGAACGCTATCAACAACCAGCATCGCAGCACCGCTCTCCTGCGCCAGCGGTTCCAGAGACTCGACCAGCGACTCTTCGCACACAAATGCGACGGCGCCCGCATCGAGCGCCATGCTCAAAAACGCGGGCTTAAAGGCAGCGCCTTTGCAAAAGAACACGTCACCTGCCGAGACCGCGCGCGAATCAAACGAGCAGCCGGTCACGGCACGCTCGTCAACCTGCTCTGATGCGCGCAGCTCGCCGCACACATCGAGAAGCTTGGCAAGCGTATCGACCGTGGTCACGGTCGCGGAATCCGAATGGTGCATCTTTCGCCTTTCTCAGCCATTTGGCAGGGACGGTTTTTATAGTAACTGAAACGCACCCACGCAAAAACGGCTCCCGGAGGAGCCGTTACGAGCAGGCGTTCGTAAGCCGAGGCTAGGCAGCCTGAACAGCGGGCTGGTCCTCGTCGATAAAGAAGCGCTTGTACCACACCAGGAACACGAGCGGCGTATAGATCTTGCGCTGGAAATCGCCCTTGCCCGCAAAGTGTAGATCGAGCAGGTGCATGAGCTCGTCGGTATCGAAGAACTCGCTTGCCCACGGCGCGGTGAAGTACTCCTTGACATAGTCGTACCACTTTTGCTCGCGCAGCCAGTAGACAATCGGCACCGGGAAGCCCACCTTGGGACGGGTGGCCCACTCATCGGGCAGCGACTTGTTGGCAGCGTGGCGGAGTACCTGTTTGTTGCCGTTCTCGTTGATGCGGTAGCGGTCGGGAATGTGCTCGGCGAACTCCATGACTTTGCGGTCCAGGAAGGGCACGCGCAGCTCCAGCGAGTGCGCCATGCACATCTTGTCGGCCTTGAGCAGAATGTCGCCCGGGAGCCACATGTTCATGTCCAGGTACTGCTTCTTGACCAGCTCGGGCTGACCTTTCACGCGCGCATAGATGGGAGCGGCAAGCTCGAAGGCGCCGTCGCCGGTGTTGTACTCGGGCTTGAGCACGCCGTCGACCTCGCGCTCCGGCCATACCAGAGCCTGTCCCAGGAACGACTTCTCGGGGATCTCGGCACCCTTGACCAGGAAGTTATGTCCCTTGAAGTACGGCATATGCAGCGCCAGGTTACCGAGCGCGCGACGAATGGGCAGCGGCACCATCTTTTTGTATTTGCGGACCGGGACCGTGTCCTCGTAGTAGGCGTAGCCGCCAAAGAGCTCGTCGGCGCCTTCGCCCGAAAGCACGACGGTGACGTCCTTGCGGGCCATCTCGGCCAAGAACCACAGCGGCACGGAAGACAGGTTGGACTGCGGCTCGTCCATGTGATACTGGATGTCCTCGAGCGCACCGAAGAACTCGTCGGCGGTGATCATCTTGCGAACATTCTCGACGCCGAGCTTGTCGGATAGTTCCTTGGCGTAGTTGGTCTCGTTGAAATTCTTGTAATCGAAGCCCACCGAGAAGGTCTTGTCGGGCATGAGGCAAGCGGCGATGTAGCTGGAGTCGACGCCACCGGAGAGGAACGACGCGACCTTGACGTCGGCGATGCGATGGGCCTCGACGCTCTCGTGCACGACCTCGTCCAGCTCGTCGACGTACTCCTCGAACGGCTTCTCGACGGCAGAGTAATCGCAATCCCAGTAGCGCTCGATGTTCATCTTGCCGGTCGGGATGTCTACGGTAAAGTAATGCGCCGGCGGCAGCTTGTAGACACCCTCGAAGAAGGTCTCCTCAGTTGCCGAATACTGCAGCGTCATGTACGGACGCAGGGCCTTTTTGTTGACCGCCTTGTGGAAGTGCGGGTAGTCCAGGAAGCTCTTGATCTCGGAACCAAAGAGCACGCCCGGAGCGCCGTCGCCCGCATCGGCCATGGGATAGTAGTAGAGCGGCTTGATGCCAAAGATATCGCGGGCGCCAAAAAGCTTGTTCTTCTTCTTGTCCCAGATGACGAAGGCGTACATACCGCGCAAGCGATCGAGTACTGCCTCGCCCCACTCCTCATAGCCGTGCAGGAGACTCTCGGTGTCGGCGCCGCAGTGGAACTGGTAGCCCTTGGCCTCGAGCTCGGAACGGAGTTCTTGGAAGTTGTAGATCTCGCCGTTGAAGACAATGACGACGCTACCGTCCTCATTGGCCATGGGCTGAGCGCCGGCCTCGGTCAGGTCGAGGATCGACAAGCGGCGGAAGCCGAGGGCAACGCGGCCGTCGATAAACTGGCCGCCCATGTCGGGACCACGATGGACGATGCGGTCCATCATCTTGGTGAGCACCTCGGATTGGTTATCCGTCCCACCGACAAAACCGACAAAACCGCACATATACTATCCCCTCTGCTGTTGCTGGGCATCAAATCGAATCAGTAGCTTTTGAGTATACCCGAGGGCGTAAAGAGGGGCGGAATGTTCAGGCAATCTCAACTGAATCAGCTCCGCTGTGACACGCGACGGTTACCTTTAATGGATATGAGATGAATGAGGCGATTGTTTTGCTATACTCTCTCCGCACGGGCGATTGGCGCAACGGTTAGCGCAGGTGCTTTACACGCACAAGGCTGGGGGTTCGAATCCCTCATCGCCCACCACTGATTTGGAAACGGTCCTCGAAAGGGGACCGTTTTTGTTTGCGCCCGGTGCATGGGATTCGAACCCGACAGGGTGCGAAGCTGAGGAAACGCGAAGCGTTTTCCAGCGCAGCACGCGAGGGCCGCAGGCCCGAAGCGAGAGCGGGCGGCGTCAGCCGCACGCGACATCCCTCATCGCCCACCACTGATTTGATAGGCTCCCAGCTATGGGAGCCTTTCTTTTTTGGGCCCAGCGCAGAGGGATTCGAACCCGCCAGCACGTCCGTCACAAAGGCCGTGGCCAAAAAATGGCAAAAATGAGTACTGTTACTAATTTTGTAGCAGCGATTTTTGGGTTTCGCTGGGTAAATCTAGCCCTGAATCAGCGATTTGAAGCCTTTGCTAGCTGTTTCCCCATTAACATAACTGAACATGTGTGGTCTAACTAATCCTAGATAGTCGGTTTCATATGAGATTCAGCTGGTAACAGTACTCATATTTGATGTTTTTTGACCAGCAGGTCTCCCCGCCTTAGCAAATCTAAGGCAAAACGGGCTCCAGACCGCTGAATCATGCCACATAGGGCACGTCCGCAGTCCGGAACCCGGTCAAAGTTAAGTTATTTCGCTGTGTTAGGCCAAAACGTCCGACAGGATCTCGATCAGACTGTCCACGTCGGATTCCTCGCAGACGAGCGGCGGCAGGAAACGCAGCGTATGGGCACCCGTAGCGTTAATCACGGCACCAGCCCCCAATGCACGGGCCACAACGTCGTGTGCATCACCCACAGTATCGTCCAGATCGCAGCCGAGCATCAAGCCGCGGCCACGCACCTCGGTCACGTTCGGCAGCTTGGCGAGCTTTGCCTCCATATAGGCGCCTACCTTGGCAGCATGGTCGGCATAATCGCCGCGCACGAGCGCGGAGAGCGTCGCGGCGCACGCCGCGACAGCCAAGCAGCTACCGCCAAAGGTCGAGCCGTGGTCGCCCGGCTTAAACACGTCGGCAATCTCCTTCTTTGCTACGACGGCACCCATGGGCACGCCATCGGCAATGCCCTTGGCAAGGCTCATGATGTCGGGTTCCACGCCATAGGTTTGGAATGCAAACGGCTTGCCGGAGCGGAAGATGCCGCACTGGACCTCGTCGGCTATAAGCACGGCGCCCACTTCGTGTGCCAGGTCGCGCGCTGCCGCCATAAACTCCTCGGTCATGGGGTGCACGCCACTCTCACCCTGGATCGGCTCGAGCATCACGGCACAAATTTCGCTCCCCAGCTGCTTAAAGATCGCACGCAGTTCATTGATATCGTTGGGCGTACAGGCCACAAAGCCACCCGGCAGCGGGCGGAAACTATCCTGCAGCCAATCCTGCATGGTGGCGGCAATGGTCTCGAGCGTACGGCCGTGGAAGCCGCCGCGCATGCACACGATAGTGTTGCCGCCGTTACCGGCACGCTTGGCGTACAGGCGCGCAAGCTTCATCGAGCCCTCATTGGCCTCGGCGCCGGAGTTGGCAAAGAAGGTCTCCCAAACCTGCTCATCCGCAGCCGGGGCACCAAGAGCAGCTGCCGTGGTCTCATCGCCGGCGGCAATGGCATCGGCAAGCACGCGTGCACCATCTAAGTCGTCGTTGGCAAGCTTGGACAGCAGCGCCGCGACCTGTCCACGCTGCTCGATGTAGAAGTAATTGGAGACATGCATGAGCTTTTTGGTCTGTGCCTCGAGCGCCGAGAGCACAGCCGGGTCGCCATGACCTAGGCTGCACACGCCGATGCCGGCAAGAAAGTCGAGGTACTCACGACCATCGTCGCCGGTGAGCTTCATGCCGTGACCCTCGACAAACTCGACCGGAGAGCGGCCAAAGGTATGCATAACGTAATGGGATTCAAGCGATTGCTGAGCTGCAAGTGACATGGGATGCCTTTCGTTGAGCGCCGGACGGCGCAGGCCTATGGGTGCAGAAATGGGGCGGCTGCGGGTCAGTTAGACTGTCTGAAGCTTCTCGACCTCGTCGAGGTTCTCGGTCAGACGCGCAGCAAACGTCGAAAGCGGATGCGGATGCGTATCGAACTCGTAAGCCGTCTCGGTGGAATGGATCACGGTGCCGACGCCGGCATCGGTCAGCAGCTCCAGCAGCAGCGAATGCGGCGTGGTGCCGTTGATGATGTGAGCGCGAAATACGCCGCCGGCAAGCGCATCGACGGCCGCACGCAGCTTGGGAATCATGCCCTTATCGACCTCGCCGCCGTAGAGCATTTCGTTAACCTCGTCGAGCGTTAGGTTGGAGATGAGTGAGTCTTTATCGCTAAAGTCCTTGTACAGGCCGTCGACGTCGGTCAAAAAGATCGCCTTATGCGCATGCAGCGCCGCCGCAACGGCACCGGCGGCGGTATCGGCGTTGATGTTGAAGAAACCGCCGTCCTCCCCCGCCGCGACGGTAGCGATGACGGGGATGTACTCGCTATCGAGCAGGCGCTCGATATAGTCGGTGTTGACGTGCGTGACCTTGCCTACGCGGCCGAGTTCGGGGTCGAGCGGCTCGGCGATGAGCGTACCGGCATCGCTGCCCGAAACGCCCACGGCCAGGTTGCCGTGATGGTTGAGCGCCGCGACCAGCTCCTGGTTGACCTTGCCGCCCAGCACCTCGCGCACGATATCCATGGTCGCCGGCGTGGTCACGCGCTGGCCGTTCATAAACTCGACGGGGATGTCGTAGTGGCTAAGCGCCTCGTTGATGGCCTTGCCGCCACCGTGCACGATAACAGGGCGCATGCCGATGATCTTGAGCAGGACGATGTCGCTCATCACGTCGCGGCGCAGCTGCTCATCAACCATGGCGGCTCCGCCATATTTGATAACAACCGTCTTGCCGGTCAGGTTCTTAATCCACGGCAGCGCTTCGAACAGCAGCTGCGCGGTTGCTTCGTTGGATTCACTCGAACGACAATCGCGTGCGAATTTCATAATCTGCCTCGTCTTTCGTATCGTTATCGCGCCGTGCTCCGCTGTCCGCAATCGCGGCAAGATGCGCAGCGTGCCTGGAATCTAGGAACGGTAGTCGCCGTTGATGGAGATGTACTCATGCGTGAGGTCGCAGGTCCACACGGTCGTTGCCGCGTCGCCTGCGCCCAGGTCGGCCGAGATCACGATCTCGGGCGCCTCAAAACGTCGTAGAGCCTCGTCCTCGTCAAAGGGAACAGTCAGACCGTCGCGACAGACAGGCATGCCCATCATGTCGATGGAAACGTCTTCCTGATTAAACTTCACGCCGCACTTGCCAAGCGCCATAGCAACGCGGCCCCAGTTGCAGTCGTGGCCGGCGATGCAGGTCTTAACGAGCGGCGAGTTGGCAACGGCACGGGCGGCGATATCGGCCTCCTCGTCGTTAGCGGCGCCGGTAACGTTGACCGTAACAAGCTTGGATGCGCCCTCACCATCGGCGGCGATATTGCGCGCCAGGCTCTCGCACACCTCGTGCACGGCAAATGCCAACTCGTCAAAGGCATTGGAGCCCTCGACGATCGGCTCGGCATCTGCGGCAGCGGCGCCGGAGGCAAGCATGATGCAGGTGTCGTTGGTCGAGGTGTCGGAATCGACCGTTACCTTGTTAAAGGTCTGCTTGACGGTCGAGAGCAGCAGGGCATGAAGTGCCGCAGGCTCGACGGGAGCATCGGTGGTGATAACTGCGATCATGGTGGCCATGTTGGGCATGATCATACCCGAGCCCTTGCACATTCCGCCTACCGTATAGACATTGCCCGCATGACCCGCAGCCTCACTGACGTAGGACACGGCGTACTCCTTGGAGTGCGTGTCGGTCGTCATGATGGCGCGAGCGGCATCGGCGCCACCGTGGGCGGAGAGCGCCTCGTAGGCAGCAGGAATGGCGGTCTCAAACGTGTCGATCGGCAGAATCTGGCCAATTACACCCGTGGAGGCAACCAGAATCTGCTGAGGCTCGCAGCCGATGACCTGCGATGCGATGCTGCACGTCTCGCGCGCGCATGCAAGGCCGGTCTCACCCGTGGCGGCGTTGGCATTGCCAGAGTTGACCGAAATGCCGGCGATGATACCGTACCCCTTGTCGGTACCGCCCAGGTTGGCACGGCTCACCTGCACGGGCGCCGCGCAAAAGCGATTGGTGGTAAACACGCCAGCACCGGGACAGGGTTTATCGGGCACGACGAGCGCGTAATCCAGACGCTCGGGGTTCTTGCGGAACCCAGCGTGGATGCCTGCAGCCTTAAAACCAGCCGCAGCCGTAACGCCACCCTCGACGGCGCGAATCTTGATATCAAACAGCTCGGTATTCATCGTCTTTATGACTCCTTATGTCAAACAAAAAACGGACATCGGTTGGTGCGCCATGCCAGTCGTGATCATGAGACCAGCTTAAGAGTGGCGCCCCACTCGATGCCCGACTACCAAATCGTTAACAATCGAATGTGCTACACCGGGCACGCCACTGTGGGCAAGCCTCGTCGCTCGTCAAAGCCAAAGACGATATTGGCGCACTGGACTGCTTGGCCCGCAGCGCCCTTGCACAGATTGTCGATGGCGCCCGTCGCCACCAGCACGCCCGCGCGCTTGTTGAGCGCGAGGCCGATCTGGGCGGCGTTGGTGCCGACGACCGAAGCCGTCTTGGGCTGCTGACCGGCATCGAGTACGCGTACGAAGGTGCGACCGGCGTAGAACTGCTTGTAATGGTCGACAACGTCCTCAAGGGTCAAGGTATCGATAGCCTGCGGCGTAAGCGGCAGCGTCACCGTGGAGAGCAGACCACGCTTGAGCGGTGCCAGGTGCGGGGTAAAGACGACGCGATCGGTCAGGCCAAGGATTTGCTCAATCTCGGGCGTGTGGCGATGCTTGCCCACGCCGTAGGCCTCCAAGTTCTCGTCGGCGCTGCAAAAATGGGTGCGGGCGTTGCAGGACTTACCGGCGCCCGTCACGCCGCTAATGGCATCGACAATCACGGGACCGTTCTCGGCCACCCAGCCGACGCGCACGGCGGGCGCGGCGGCAAGGCTCGTTGCGGTGGGATAGCAACCGGCGCAGGCGACCAGCACGGGTTTGCCGTCGGCATGGTCGGATGCGGCGGTCTCCAAGTCTTGGCAGAACAGCTCGGGCAGACCGAAGGCACGGGTCTTGAGCAGCTCGGGGCTCGTATGCTCGGCGGCATACCATGTCTCAAAGACGGACGCGTCGTTCAGACGGTAGTCGGCCGAAAGATCAAAGCAGGAGACGCCCGATGCAAGCAGCGCGGGCACCTGTGCCATGGCAGCCGTGTGCGGCACGGCAAGAAAAACCGCATCGCAGCTCTTGAGCTCGGGGGCGTCATGCGTGGTGAAAACCAGATCGCTCACACCAGCAAAGCTCGGATACACCGCGGACAGCGGCTGGCCGGCATCGGCGTTGGACGTAATGGCAACAAGTTCAAACTCGGGATGACCGAGGACGAGGCGAATGAGCTCGGCTCCGGCATATCCAGCCGCGCCGACGATTCCAACCTTCAAAGACATATCAGACTCCTTGTCTGCGATTTATGCACCGATGCGCATTTCGCAGCGGTCATTATGAAGTGGGTTGAAACTTTAGCACCAAAAGATGCATGATTACGTAAATGGCTTGCATATTCATGCATTGAAACATTCCCGACACATTCGCTTGAAGGAATTGACAAATGGAGCGGGCCCCGTATTGACCGGCGCTCCTAACGGCGCCGGGCAATACGGGGCCCGCCCATGCGAAAACCAAGTTGTTAGGATGAGCCAGCTGGCTAGAGCTCGACCGGCACCCATTCGTCGTGATTGCAGATAAAAGCCTCGGGATCCTCGACGCTAAAGAAGACGAGCGTGGGGTCGTTAGGCCCCTCATAGTGCTCGCCCAGGTGCTCTAGATGCTTCCACCCGGCTTCGCGCATTTCGCCTAAAGCCCGGTCATCCAAGCCGGCACGCCCGCGCAAGATAAGCCAGCCATGGCCCGGCCACCAACTCGTGGCCTCAAAGCGCTGGTTTTGCAGCAGCTCTTGCCACACATCTTTGGTGCGCGCTGTTACAAACCACAGCTTGCCATCCTGGATCTGCGCAAACGAAAACGGACGCACATGAGGCTGTCCGTCAACGCTCGTCGCCAAATACCATGCCGGCACCGACGTCAGATACTCCAACACCGTATTCAATCCGTCCACGGTTCCTCCTGCCGCTAGCTCATTTGACTGGTTGGTAAACGTTAGAGCTCCAGGCGCTCCTCGCTGCCGTCAATATCACAGAAGCGCGCGGCAATGTTGCGGACCGAAAAGAAAGCAAGGCGGCCGTCGTTGGCACTCTCGTGTTCCTCGCCGATGCCCACCATGTGCTTAAAACCCGCTTGACGCACCTTGTCGCTCACAACCGCGTCGTCCTCAAGTGCGGCCTCGCCGGTCAACACGATCCAACATTCCCCCGGCTTCCAGCCCGAGAGCTCAAACTTGGGATCCGCACTCAGCTCCGCCCACACATCCTTGTCGCGCGACGTGCAAAACCACAGCTTACCGTCATCGACCATGGCAAACGAAAACGGCCTCACGCGAGGCTGATGCCCGTCGGTCACATCGGTCGTGGCCAGATACCACGCCGGAATGCGCCTGAGATACGAACAGGCGCGCTCAAGCTGAGCCGTGCGGTCGTTGTCGGTCATAGGGGCCCCTTTCTTGCGCTCGAATCGCGCCTAAACAAGTTGAAGGTTGACGACGATGACACACGCAAGCAGCAGCATCGTCACAACCGCAGCCAGCGCATCCCCGCGGCGAAATGCAAGTGCATGCAGACGCGTGCGGCCCTGCTCGCCGTGATAGCAGCGTGCATCCATGGCGGCAGACAACGTCTCGGCATGACGGAACACGCCCGTGAACAGTGGAATCGCCACACTGCCGAGCATACGCACGCCGCCGAGCGGGCCACCCGTTACGCGTGCGCCGCGGCTTGCCTGCGCGTCCGCCGTCTGCTTCATCTCGGTGGCAAACTGCGGCATAAAGCGCAACGCGATGCCCATGATCATGCCGAGCTCATGCGCAGGGAGCCCCACGCGCGCAAACGGTGCGAGCAGGCGCTCAAAGCCCGCGGTGAGGTCGAGCGTAGGCGTGGTGAGCGTAATGGCGCTCATGCCGGCCATCATCAAGGTCAGGCGGCACGCCATAAAGACGGCGGAATGCAGCGAGCCCTCGCTTATCTGCAAAAAGCCGAGCTGCCACAGGATGCGCCCACTCTGATCGGTAAACAAGTTGAGCACCGCGACCACGACGACGATTGCCAGCAGCGGCGCCATCGACGACAGAACGCGACGAGCCGGCACCCGGGACACGGCATAGATCAGCACGACGAAAATTGCGACAGGAGCCAGTCCGCGGAAGCCGCCGACGGTCAGCGTCGTGATTAAAAACACAAAGCCCAGGAGCAGCTTGGTGCGCGGATCCAGGCGATGGATCGCACTATCGCTCGGATAGTAGCTGCCAAACGAAAACGCCTCCATTAGCAGCCCTCCTCTCGCGCGACCGTCTTGGATTTAGCAATGTCCGCGACGTTAGAAGGACCGTCCGAGCGACCGATTAGCAGGTCCACCAACTCGTCTGCCAGCGACTCAACCGTATAGAGCCCGCCGCAACGCAGCGGCACGCCCGCCTCCGCGAGCGCCAACGCCATGCGCTGGGCAGCAGGTACGCCCAAGCCGATCGACTTGAGCTCATCGGCATGTGCAAACACCTGCGCGGGGGTTCCCTCTGCAAACACCGCACCTTCGTTCATCACGACGATGCGGTCGCAGCAATTGGCCAGGTCATCCATACTATGCGAAACCATGACAACGGTCAGGCCATCGCGGTGAAGTCGATCGATAAGCTCAAGGAAATCCCTGTGCGCAGCCGGATCGAGCCCCGCCATGGGTTCATCGAGCACCAGGACTTCGGGCTCCATGGCGAGCACACCGGCGAATGCCACACGCCGTTGCTGACCGCCCGAAAGCTCAAAGGGACTCTTGTCGCCGACCGTAGAAAGGTCGAGGCCCACGCGCGAGAGCGACGACTCGACGCGACGGTCGACTTCATCTTGCGGCAAGCCAAGGTTGTGCGGGCCAAACGCCACGTCCTGCGTCACGGTTTCGGCAAACAGCTGACGCTCGGGATATTGAAACACCACGCCGACCTTGGCCTTAACCGCGGCGGCATCTTTCTTGCTTGATAAGTCGAGCCCCAGCGCGCAAACGCTTCCCTCCTGCGGACGAATCAGCCCGTTGAGATGCTGGACCAGCGTCGACTTACCCGAACCGGTATGACCTGCTAAGCCCAGGAACTCGCCGCGACGCACCGTCAGCGATACATCGCGCAGCGCCCACGGGCTGCTGGGGTCGTTTCCCCAGAGAGCCTGTTTGCTCGATTTGCCCGCAACGGCCGAGCGCTTATGCCAGCGGCGACGCTCGCGGGCGCTCAGCGAGTAACTATGCGAGAGGTGCGAAATCTCGATGACGGGCTCCGACGCGGCTGTCCCGTCGGTTGCAGAGGAGGCGTTGTCGAGCACACGAGAATCGGATGCAGAAGGCCGCCCTGCGGTGTCTTCCCCACTCCGGTCGGCATATACCTGCGCAATCTCGGCGACCATATCCGCCTCGCGCACCCGCGCATGAACGGGCACGCCCTTCGCACGAAGCGCCATGCCCAAGCAGCACGACGCCGGCATATCCAGGTTGAGCTCCACGAGCCCATCTGCCCGCGTCAGAATCTCCTCGGGCGTACCGAGCATGGCAACGCGCCCCGCCCGAAACACCGCGACACGATCGGCCTCGGCGGCCTCTTCCATAAAGTGCGTAATCATCACGATGGTCATGCCGCGTTCGTGCAGCACGTGACAGGCCTTCATAAGGCCCTTGCGCCCGCGCGGATCGAGCATCGAGGACGCCTCGTCCAAAATGAGCACGCGCGGTTCCATGGCGAGCACACCGGCAAGCGCCACACGCTGCTTTTGACCGCCCGAAAGCGCATGGGTCTCGTGGCGCTCAAAGCCCACCAGGCCCACGCCCTTCAGCGCCTCGCGTACGCGCTGCGCAATTTGCGCCGATGGCACGCCAAGGTTTTCGGGACCGAACGCAACGTCATCTTCGACAAGCGTTGCCACCAGCTGGTCGTCGGGATTCTGGAACACCATGCCTGCGGTCGAACGAATGTCGTAGACCAGCTCGGGATCGGACGCATCCATACCGTTGATACGTACCGTGCCCGCATCGGGCTGCAGCAGCGCATTCAGATGCTTGGCAAACGTCGACTTGCCCGACCCATTGCCACCGAGGATGCAGAAAAACTCCCCGTCCTCGATGTTCAGATCGACGCCGTCGAGTGCCGGTACGGCACCGTCATAGCTAAAGGAAACGCCCCGACACTCAATCATGCGCGGCCTTTGACCTGGTCCTTTTTAGGCGTGATGAGGTTGGAGACTGCTTTATACACCGCTAGCGTCAACACCGAGTTAAGCACGGTCTTGATAAGGTTGAACGGCAGCACGGCAGGAATCATAAGCGGGGCGATCACATCGACCGAGCCATACCAGAACCATACGCCAATGGTAAGGTTTGCGACCATAGACAACGCCGTAGCGGCAATGACGCCGAGCACCAGGCCAATCACGGCACCCTTATAGGTATGCATCTTCTGGTAGACGATAGCCGCGGGCAGAATGTAGCCCAGCGTGGCAACCAGGTTCATAAGCGCGCCGACCCAGTCACCCGTGGTGAGCGCATGGATAACGATCGCCATGGCGGCAACAGCAGTGCCGGCACCAGGACCATACGCAAACCCGCACACCATCGCCGGCACCAGCGACGGGTCATACGTCAAAAACGGCGCCGAGGGAAGAATGGGCAGCTGCACATACATAAACAGGGCGCCCAAGGCGCACATCAGCGCCATGGTAACGAGCTGTTTGGTGCTCCACCTATTCGTGTTCTCAAAATGGATATGCTGCGACTGTTCAGACATTAAGATCACCTGCCTCTTTCATCCGGACTCTAACCGTTGGTACTGGGATCTCACCAGTTCAGCCGGCATGCGAACCAACGCACACACGGGTCGCGGACTCATCGGCTCGGTCGCAAACGCCTCGTCTGCGCCACGGCACCCCTTTGGCACCGCCCGATTTACCGCCAGTGGGGAATTCCACCCCGCCCTGAAACAGCAATTGCAAGTGTAGCACGAGCAATCGTTCGCGCAAGTATGCCAAGGGTAATTTGTGGTGGGGAAACGCTCCAGAAATGCGGTAGGGACAAGTTAGCGCAACAACCACGTCCTCCATCCGCCCCAAAGTAGCGCGCCTTTCGCGGCAGAGCCGCGAAACAGCGACCGGGACACGCATCCCCCACAACCACGTCCTCCTCCGCCCGCCGACCTCAAGGCCGTAAACGCAGGGAATCCGGGGGCGTGACGGGGGCTTCCCTCCGGAACATTCCGCACTGATATTTTCTGTGTTGAAGACGTTGATGATGCACCCGTATACCATTGACGTCGACACCATCAGA